>DATFBY010000132.1:0-35204 GCA_035253585.1 Gemmatimonadaceae bacterium | reverse complement strand
AACGACTACGGCGCATTCATTGATTCCACGCTCGATCGTTTCGCCGAGACGTTCACCTTTCTCGGGCTCGCGCACTACTACATCGGCAACATCTGGGGGACGATGGCCGTCGCACTCGCGCTGGGTGCGTCGCTGCTCGTGAGCTACACGCGAGCCCGCGGAGAGTCGGTAGGCGTGAGCCAGAAGGGAGGGTTGATGCAGCGCGCCGAGCGACTGGTGCTGCTCGCGTTAGGCGCTCTGCTCGATGGCGTGACCACGTCGGCCACCGGCTGGCACCACGGCACGTTGTTGGCCGGCGTTGCGGCGGTCATCGGCCTGGGCGCGATGGGCACAGCGATCTATCGGACGGTCAGTATCGCGGCGGAGCTGCGGCGGAGGGGATGAACAGCGGGACTCGGGACTCGGGACTCGGCTCGAGGCGATCGAGTGTGACTCGCCGGGACGCCGAGTCCCGAGTCCCGAGTCCCGCTGTTCACTTCACCAACTGCCTCAACACATAGTGCAGTATCCCGCCATTCCGATAGTACGTCACCTCTTCCGGGGTGTCGATGCGCGAGCGGACCTGGAAGCGCTTCGACGTCCCGTCAGGCGCGGTGGCGACGACGGTGAGCTGCGCGCGCGGCTCCAGAGCGTCCGAGAGCCCTTCGATGTCATAGCGCTCGAAGCCCGTCAGGCCCAGCGTAGCGCGCGTCTCCCCCTCCCTGAACTCCAGTGGCAGCACGCCCATCCCCACCAGATTGGACCGGTGGATGCGCTCGAACGACTCGGCGATCACGGCGCGCACGCCTAACAATGCGGCACCCTTCGCGGCCCAATCACGCGAGGAACCAGTGCCGTATTCCTTGCCGGCGATCACCACCAGCGGCGTACCCTGCTTCTGATAGCTCATCGCCGCGTCGTAGATCGTCACGTGCTCACCGCCAGGGGAGGTCGACGTCCATCCACCTTCCGTACCAGGTGCGAGCTCGTTCCGAAGGCGAATGTTGGCGAACGTCCCCCGCATCATCACTTCGTGATTGCCGCGCCTCGCACCGTACGAGTTGAAATCCGCCGGCTTCACGCCGTGCGCAATCAGCCACTTGCCGGCCGGACTCGCCGCCGGGATGGAGCCGGCGGGAGAGATGTGGTCGGTGGTGATCGAGTCCCCGAGCATCGCCAGCACACGAGCGCCAGTGATCGGCCGCACGCCCGGTGGCTCCTTGGGCATTCCTTCGAAGAACGGCGGATTCTTCACGTACGTCGAATCGTCCGCCCACGTGTAGCGATCGCCCTCCGGGATCGGCAACGCGCGCCACTGCTCGTCGCCCTGAAACACGTTCGCGTATTGCTCGGTGAACATGTTGCTCTTCACCGACCGGAGGATCGTGTCTTCCACCTCCTGTGGCGACGGCCAGATGTCGCGCAGGAAGACGGGCCCGTCGCTACCGATGCCTAACGGCTCGCTGTACAGATCGATGTCCATCCGACCGGCGAGAGCATAGGCGACGACCAGCGGCGGCGACGCCAGATAATTGAACCGCGTCAGCGGGTTGACGCGCCCCTCGAAGTTGCGATTGCCGGATAGAACGGCGGCCACGACCAGCTTGTTGTCTTCAACCGCGGTGGCCAATGGCTCCGGCAGGGGACCGGAGTTTCCGATGCACGTGGTGCAGCCGAACCCGGCGAGGTAGAAGCCTAACGATTCCAGCGACTCCATCACGCCGGCTCTCCGGTAGTACTCGGTCACGACGCGCGAGCCCGGTGCGAGACTGGTCTTGACCCAAGGCTTGGTGCGCAGCCCCTTCCGCACCGCATTGCGAGCGAGCAGGCCGGCGCCGAGCATCACCGATGGATTCGACGTGTTCGTGCAGCTCGTGATTGCCGCGATCACCACCGCGCCGTGCCGCAGACCGAAGCGCTGACCGTTCATCTCGACCTGCACACCGCTGTGCGGATCCAGCACTTCCGACGGAGCCTTGGCCACCACGGTGGTCGAGAGCTCGGGTGTGGCGCTCACTGCCTTCGCCCGCTCCACGCTCGCCTTGCCGGCAGCCGTTCCGACCTTATCGAGCTCGCTGGTCAGCGCGTCGGCGAACATGGTCTTCGCCAGCTTGAGCGGCACGCGATCTTGCGGCCGCTTCGGACCGGCGAGACTCGGCTCGACCGTGCCGAGATCGAGCTCGATGGTGTCGGTGAAGATCGGATCCGGCGTGTCGTCGGTGCGGAAGAGTCCTTGCGCCTTGCAATACTCCTCGACCAGGCGCGCGTGATGATCGCCGCGACCGGTGAACCGCAGATACTTGAGCGTCTCGGCATCGACCGGAAAGAAGCCCACCGTTGCTCCGTACTCGGGCGCCATGTTGCCGATGGTAGCACGGTCGGCCAGCGAGAGACTCGACAGTCCGCTGCCGAAGAATTCGACGAACTTGCCGACGACTTTCTTCTTGCGGAGCATCTCCGTCACGGTGAGCACCAGGTCGGTTGCGGTGGCGCCCGGCGGCAGCTTCCCGTGCAGACGGAATCCGATCACTTCCGGAATGAGCATCGACAGCGGCTGGCCGAGCATGGCCGCCTCCGCCTCGATGCCGCCGACGCCCCAGCCCAGCACGCCCAGGCCGTTGATCATCGTGGTATGTGAGTCGGTGCCGACCAGCGTGTCGGGGAAAGCGATCGTTTCGCCGTTCGACTTGCTCGTGAACACCGAACGGCCGAGATACTCGAGATTGACCTGATGACAGATGCCGGTACCTGGCGGTACGACACTGAAGTTACGGAACGCTTTCTGCCCCCACCGGAGAAACGCGTAGCGCTCGTTGTTGCGCTCGAACTCTTTCTCGACGTTGATGAGGAACGCGGCTTCGGATCCGTATTCGTCGACCTGCACCGAGTGGTCGATGACGAGGTCGACGGGCTGGAGCGGGTTGATGCGCGTGGCGTCGCCGCCGAGCCTAACGATGGCGTCACGCATTGCGGCGAGGTCGACGACCGCCGGCACGCCGGTGAAGTCCTGGAGGAGGACGCGCGCGACGCGGAACGCGACTTCGCGCTGCGTTCCGGCGCGCGGGTCCCAAGTGGCGAGTGCTTCGATATCGCCGCGCTTCACGAAGGCGTCGTCTTCGTTGCGCAACAGGTTTTCGAGCAGGACCTTGAGCGTGACCGGAAGGCGTTCGACCGTCGAGCCGCGCAAATTGCGGAGCGCGTCGAGCCGATGAATCGTGTATGACGTGCCGTCGACGTTCAGCGTCGCGTGGGCACCGAAGGAATCGAGTGGGCTCATACGCCGTGTGCGTTGAAGTACACGCGTCAATGACGCGAAGCGGAGCCGCTGCCGCGTGCATGCGCGGCAGGCTACGACAAATCTACCACGATCTCGGAGGAGTGCACGAATGCGGCAGCCGCTCGACCCCGTAGAGCTCGCCATCGAGCTCATGCGAATCGACTCCACCACGGGACGCGAGGGCGATGTGATGCGACTCGTGCACCGCCGTTTGGAGGAGCGGGGATGGAGCGTCAGCCGCATTCCGGTTACCGACGGTCGCGAAAACATCCTTGCCAAGTCGGTCGAAGAACCGCTCGTGACGTTGTCGACTCATCTGGATACCGTGCCGCCCTTCATCCCGCCCCGTCTCGAGAATGGCAGGCTTTGGGGACGCGGGTCGTGCGACGCGAAAGGGATTGCCGCCGCCATGTGGTGCGCCGCCGAGCGGCTGCGCGACAGCGCTGTCCCGGTGGCACTGCTGTTTGTTGTTGGTGAAGAGGTATCACACGACGGAGCGCATGCGGCGAATCTGGTGCCGACGTCGAGCCGCCTGCTCATCAACGGTGAGCCGACCGAAAGCACGCTCGCGCTCGGCACCAAAGGCGCGATTCGCGCGACGGTGCGCGTGCGCGGAGAGGCCGCGCACTCCGCCTACCCGCATCTCGGACGCTCGGCGATCGATGAGCTTGTCGACATGCTCCACGAGCTGCGGCGGAAGCCACTGCCGAGCGATGCGGTGCTGGGTGAGACGACAATCAACGTCGGCACGATCGAGGGCGGCGTCGCCGACAACGTGATTGCGCCGCACGCGTCGGCTCGTCTCGCGATCCGCTTGGTGCGGCCGCACGACGAGATTCTGCGGCTGCTCCGCGACTGGGCCGGCACGCGCGCGGAGCTGGAAATCGTGGCCATTGTACCTCCGGCGCACCTCAATACCGTGCCCGGTTTCCCAACCTCCGTCGTGGCGTTTGCGACCGATGTCCCAGTGCTGTCGAACTGGGGAACACCTTACCTCTACGGTCCCGGCTCGGTCCACGTCGCCCATCGCGATGATGAGCACATTGACGTGGAAGAGTTGCGGGGAGCGGTGGGGAGGTACGTCGAACTTGTAGAGACCGCTTGGACGGAAGAAGGGAAGCGGGAAGCGGGAATCGGGAAGAGCAGGCACACCGGATGACTACGTCGCCGCTTGCGTTTCAGTTGCCCGCTTCCCGCTTCCCGCAGCTATTCCGTCGCCTTCTGCAGTCGCTTCTCCCCCGAGCTTCTCTTCGTCTTCCGTCGCTCTGGGCGAACCAGGATTGCGCTGGTGGGGCATTGGTGAACGAAGTCGCCGTCCGCCGGGGACCACTCGACTGGGGAGCACGTCGCGTAGGCCTTGCCGCTCGCGTCGCGCGCCATGAGCCGAGGAGCCAGCGCGACGCACAATCCGCAGGCGATGCACTTCGTGCGATCGACGGAGACATCGACTCGTCGACGTGGATAGATCCCGCCTGACGAGAAGAGGGAGTCGCCGATCTGATCGAGTGCGGTGCATGCGGCGACGTAGCCAGCTTGAATGACCTCATCGAAGTCGTGGAAGCTGAACCAGCTTCGATGCCCGACCTTCGGACGGATCAGTAGCATCGGCTGGCCGGTCCACGTCTCCAGCGGCCGGACCTGCAGCGCGTGCATCATGATCGTGGCCGCACGCATGTACATCGCGGCGAAACCCTGACTCGTGATCTCCGTCTCGTGCGACAGCTCCGAGCTGCCGACATCCACGGCGATGATCGCGTCCATGTCGACACCGGCCACCGAGACGGGAAGGTTGTCGATCGTTCCGCCGTCGACGCACACGCGTCCATCGACACGGCCGGGCGGGAACGCGCCGGGGAGCGCGCACGATGCGTACACGGCATCGATCACGGGTACGTCGCGCAGTCCCGGTAGCCCCCACACCACCTGCGTGCCCCGCTCGAGATCGACAGTATTGACGAGCAGCGTCTGCGGAAGGTCCTCGAACGTCCCGGGCGGGCAGTTGTTCACGCACAGCTCGCGAAGCGGCTCCTCGAGGTAGAGCGACGGTGACCGCATCCGCTCCAGGAGCATCCCCATGTGATTGATGCGGAACAGGTCGCGGCGGCGGAGAGCGCGCGCGCGGTCGGCCATCGTGTCCAATGGGAGCCCGCCCAGATACGCCGAAGCAATCAGCGAGCCGATGCTCGTGCCCGCGAAGAGCGCCGGTCGAATACCGCGCTCCTCGAATGCTTGAAGGACGCCGATGTGCGCGAACCCCTTGAGTCCGCCACCACCGAGCACCAGCGCTGTGCGCTCGGGGATCTGATACGCCACGCTCACCCTCGTTGACTGCCTTACAGTGAATACCCGCGCGCGCGCCGCCGGGTTTCGCGCGCTCACCCGAAGGACGATTCGTTCCGCGGGAGGTCGCGTCGCCCGGCACCGTGTGCCTGTTCGTGCAACGCCCGCGTGAACAACGCCCGCGTGAACAACACAGTCCACGCGGGCGTCGTGCCGTCCGGAACCACTCGCGCGCTCACGGCGCCGGGATGCTCGTTCCCACGCCGACGGCGCCCTCGTTGAGCCAGAGGTACAGTCCGTAGAGTCCGATCACGGCACCACCGACCATGATCACCGTGCCCGCATCGTCGCCGACGAGCGCGCCCACGAGGAACGTGGCGCCGCCGAGTATCATGAGCTTCTGCCCGCTGCTGAGCCCGCCGCGTCGCTGGAGGAGAGCTTCATCTGGCGAAGCTTCGTGTAGAGTGGGGCGGAAGCCGACGCTGGCCGCCGCGAGAGTGGGGCCGGCCGCCTGAGCGGTGGCGAGCTCCTGCGCGCTCGCGCGCGAGGTCAACGCCAACGCGCCGGCGACGAGCACCGCGCCGAGTGTAGATGCGCGAAGTGATCGGATCATCGTTCCTGGTCCGGTGTTGGGATGCTGCTTAATACGCTGTTGTGAGGCGGCGAGCAAGCCGCTGCCTCGACGCTGCTCAGAGCAAAGACGATACCGAACGGCGACTCAAGGCAGTGCGAACGCCACCAGCCGGTCACCCGGACCCCAGATGTTCTGACCGCCCGCCGCGATCACGACATACTGCTTTCCGCCTGGCGTCGCTCGGTACGTCATCGGCGTCGCGCGGCCACCCGCTGGCAGCTCGCCGCTCCACAGCTCGGCACCGCTCCGGATGTCGAACGCGCGGATTCGCCGATCGGCCGTCGCTGCGATGAAGACGAGGCCGCTCGCCGTCACGATCGCACCGCCAAGGTTCGGCGTGCCCAGCGGTGCACCATCGCCGCCACTCCCGCCGAGCATCCCTCGCAGGTCACCGAGTGGTACATCCCAGACTTTCTTGCCGGTGCCGAGATCGATCGCGACCAGCGCGCCGAACGGCGGAGGCGTACACGGTACGCCGCTCTCCGCTCGCATGATGCGGCGACGCATTCCATAGGGTGTACCGCGCATCGACGCGTACTCCCAGTCCCCATCCAACCGCTTTCCGCGGCGCCGGCGTGCCCGCACGCTGTCGATCTCCTCGCGGGAGAGGATCTGCACTTCGGTCGCTACCCTATTCACGGGGATCACCGCGATCTGCCTCACAGGATCGAATGCGACACCTCCCCAATGCGCGCCTCCGATGTTCGATGGCATCACAAAGGTGCCCTTCATGCTGGGCGGCGTGAAAATTCCTTCGTTGCGCAACCGCTCCATTCGCTGTCGGCATGCCTGACGATCGATTTCGTTCATGCCGAACGCCTGGTCGGCGGTGAGGCGGTGCGGGCTCAACGCGGGGAGCGAGCTGAAGGGCTGCGTCGGCGACGCCCGCTCGCCTGCCACATCGCTGGCGGGCACGGCGCGCTCCTCGACCGGAAAGATCGGCTCACCCGTCTCCCGGTGCAGTACGAACAGCTGGCCCGTCTTCGTGGCCTGCAGCACCGCCGGGATCTCGCGACCGGCACGTGTGATGGTGACCAGCGTGGGCGGCGCCGCGTTGTCGTAATCCCAGAGATCATGATGCACGGTCTGGAAATGCCACACCACGCGGCCGGTCGACGCGCGCAGCGCGACGATCGAGTTGCCGTAGCGATTGTCACCGAGGCGCTCCCCGCCGTAGTAGTCCGGGCTCGGGCTTGACGTGGGAACGAACACCAGATCGCGCTCCGGGTCCGCGGCGATGATGGACCACGCGTTCGCCGCACCGGTGCTTCTCGCTTTCGGACCGATCCACGATCCATATGCGGGATCGGACGGATTCTGCGGTACGGGATCCCACGTCCACCGGAGGGCGCCGGTGATGGCATCGAAGCCGCGCACTTCGCCGCTCACGGCGTCGGTGCGGCTGTTGTCGGCGATGGCGGAACCGACCACGACGACACCGTTCACCACCGCGGGCGGCGACGTCTGCTCGTACTCTTCGATCTCGAATGGCGCGTTTCGCAAACCGCGACGCAGGTCGACTACTCCGTTCGCTCCGAAGTTGGCGCATGGCACCCCGTCGCGCGCGTCGAGCGCGATCAGACGCGCGTCGATCGTAGCCAGAAAGATCGTGCGGCGACAGCGATCGTTCGGCGCCGCAGCATGATTTTCCCACATTGAAACGCCGCGATTGGTGAAATCGCCGAATCTGAGCTTCTGATCCACCGCCGGGTCGTAGCGCCAGCGCTGAGCGCCGGTAGTGGGATCGAGCGCGATGACGCGGCCCAGTGGCGTGCTGAGATACAGAGTTTCATCGAATACCAACGGCGTTGCCTCGAACGCGAAGCGCTCCATCTTGGCCACGGGCAACTCCCCTTCGCCCGTGGAGTATGTCCAGGCGACCGTCAGGCGTCCGACGTTCTGCGGCCTGATCTCGGTGAGCGGCGAATAGCGCGAGCCCAGCACATCGCGCCCGTAAGCGCGCCATTCGCCCGCCTCCATTTGTGCCGCGATGCCGTCCGCCGGATGCGGCGCCGGCGACGAAGCGCATCCGGTCAGCAGGCCTAACAATGCAAATCGTGCATGCGTACGCATGGTGTCCTCGGTCCGTGTGTGGTCCTGATGCGGGACATAGTGGGAGGACCGCGCCCAGTGCGAAACGAAAACGGGATGAGCGGGATGGGCAGGGGACGAGCGGCGACGTGTGCACACCGCTGAGCGGCCAACGCGCGATCAGGAGCCGAACTCCCCCTCTGCCTGTGCGCGAAACCGCCGGCTCCACATGCGAGTGCTCCCGTCGCGCAGTACCACGCGGTAATCGCCGTGAAACCACGGGTGCAGCTCGGCGATCGCGTCGAGCCTGACGAGCTCCGAGCGATTGATGCGCAGGAACATGGCGGGATCGAGACGCGCCGAAAGCGCGGTCAATGTTCCGCGAAGCTGAAACGCGCCCGACGCCGTGTGGAGACGAACGTAGTTTCTCTCGGCCTCGACGCGATCGATCTTCTCGACAGGCAGCAGAAACGCCTTTTCGTCGCGGTGCACGAGAATGCGGCGCAGATATCTTGGCGGTGTCGCCACGCTCTGGAGGAGCTGTGCCAGCTGCTGCGAGTCCGCGGGCTGAGGACCGCCGCCATACCTGGTACGAACGTTCGCCAGGACGCTGCGAAATCGCTCGGGCGTGAATGGCTTGAGGAGATAGTCGATGGCGCGCACCTCGAACGCCTTGAGCGCATGCTCGTCATACGCCGTCACGAAGACCGTAGGCGGCATCGCGTCGACGCCGATCGCATCGACCACCGCGAATCCGTCGAGCTCCGGCATCTGCACATCGAGAAAGACGAGGTCGGGCTTCTGCTCCGCGATCGCCTCCACCGCCTCACGTCCATTCGACGCCTCGCCCACGACCGTCATGTCGTGCTCGGCGTCGAGCAGCCGGCGCAGCTTTCGCCGTGCAGGCGCTTCGTCGTCAGCGATGAGCGCTCGCATCCTCGGGAACCTCGCCAATGGGGCGGCTGTCGCTGACCGGCGCGGGTGCGCGCGCCGGGAAAACCATGCGGACGCGAAATCCACCGTCCTCCAGATTCCCTACCTCGAAGCGGTGCGCGTCGCCGTGCAGGAGACGTAGCCTATCGGCGGTAGCTCCGAGTCCGACACCGCCGGCGCGACGCCAGTCGACCCCGGCGGCCAACCCGGGGCCATCGTCCTCTACGTCGAGCGTCAGAAACCCGCCACTCACCGAGGCGCGCACGATGACAATGCCGCGCCCGATGCGCGCCAGATTCCCATGTCTCGCCGCGTTCTCCACTAGCGGCTGGAGCAAGAACGTCGGCACTGCGGCCGACCGCGCAGCCGGATCGATGTCGAGTCGAAGTTGCAAGCCTTCGCCAAACCGCGCGCGCATGAGTCCCACGTATTGCGCGAGCACGTCCAGCTCCTCCTCCAGCGACACTTCCGCGGTTCGCGCCGTGCGCAACGAATGCCGAAGCAGCTCCGAGAGCTGACCGATCATGGTATCGGCCGCCACCGGGTCTTCGTACATCGTCGACGAGATCGTATTCAGCGCGTTGAAGAGAAAGTGTGGCTGAAGCTGAAGCCGAAGATTCCTGAGCTGCGCCTCGACCAGCCCGCGTTGCAGCTCCGCCGCCTGCACCTCGCGGTCGCGCAACGCCGCGTAGTACCGAACGCCGAGAATCACGGCGAGGATCGTCGCATAGCTGATCGCGTCGTTCGGTAGCTCCATCAGATATCGCACGCTCATTCGCCCATAGTCGTACGATCCGAGATCGAAGAGCGCGAACGATGCCCTGCGGAGAACGAGGTTCAGCGTGGTGTGCAGCACCGACGTGACGACCATCGCCGCGACGTGCGCCGGGAGCCGCTGCTTCCATCCGGGGCGATCGAGTGGGAAGCGCTCGAAGAAGGCGACGACGGCGACGATCAGCGGGACGCCGGCGATCGCTCCAGTTCCTTCTTCGATCGCTCGCACGGGCCAGGTGTGCTGATCGCCGTGCGCGACGTCATCCAGATAGAAATACCAGAACTTGAGCGCCGCACTGGCCAGCATCGCCACCACGGCGATGGCCCACACACTCACCCTCGGCCTGACGACCGCGTTGCGGTCGTCAGGCGCTTCGGGCGAGCGCGTGAGCAAGGTCTCTTTACTCATGGGTCCACACAGACTACGGGACGCTCCCAGGCGCTGCAATCGCGCCGGGACGTCGCGGTCAGCGTGGGGACGAGGGGGGCACGGTGGGGACGAGCGTGGCTCGCCGCGCTCGATTAATCTTAAATGTTCTTCCTCCCGTGCTCTCGCCATCGACCGCTGCGCGGTGCATCGCAAGCTCGTTCCACAACTTGTCACGTCGCTCCGAGACTATAGGCGCTCGGAGCTGCTGCCTGACATTACGGCCGGTGTGATCGTCGGCGTTGTCGCGCTGCCGCTCGCCATTGCGTTCGGCATCGCCTCGGGCGTCAGTCCGCAGCAAGGGATTTTCACTGCGATCATCGCTGGATTCGTCATCTCCGCACTCGGCGGCAGCGCGGTACAGGTCGGCGGACCGACCGGCGCCTTCGTCGTCATCGTCTACGGCACAGTGCATCAATACGGCTATTCCGGATTGGCGGCGGCCACGCTCATGGCGGGCTTGATCCTCATCGTCATGGGTCTCGCCGGCCTTGGGGGTGCCATCAAGTTCATCCCGTATCCTGTCACCACCGGATTTACCGCAGGCATCGCACTGATCATCGCTAGCCAGCAGATCAAAGATGTCCTTGGCCTCCGAATGGGGGTGGTCCCCGCCGACTTCCTCCAGAAGTGGGGCGCGTACGCGCAGCATATCACAAGCTACAATTGGCACGCGATTGGACTCGCCGCGCTGGCTCTACTGGTCATCCAGCTCTGGCCTCGCGTCGAGCGACGGATTCCGGGACCATTCGTCGCCCTCGTTCTGTGTACACTCGTCGGGCGGGCGCTACGACTCGACGTCGAGACTATCGAGTCGCGTTTCGGCACAATTTCTTTCGCGCTTCCATCCCCCGCGCTGCCGATGGTAAGCCCTTCGGATCTCCGCGCACTCGCCAACCCGGCGATCACCATCGCGCTGCTCGCGGGCATCGAGTCACTACTGTCCGCTGTCGTCGCCGATGGAATGACAGGGAAGCGTCACCGATCCAACATGGAGCTCGTGGCGCAGGGTGTGGCCAACGTCGCGTCCCCGATCTTCGGCGGGATTCCCGCCACCGGCGCGATCGCGCGAACGGCAACCAACATTCGGAATGGGGCGCGCACCCCGATCGCCGGGATCGTGCACGCCATCACGCTGCTGCTCATCGCGCTCTTTCTCGGGCGTCTGGCTGGACTCATTCCACTGGCCGTACTCGGCGCGATTCTGCTGGTCGTAGCCTATAACATGAGCGACTGGCGGTCCTTCAGGAATCTCCTCACCGCGCCAAAGAGCGACGTCACTGTACTCCTCATCACGTTTTTCCTGACAGTGCTCGTCGACCTGACAGTTGCGATCGAAGTCGGCATGATCATGGCCGCGTTTCTCTTCATGAAGCGCATGGCCGAGGTCACCAATGTCTCCGTCATCGCGCGCGAGTTCATGGAGAACGTGGACGAAAGCGATCCCAATGCAATGCGCACACGCAATGTGCCCCGCGGCGTCATCGTCTACGAGATCAACGGCCCATTTTTTTTTGGCGCGGCGGAGACGTTCAAAGACACGCTGGCGCGCACAATGGGGAAGCCGCGTGTTCTCATCCTGCGTATGCGAAACGTACCGGCCATCGACGCCACGGGCCTTCACGTCTTGCGCGACGTCGTGCAACGCTCCCGCAAGGATGGCACGCTTGTATTGCTGAGCGATGTCCATGCGCAGCCAACCGTGGCGCTCGGTCGCTCCGGTCTCTTGGACGACATCGGCGACCAACAGCTCTTCGGAAACGTCGACGACGCATTGAACCGTGCGCGGCGCGAGCTGGGACTTCCTGAAGAGCCCGGCCCCGCCACCGCGGAGCCTACCGTCGCGCGCGAGCGAGCGATCACGCCACCGACCGGCAGTCCGATACCCTCGGCAATCAATCCAGAGCTCCGGGAGAAAAAAAAAGAGGACATCAGGGACGAATGACCGTATTCTGACGCGAGTTGCACTCCCTGCCGCCCATTCACACTGGCGCCACGGGGGGGCGACTACACATCGTCCACTATCACGTCGCTGTCCAGGGAGCGCGGTGTACTCAGCCTGCATTTTTTGCCATCGCCCACTCGGAACCAACGAGCTGATCGAGCCTTTTCCGATCGGTCGTCGGCTGGCGTTCGACACCGCGAAAGGAAGACTGTGGGTGGTCTGCCGCGGTTGCGAGCGCTGGAACCTCACGCCGCTCGAGGAGCGCTGGGAAGCGATCGAGGAATGCGAGCGGCGGTTCCGAGATACGCGGCTTCGCGTCTCGACCGACAACATCGGGCTCGCGCGCCTCTCGGAGGGACTCGAGCTCGTTCGCATCGGAGACCCCCTTCGCCCCGAGCTCGCGGCGTGGCGCTACGGAGACCAATTCGGTCGACGACGTCTGCGCGCCATCACCACGATCGGCGTTTCCACCGCTGCGCTCGGCGCGCTTGGACTCGGTGGCATCGCCGTCGGCGCGCTCACTGCGGGTTCGGCGTGGTCGCTCCTCACGATCGGTGATGCGCTTCGCGCCTACCATCAGAGCAAGCAAGTGGTCGGTCGCGTGGCGACCGCCAACTCCGACGTCTTGCTGCTTCGCGGGCGCGACCTGAGCACGGTTCGAGTTCCGACGCGAGCGACGCAGCGCGACGGCGATGGGTGGCGACTGGAGATTCAGCACGACCGCTGCGCGTACCAGCTCTCGGATGACGCCGCCGTTCGCGCCGCCTCGCTGCTGCTCGCGCGCATCAACCGCCTGGGCGGAAGCCGGCGTGCGGTCGAGCGGGCCGTGCGGCTCCTCGACGAGCACCCTACACCCTCCGATCTCTTCGCGTTCGTCGCTCGTACCGCGCTCGCGCGTGGGCGGGCCGCGCTCGCCGATCAGCCTCTCGAATCGCGTCTCGCGCTCGAGATGGCCGCGCATGAAGACAGCGAACGGCGCGCGCTCGCCGGCGAGCTCACCGAGCTGACGCGCGTGTGGCGCGAAGCCGAAGAGATCGCCGCCATCGCCGACGGATTGTTCGTTCCCATCGGCATCGAGGAGTGGCTCGGGCGACGGCGCGACGCCGAGCACGGCGCCTGACGCTGGCGCGCTCGCGCGCGGCGATCTATTGTGGCGAGCATGCCGTTGCCCGCCGAGATGCTCGAGCAGATGCGCCTGAATCGTCAGGCAGAATCGGAGCAAGCGGAGCGCGACCGCTTCCGCGACTTCGTGCGCTCGGGTGTGATGTGTCTCGGCTGGTCGATCCTCGGCATTGCGCTCATCCTTTGGAGTGCGCACACGCGCGACAGCATCTACGGGTGGATCGCGTTCTTCGCGGGCCTGGGAATCGGCAACGGTGGCATTCTCTTCACCCTCATGGGTGCGTATCGTCGTGGAGAGAAGCGCGGTGATTGGTAAGCGACGCGCAGGTTGGCGATCGTTAGCCCGTGCCCTGTGCCTGCTTTCCTTCGGCTGCGCAAACCCCTCCGAAATGCCCCCAACCTCGCAACCCTCGATCAGCGGGGTGATCACCCGTATCGAACGCTCACCAGGCGGTAACGACGCGGTCGCCCAGATCGTCGTCGAAGAGAATCCCGCCGAATCGGCGGGCTCCGCCAAGGCCAGCGTTCGCCTGACGTCCCGAACGCGCATACAGGCGCGTGATGGAAGTGCATCGCACCCAGATCCACTGGACGCACTGGTGAAAGGTGCTCGCGTGAGCGTTTGGTTCATCGGCCCGGTCGCGGAGTCATATCCAGTGCAGGCGACGGCGGACGTCGTCGTCGTAGAGCGCGAGGCTGAAGGCGGCTGATCCGCGCAGTGGAGGGCTCATGAAAACGCAACCGATGTATCTTCTGCCGCTGTCGTTCGCGGTTCTCGTCTCGTGTCAGTCCGCTCCGACCGCCGGCCGAACGACGGCTCCGGGGCACGGTGGCTCGGCGATCGCGGCGGCCGACGCGAAAGCGCAAGAGGAAATGGATGCCGAGCTCGCCTCGTTCATTGCGAGGGCGAAGGCTACTTTTCCAGATGTGAAGCAGCGCTATCTAGCCGGACTACCTCCCGGCCACGCACTCTTCGTGACCACACGTGTCCGCGATGATTACGGCAACATGAAGGACGCGTTCGTTTCGGTGGAATTCATGCGTGACGGCAAGATGTTCGGGCGCATCGCCAGCGAGACCGGCTTTCTCACGGGCGTGCGGAAGGGTCAGCGGTACTCGATCACCGAAGAGGAGCTCATCGACTGGATGATCACGGGTCCGTCGGGCTCCTCCGAAGGGAATTTCGTCGGTCAGTTCATAGAGTCGAAGAGGACCAAGACGCCCTGACAGCAAGCGCGCCCGAGTCCCGCTCGCCGGAAGCTCCGGGCGCCGCTGCGGCTGAAGAGTCGCTGGTGCGCGCCATTGGCGTGCGCGCACTGGCGGCGACAGCGTTCAACATTCTCGTCGGTGGCGGGATTTTCGTTCTCCCTGCCGCCGTGGCCGCGGGGCTCGGCGCCGCCGCTCCGCTCGCCTACATCGTCTGTGCGATCGCCATGGGGCTGATCGTGCTCTGCTTCGCGGAAGCCGGGAGCCGCGTCGCGCGCACGGGCGGACTGTACGCGTACGTCGAAGTCGCGTTGGGGAGCTATGCGGGCTTCCTCTCCGGCGTGCTCCTCTGGCTCCCGTCATCGTTCGGACAGGCTGCCGTCTCGAGTGCGTTCGCCGGCACGCTGGCCTTCCTCGTTCCAGCACTCGGCGGTCCTGTGGGGCGCACGCTGGTGCTCGCCGCGCTACTCGGCATCTTCGCGTTCGTGAACTATCGCGGCGTTAGGCAGGCAGCGCGCTTCGTCGAAGTCGTCACGATCGCCAAGCTCTTGCCGCTCGTCCTGCTCCTGGTGGCGGGCGCAATCGTGTTGGCCGGATCACCTACTCTCGACGCGCTCGTCTGGCCGGACGAGTTGCCGAGCGCGGCGGCACTGGGCTCGACCGCGGTGACGCTCTTCTTCGCCTTCGCCGGACTGGAGGCCGCGCTGGCGCCGAGTGGTGAGATCCGCGAGCCATCTCGGACCGTGCCGCGAGCGCTGGCCGTCGCCATGACGACTGTCACTCTCCTGTACGTCGCCATTCATCTCGTGGTCCAGGGCCTTCTCGGCCCCGAGCAGCTGGCGGTTGAGAAGGATGCACCGCTCGCCGCGGCAGCTCGCGTCGCCTTGGGGACTGCGGGCGGTGTCATCATCGCCATTGGCGCCGCGGTCTCGATGTTCGGGCACGGAAGCGGGATGATGCTGGCCATGCCGCGCGCGCTCTTCGCCTTTGCTCGCGACGGAATTCTTCCGCGCAAGCTCGCCTCGGTGCATCCGCGCTACCATACGCCGCACGTGGCGATCCTCGCGCAGGCAGTCGCGATCTGGATATTGGCGGCGACGACGGGCTTCGAGCAGCTCGCGCGACTGGCGACCGTCTCGGTGCTGCTGCTTTATTTGCTCTGCTGTGTTGCCGCGTGGGTGCTCCGGCGCAAGGACGTGCGCGGCGATGGCGTTCCGTTCCGCGCTCCCGGTGGCGCACTCGTTCCGCTCCTCGCCTGCGCGGTGATCATTTGGCTGTTGACGTCGGCCAGCGCGACTGAGTTCGGCATCGTCGCCGCGGTGTTGACCGTCGGATCGGTGGCGTGGCGCATCACTCGACGTTCCGTGGCTCCCGTGCATGTGCGCTCTGGTTGACCAGATGTCCGATTCACTCCTTCGATTCCGTCCGGAATTCCCGATCCTCGAGCGACTCACCTACATGGTGTCGAACTCGTTAGGCGCCATGCCGCGAACGGTCGAGGAGCGAATGGCCGGATATGCACGCGATTGGAGCACCGAGGGCGTTCGCGCCTGGGCGAAGTGGTGGTGGGACATGCCGATCACCGTGGGTGACGAGATCGCCCCACTGATCGGTGCCGATCCTGGCGAAGTGGTGATGTTCCCTAACGTCACGATCGCGCAGGCAGCCGTGCTGTCGGCGCTCGAGTATACGCCGCCACGCGACACCATCGTCATGACGGCGCTCGATTTCCCGTCGGTGCGTTACGTGTACGACGCGCTCGCGGTCCGGTTGGGCGCACGCATAGTCGTCGTGCCAAGTGACGACGGGATCGGCATTGACCTGGACCGACTGCTCGCCGCGATCGATGAGCGGACGCGGCTCGTCGCTATCTCGCACGTTCTCTTCCGTTCGGCGTTCATCATGGATGCGGATGCCATCGTGAAGCGAGCGCACGCGGTGGGCGCGTTGGTGTCACTGGATGCATTCCACTCGGTGGGCGTGATGCCAGTGGATGTGAAGGGCAACGCGGCTGATTTCCTGACCGGCGGCGTGCTCAAATGGCTCTGCGGCGGGCCCGGCGGATCGTTCTTGTATGTCGCTCCCGGCGTGCGTGAGCGCCTGGCCCCGTCGCTCACCGGCTGGCAGGCGCACGCGCGTCCCTTCGCATTCGAGCCGGAGATGGATTATGCGTCGAACGCGTTTCGCTGGTTGAACGGAACTCCGACGATTCCCGCGCTTTATGCGGCCATCGATGGGCCGCGTATCGTCCGCGCCGCGGGCCTCGAGGCCATTCGCGCGAAAAGTGTTCGTCAGACGTCACGCCTCATCGAGCTTGCCGACAAGCGTGGCTACGCGGTGCACGCGCCGCGCGACAGCGCTCGTCGCGGCGGCACCGTCGCCTTCGCAGTGCCGCACGGCTACGAGGTGGCTCAGGAGCTTCTTGCCCGGGACATCCTCGTCGACTACCGCCCCGAGGCCGGCATTCGGCTGGCGCCTCATTTCTACACGACCGACGGCGAGCTCGACCACGTCGTCGCGGCGATCGATGACATCCTGGAGAGCGAAGCATGGCGTGCTCACGCCAGCGGGCGGGCCGTCGTCACCTGAGACGGCTCGGGTTGTGCGCTGACGCACAACTCTCTAAGTTTGGGCCGCACCTTACCCCCCGTGACATGCCCTCGACACCGCAAAAGCTTCGCAAGAAGTACTTGAACAACGACCACCCCTACGTGGTCCTCCGCTTCGAGGACGGCCACGAGATCACGGTCAAGAAAGGCGAGGGGAAGACCTTCGATGCGTACTCGGGCGAGACGATCAAGATCCTCGCCGTGTACGACAAGACCTCGAAGGAGCGTGAGCTGGTGGAAAGCAGAAAAGGGCAGGATTTCGAGAACGCGTAGGATCTTTCGCCGCCACGCGTTACGAGCGGGCCGACTCTCCTGGCGAGAATCGGCCCGCGCTGCGTTTCCGCGGTGGCAGCGGGCACGCGAAATGCTCCTCCGAGCGCCGATCAGGAGGCCAACGTGAGTGCAATGCGTCCCCTTTACATAGCTCTCGCGCTCGGCGCGATCACCACCCCCGCGCTGGCGCAATTCACGTCCACCATCACCGCTCCGCGCCAGGAGCCAGCCGCCGTTGCCAAAGCGCGAGCCGACAGCCTGCGGCGCACCGACAGCGCCAGCGTCTCCGAAAGGATGACCGCCATGCGCGAATGGGTCGACTCGGCGGCGGCGTCGGTATCCGTGGCGGCACCGAGGGACAGCACCGTTCAAATCACCACGACGGTGCAAGACTCCACTCTGCGCGACACGACGGTGAGCACTGGAGCCGTGACGACCGAGGTCGACACCACACGGTCGCAGACGACGGTCACCACCGAGTTCCGCCAAGGCGCACCGGCGCCAGCGACGGCAACGCCACTGCCCGCGCTTGCGCTGCTCGGACTCGGCTCCATAGTAGCCGGTCTCGCGCTGCGTCGCCGTCCTTCGCGCGATCGGTCTTCGGGTAACTGAACCCGTGACTCGGCGTCGCGCGGGCGCGCTGCTGTTCGGCGTCGGGGTCGCGCTCGTTCTCTATACGGGAACGACGTGGGCCTCGGGCGCGCTCGCGCGCGATCGTGCGCGCAGCGAGTGGGAAGCGACGCTCGCCCGCGCTCGCGTTCAAGCCATCCGCGCGACGCTCGGGGTGCGCAACACACCCACCGCGCGAGGCGCGCCCGTGGCCCGTCTCGTCATTCCACGCATCGGTCTCGACGAGATCGTCGTCGAGGGAGTCGGAGATCGCGAGCTCAACGCAGGCCCGGGTCATCTGCCAGGGAGTGTGTTGCCGGGTCAGAGCGGAAACGCGATCCTGTCCGCGCACCGCGACCGTCACTTCAGCGCGCTCGACCGCCTAACGATTGGCGATACGGTGTACACCGAGACGGTGACGGCGCGTCGCACATGGGTAGTATCCGAGCGGCGAGTGCTGGATAGCGCGGCCCCCGCGCTCTTCACGAGCGAGCAGCCGGAGCTCACGCTCACTACCTGCTGGCCCGTCCGTTACTTCGGTCCGGCGCCCGACCGACTTCTCGTCATCGCGCGGCCGGTCTCGTAGCGCGGCTCAGGTACCTCTCTTGAGCGCCGTGTCGGCTGGTGGACGCGGGTGGTTGCCTTGCTCGTCCTGCACCCCAGTGCCTCGCCAGAAGAAATACACACCGAGCGCGATGAGGAGAACGACGAGAATACCGATCACCACTCCGGTATTCGTCGGTGTGATTGGCGCAGTGGTGTGCTCACGCGAGGGACGGTCGGTGTCGGCCATGCAGGCTCCATGATGGGTGTGCCGCGGGTTAAGTAAACGGGCGACGCTCGCGCACGCGCGTTAACTTATCGCCACTCGGTCTTCCCGCGCACCTGCCACCTTCACCGACATTCGCATGAAGTTCTCTACTCTGCTGCGCTTGGGCGCGGTGGCGCACGCTGCCGCACTGGTGACGATCGCTACACCCGATGCTCTGCGCGCCCAGGCGGCTGCCGCGCCCGCTCGTATCACTGCCAAGGAGATTGACGCGCACCTGCGCTTCCTGTCGTCCGACCTTCTCGAGGGACGCGCACCTGCCACTCGCGGTGGACGGCTCGCCGCGGAATACATCGCGGCGCAGCTTCGCGCATACGGCGTTGAGCCGGGCGTCAACGGCTCCTACTTCCAAAAGGTGCCGATCGATATCGTCGGGGCCGATTCCTCGTCGATCAGCGTTTCCGCATCGGGAAAGGCGACAGCCAAGCTGGCCTATCCCACCGACGTGGTGGTATGGGCGGGATCGGCTGTCGAGTCGAGCGCGGCGCGTGGCGAGCTGGTGTTCGTCGGCTACGGCGCCACCGCGCCGGAATTCAACTGGGATGACTTCAAGGGCGCCGACCTCAAGGGGAAGGTGCTGCTCGTCCTGGTCAACGATCCGCCAGCGCCTAACAGCGAGCCGGAGCTGTTCGGCGGAAAGGCGATGACGTACTACGGACGCTGGACGTACAAGTTCGAGGAAGCGGAGCGGCGCGGCGCGGCGGGCGCGCTCATCATCCATACCACCGAGCGCGCGGGCTACCCGTGGCACACTGTCGTCGGCTCGTGGGCGAAGGAGCAGCGCATGCTGCCGCGCGACGCCAAGGCACCGGCACCGCTCGGCATTCGTGGTTGGATCACCGACAGCGCGGCCGCCGCGCTCGTTAGGCAGGCGGGGCTCGATCTGGCGGCGCTTCGGACGCAGGCGGAGTCCCGCAGCTTCAAGCCGGTGCCGACCGGCATCATGATCGACGCGTCCTTCCGCAACAGAGTCGATCATCTCGAGTCGGAGAACGTCGTCGGCGTGCTTCAAGGGCGTGATCCCGCGCTGCGTGACCAGCATGTCGCGTTCAGCGCCCATTGGGATCATCTCGGCATCGGTCCGAAGGTGCGGGGCGACTCGATCTACAATGGCGCGTCCGACAACGCGTCAGGCGTGGCCGACATTCTGGCCGTCGCTCGTGCTGCGGCCGAGTCGCCGCGCCCCCGTCGGTCGCTGCTCTTCGTCTTCGTTACTGCCGAAGAGTCGGGGCTGCTCGGCTCCGAGTATTACTCGGCCAATCCCACGGTGCCGATCGGAAATATCATCGCCAACGTGAACGTCGACGGTGGCAACGTGCTCGGACGCACGCGCAGCTTCCGTGTGTTAGGCGAAGAGAAGAGCTCGCTGGGTCCATCCTTCCGCCGTCTGATCGCGGCCAACGGTCTTCGCACGGCGCCTGACGAGCATCCGGAGCGAGGCGCGTTCTATCGTTCCGATCACTTCGCGTTTGCGAAGGCCGGCGTTCCCGCAGTCTCGATCGCCGCCGGAACCGACTTCGTGGGCCGTCCGGCGAAGTGGGGAAGCGAGCAGAACCAGGACTACACCGATCACCGCTACCATCAGCCTTCGGATGAGTATCGCGCGGACTGGGACTTGTCAGGCGCCGTCCAGCTGTCGGAGTTGGTGCTCAGGTTTGGCCTGTCCCTGGCAAACTCGGCCGCGGTGCCGACGTGGAGTGACAAAGCAGAGTTCAAACGAACGGCGGCGAATTAGCAAGTGCGAATGCCATCGCGGATATGTGATTGCATCGGACATCTGCGATCGAAATGTGCGACGTGCGATTCACTGCCTGCGCCACGAGCCGTAATCGCATAGCGCACATCTTGATTGCCGATTGCAGATGCAATCACATATCCGCGATGGCTTTCGCACATTTGCAATCTCTTAGATGATTCGACTCCTCCCCGAAGTCCGGTTGGCGTTGCGTGAGGGGACTCCTGTCGTCGCTCTGGAAAGCAGTGTCCTCGCGCAAGGTCTCCCCATTCCGTCCAACCGTGAGGCAGCGATCCGCATGACGACCGCCGTTCGCGCTCATGGAGCCATCCCGGCGATCACCGCCGTCGCCCGAGGCGCTCCTACACTCGGTCTCGACGACGACGAGCTCGAACGCTTCCTCGCTCGCGATGGCGTCGCCAAAGTCTCGGCGCGCGATCTCCCGGTGGCCATCACTCGTGAAAGCGACGGAGCCACCACCGTCGCCGCAGCGCTCTTTCTCGCTAGGCAGGCAGGCGTCAGCGTCTTCGCCACCGGCGGAATCGGCGGCGTGCACCGCGAGCCCGAATTCGACGAATCGGCCGACCTCCTCGAGCTTTCGCGGTCACCGCTGGTCGTCGTCTGCGCGGGCGCCAAAGCGATTCTCGATCTGGCTGCAACGATCGAGCGACTGGAATCGCTCGGTGTGCTCGTCGTTGGTTATCGCACCGACGAGCTTCCGGGATTCTTCACCGCGAGCACTGGACTTCGCGTCGCCGCGCGCGCCGACTCGCCCGCCGACATCGCCGCGATCTTCCGCGCGCATCGCGCGCTCGGCGCCGAGGCGGCGATTCTCGTCGTGCAGCCACCACCCGGTGATGCAGCGCTGCCACGCCAAGTGGTGGACGACGCCGTCAGCGAAGCGCTCACCCAATCACGGACCAGCGGTGTGCGCGGCGCGGCCGTCACACCGTACCTCCTGGAGGCGGTCCAGCGCGCGACGGGAGGAAAGTCCCTCGGCGCGAATCTTTCATTGTTGGAGGCCAACGCGGCACTCGCCGCACAGATCGCCGTCGCCCTGCGCGACGTCGCCGTCGAGGTTCGCCAGAACGCGAGAGGAGGGGAATGACGGGGGAGCAGGCGGGTATTGTCGGGCGCAAGCTACGACCTGTCAAGCAGTTGAACTAAACTGTTCCCTCATGGTACTATAGGCGTACCCACACGCGTAGGAGGTAGTCCATCCCATGCCTAGCCCTTTCCTGAGCTCCGAAGAGTACGACGAACGTGCCCATCAGTTGTACAACGAAGGACAGTACGATGAGGCGCTCGAGGTACTTCGGGAGGGTCTGACGCTCTATCCGAATTCGGTGGAGCTGCAGATTGGGGTAGGGTACGCACGCCTCGCCCGAGAAGAATACGCGTGGGCGCGGCAGAGCTTCGAGAAAGCGCTGATCCTCGATCCGGATCATGAAGATGCGTTGGCCGGTCTCGGTGAGACACTGCTGAAGTTCGGAATGCAGGAGTCCGCCGTGAACACCTTTCGCCGCGTGCTCGAGCTTGGCTACGAGGATGACATCGACCTCATGCTGCAGGCGGGACGCGCGCTCTTTCGCGAAGGGTTGATCGAAGAGGCGAAGCACTTCTTCGACGTCGCGGCTCGTGAGGCACCGGAGATGGCCGAAGCCGCGGCGCTCGTCGGCTACGCCTGTCATCGACTGGGCGATGACACGAACGCAATGGCGCAGCTCGAGCGCGCGCTCAAGCTCGACGACGATCATGTCGAAGCGCGCATCTATCTCGCCAACATTCTCTACGATCGTGGCGAGTACGAGGCGGCGCTCCGGCATCTCGAGCAGACCACGCCTGACGATCACTGGGACGAGCTCGGCATCTGGCGGCTGATGGAGCTCAAGAAGTCGTTCTACCGCCTTCGCGATGATGATCCCGATCTTCAGCCGTGGGATACCCGACTCGGCGAGCTCGGTGGGGAGCCTGACGATGTCGACCAATTGCTGGCCGAAGTTGAAGAGGCGTTCTCTCAGCAGCTTCAGCGCGAAGAAGAAGCGGCGCGAAATCAGCTCGAGCTGTTCGGCAGCCTGCTCTCCGACCTCTCCGACAAGAAGCGAGAGGAGGAGCTCGAGCATCGCATCACAGTCGAGGAGCGCGAATTCGTCGGAACGTGGGAGGACATTCTCCGACAGATGCGCGACTCGAACAAGGCATTCGCTGGACGGTCGCTCCAGGAGTTCATGGCCACGGAAGCTCGTCGGGTGTACTCGGTGACCGGGATGAAGATCCCGACGCGCGATGCGGAGAGCTTCATTCGTGGTAGCGCCAACGCGGGGCTGCTGAAAATCGTGCGGTGATCGGCCCGAACCGCAGGGCGGCTCTCGCGGCGCTCGCCGCGGCTCGGCCGACGGTCGCACGGCTCGACGCCAATAGGCATCCAGAAGAAGTCGCCGCCGACCTCATCGAAGCGTGGACGTCGATCGAAACCGCGCTCCGATCGCTGGTCGGCGGCTCCGTGCTTTCTGGCCAGCCACTGATCAGAGAGCTGCGCGGCCGCGAGATCATTTCACTCGATCAAGCACACGCACTCCTCGAGTTTCTCGCGGTGCGCGAGCGCGTGCAGCGCACCGACTATCGTCCGCGCACCGACGACATCACCGTCGCTCGTGAGGCATTCGCAAAGCTCGAGCAGGGTCTCACCGAGATGGACACGCCAGTCGCGTCGTCGCCGGTCGCTTCCACGACGCCGGTCTCCGACGCACGCGTTGGCGACACCGTGCCACCGATTCCCGCCGATTCCCGTCGTAAGAGGATTCTTCTCTTCGTCGGCATTGGTGCCGCGCTGCTCCTCCTCCCGCTGGCCGTGTTGCTACTCGCCGACCCGTTCGGCATGTCGGCCAGCTCGCGCATCGATCGCGGCCGCGAGCTGTACGCCAACGGTCGCGCCGCCGAAGCACAGCGCGAGTTCTCAGCCGCGGTCGAGAAGGATCCGGACAACGCCGTCCCTCACGTCTATCTCGGACGCATCGCACGCGAAGAGCGCGATTGGGGAACCGCGGCGCGCGAGCTCCAGCGAGCGGCTGAGCTCGATCCACGAAATCCGCTCGTGCAGCGCGAGCTCGGCGCGCTCTTTTTCGCGCGCGGGCAATGGGACGCGGCGCGGCGCCGCTACGTCGAGGCGATCAAGCTCAACAACGCCGATCGAGTTTCGATGGGCTACCTCGGCTGCTCGCTCATCAGACTCGGGCGAATGCAGGAAGGGATGAGCTGGGTGCAGCGCGCTGGGCAGGGAGACTGGACACGCTGCGTGCCGCAGGTCCCGCCGACGATGCCAGGAGGGCCGGTCGTCCCGCAGCCGTGATCGAGTTCGACAACGTCACGAAGGTTTATCGCCCGCTCCTCGGTCGCGCCGTGCGCGCGGTCGAGGATTTTTCGTTGCGCATCGAGCCCGGCGAGGTGCTAGGACTCGCCGGACCCAATGGAGCGGGGAAGAGCACGCTCATCGCGCTCTTACTGGGCTACCTGCATCCGACGTCCGGGCGTGTCACCATTGATGGGCGGCCTCCGAGGCAGTACGTCGAGCGCGTCGGAATCGGATACCTGTCGGAGCTCGTCGCCATCACTCCGCACTGGACGCTCGAAGGCGCGCTCCAGCGCTTCGCGATTCTGGCAGGCATTACCGACGGTGAATTGCGCGCGCACGTGGAGCGCGTGATCGCGCGGCTCGGGTTGGAGGAGCATCGGGCCAAGAAAGTAAAGCACCTCAGTAAGGGAAACTTGCAACGACTCGGACTCGCGCAGGCGCTGCTGCGCGATGACGTCATCATGATCTTCGACGAGCCCACGCACGGGCTCGACCCCGTCTGGACGCAAAACTTTCGCGAGTTGGTGGACGAGCTGCGTCGGCCCGACCGCGTGCTCTTCGTCGCCTCGCACAACCTCGACGAGCTGGAGCGCATCGCCGACCGCGTGGTGATCATCGATCACGGGCGAGTGCGCCGGACCGTCGACATGCGCCGCCCCGACGCGCACACGATCGCCTCGCGCTACCGGCTGGGTGTCGCCGAGGGACATGAGCACGTCACGAGCATCTTCCCCGATGCCCGGCGGCTCGACGACTGGCACTTCGAGATCACTGCCCGCGATGCGAGCTCCCTCAACGAGGCGCTGGCGACCCTGATCGCGCGCGGCACCCGCATTACCGAGCTGACGCCCGCCTACGCCGGCCTCGAGCGCCACTTTCGCGAAGCAGTTTCCGAGCGTCAGCCGCGCAGCGAATGAGAGGACGCCTTGCCCGGTACGCGCTGTATCAGCTGCGCGACTACGTGATCGAGCGCGGACTCCCGACGCTTCTCGTCGGCGTGATTCTCTTCCTGCCCGTCCTGTTCACGCTCCTCCGCCCCGGGGGGCAGGAGATTCCCTCGCTCCTCGCCATCAGCACGCTGTCCGCGCTCATGCCGATCTTCGGGATCGTCGCCGTGTTGTTAGGCGTCAATGGAATGATCGCCAATGACCGGCATCGCGGATATTTTCGATTCATCTTCGCCAAGCCACTGTCGGTCACTCGGTACTATCTACAGGCCTTTGCGATCAACGGCGTCGGTACGATCGCCATGGTCTGCTCGCTCGTCTTCGTGATCGTTAGCCTGGCCGGCGCACGCTTCCCCTGGGGCATCGTGCCGTACATGGCGCTCTTCTACATCTGCGCCGGCGGAATCGGCTTTCTCCTCTCGGTCCTGACCCGGTTCGATTGGGTGGCGCTCGGAATCATCTGGGCGTTGGCACAAACGCTGCGCCAACTCGCGTACCAGCTATCCGGTCCGTATTACGAGGCGCTCAACGTGCTGCTTCCACCCGCGCATCTCATGACGCGTATGGCAGAGGATTATCTGCAAGGCATTGCGACGCCCACGCGCACGCTGGTGTGGGTCGCCGGGTATGGTGTGCTCGCCCTGCTTCTCGGCATAGCCGCGCTCCGCGTTCGGCCGCTCGCGCCCTAACTCGTCGTCGCCGTGATCACGCTGCCCCTCATCGCCGCCGAGTCGGTGCTACGCGTCGTCCTCCCGAATGGACTCACGCTACTCGTCAGGCGCGACGACTCCGCGCCGGCTGTGGCGATCGTGACCTGGGTCAAGGCCGGGTACTTCGACGAGACCGACGACATCGTGGGCATCGCGCACGTCCTCGAGCACATGTACTTCAAGGGAACTCCGACGCGCGGTGTCGGCGAAATCTCCAAGGAGACAAAGGCGGCCGGTGGCTACCTGAACGCCGGCACGATCTACGATCACACGAGCTATTACACCGTTCTTCCGGCTGCCGGCCTGACGAGCGGGCTGGAGATCCAATTCGACGCCTACGCCAACTCGCTGATCGACGCCGACGAGCTGCGAAAGGAGCTCGAGGTCATCATCCAGGAGGCGAAACGGAAAGCGGATAACCCGTCCGCCGTCACCACCGAGACACTTTACGAGCTGCTGCACGACCGGCACCGCATCCGTCGCTGGCGAATCGGTCGCGAGGCCGGTCTTCGCACCCTCACCCGCGAACAGCTGGTCGGCTTCTACCGCAACTTCTATCAGCCGTCGGAGACGACTCTGGTCGTCGTCGGCGACGTGGACCCGTCCCGAGTCGTGCGCGAAGTCGAGCGCTTGCACGGTTCTCTCCCTTCGGCGGCGGTGCGGCGCGTACCTGGGCCAGCCGAGCCCGATCGTCACGAGTTTCGCTACCGCGAGCAGTCGGGCGACATCACGCAGGCGCACCTCGCCTTCGGTTGGCGCACTCCCGGCACGATGCACCCGGACACGCCACTGCTCGACATCGCCGCGGCGGTGCTCGGTACTGGACGCGCTTCACGACTCTACCGCGCAGTGCGCGAGCGCTCGTTGGCGGCCGCGGTGCACGCGTACGACTTCACCCCCACCGAGCTGGGCGTCTTCAGCATTCAGGCCGAAGGCCCGGCCGAGCGCGCGCGGGATGCAGCGGGAGCAATCTGGCATGAGACGCGGGCACTCCTCGAGAGAGGCGTTGAGCGTGATGAGCTGTGGCGTACCTGTCGCCTCTTCGAGTCACGCTGGATCCGTCGCCTCGAGACGATGGAAGGGCAGGCGAACTACCTGGCCGAGTGGGAATCAGTGGGCGGATGGCAGCTGGGTGAGCGCTATCTCGAACGGATGCTCACTGCAACGCCAGAGCAGGTCACGACTGTCGCTCAGCGGTATCTGCAACCGGATCGGGCGGGACTGTTCATGTATCGTCCGTCTAACGGGAAGGCGTTCGCGTCCGACGCCGACTCCATGCGCTCGTTGCTCGATCGTTCACGGCCGTCGCCCCTGCCGACGACACCGCCACGAACCGCGGTCGCCGCCGCGGTGCGCGGAAGCATCCCGCCGCTGGAAAAAGACGTCGCCCGCGTTCGTGTCTATCGTACTGCGAACGACATCCCGATCCTCGTTCGCCGGAAGGCCGGTGCTCCACTCGTACACCTCGGCGTCTTCGTGCAAGGCGGCGCGACCGAAGAGGAAAAGGATCTCGCGGGGCTCACCGCGCTTCTGGCGCGCACCTCGATCAAGGGCACGGAGCGACGAAGCGCCGAGCAGATCGCCGACGACGCCGAGCACCTGGGCGGTAGCATCGGCGCGATCGTAGGCACCGAAAGCTTTGGATGGACGCTTTCCGTGCCCACCGTGTACACCGATGCAGCACTCGAGCTGCTGGCGGACGTCGTACAGTCGGCGACTTTCCCGGAGAGCGCGCTCGCTACCGAGCGCACCATCGCGCTGGCTGATCTCGCGCTCCTGCGCGATGACATGTATCGCTATCCGCTCCGCCTGCTCTCGCAAGCCGCATTTCGCGGTCATCCGTACGGCGTCCCGGCAAGCGGCACCGAGGACACACTGCCCAACATCGATGTCGACCGGGTTCGCGAGTGGCATCGCCGCCGGGTGCTGGAGGCGCCGGTAGCGATCGCCGCCGTTGGTGCCGTCGATTCGGAGCTCGTCGCCGAGCGTGTTGCGCGATGCTTCGGTAAGCTTCGCATGCGCGCGCCTGACGAGTTGGCTCCTCCGGCGAAGTCGGCCTCGCCGGTGAGCGTGAGCGAATCACGCGAGAAGGCGCAGACGGCCATTGCGCTGGCGTTCCCCGGCCCGTCGCGCTCCGACGACATGCGTCATGCCGCCCATCTCCTCGCTGGGATCGCCAGCGGGCTTGGCGGCCGCTTCTTCGAGGAGCTGCGCGATCGGCGCTCACTCGCGTACACCGTGAGCGCCTTTGCCAGCGAGCGGACACTGGCGGGACTCTTCGTGTCGTACATCGCGACGTCACCCGAGCGCGAGGAGGAAGCTCGAACGTCGCTCCTCGCCGAATTCGCCAAGCTTCGCGAGTCGCAGGTGACGGATGATGAGCTCGAGCGGGCGCGTCAGTACGCGATCGGCACGTACGCCATAGCGCAACAGAGCGGCGCCACTGTCCTTTCGGAGCTGCTGGACGTCTGGATGTTCGGCCGCGATCTCGCCGAGCTCGAGCAGCACGACGCGCGAGTGCGCGCGGTGACGAAGGACGAGATCCTCGCCCTCGCCCGTGAGAATTTCGACGAATCGAAGCTGGTGCAGGCGGTAGTGCGGGGAACGGGAAAGAAAGTATGAAACGGGACTCGGGACTCGGGACTCGTCGTCTTGGGGAGACGTGCTCGATCGCCACGAGCCGAGTCCCGAGTCCCGAGTCCCGCTGTCTAGCTGCCGGAACTCTCTCCCAACGCTCTCACCGCTCTGCTGAGCGAAGTGGCAGCGGGACGGATTCGGCCACCGGGCGCACGGAGACCCATGCGCGCCTGGTAATCGCTGGCTTCGTAGACGATCACGCCGCGCACCGTCGGGCGGCGGGTCGCCCACGCCAACGCGCCTAACAGCGTGCGCGAGAGACTCGCATCGCCGTGCACCGTCGGGAAGCCGCCGGCTTCGAGCACCCATACCGGCTTCGCCGGCGGTGTCGCTTGCATCCACCGATCGGCGGCATCCATTCGACCGCGCAGCGCCGTCGCGCCACTGTACCATGGACGCAGCGTGATTGCCGCGCCGGCGATCGGCGTGCCTGACGTCACGGCCCACGCGAAGAGCACGCTGTCCTGCGGCGTGAATCCACCGACATGCGCGAGCACGCTGGTACGCGGGTTCGCGCCACGCGCCGCGTCAGCGGAGCGAGTGAGGTATTGCTTCCAGTCTGCCTCGGAGATGACGCCAAGCTTTCGTCGGGCAGCACCGTACGGATCGACGACCGGAACGACGATGTCGGGACGCAGCCGCCGCACCACACGGCCGACGTCCTGAACGCGACTGGCGAGATACTGTTCGACGCGAGTTCCTTCCTGCGGACCGCTCCCACTCGCCAAATCGAGCGCCACGACGAGTAATCGCTCGGCGCGCACTGGCTCGAGCGCGCGCGCCAGCGAGTCGAGCGCGCGTCCCTGAGCCCCATCCGGAGTGATGTAGACGCTCACCGCGCCGACGCCGATCGAGTCGGCGAGCGCCGCGTCGCTGCTGAGCGCAAGCATCGACGGCGCTCCGCTCAACGTCGGAAAGAGCTTGAGTCCGACGGTGAACTCGTTCTTGTCGCGCTCGGTGAGCCGCTCGCCGTCGAACATTGCGTAGCTCCGCACCGCCTGCGTCGACAGCAGCACCGCGCCGGCGATCGTCGCCGCCCATCCGCCGGCGACCATGGCCACGGCGCTTCGCAACACCGTGCCCATGCCGCGACGGCCCGGTGACGCCGGCGCCAAGATCGGTACGTGGATGTAGTACGGCAGAAGAATCGCCAGCGGATGCGCCGTCACCGAAAGCGCGCCGGCCTGCGCCGCGGCCAGGCCGAGCACGGTGTCGTTCACCGTGTCACCTTGGTAGACGAGAAAGCGCAGCGTGTAGATGACAGCCAACAACACATCGTAGGCGGCGATCGCAAAGCCGATCGGAAACGCGGTGCGGCGCAGTACCAGCGCCGCGATCGCCTGAGCGGCGATGATCCACGCCGTGAGCGGCCACGCCCATGCGATCGTGTAGAGGGCGCGGCCGGCGAGCAGCGAGCCCGATGCCCAGACGATGAACACCGCCGGCGCGACGAGCAGCCCTCCGATCGCGCTGAGAGCGCCGAGCACGGGCGGCGTGTCGTGACGCGTGGCGATGCGGCCGGCCATCACGATGTTCCAGAGCAGCACCAACGCCGACAGCACCAGATGAGCGACGGCGAGGTTCGCGGGCGAGAGCAGTTGACCGATCGCGCTCATCCGCGCGGCAGCGTCTCGCTTCGGATCCCGCGCGGTGAGAGGCGGCGCGAGAACACATCGATCACTTTCCGACCGTCGTGCTCCGCCGGCGTGAGAATGTCGAGCAGCAGGAGCTCGCGCTCGGGAAAGGAGTGCATGGCGATATGGCAGCTGTCGAGCACGAGGATGGCGGCGACGCTCTCGTTCGGCCGGGTGTACACCACGGGCGTCGCCACCGCCGTGAAGCCCGCACCGCCAGCGCCCGCGATCAACAGGCCGCTGAGTAGCGACGCATCCCGTAATTGTGCCGGTGACACGCCGCTCAGATCAGCCACGATGTGCGTGAATGGCCGGGACGCGCTCGACATGGGGCGGAGAATAGGCGCCGTGGTTTGGAAAGACAAGAAACGCAGATCACCAACGACGCCTCGATTTTTCCGACGCAACGCGCGTATCCGCGCGGCGCCCGCACGCGCTCAGAACATGGCCATCGCCATGACCGAGCGGAGGGAATCGTTCGTGCTTCGGAGACGTTCCGACAGCAGCCGCACCATCGACCGGAGCACCTTGTACGCGATGTCGCGGTGGAGGTCGAGCAGCATCTCGAACTCCGCCCGGCTGATCGTAAGCACGCGCGCGCCCGCGTGCGCAATCGCGTCCGTGCTGCGGTGGCTGCGATCGAACACCGCCATTTCACCGAACACCGCGCCAGCCTTGAGCACCGCCAACGCCTCCTCGCCCGCGCCAGGGATGTCTCGGCTGATGCGCACTTCGCCTTCGACGATCACGAAGAGGCGATTGCCCGGCTCACCTTCGCGGAAGATGTACTCGCCCGGCGCGAACGCGCGCTCCTCGCACAGCTCGCTCACGCGACTCAACTCGTCGTCGTCGAGGTCGGCGAAGATCGGCAGTGCGCGAAGCAATTCCCTCGTGGTCGCCACGATCACTCCCGAGCGAGACGCGCCAAGCTTGGCGCGACGGCGTCATGCTGGCAAGCGTCCCGGCGCGCGCATAGGTTTGCCGTTGTGACACGCCCCGCCCTGTACTATCTGCCCGACGTCCTCACCGTGCTCCGCTTCCCCATGGCGGCTGCGTTTCTTCTGGTGGAGGACACACGCGCGCGAATCGCGCTCGTCGCCGCGGCGTCGATCAGCGATTGGCTCGACGGATTGCTCGCGCGCCGGCGCGAACACGGAACGTCGTGGGGCGCGCTCCTCGATCCCATCGCCGACAAGACGTTCGTGCTGTCGGCGCTCCTCGCGTTTGTCATCGAGGGCGCGCTCTCGTTAGGCCAACTGTTGATCATCCTCGCGCGCGACATCGCGACGGCAGTCGGCTTCATCGTCGCCTGGCTGATGCCGACGCTGCGCGCGTCGAGCTTCAAGGCGCGCTACCCCGGGAAGGTGGTGACGGTCCTTCAGCTCCTGGTGCTGTTCGCGCTGCTGGTCGCTCCAGGGGCCGTGTGGTGGCTCGTGCTGGCCACCGGAGTGGCATCGGCGGTGGCGATCGCCGATTACACGCTCGAGCTCGTACGGCAACGGGCCCGCGCACGTCGCACTGCCTGACGACAAAAAGCCCCCGTACCACACGGGGGCCACCGCAATAGACGATTCGATCTTCGATTTCTTACGCAGCCGAGGCGGCTTCGTCCGGCTGACCTTCACGCTGCTTTGGCGGTTGGCAGAAGCGAAGCCCGAGGGTCTTCAACTGAGTGACTTCGGTTTCGTCGAGCTCCGAATAGCGCTCCGAAAGGTACGACATGGTATCATCGAACCACTCGGCCTGATGCTCGGGGACTGCCTGCAGTACACCGCAGCGAATGATGTGCTGGAACAACTCGTCACGCGCCTGCTCGAAAGGCGTCGGCGCCGCAACTTCACGCTTACGATTCTTCTTGGCCATTCACTCTCTTCTGCTGGAGACCATTAAATGTAACCGAATCAAACGTCCGTTTGAAGGTACGACCCCGCTCCCACGTTTTGTGATCTAGCTCTCTAATCGCTCTCCACTCGCCTCTTCCGCCTCCACCATCCACTCGAGAAGGATACGACTGAGCGTCTCGGGCGCCTCCTCTGCCACGAGGCGCGCCACGCCTGGCAATCGTATGAGCGTGCTTCCTGGTATCGCGCTCTGCAGCCGCTCTGGCAATCCACTGTCGAGCCAGCGATCCTCCTCTCCCCACACCACCTGCGTCGGCGCCGTAATCGCCGAGAGGTCGAGCTGTTCGACATCCTCGGTTCGCAAAGCGCGAGCCAGCGTCAGCAAGTGCGACACGCCATCCGCTCCGACGAAGGGTGCGAGATAGCGCGCGACGAGTCGCGGCGGCATGTGCGACTTGTCGGCGACGCTTCCCTCGAGCACGCGGCGCAACAGCGGCGCGGCGCCGAGCACTCCGCGCGCCACCGCGAACGCGAATCGTGCCGTGCCTGTCTGCACCGCCCGCACATCCTTCCCGGGGCACTCGTCGAGCCCGACGCTGTTGATGAGCACCAGACGACTGACGCGCAGCGGATTCAACACCGCCAGTCGCTGGGCGACACCGCCGCCCATGTCGGTTCCCACGACCGTCGCTCGCGTCAGGCGGAGAGCCGTCATCGCCCGATCGAGGTACTCCGTTTGCGCCGCAATGGAGTAGTCGCCTTCGATCGGACGATCGGATTCGCCGTAACCCATGAGGTCGAGCGCGAACGCGGTGTGGCCGCTGGCCGCGAGCGATGGTCCGACCGCACGCCACAGGAAGCTCGACGTCGCAAACCCGTGCACGAGCACGAACGGCTCGCCACCCTGGCCGTATCGCTCCACATGGAGCGCGCCCGGTCCGGCGGGGATGCGAAGGATGTCGGCGTCTATGTGGCGCTCCTTGATGTGAGATCGCGAATCCTCACGCGCAGTGCGATGGTCATCGTCGCTCCGGCGCCCGAACCTCGCACAATTTGACGGCAAGGGTCAAGCGAGCGCGGTCACCGTGCGTTGCTTGCGCCCGCCGTGTCGTCTTCTAGTTTTCATTGAGGAACGCCCGGCGACGATCGGCCGAAGCTCCCCATCATCGCGGATCCATTACGCGGCCCGCCCGCTCGTCCGCCATCGCTCCGTCTACAGCCCTCACCGGCCAGGCGGCTGCGGCGCTGACCGGCTACGTGACGCCACGCGGCTCCTCGCGTCGAACCATTGACGGGTTCGCCGTCCAATGGACTCGCCGCGGGGTAGATCGGAAACGCCGGACGGACTCACACCGAGGCAACAGATGTCGGAGTCGGAGCAAACCTACGACGATGGACGAGCGCGAAATCTCGAGGCGCTGCTAAAAGTGCTCGCGGAACGAATCACCGAGCTCGATGCGCGCGGAGAGCTCTTGAGGCACGCCGGCGAGCTCATGAAGCTGATCGGGGACGTTCGAAGCGAGCTCTTCCACTATGAGGTGCGGGCCACGTACGATACGCCCGAGGTCGCCGAGAATCGACGCATCGTCAGAGACGCACGAAACACCGAGGGCAAATGGGAACCAAGCGAGTGGACACCGGACGAGGAGGACGATCCAACGTGGTGAAGCGTCAGCGCGCGGGGAAGAACCGCGCGCTTTATCTGTCGCTCGGCGCGATTGCCCTGGTGGGCGCCTTTCTGATCTACCGCAGCGCCGAGAAACCCGCTCGCGCCACCACCATCACCGATGTCCCGGCAACCAACCTGCGCGCAGAAGGCTACCTGAAAGGGAACCCCAATGCGCCGGTGCAGATCCTCGAGTTCGCCGATTTCGAGTGCCCCGCCTGCGCGCAGTTCGCCACGATCACCGAGCCCGACGTCCGCACGCGCCTGATCGAGACCGGCATCGCCAATCTACGATTCTTCGATTACCCGCTCGCGCAACATCGCAACAGCCTGGCCGCGCACAACGCGGCTGCGTGCGCGGCGGAGCAGGAGAAGTTCTGGGAGATGCACGACAAGCTCTTCGCCGGTCAGGGCGATTGGTCGATGGGCGCGACGTCGAATCCCAAGCGCATCTTCTCCCGCTACGCGAACGAGATCGGCCTCGACGGAAATCGCTGGGAAGAATGTTACGACTCGCGGCGACACGAGGCCCGCATCCGCGCCAACGCACAGGAAGGGAACCGTCGACAGATCCAATCGACACCGACGTTCGTCGTAGGGCGCCGCATGGCGCCCGGCGCGATCTCGTACGACGAGCTCAAGCGGCTGGTCGACTCGGCCCGTGTCGAAGCCAGTCGTGGAGCGCCGACCGCCTCCGCGCCAACCGCGGGCGCACCGGCTGATTCCGCCAAGCGTCCGTGAGGCCTCGCGTAGTCATCGCCATGCTCTCGCTAGTGGGAGCATTCATCGCACTCTACCTGACGCTTTATAAGTTCGGAGTCGTCGGAAACCTCGCCTGCTCGGTCGGATCGTGCGAGACGGTGAACACCAGCCGGTGGGCGATGCTGCTCGGCTTCCCGATCGCGGCTTGGGGGCTGGCGACGTACGTCGTGCTCCTGCTCCTGTCGATCGTTGGCGTCCAGGAGCGGTATGAGACGTCGCGCCCGGTCTCGGCCGCGCTGCTATTGGTCTCGGGGTGGAGCGTACTTTTTTCCGCCTGGCTGACGTACCTCGAGCTGTTCGTGATCAATGCGATTTGCGTCTGGTGCGTGACGTCGGCGGTGGTGATGCTGGCGATATTCATCACCAGTCTGGTCGACTGGCGTGAAGTCCGATCGCTAGAGGAACCTCAGGTCAACCTGGGTCATTCTATCTAGAGGAGAGGACGACGATTCGGTCATCTTGACCGACTATTGGAAGCACTGAATCTTCGCTATCCGGTCTCTCGTCCTGTTTCTGTAGTCGACACCCTTGGTACGCGCTATGCCCTTGTAGCCGCGTTGCTCGAGCGGTGTATTTAAGAGAAGAAATTGCCCACTTAACGGGTGGACTCATACATGTTGGGTTCGTTGTTTCCGGAGACGATTTTCCCTCGCAAGCTCGACCCTTCGGCCGAGAAGCGGTTGCGTTTGGCGCAGGCGCGGGCCGAGGAGTCGATCGTTCGCGCGCACGTCGACAACGCCCTCATGTTCGTCGACACGCTGGCCGAGGACCTTTCCTTCGATCGGGCGATCGACACCTACGTTCGCGTGATGGGGATCCCCGAGCCACTTGCCAGCACCGTTGTAACGCGCGCGCTGGTGATCCTCGGCGAAGACCTCGTTCCCTTCCGCCGCCGTGCGCAGGAAGCCGCCACGCGCGACGAGAGCGGCAAGCCACCGCTCCGCCTCAACGATGCGTCCGATGGGAGACAGCGGGCGATAAAGAGAGCGTAA
>DATFBY010000131.1:0-37196 GCA_035253585.1 Gemmatimonadaceae bacterium | reverse complement strand
CGCACGAAATAACTTTCGCCAGCGCATGAAAGTGAAAAATTTCACGAAGTCCGGAGACCCATGATTCGTGAGTACCTCCCGGTCCTGCTGCTGATCGGCTTCGTGGTCGCCAACGCGGTGATGATGCTCGCCGTGTCCCATCTCACCATGCGCCCGCGACCCACCCCGGTGAAGCAGACGCCGTACGAGTCCGGTATTCCCCCACTCGGCGACGCGCGGGAGCGTTTCTCGGTCAAGTTCTACATGGTCGCGATGCTCTTCATCATCTTCGACATCGAGACCGTCTTCATGATCCCCTGGGCCGCGCACTACCGGCAGCTTTCCTGCGGCGCGCCGCTCGCCAACGGTGTCTGCCCGGCGGGTCAGGTCTCCTTTTTCGGGCTGATCGAGATGCTGGTGTTCATCCTCATCTTGCTCGTGGGCTTCGTGTACGTGTGGAAGAAGGGAGCGTTGCAATGGGATTGACCGCCCGGCCCGAGCACAAAGTCGTCACGCACGATCCGGAGTCGCAGGAAAGCTGGATCGCGACGCGTCTGGATTTTCTCGTCAATTGGTCGCGCGCGAACTCGCTCTGGCCGATGCCCTTCGGCACCGCGTGCTGCGCCATCGAGTTCATGGCGACGGCCGCCAGCCGCTTCGATCTCGCACGCTTCGGGATGGAGCGCATGAGCTTCTCGCCGCGTCAGGCGGACGTTCTGATCTGCGCCGGGCGTGTCCCCTTCAAGCTCGCGCCGGTGATCCGCCGCATCTGGCAGCAGATGCCGCAGCCGAAGTGGTGCATCTCCATGGGGGCCTGTGCATCGTCGGGCGGCATGTTCGACAACTACGCGGTGGTGCAGGGGATCGACACGATCATCCCGGTGGACGTCTACGTACCCGGATGTCCGCCGCGCCCGGAAGGACTCATGTATGGCATTCTCCTCCTTCAGGAGAAGGTGAAGCGCGAGCGCATGGCCGACACGGCGATCCGCAACGAGATGGAGCCAGATCCTGCCAGCGGACTTTACATTCCGCCGCAGGCGATCGACGAGCTCTCGGAGCCCTTCGGCAACTCGGTCTCTCAGACGCGCTCTTCGCTGTGACCGCGCCGATCACTCCCGTCCACCCCGGCTTCGCCGCATCCACCGACGCGGCCCCCTCGACGCCGAAGCGCCTTCCGCACCATGGCGGCCCATCGAATCCGTCGGCTGCCGCGCTGCGTGAGCGTTTCGGCGACGCCATCCAGCGCGTAACCGTACTGTGGGGCGAAACGACGGTGCTCATCGATCGGAGCCGTGTGCTGGAGATCGTGCGCTGGCTGCACGATGACCCGTCGCAACAATACGACTACCTCGCTGACGTCACGGGGGTGGAGTACCGCGACGCGGAGCTGCCGCTCGAAGTCGTGTGGCACCTGCGGTCGCTGCCATACCGTCGCTTCCTCCGGCTCAAAGCCGAGCTGCCGAAGGATGCGCCGCTCGAGGTCGATAGCGTGTGGCCGGTCTACCGCGGTGCCGATTGGTTGGAGCGCGAGTGCTATGACATGTTCGGCATCCGCTTCCGCGGCCATCCTGACCTACGGCGCATCCTGATGTGGGAGCAGTACCGCGAAGGATTTCCGCTGCGAAAGGATTTCCCCTTGCGCGGACGCTTCAGCCGTGCCGAGCAGCTTCGTCAGGCGTTGGCGGCGAACCCCGAGGCGCGCTACTCGATGGAGGAGCTCACGATCGCGCAGGCGTTCGAGGATCTGCCTGACGACATGCGGCGGCGACTGGCCGCCGGCGAGAAGACGGGGGAGTAGCATGGCGACTACCAAGCGCACGGTCGACGTCACGCTCGGTACCGCCGGTATCGATGAGCAGGGACGTCCGAGACGGACGCCGCTCACGGTGCGCGAGGATGGTGGCGTCACGACGCTCGAGCCGCCATTGCTGGGCGAAGTGCTGGAGCCCGATCTCCAGGGCGAGCACATGTTGATCAACATCGGTCCGCAGCATCCGGCCACCCATGGCGTGCTCCGTCTGGTCCTCGAGCTCGATGGTGAGACGGTCGTGCGCTGCATTCCGCACGTCGGCTATCTGCACTGTGGCTTCGAAAAAATTGGAGAGTACCGTCAGTACAACCAGATCATCCCGTGGACCGACCGAGAGGATTATCTCAACTCGATCGGGAACAACGTCGCCTTCTCGTTAGGCGCCGAGCGGCTTTTCGGGATAGAGATCACGCCGCGCTGCACGGTGCTGCGCGTCATCGCGATGGAGTTGTCGCGCATCATCTCGCACCTGGTCTGGCTCGGCACGACCTGCATCGACATCGGCGCGTTCACCCCGTTCCTCTGGGCCTTCCAGGAGCGCGAGCGCGTCTACAACCTGCTCGAGAAGTGGGTGGGTGCGCGCCTGACGACCTCGGCCACTCGCGTTGGCGGAATGGCGGCCGACATTCCCGACGGTTGGACGGAGGATCTGCGCGCGTTCCTCGACACGTTTCCGAAGACGGTCGATGAGATCGACCGCATGCTCACGCGAAACGGCATCTGGGTGGGCCGTACGATCGGACTCGGCGCGATGACCGCCGAGGAGGCGGTGAACTACGGCTTGTCGGGACCCATGGTTCGCGCGTCCGGTGTCGCGTACGATGTCAGAAAGGATTTTCCGTATCTCGATTACGAGACCTACGACTTCGAAGTGCCGATCGGCACGCATGGCGATGTATACGATCGGTACCTCGTGCGAATGGAGGAGCTGCGCCAGTCGGTTCGCATTCTCGTGCAGGCGATGAAGCGGCTGCCCGACGGCCCCGTGAACGTCGCCGATCACCGCGTCGTTCTGCCGCCGAAGTCGAAAGCAATGAGCGACATGGAGTCGATGATCCACCACTTCAAGCAAGTGATGGAAGGTCCGCGTCCGCTCATTGGCGAGAGCTACGTTGCGGTCGAAAGCCCGAAGGGCGAGAAGGGCTATTACATGGTGTCCGATGGAACCGGAAAGCCGGTCCGCTGGCGCATTCGCCCGCCGTCGTTCGTGAACCTGTCGGCGATTCCGAAGATGGTGGAGGGCCATCTGCTCTCCGACGTCATCGCCATCAATGCGAGCATCGACATCGTCATGGGAGAGATCGACCGGTGAAGGTCGGCGAAGCGAGTGGCGTCCACTCTCCCGCGCACCCGTCGCCCGCAAGCGGCGGTCACGGTCGCGCGGAGGAGTATCAGCCGGTGTTCGTCGGCGCCGCGCGCCAGCGACTTGACGAGCTGCTTCCGCGCTATCCGCAGAAGATGGCTGCCTTACTGCCGGCGCTGTGGATCGTGCAGGAGCAGCGCGGCTGGGTGAGCGAAGGGGCGATGGCGGAAGTGGCGACGCTCCTCGGGCTGACGCCGGCGTACGTGAAGGGCGTCGTCACGTTCTACACGATGTACCACCAGCATCCCGTCGGCAAATATTTCGTCCAGGTGTGCACCACGTCGCCCTGCGGCGCGTGCGGCGCGGAGGCTGTGCGTGACGCGTTCCTCCAGCACACGGGTTGCGGCGAGCTCGGCGCGACATCGAAAGACGGTCGCTTTACGGTGATCGAAGTCGAGTGTCTCGGCGCCTGCGGCTTCGCCACGCCGGTGATGATCAACGAAGAGTTCATCGAGTCGGTGACGGCGGAGAAGGTCGCCGATCTCGTGAAGGAGCGTCGCTGATGGGCTATCCGCACCGGCCGCACCAGAAGGAAACGCAAATCCTTTCGACGTATTTCGGCGACCGCGATGCTCTGACGCTGGACGGGTGGCGCAAGCGTGGAGGGTATCGTGCACTCGAGCAGGCGCTGGGCACTCCGCAGGGCGACATCGTAAACGTCGTGAAGGAATCGGGGCTACGAGGACGAGGCGGTGCCGGCTTCCCGACGGGACTCAAGTGGTCGTTCATGAAGCCGGGCGATGGCAAGCCGCATTACCTGTGCGTGAATGCCGACGAATCGGAGCCCGGCACGTTCAAGGACCGCGAGATCATGCGCTGGACGCCACACGCGCTAGTGGAAGGTTCCGCCATCGCTTCGTACGCCATAGGCGCCGAGACGTGCTACATCTACATTCGCGGCGAGTTCACCGAGCCGTTGCGCGAGATGGAGCGCGCCGTGAGCGAGGCGCGCGCCGCCGGCATCATCGGACCGAACGCGATGGGGACGGGGACCACGATAAACGTCTACGTCCACAAAGGCGCGGGCGCGTACATCTGCGGTGAAGAGACGGCGCTCATGAACTCGTTGGAGGGGCGCCGCGGGAATCCGCGCATCAAGCCGCCGTTCCCGGCCGTCGCGGGACTCTTCGGACAGCCCACCACGATCAACAACGTCGAGACGTTGGCCGTCGTACCGCACATTCTCATGAATGGCGCGGAGTGGTACAAGAAGATGTCGACGTCGAGCCCGAAGAGCACCGGCACGAAGCTCTTTTCCGTGTGTGGAAACGTCGCTCGACCCGGAAACTACGAAGTGGTGATGGGCTTCCCCTTCAAGGATTTTCTGTACGACGTGGTCGGCGGCCCGCCGCCCGGGCGTCGGTTCAAGGCGGTGATTCCCGGTGGTTCCTCGGTTCCGATCCAGACGATGGACGAGGCCGAAGCAACGCTCATGGATTACGAAGGATTCGTCGAGCAGGGCTCAATGCTCGGATCGGGCGGCGTCATCGTCTTCGACGATTCGCAGTGCATGGTGAAGCACATCGCTCGGCTCGCGCGCTTCTATGCTCACGAGAGCTGCGCGCAGTGCACGCAGTGCCGTGAGGGAACGGCGTGGACCACACGCATCATGGAGCGCATCGAGGCGGGCGAGGGCACGTTCGAGGATCTCGACACACTGCTGGAGCTTTCCGAGAACATGACCGGGAAGACGATCTGCGTGTTGAGCGACTCGTGCGCCGCGCCCGTCGTGTCCGGAATCAAGAAGTTCCGTCAGGAATTCGAGGCGCACATCACGGGGAAGCGCTGCCCGCTGCGTCAGACTGCCGCCGCGTAGATGCCAGACACTGCTCAAGTCAGCCTAACGATCGAAGGACGTCAGGTCACCGTAGCCGCGGGGACCTCGATCCTGGAAGCCGCCAAAGCCGCGGGCGTTCTCATTCCGCACTACTGCTATCACCCCGGCCTTCCGGTCGCGGGCGTGTGTCGCATGTGCCTGGTGGAAGTCGAGAAGGCACCGAAGCTGGCCCCAGCCTGCGCCACCGCGGTCGCCGATGGCCAAGTGGTGCACGTGCATTCGGAAAAGGCGCTCGAAGCGCGCACCGGTGTGCTCGAATTTTTGTTGATCAACCACCCGCTCGATTGCCCGATTTGCGATCAAGCCGGCGAGTGCGAGCTTCAGGACTACGTCTTCCGCGAGGGGCGGGCCGAGGGACGCTCGCGGGAGCCCAAGCGCTTCAATCCCGTAGAGGACTTCGGTGGTGATGTTCTATACGTCACCAATCGATGCATCCTTTGCACGCGCTGCGTTCGGTTCATGGACGATGTGGCGCAAGAGCCGGTGCTCAATGTCAGCGAGCGTGGCGATCGCGCCGTGATCGGAAAGTTCGAGGGCGCCGACCTCACGCATCCCTGGGCCGGGAACGTCGTGGAGCTCTGTCCCGTCGGTGCGCTCCTCTCGAAGGACTTTCTCAACAAGGCACGCGCCTGGGAGCTGGATCGTACACCATCGATCTGTCCGAACTGTACGCAGGGGTGCAACGCGATCTTCGAGACACGCGACAATGTCGTGGTGCGCATGCGGCCCCGTTCTAACGCGGAAGTGAATCAATACTTCCTCTGCGATGAGGGACGGCTCGATTATCGATGGATGAATCGCGCCGACCGCCTCGAGGCCCCTCTCGTCAGGCAGGGGGAGCGGCTCAACGCCGTCGACTTCGACATGGCGGTCGAGGCAGCGCGCAGGCTCCTCGATGGCCGGCGCGTACACGCCGTGGTGTCGCCGAATCTCTCGAACGAATCGCTGTGGATGCTCTCGGAGCTCGTCAGGCGGACGGGGGGACGCGGTGCGTTCCGCGTTCCGCGCGGTCCCGAGGCGCCGCTTCCCGGTGTACCCGATCTCGCCCTCCGCAGCGAGCGCGCCGCCAACGTGCGCGGCGCCGAGCTATTCGGATTCACCAAGACCGATCGGCCGTTCGCCGGCATCGAATCCGGTGATGTGCTGCTCCTCGCCGACGTCGAGCCCACCCCGGCGGATGTCGCCGAGCTCGCGCGCGCGGCAGCAGTGATGGTCATCGGCACCGTGCTGCCGGACGTCTCGCGCACAGCGACGGTCGTGCTGCCGACCACGAACGTCGCCGAAGAAGAGGGGACTTTTACGAACCTTCGCGGCCGCGTACAGCGCTATTTTCAGGCAAAGGCGCCGCCCGGCATGGCGCGGCCGATGTGGTGGCTACTCTCCGACGTGCTGGCCGCGTTAGGCGGTGGCACCAGCTACTTCCTCGCCAGTGACGTCTTTGACGGGATGGCGGCTGCGCGCTCGGAATTCGCCGGCATGCGCTACGACGCCCTGGCACTCAAGGGTCGCATGCTTGCGGACGCACAGCCGCCAGCCGGAGTGAGCGCCTAATGTACGAGCTCCCGCTCGCCGCGCTCCTCCAAGTCGCCGACCCGCAGCGGCCAAACGAGACGCTGGGCGCATTCATTGTCGCGACAATCGTGAAGATGATCTTCATCTTCACCGTGGTGATGATCGGCGTGGCGTATCTCACGCTGCTCGAGCGTAAGGTGTCGGCGTGGATTCAAATGCGGCTCGGTCCGAACCGCGTCGGGCCTCGCGGGCTCTTTCAGCCACTGGCGGATGGGCTCAAGAACATCATGAAAGAGGAGACCTATCCCGACGCGGCGTACAAGCCGCTGTTCATTATGGCGCCCGCGCTCTCGTTCATTCCGGCGTTGATAACGATCGCCGTCGTGCCGTTCGCCTCGCCGGCGCCGACACGCTGGGGGCTCATCCCGATGGTGGTGGCCGATCTCCCGGTCGGTTTTCTGTACATCCTGGCCATATCATCGTTAGGCGTCTACGGCATTGTGCTCGCCGGCTGGTCCTCCAACAACAAGTACTCGTTGCTTGGCGGCCTCCGTTCGAGCGCGCAGATGGTTTCCTACGAGATCGCCATGGGGATGGCGGTGGTGGCGGTGTTGCTCCTCATGGGGAACGTCGCGCTGACCGAGATCGTAGCCAGGCAGCAAGCCATGGGGTGGAATGTCATCCCGCTGCTGCTCTCGTTCTTCATTTTTCTGGTCGCTGCGTTCGCCGAGACCAATCGGTTGCCGTTCGATCTGCCCGAGGCCGAATCGGAGCTGATCGCCGGTTATCACACCGAGTACAGCGCGATGAAATTCTCGATGTTCTTCATCGCCGAGTACGCGAACATGGTGACCGCCAGCGCGCTGACCGTCTCGCTCTTCTTCGGCGGCTGGGACATTCCGTTCACGCAGTGGGACAACGCTGCGCCCTGGTCATGGCTCAAGACGCTGGCGACGTTCGCGGTCTTCTTCGTGAAGGTCTTCTTCTTCCTCTTCACCTTCATGTGGGTGCGCTGGACGCTTCCGCGCTTTCGCTACGACCAGCTGATGTCGCTCGGATGGAAGTTCATGCTGCCAACCGCGCTCGCGTACATCGTGATCATGGCCGGAGCGATCTTGGCGCTCGATGCCTACGGCGTGCCGACGGGCAAGGTGTGGCTCGGAATGATCTCACCTTACTGGGTGATTCTGGGCGCGCTCAACCTCGTGCTGGCGGTGTTGGTATTCGTGATCCTCGACCGTGGCCGGATCATCAGCCCCGCGTATTCGCGGCTTCCCGCGGCGCAGGTCGAGCGGCTCCGCCGTATCGGCCAGCGTCGGCCTGTGCCGGCGCAAGGCGACTGAGGCCTCCATGGCGATTCAGGTAAAGGTCGTTCAGCGGCCGACGCACCAAGCCAGCTACGTCCGCGCGATGCTCAAGGGAATGGCGCTGACGTTCAAGCACATGATGAATCCGCACAAGGTCACGACGGAATATCCGGAGCAAAAGGAGCAGATCTCTCGCCGTTGGCGAGGGACGCATCGAATGCTGACGGACGAAAACGGGAAGGCCAAGTGCGTCGCGTGCGGTCTTTGTCCGCAGATTTGCCCCGCGAACTGCATCAAGCTGGTGCCGGGCGAGGATGAAGAGGGGAATCGCTATCCGCTCATCTACGAGATCGATGAGTTCCGCTGCATCTTCTGTGGCTACTGTCAGGAGGTTTGTCCAGAGGAGGCGATTCACGTTGGCCGGCACTACGAGAACGCCGAATACAGCCGCGCCGGTTTCGTTTACGACCTCGAGCGCCTGATGGCTCAGACCCATCCCGTTTGCGAGATGTGGGACCCTGCCGACCCGAAAGGCGAATGAACGAAGGTCTCTTCTACGAATTTCATTTCTATCTGTTCGGACTGATCGCCGTCGCGTCGGCGATCACCTTCGTCACGCGCAAGAGTCCGGTGGCTGCCGCGCTCTGGCTCGTCACCACGATGTTCGCGCTGGCCGCGATGTACGTGATGATGGATGCGCACTTCGTCGGCGCGATCCAGGTGCTCGTGTACGCCGGCGCGATCATGGTGGTGTTCCTCTTCGTGATCATGCTGCTGAACCTGGGCCATGCCTCCGAGATCGCCGACATCAAGGGGAAGGGGGCGCGGTTGCTTGCCGCGGCGGTGGGACTCGCATTGCTGGCCCAAATCCTCGTCATGGGTCGCCAAACGCTCCCGGCGCAAATGCCGGTACTGTCGCCCGGCACCAACGTCGTCACGGCCGTGGCCGATCCGCTCTTCCGGCAATATCTGCTGGCGTTCGAAGTGACGAGCGTGCTGTTGTTGGCGGCAATCGTCGGCGCTGTTGTTCTCGCTCGCAAGAGGAGCTGATGTGGTAGCCGAAGCGCTGTTTTTCTCGGCGGTGCTGTTCACGATCGGCGTGGTGGGCGTGCTCACGCGCCGGAACGCCATCATCATCTTCATGTGCGTCGAGCTGATGCTCAACGCGGTCAACCTCACGTTCGTGGCGCTTTCGAGACTCTACGGTCTCGGCGGTCAGGTTTTCGTCGTGTTCGTGATGACAGTGGCTGCCGCCGAGGCTGCGGTAGGCCTGGCAATAATCATCTCGATCTTCCGCCATCATGAGACGGTGGATCTCAAGAACATCAACTTGCTGAAAGGGTGACCCCACATCCGCTGAGTGGAACAGCGGCCGAGTATCTCTGGCTGCTCCCGATCCTGCCACTCCTGGGGTTCGTTCTGAACGGACTGCTGGCGATCGTCGGCTCGTATCGCGCCGGCCCCTCCGATCCGACGTCGGCGCACGGCCACGGCGCGCACGAGGAGCATCCCCCACACGACACTCATACGCACGACGCTCACCAACCCGCGCGGCATCGCTTCGCACCATTGGTGAGTCTGATAGGACCGGCGGTACTCATCGCGTCGTTCGTGCTGGCGGTGATGATGTGGCTGGCGATGCGCGGCGTGGAGATGCGCCAGCCGTTCGTTCAGCGCTACTTCGCCTGGATGCCGGTTGGAGACTTGAACGTCGAGTGGGCCTTCCAGCTCGATCAGCTCTCGATGGTGATGGTGCTGATCGTGACCGGCGTCGGTGCGCTCATCCACATCTTCAGCGTCGGGTACATGCAGGATGATCCCGGCTACCCGCGCTACTTCGCCTACCTGAATCTCTTCGTTGCCTTCATGCTCGTGCTCGTGATCGGCGCGAGCTATCCCGTGCTCTTCATCGGTTGGGAAGGCGTCGGTCTCTGTTCCTATCTGCTGATCGGATTCTGGTTCCTCGACAAAGCGAATGCCGATGCGGGGAAGAAGGCATTCATCATGAACCGCATCGGCGATTTCGGATTCCTGATCGCCATGTTCCTCCTCTGGAGCAACGTTGGCGCGCTGGATTTCGTGGGGATCGCCGATCGCGCAGAAACCCTGGGGTATGGCACCGCGCTCGTGACGGCGATCTGTCTTTTCTTCTTCCTCGGAGCCACGGGAAAGAGCGCACAGATTCCACTCTATACCTGGCTGCCTGACGCGATGGCGGGCCCGACCCCGGTGTCTGCGCTGATTCACGCGGCTACGATGGTGACGGCTGGTGTCTACCTCATCGCGCGGAGCTCGTTCCTTTTCGCGCTCGCGCCCGCGGCGTCGCTCACCGTCGCGCTCGTCGGCGCGCTCACCGCGCTCTTCGCGGCGACGATCGGTCTCAAGCAGTGGGACATCAAGAAAGTCCTCGCGTACTCCACGGTGTCGCAGCTCGGTTACATGTTCGTCGGAGTGGGTGTGGGAGCATACGTCGCCGGCATCTTTCACCTGGCGACGCACGCCTTCTTCAAGGCGCTGCTCTTCCTGGGCTCGGGGTCCGTGATCTTCGCCATGCACCGCGCCTACCATCACACGGGCCGGCACGATGACGCGCAGGACATGCGCAACATGGGTGGACTCCGCCGGTTCATGCCGTTCACGTTCGTGCTCATGTGGATCGCGACGTTGGCGATCGCGGGGATTCCGTTTTTCGCCGGCTTCTTCTCCAAGGACGAGATCCTCGGCGCGGCCTTCGCCCGCGCGCAGCATTCGGCTTTGGCGGAAGCGAGCTGGCTCGGTATACCTGGAAGCGCTTTGCTGATGACAGTGTGGGCGCTCTGCGTGATCGCGGCGCTCCTCACCGCGATCTACATGACGCGGATGATGCTCTACACCTTTCACGGCCCGAACCGCACCGGCGATGCCGAGCGTGCACATCTCGGCGAGGCGCCGTGGGTGATGACGGCACCGCTGCTCGTGCTCGGCGCGCTGAGCCTCCTCGGTGGATGGATGAACGTGCCGGCGCTGCTCTCGTTCCTGGGTCCGGTCGGTACGCTGGAGCATTGGTTGGAGCCGGTGGTCGGGGAAGCAACCGCACGTGTCGCCGGCGGCGAGGCGGTGCACCTGGCCCATGATACCGAGCTGATGCTGGTTGGTCTGGCCGTGGTCGTGGCCGTTGCCGGCATCGTGTTCGCACTCGTTAGGCTCAAGCCTGCCAAGCTCGTCCCCAAGGCGGCCGCGGCCGAGGAGCAGGGGATCGAGCGGGTGCTCGAGCACAAGTACTACGTCGACGAGTTGTACGATCGCACGGTAGTGCAGCCGACGGTCGAAGGCTCCCGCAAGCTGCTCTGGCGTGGGATCGACGTCGGCCTCATCGACGGCATGCTGGTGAATGGCACCGCACTCCTGGCGCGCGCATTCGGATGGCTCGGCTCGCAGCTCCAATCCGGGCACGTGGGGCGGTACGCGTGGGCGATCGTGCTCGGCGTGCTCGCGATCTTGGGCACCTTCACCCTGCGCTGAGCCATGGTCGACTTTCTGACATCCATTGGATATCAGAGCTGGATCCTCTGGGTCCTGCTCGCTCTCCCGGCGGCTGGTGCGGTGATAGTTCTCGTGTTAGGCAGCGAGTCGCCCGGCGCCGAGGATGCGGCCGCAGGCGCTGGGCTTGGAAGTGCGCGCTGGCTGGCGCTGCTGTTTCTCCTGGCGGAGTTCGTGTTGTCGCTCGGACTGTGGTGGACGTACGACCCGAGCGGCGCGCAGTGGCAGGCGATGGTGAGATACCCGTGGATCGGCTTGTGGGGCGCGACCTTCACGCTCGGTATCGACGGTATCGCGCTGGTGATGATCCTACTCACCACCTTCCTGATGCCGCTCTCCGTGCTCGGGAGCTGGACGAGCATCCGGCGAAAGCAGAAGGCGTACTACGCACTCCTGCTCGTCCTCACCACGGGCATGCTCGGCGTCTTCATGGCGCTCGATCTCCTGCTCTTTTACGTGATGTGGGAGGTCATGCTGGTGCCGATGTATTTCATCATCGGCATATGGGGCGGCGAACGCCGGATCTACGCGAGCCTCAAGTTCTTCATTTATACGATGCTCGGCTCGCTGCTGATGCTCGTGGCAATCCTGTACCTGTGGGTAAGCGCGGGCTCGGTGAGTTTCGACTACGAGTTCGTGATGGAGAACATGCGCACAGGGCACACTGCCGCTCTGTGGATGTTCGGCGCTTTCTTCCTCGCGTTCGCGGTGAAAGTGCCGATGTTCCCATTCCACACGTGGCTGCCTGACGCGCATACCGAAGCACCGACTGCCGGGTCGGTGATCCTTGCCGGGATCATGCTGAAGATGGGGACGTACGGCTTCCTTCGTTTCGCGATGCCGTTCTTCCCGGAGGCCGCGCTGGAGCCGTGGGTTCGGATGACGATTCTGGGCTTGGCGGTCGTAGGGATCATCTACGGTGCGCTCGTGGCGATGGTTCAGCCCGACTTCAAGAAGCTGGTGGCCTACTCATCAGTGAGCCACCTGGGCTTCGTGATGCTGGGCATCTATGCGTTGACTCTGCAGAGCGTTCAGGGCGCCATCATGGTGATGATCAATCACGGCATTTCTACCGGCGCGCTCTTTCTGCTAGTCGGCATGATCTACGAGCGGAGACATTCCCGGTTGATCGACGCGTACGGCGGAATCGCGAAGGTCGTCCCGATGTTCGCGGCGCTTCTGACGTTCGTGTCATTGAGCAGCATCGGTCTGCCGGGCACCAACGGATTCGTCGGCGAGTTTCTCGTATTGGTTGGCTCATTCGACCGGCACCCATTCCTCACCACGCTGGCGACGACGGGCGTGATCTTCGCCGCCGCGTATCTGTTGTGGGCAATTCAGCGAATCCTCTTCAATCCGCTGGACAAGCCGGAGAACGCGGCGCTGGTCGACCTCAACGCGCGCGAGCTGGGCGTGATGATGGCCCTGGTCGCCGCGATCATTTGGATCGGGATTTACCCCGCACCATTCCTGAGGCGCACCGAGACCTCGGCCGCGCGTTTCATCGAACAGGTGGAGTCCCCTCAGCGAACATCGGTTGACGCGGCGTCGCCACGCCTGGTCGGAGTACGGTGATGCACTTCGATCTGTCGGTACCATCGCAGCTTACTGCCGCGCTCCTTCCCGATCTGATCGTGATGGGCGGCGCCATGGTTCTCTTGCTGATTGGTGCATGGCGGCGCGAAAGCGCGGCGCGGCAGAAGGCAGTGGGAATTGGTGCCATCCTCGTTTGCATTGCGGCTGCGGTCGCCACCGTGTGGATGTGGCGAAGTGGCGCCACGGCGAACGACGGTGTCATCGCGGTGGACGCCTTCCGTTGGGCGTCAGACCTGATCGTCCTGCTGGCGACGGTGCTCGCCATCCTGCTCGCTCTCGACTACAACGACCGCGAGCAGCTCATTGCGCCGGAGTCGCACGTCTTGGTGCTGCTTGCCAGCTCGGGAATGATGCTGCTCACCGCGGCCCGCGATCTCATGATCGTGTTCCTTGGGATCGAGCTCATGTCGATCGCGGTGTACGTGCTGGCGGGGCTCAATCGACGGAGCAGTCGTGCGGCAGAAGCGGCCCTCAAGTATTTCTTGTTAGGCGCGTTCTCGACTGGTTTCCTCCTGTACGGGATCGCATTGCTCTATGGTGCCACCGGCTCGACGGAGATCGGCGCCATTGGGGAGCGGCTGGATGGCAGCGCGCTCGGGCAGTCGCCGATGCTGCTCATCGGCATGGGGCTACTACTCGTCGGCTTCGGCTTCAAGATCGCCGCGGCGCCATTCCACATGTGGACGCCCGACGTCTACGAGGGTGCGCCCACGCCGTACACGGCTTACATGGCCTCGGCGGTGAAAGTTGCCGGCTTTGCCGCATTCCTTCGTGTTTGGCTCGAGGCCTTTCCAGCGACGGCGTGGGAAGGCACCAACGCCGCCTGGTACACGGCGCTGGCGGGGCTTGCGATCGTCACGATGATCGTAGGGAACATCGTGGCACTGGCACAGAAGAACATCAAACGGCTTCTCGCGTACTCGAGCATCGCGCATGCTGGGTACATCCTCGTCGCCCTCGTCGTTGGTACGAGCGCCGGCGCGTCCGCGTTCATCTTCTATCTCATCGCCTACACGTTGGCGACGATGGGTGCGTTCGCCGTGATCATAGCGCTGGGCGAAAGCGGTGAGCGAAATCTCGACGTTGCCGACTATAGCGGTCTGTGGACGGTGCGACCGGGACTCGCGGCAGCGATGGCAGTTTTCATGCTCGCCATGCTCGGCTTTCCGATCGCGGGCGGCATGGGATTCTTCGCCAAATGGTACGTGCTCGACGCCGCGCTGGATGCGCCGCGTCCGCAGGTCGCACTGGCGGTGCTGGTCGTCCTCACCAGCGTAATCTCGGCCGGATATTATCTCTACGTCGTGATGGTGATGTTCATGCGGCCGCGGCCGGCGGATGCACCGGCGCCGGCTCGCGTCCCCCGTTTGACCGCCGCGGTGATTGCGATCTCGGCGGTGGGGATCCTTTATTTTGGCATTTTTCCGGGCTGGGCAATTCATCTCGCCCGACTGAGCGCTCCGGCGACCGCGACGGCGCCGGCAGCGGGGCCGCCGCTCTCCGTGGCGCCCGCACGCTGACTGAGCGGGGCCGCGATGCGGCCCCGATTCGTTTCGAGGAGCAGATGGCGATCAGCCAAAACATCTTTCGGCAATACGACATCCGCGGAATCATCGGGAAGGATCTCGACCCTCGCGTGGCGCACGCGCTCGGCCGAGCCTTCGCCGCATATCTCGCACAACGCAACATTGCGGGCGCCGTGGCTGTCGGCCGCGACAATAGGCCCAGTGGCAAGGCGCTTCGCGATTCGCTGGTGCGCGCGCTCAACGAGTCGGGCATCAACGTCATCGACGTCGGCGTGGTGCCGACACCCCTCACGTATTGGGCGCTGCACAATCTTCCGGTAGCAGCGTCGATTCAGATCACGGGCTCGCACAATCCGCCGGAATACAACGGCTTCAAACTCTGCGTCGGCCCGGCCTCGCTACACGGCGAGGAGATTCAGGAGCTGTACACCCTCATTCAGCGTGGGAACTTCCCGGCCGGAACCGGCACCACGATCGAGCAAGGCATCATCGACAAATACATCGACGATGTTGTGGCGCGGATCGGGAAACTCTCTCGGCCGCTTCGCGTTGTGGCCGATTGCGGCAACGGCGCCGGCTCACTCGTCGTTCCGAAGCTGCTCGAGCGCCTCGGTGCGCGCGTGACATCGCTCTTCTGCGAGAGCGATGGAACGTTCCCGAATCACCATCCCGATCCTACCGTCGTCGAGAACCTGCACGACATCATCGCCGCGGTGAAACGCGAGAAGGCTGACATTGGTGTTGCGTTCGACGGCGACGCCGATCGAATCGGAGTCATCAGCGACAATGGTGAGATTATCTGGGGCGACCACGTTCTCATTCTGTACGCACGTGACGTCCTCGCCAGAACAAAGCGTGGCCAGCCCATCATCTTTGACGTGAAATGCTCTCAGGCGCTGCCTGACGCGATCCGCGCCGCCGGGGGCGAGCCCGTGATGTGGAAGACCGGACACTCACTCATCAAGGACAAGATGCGCGAGCTCAAGGCTCCGATCGCCGGCGAGATGTCCGGGCACATGTTCTTCGCCGAGGGCTTTTACGGACACGACGACGCGATGTATGGGGCGGCGCGCTTGCTGCGCATCGTCGCCGACTCGGGGAAGAGCATTTCGCAGCTGCTGTCCGATGTGCCGAAGTTCGTGTCGACGCCGGAGCTTCGTGTCGATTGCCCTGACGAGCGAAAGTTCCGTTTGGTGGACGATGCGGTCCGTCACTTCCGGTCGCTGCACGAAGTGAGCGATGTGGACGGCGCCCGCGTGCTCTTCGGCGACGGATGGGGCCTCATCCGAGCGTCTAACACACAGCCCGTGTTGGTGCTGCGCTTCGAAGCACGCACGCCGGAGCGCCTCGACGCAATCCGCGACGAGTTCGAGACGTGGCTGCGCGGCCAGGGCGTGGCGATCTGACGTGAAGGCGCGGCGCTGGATAATCGCTGCAATCCTCGCCGCGGCCCTTCTGCTGCTCGCCGGCCGCGCGATCGCCGGGATCTACGTCGATTTTCAGTGGTACGCCGCAATGGGCGCAGTCTCGGTGTGGCGCGAGAAAGCGCTGGCCTGGTTCGCGGTGCGGGGCACTTCGGCGGTCATCGCCAGCCTCTTTCTCTTCGCTAATCTCTACGCGGTGCGGCACAGCGTGGTGTCGCTCGTGTTGCCACGCCGCGTGGGGAACATCGAGATCGGTGAGGAGGTCCCCGGCCGTTACCTGGTCGCCGGTGCCGCGATCCTCGCGCTAATCCTCGGCGCGCTCCTCACGCTCCGCCACGAGCCATGGTCAGCGTACACGCTGGCTCGCGAGGGCGTGGAATTCGGCGAGCGTGACCCGTACTTCGATCACGATCTCGGCTTCTTCGTCGCCTGGCTGCCGTTCGAGCAAGCGATGCACATATGGGCGCTCATCACGGTCCTGCTGACGGCGGCGGTCGTGATCTTCCTCTATGCGCTGACGCCGAGTCTGCGATGGGAGCGCGGGACGCTGTACATGTCGATGTACGTCCAACGGCACCTCATCGTGTTAGGCGCACTGTTGATGATGGTGCTGGCGTGGAGCTATCGCCTGGATGGCTACGAGCTGTTGCTGAGCGAAGGTGCGCGGGGCGCCTTCGGCTATGCAGACCACCGGGCGGCGCTACCGGCGACGACGTGGCTGTCGTTCTTGACGGTCATTGCCGCATTGATCGTCGCCTGGTTCGGTTGGACGGGTCAGCTTCGCATCGCTTTCGGGGCAATAGGCGTGCTGTTCATCCTCGCGCTGCTTCTGAGGCAAGGTGGACCGCCATTGGTGAAGCAGCTGGCAACGACGCAGGACCCGGTCGTGCGCGAGAGGCCGTACCTCGCCACGCGCGCCGAGTACACGCGCCGCGCGTTCGGCTTGGAGCGTATCACGCGAGCCGATAGCGGCATCGCGCTGGCCAACCTCAGGACGAACGTCCGAGCCATTTCCCTATGGGATCCGGCAGCGTTGGTTCGGGCCGTCACTCGGCAGCGCCATGTGCCGAGCGACTCGACCACCGTCGGTTGGAGCGCTGCACGCGGCGAGCTGGTGTCTACGGTTCCGTTGCGTCCGGCCGGCGATGAGGATGACATGTTGGCGTGGGGTGCGCAGCGCGTGCTCGTGGGCACGGTGGATTCGCGCGGAGAGCCGGTGGCGATCGCTTCGGGCGCCGATGGACGCGAGTCGATCGAGCTGCCTCGGGTGCTGGTGTATAACGGCGCGACTGGCGCGCGGATCGTCGCCGATTCGTCGATGCGAATCCCCGCGCCGGCGCTCGAGACATCGGGTGCGCGCCTCGCGCACGCATGGAGCCGTCAGAACTTTCGCTTGTTAGGCGGCGACCTGCCGCGTCCGACGCCAAGGCTGGTGGATCGGCGCGACGTGCGGCTTCGGGTGCGCGCGCTGGCGCCGTTCTTTGCGCAAGGGACGGTGATCGCGCCGCTCGTTGCGCTCGATTCGCTCTTTTGGGCGATCGAGCTCTACTCGGCGTCAGGCACGTATCCGCTCAGCGATCGCGTGCGATCCGGCGGCAGCGAGTACAGCTACCTGAAGCATTCAGCCACGGCGATCGTCAACGCGCACACCGGTCGCGTGATCCTGGTGGCCGACTCGGCGCGAGATCCGATCGCCGAGCGTTGGGCGACGATCTTCCCGCGGCTCTTTCGCCGATGGTCGGAAGTGCCGCCGGCCATCGCACGGTCGCTGCCGCCGGCCGCGGACGCCGCGCACGCACAAGCGGTCGTGCTAGCGCGTTATGGACTGCGCGGTGAAGCGCTGCGTGGCGGCGAGCTCCCGTTAGGCGAGACGACCGATACCGCGCTCGCGCGCGAGAACGCGCCCCAACTCGCTCTGCCGCTGCAGGAACCGGCGGTGGCGTGGAGCGAGACGGTGCTCGACGGAACGAAGCACGTGGCGGGCGTTATTGTAGCCGTGGGAGGCCGCCAACGCGCCACGTATTGGATCCCGTTGGACCGGCAGGGACCCCGGTGGTCCTCCGGCATCGTCGATCCGCTGCGACGCGTCCTCGACAGCACCGCTGCGGTGCCACGCGAAGCGCGTGCGGTCCGCGGTCGAATCCGCGCCGTCCCTAGCGGTCGTGATCTTGTCTTCATCCAACCGCTCTACGCCTGGCGAAGCGATGGTATTCCGACCTTAGCGCGGGTGGCGGTGGTAGGACCTGAGGGCGTGTTCAGCGGCCGATCGCTCGCCGATGCGATCGGCGCACCGCGCGATCCGTCCTCCGACACCGGCCGCGTCGTCGGTCCCGTCGATTTTCGCGCGCGAGTTGCCGAGCTGTATGCGCAGATGCGCGACGCGCTGCAGCGTGGAGACTGGGTGGCGTTCGGGAGAGCGTATGAACAGCTCGGGGCCCTGCTGGGAAGAGAAGAATGACAGCACGACAATCGAGATGCGAGATTCGAGATTCGAGATTCGCAACGGCGAACCTAACGATCTCCGAATTCGCCTTTCCGAATCTCGAATCTCGAATCTCGCATCTCGATGCCTTGCCCCTCCATCCCACCTCTCATAGCTTGCCGCTTCCTCAACACCTCTTCGCGTGGCTGAAACAGCGGTAATCGCACTTGGTGGGAACGCGCTGTCGCCCGCGGGCGAGCGCAGTACGATCCACGATCAATTTCGCCACACGAGAGCGAGTCTTGGACCGATCGTCGACCTGGCACTCGATGGCTGGAATCTGTGCGTGGTGCACGGCAATGGACCGCAGGTGGGTGACGAGCTGGTCCGCAACGAGCTCGCCCGCGCCGATGTCAGTCCGCTGCCACTCGGCGTGCTGGTCGCCGCGACCGCGGGATGGATCGGGTACATGATCCAGCAGTCGCTGGAGAACGCGCTTCGGCGCGCGGGAAGCGAGCGCGACGTGGCGACGATCATCACGCAGGTTCACGTGGCGCGCGACGATCCGGCGCTCACGACACCGACGAAGTTCATCGGTCATGCAATTCCCGATGAGCGCGCCGAGGCGCTTCGGAGAGATGGCGTCGCTGTCGAGCGCGATGCGCGGAAGCGGTGGCGGCGAGTGGTCGGAAGTCCGGCACCGCTGCGCATACACGAGCTGGAGGAGATCGACCACCTCGTTCGTTCGGGAACGATCGTAATTGCCTGTGGCGGCGGCGGCGCGCCGGTCTACTACGACGATGCGCTCGACGGCTTCGAAGGAATTGATGCGGTAGTCGACAAGGATCTGGCCGCCGCGGTTCTCGCGCGCGATCTACACGCATCCTTGCTGCTTATACTTACCGACGTCGACGCGGTGTATGCGAACTATGGAACGCCGCAACAGCGCGCATTGCGGACGCTCACCACCATCGACGCCGAGCGCATGGACCGCGAGAAGGCTTTCGGCGAAGGCAGCATGGCGCCGAAGGTGCGGGCGGCAGTGGATTTCGTGAAGCGCACCGGCGGGCGCGCGATCATTACGGAGCTGGATCGCGGCCGCGATGCGGTGCGCGGCGAGGCGGGAACGACGATCACATCGGAGAACGAGTGAACATTCACGAGTATCAGGCGAAGGAGATTTTTCGGCGTGAAGGGATTCCGATCCCGCCGGGCGAAGTCGCAACCACGCCTGACGAAGCCGAACGGATCGCCAAAAAGTTCGGCGGCACGGTCGTCGTAAAGGCGCAGGTCCACGCCGGCGGACGCGGAAAAGCCGGCGGCGTCAAGCTGGCCAAGACCGCGGCGGAAGCGCGGGAGGTCGCCTCGCGAATTCTCGGGATGCAGATCAAAGGTCTCACTGTCGAGAAGGTGTTGGTCACGCCGGCCGCCGACATCGCCACCGAGGCCTACGTCGGCATCATCGTCGATCGTGCATCCAAGCGGCCGGTGTTCATGGTGAGCCCAGCGGGCGGAATCGACATCGAGGAAGTCGCCGCCAAGGCGCCGGAAAAAATCATGCGCCATGCAGTCGATCCTCGATACGGTCTGCTGCCGTTCGAGGCGATGCAGATGGGCTTCTTCCTTTACAACGACGTGAAACAGGCGCGAGCTGCCGCCACGATCATGCAACAGCTCTACCGCGCATTCGTGCAGAGTGGCGCTTCGCTGGCCGAGATCAATCCGCTCGTCACGACGCCGAAGGGCGACGTCGTCGCTCTCGATGCGAAGATGGTGGTGGACGACAACGAGCTGGACCGGCGAGCCGAGATTGCCGCACTGCGCGACGAGACGGCTGAAGCGCCGAGCGAAGTCGAGGCGCGGAAGGCGAACCTCACATTCATCAAGCTCGACGGCAACGTCGGATGCGTAGTGAACGGCGCCGGCCTGGCGATGGCCACCATGGACCTGGTCAAGTACTACGGAGGCGAGCCGGCGAACTTTCTGGACATCGGCGGCTCATCCAACCCCGAGAAAGTGATCAACGCGCTCAAGATCATCACCGAAGACCCGAACGTGAAGGCGATCCTCTTCAACATCTTTGGCGGTATCACACGCACCGACGACGTCGCCAACGGCATCGTGTCGGCGACCAAAGCGAAGCCGCTGACGGTACCCATCGTCATCCGCCTAACAGGAACGAATGAAGAGATTGCGGTGAAGATCCTCCAGGAAAATGGCTTCTCGGCGATGACGGACATGGACGAAGCGGTGCAGAAGGCGGTCGCGCTCGCCACCGGAGGAAAGGCCGAGTGAGCATCTTCATCGACGAGCGTACGCGCCTCGTAGTGCAGGGGATCACCGGCCGCGATGGATCCTTCCATACGAAGCAGATGATGGAGTACGGCACGGCCGTCGTCGCGGGCGTGACTCCGGGGAAGGGCGGGCAGCGGTTCGAGGGTAGCGTACCGGTCTTCAACACGCTCGCCGAGGCTGTCACAGAAACCGGCGCCAACACGTCCGTCATCTACGTACCACCGGCCTTCGCCGCGGACGCGATGATGGAAGCGGCGGAGGCGGGGATCGCGCTCATCGTCTGCATTACAGAGGGCGTGCCGGTGCTCGACATGACTCGCGTGTATCCCTTCGTGAAGGAGAAGGGCGCACGTCTCATCGGCCCGAATTGCCCGGGACTGATCACGCCGGGTAAATCGAAAGTCGGCATCATTCCCGGACGGATCTGCACAGCCGGACCGGTCGGTGTAGTCAGCCGCTCGGGAACACTCACCTACGAGGTCGTCTATCAGCTGACGCGCGCGGGGATCGGACAGACCACCTGTGTCGGCATCGGTGGCGATCCAATCAACGGCACAAACTTCATCGACTGTCTCGCCGCATTCGAGAAGGACCCGGAGACGAAAGCGGTCGCCATGATGGGCGAGATCGGCGGCACCGATGAACAGGAGGCTGCGCAATTCGTGAAGGAGAAGATGAAGAAGCCCGTCGTCGGCTTTATCGCCGGTCAGACCGCGCCACCGGGTCGTCGTATGGGGCACGCCGGCGCGATCATCTCCGGCTCCGCGGGAACGGCGGCCGAGAAGATCCAGGCGTTCACCGACGCCGGCATCGGCGTCGCCCGTCGCCCGATCGATTTCGTGAGGCTGATCCGAGAGCGCTTGTGAGACTCGCCGATCTCCTCAGTGAGGATCGCGTCGTCATCCCGCTCAACGTGCTGCGCGTGGACGATGGCGCCGATTCACTGCACTCCGCGGTCCGACCGTTGCTCGATCGGATGGCGAGCGAAGGGGTCATCGAGGACCTGAACAAGCTTCGCGCGCGCATCGAGGAAGGACGCGGCGAAGACCTGGTCGCACTCGGCGATCGTGCATTCGTCATGCACTACCGCAGTGATGCAGTGTCGGAGCTCGCCGCGGCGCTTGGCGTCGCGTCCGAGCCGCTCGAGCGCCAAGTGAGGGACGCCGACCCACAGCGCGCGCGCATTCTGTTGCTCATCGTCTCGCCGCCGCGACTGGCGGCGAGCTACATCCAGGTGCTCGGCGCGTTTGTCCGTCTGCTCACCCGGCCTAAGACAGTCGACGCGATCCTCGAAGCGAGTAGCGCGTCCGCGGTGCTCGCACTTCCCGAGCTGCAGGACCAACTCCCTGAAGAGATCACTGTGCGCGACATCATGAACGAGCGGCCGCGCACCACGCGACCCGATGCGCCCCTTCGAGAGGCGGCGCGCGACATGGTCCGCTCCGGGATCGGCGCCCTTCCGGTCGTCGACGCGACGGGGCTCCTCGTCGGCTTGCTGAGCGACAAGGAGCTCATGCGTCACATGCTGAGCAACTCACTCCTGCCTGGCGCGCACTCGCGACGGACGCCGCCGCAGGGTGTGCCAGGTGTCGAAGCACGGCGCGCGGTGCGCGACGTCATGACACGGCAGGTGTTGGCAGTCGCGCCGGAGCAGCCGCTGGCCGAAGTCGCTTCACTCATGACCAACAAGGACGTGGCTCACGTACCCGTCGTCAGCGAAGGCAAGCTGGTCGGCTTCCTCACGCGTGGTGACATCGTCCGCAAACTCATCGGATCCTGATACTCATGCTTGGCAAGCGCACACTGGCGATCATCAAACCCGACGCGTTCGCATCTGGAAAAACCGGAAAAATCGTAGCGCATCTCGAAGGCGCAGGCTTCAAGGTCCGCGCGTCGCGCGTCATGCACCTGACCGAGGAGCAGGCAGGGGAGTTTTACGCCGTGCATGCCGAGCGGCCGTTTTTCAAGCCACTCGTCACCTTCATGACGTCCGGTCCCTGCATGCCGATGGTTCTCGAGCGCGATGACGCCGTGGCCGCGTTGCGGAAGACAATCGGCGCCACCGATCCGACAGAAGCGGAGGCCGGTACGGTGCGGAAGCTGTACGCCGAGTCGAAGGAGCGGAACGCGATCCACGCCTCGGACTCTGATGCCAACGCCGAGCGAGAGATCGCTTTCTTCTTCGCCGAGTCCGAGCTGCTGGCCGCTCACTGAGCTGGCCGGATGGGGCTAACTCACGGTGCCAGGCCGACTTGATAGAGGGGCACGGGTAGCGTAGATTTAGAGGTTATGCTGTCCTACAACGTTCGCGACCTGGAGCAACAGGCAGCCCGGGTCGAGGGGTGGCTCGCCGCCGACGACAGTATCTGGCAGGCCGGCGATCCATTGCCGAGCGAACCGCTGCATGCCACCGGGCGGCTGTCAAAGGCTGGCACCGGTCGGTTTTACTGGCAGGGGCGAATAGAAGGTGCGACCCAGGTCTCCTGCCGCAGGTGTCTGGTGGACGTCCGAGCGGATGTTGCGGAGGACGTCCATCTGATTTTCGCCGAGTCGGATTCCGACGAGGCCGAAGATCCGGACGTCTTTCGCCTGCCGCCGCGTGCGGCGGTAGTCGACCTTCGTCCAGCGATTCGCGAGCAATGGCTGTTGTCCGTACCAGCGTTCGCGCTCTGCCGCGAAGAGTGCAAGGGACTGTGCGCCCGCTGCGGCGCCGATCTCAACGCTGGCCCATGTGAGTGTCCGCCGGCCACCGATGGCCGCTGGGAAGCGCTGCGCGCCGTACGCCGAGACGCCGAGTAGCGATCCGACAGTTTCCTCGACCGATCTAGTGATCTCCTGATACCATGGCTGTCCCGAAAAGACGTACCTCTAAGCGGAAGAAGCGCGCCCGCAATACGCACAAGAAAGCGCCCGCCATCGTGCTCCAGGCCTGCCCGCGCTGTCAGAGCATGAAGCGCCCCCACCGGGTGTGCCCCGAGTGCGGGTACTACGCCGGAACGCAGCGAGTAGCAGCCCGAGAAGCGTAGCTTGGCGCGCATCGCGTTGGACGCCATGGGCGGCGACCACGCTCCCAAGGCTCCGATCGCCGGAGCGCTACTCGCGCTCGCCGAGCTCGATTCCTCGCACTCCGTTCAGCTCGTTGGCCGAAGCAGTGTGATCGAGGAAGAGCTCGTCTCGTTGCTCGACGGCGAGCTCGCGCATCTCCGTGCCGGCCGCGATCGCCTGACGATCGTCGACGCGCCCGACGTGATCGAGATGAACGAGAAGCCGATCACGGCGATCCGCGGGAAACCCAATAGCTCGATGGTGATCGGGCTCAAGCTGCAGGCCACCGGCGACTCCGACGCGTTCGTCTCCGCGGGAAACACGGGCGCGCAGATGGCCGCGTCGACCGTTGTGCTTCGTCTGCACGGCGGGCTCACGCGACCCGCGATCGGTACGATTTTCCCCACGGCGATCAATCCGGTGATCGTCCTCGATGCCGGCGCCAACGTCGACTGCTCGGCGGAAGAGCTGGTGCAATTCGCGCGACTCGGTTCGGTGTACGCCGAAGACATCCTCGGGCGCGAGCGGCCGGGGGTGGGGCTGCTCAGCATCGGTGAGGAGGCGGAGAAGGGGAATCAAGCCGTGCTCAAGGCGCACAAGCTGCTCAAGGAGACCGACCTTCACTTCGTCGGGAACGTCGAAGGACGTGATGTACTCGCCGGCGCCAGCCACCTCGGCACCGTCGACGTCGTCGTCTGCGACGGCTTCGTGGGTAACGTGCTCCTCAAGTTTTACGAGTCGGTGCCACGGTTGATCCTCGAGCTCATGCGGCGCGCCGGCATCGAGCAGGGGCAGATCACGCGCGCGCTCCAGGGGTTCGATTACTCGGACTACGGCGGCGCGCCGTTGTTAGGCGTGAAAGGCATCAGCATCATCTCGCACGGGAAGTCGTCGCCGCGGGCGATCAAGAACGCCATCGGTGTGGCGAGGCGGGCGGTGGAATCGGGGATGAACGAGCACATCGGCCGCCGTATCGCCGAGTCGATTCCGGAGGAGACGTCGTGAAAAGACCAATCGCCATGCTCGCGTCCACCGGGCGCGGCCTTCCCGACAAAGTGCTGCGCAATGCCGATTTCGCGAAGATGGGTCTCGAGACCTCGGACGAGTGGATCGTCGAGCGTACCGGCATCCGCGAGCGCCGCATCGCCCAGAACGGCGAGACGACGTGCAGCATGGCGGCCGATGCCTCCCGCATTGCAATGCAGCGGGCGGGCGTGACGGCGGGGGAGATCGATGTGCTGGTGCTGAGCACGGCTACTCCAGACCGGCTGCTGCCGGCCACCGCGGTCGACGTACAGGCCGAGTTAGGCGCGACGCGAGCCGCGGCATTCGATCTGTCGGCGGCGTGCTCGGGATGGCTCTATGGGCTGACCGTTGCCGAAGGGCTCATGATGTCGGGGAATGCCGACACGGCGCTGGTAATCGGCGCCGAGAAGATGAGCGCCATCGTCGACTGGAAAGATCGTGCAACCTGCGTGCTCTTCGGCGATGGCGCGGGCGCGACCGTACTTCGTCGCTCGAAGCATGGGAAGGGAATTCTCTCCTCGTTCATGCGGAGTGACGGAACGCTGGCCGAGCTGTTGTATCGTCCGCACGGTGGCGCGACGGTCCCGATGACCGAGGCAGTGCTGATGGATCGCTCGCATCTGGTGAAGATGGCTGGGCGCGAAGTGTTCAAGCACGCCGTGCGCTCCATGTCCGAAGCGGCCGATCGTGCGCTGGACGGCGCAAAGCTCACGGGCAAGGACATCGACATCCTCATCCCGCACCAGGCGAACATCCGGATCATCGAAGCGACGGCGAAACATGCCGGAGTGTCGATGGACAAGGTGTACGTCAACGTCGATCGCTACGGCAACACGTCGTCCGCCTCCATTCCGATCGCGCTGGACGAGCTGCACGAGCAGGGGCGCCTGACGGATGGGACGACGGTCCTCATGGTGGCGTTCGGCGCGGGCTTCACCTGGGCGTCGATGATCGTGCGCTTCTAGCATGGATCTGGTCCTGATCTTTCCCGGGCAAGGCTCCCAAAAGGTCGGGATGGCGAGCGACCTGGCGAAGGCCTTCCGCGAGGCTGAGACGGTGTTCGAGCAGGCCGATGCCACACTCGGCTTTCCACTCAGCCGCCTCTGCTTCGAGGGACCGCAGGAGACGCTCACATCGACCGAGAACGCGCAGCCGGCGCTCCTCGCGCACGGTGCCGCCGTGTGGGCGGTCGTCCGTCAGCGCCTTCAGACGCGGGTCGTCGCCGCCGCCGGGCACTCGTTAGGCGAGTTCACTGCTTACCATGCGTCGGGCACCTTCGAGGTGCCGGCGGCGTTACGCGTTGTACGTACACGCGGTGAGCTCATGAAGCGAAGTGGCGACGACCGTCCCGGCACCATGGCCGCCGTGCTCGGGCTGGCGGAGCCAGCGCTCGAAGACGTCTGTCGACGCGCGTCCACGAATGGCAGCGTCGTCGTTCCGGCGAATTACAACGACCCGATGCAGATCGTGATCTCGGGCGACGTCGCCGCGGTCGAGCGCGCGTCGGCCCTGGCGAAAGAGGCGGGTGCCAAGCGAGTGGTGCCTCTCAAAGTGAGCGGCGCTTTTCACTCCCCGCTGATGGAAGTCGCCGCCGCGGGTTTGCGTGACGAGCTCGACGCCACGGTGATGCACGATCCTGAGTTCGACGTGTGGTCCAACGTATCGGCGGAGCCGGTGTCGAACGCCAAGACCGCGAAAACTCAGCTCGTTCGCCAGCTCACATCACCCGTACGCTGGGCGGCGCAGGTTCGCGCGATGGCGGCTGCGCACCGCGATGCGCTGTGGGTTGAAATGGGGCCCGGAGAAGTGCTGCGCGGTCTCGTCAAGAAGATCGCGCCCGAGACGAAGACGGCTGCGTGCGGAACCGCGGCTGATGTCGAGCAGCTCCTGAGGATGCTCGATTGATGCAAATCGACTTGAGCGGACGCAATGCGCTCGTCACCGGCAGCACTCGCGGCATTGGGCGCGAAATCGCACGGACCCTCATCGCGTGTGGAGCGAAGGTCGCCGTCGTCGGTCGCGACGCAGGCCGTGCTGGCGAGATCGCCGGCGAGCTTGGCGACGCGGCTCGCGGCTTCGGAGCCGATCTCGCCACACCTGCCGATGCGCAGAAGTTGGTCGAGAGCGTCGAGGGCTCGCTCGGCTCCGTCGACATTCTCGTCAACAACGCCGGTCTGACGCGCGACAACATTCTCGTGCGGCTCAAGGACGACGATTGGAACGCGGTCATCGACGCTAATCTGCGTGGCGCGTTCGCCACGATTCGCGCCGCGGCGCGAGGGATGATGAAGCGGCGGTGGGGGCGGATCATCAACATCACCAGCGTCGTCGGCATCATCGGGAACAAGGGTCAAGCCAATTACGCTGCAAGCAAGGCGGGCCTGATCGGACTCACGAAATCGGTCGCGAAGGAGCTGGCGTCGAGAAACATCCTTACCAACGCAATTGCGCCGGGCTTCATCGAGACCGACATGACGGCGAATCTTCCGACGGAGGCGCGCCAGACGCTGACTGCGCAGATACCGCTCGAGCGTCTGGGGACACCGAGCGACGTCGCGTCACTGGTCGCTTTCTTAGCCTCCGAGCATGCCGCGTACATCACGGGTCAAGTGTTCGTGGTGGACGGCGGCATGGTGATGTAGCTTTCTCATAGCGGGGCGGCGCTCAGGCGCCGGTAACACTCTTTCACCATTAGAGGGACGAATCCATGGCTGATCTCGAGGAGAAGGTAAAGGAAATCATTGCCCGTGAGCTGGGCGTCGAGCGTGAGAAGCTCACCGACGACGCGAGCTTCATGGAGGACCTCGGTGCCGACAGCCTCGATACGGTCGAGTTGGTCATGGAGTTCGAGAAGGAGTTCAACATCGACATTCCGGATGAGGATGCCGAGAAGCTGCGCACCGTGGGTGACGCACTGAACTACCTCAAGCAGAAGAGCGCGGCGTGAGCAAGCGCAGGGTCGTCGTCACCGGGCTCGGAGTGGTGACGCCCGTCGGGAACGACGTGGCGACGACCTGGCGCGCGCTCCTGGAAGGGAAGTCCGGCTCGGCGACAATCACCAAGTTCGACGCCTCGCAATTCCCGGTACGCTTCGCGGCCGAGGTGAAAGGCTTCGATCCAGCGGCCTACATGGATCGTAAGGAGGCCAAGCGATCGGACCTGTACACGCAGTACGCGATCGCCAGCGCCGTGCAGGCCATGCAGGATGCCGGATTCAACAACGGTTCCGGCTACGATCCCGACCGCACGGGAGTGATCATCGGCAGTGGCATCGGCGGACTCAAGAGCTTCGAGGAGCAGCACGACGTTTATCGCGAGCGTGGTCCGTCGAAGATCTCGCCGTTCTTCATTCCGATGTTCATTGCCGACATCGCGGCTGGCATGGTCTCGATGCGATTCAATGCCAAGGGCCCGAACTACGCGACCGTGTCCGCGTGCGCCACCAGCGCGCACGCCATCGGCGATGCCTTCCGCGCGATTCAATACGGCGATGCGGACATCATGATCACTGGCGGCGCGGAAGCCACGGTGACGCCAATGGCGATCGGCGGCTTCGCCAACATGCGCGCGCTATCGGAGCGCAACGACTCGCCGGAGACTGCATCGCGCCCCTTCGACGCGACTCGCGACGGCTTCGTGATGGGTGAGGGCTCCGGGGTCGTAATTCTGGAAGAGCTGGATCATGCACGAAAAAGGGGCGCTCGCATCTACGCCGAGGTCGCCGGCTATGGCATGACCGCCGATGCCTATCACTTGACGGCACCGGCGCCGGAGGGCGAGGGCGCGCAACGGGCGATGCGTCGTGCGATCGAGGACGCGGGTTTGTCGCCCGACAAGGTGCAATACGTGAATGCGCACGGCACCTCGACGCCGGCGAACGACGTCAACGAGACCAAAGCGATCAAAGCGGTGTTCGGCGACGCCGCCGAAAGTCTCAACGTCTCCTCTACGAAGTCGAGCACGGGGCACATGCTCGGTGCGGCCGGAGCGGCCGAGTTCGTCGTGTGCACGCTCGTCGTGGGCGAAGGGAGAATCCCTCCGACGATCAACTACCAGGAGCCTGATCCGGAGTGCGATCTGGATTACACGCCGAACACGATGGTGGAGCGCGACGTCACCGCGGCTCTTTCCAACAGCTTCGGATTCGGCGGCCACAACGTATCGCTCGCCGTCAAGCGCTTCGAGAACTGAGCATGCCGATTGCCGTCGACGGGATAGACTTCGGGGCTCTGTGCGATCCGCCGCTTCGCCCGATCGCCGAAAAGATTGCGCGGGGTGACCGGCTCGATGCCGGCGACGCCGTGACGCTCTTTTCGACGCCGGACTTGTTAGGCGTCGGTAGGCTGGCCGATGCTGCCAACCAGGCACGGCACGGCAACCGAGTCTTCTTCGCCGCCAACCAGCACATCAATCCGACCAACGTCTGCATCCTGCGGAAGACGTGCGTCTTTTGCTCATACGCCCGCCTGCCGAAGGAAGAAGGCGCCTATCGTTACACGATGGAGCAGGCGTTCGCGGAGGCCGCCGCAAACGATTACGTGCGCGAGTTTCACATCGTCGGCGGCCTCGACATGCAGGCGGGCCTCGCCTACTACAGCGAGATGTTCCGCGGGCTCAAGGAGCGCTTCCCGCAGGTCCACATCAAAGCGTTGACGGCGGTCGAGATCGCCCACATTGCACGGATCGAAAAGATGTCGGTGGAGGAGGTGCTCATCCGACTGCGGGAGGCCGGTCTCGACACGCTCCCCGGCGGCGGCGCCGAAGTATTTGGGCGCGGAGTCCGCGCAACGATCGCGGAGAAGAAGCTCGCCGCCGAAGATTGGATCGACGTGCATCGCAAGGCACACCAGCTCGGGATTCGATCGAATTGCACCATGCTCTACGGTCACGTCGAGACGATCGACGATCGGATCGAGCACCTGGCCATGCTGCGCGAGCTGCAGGACGAGACGGGCGGCTTCCTCACCTACATTCCGCTCGCCTATCACCCTGACAACAACGAGCTGGGCGAGACACTCGGCCGCACAGGCACCGCGACGACGGGGTTTGACGATCTTCGCAATCTCGCCGTTGGGCGGCTCTTCCTGGACAACATCTCGAACATCAAGAGCCACTGGATCATGGTTACGCCGTTCCTTTCGCAGGTGGCGCTGCACTTCGGCGTGAACGACCTGGAGGGAACTGTGGTGAGGGAGAAGATCTACCATGAGGCCGGTGCGCGAACGGCTCAGGGGATGGCGCTCGAGGACGTGCTGAAGCTCATCCGTGGCGCCGGAAAGGTGCCGGTCGAGCGCGACGCGCTGTACAACGTGCTGCGCACCTTCGACGGCGACGATGCCCCTGGTGCGCCGGGCGTCGCGGCTGCCTGACATGCGCGTCGGCCGGATTCCATACATCAACTGCTATCCCGTATACGGGGCGATCGACCGTGGCGTGGTTGCCCTCGAGGGATCGCTGGTCGACGGCGTGCCGAGCGCGCTCAACGCGCGGATGGCGTCGGGCGACCTGGACGTCAGCGTCATCTCGGCGGTGGAATACGCTCGTCAGGCATCGCGATATCTGCTACTTCCGGACCTGGCGATCTCGTGCGATGGACCGGTGCGCAGTGTCCTGCTCTTCTCCCGTCGTCCGGCCGAAGAGCTCGAGGGTCAACGCGTGTTGCTGTCCCGCAGCTCGATGACCAGCGTGGCGTTACTCCGCCTTTTGTTCGAGCATGTGTGGCGCGCGTCGCCCGAGTTCGCGGCCGGTGATGCGGAGCTCAGCGATGTGTCGCGCTTCCATGACGAGCCACACGCGGCACGGTTGGTCATCGGCGACGCCGCTCTGCTACTCGGTGCCACCCACATCGCCGATGAGCGGCACGACGGCACGCAGACGCATCCCCGATATCCGTACGTCTACGATCTTGGCGCGGAGTGGAAGCAGTGGACGGGCCTCCCCTTCGTATTTGCGGTCTGGGTCGCGCAACGCACGACACCCGTGGCCGCCGCGTTAGGCGTGCACGCGCGTCTGATCGAGTCGCGCGACTGGGGACTGGCGCACCTCGATGCGTTGGCTTCCCAGGCCTCGGCCGCCACAGGGATCGCCAAGCGTGTGTGCGGCGAGTTTCTCTCCGGCCTGGACTATGGATTGTCGTGGTCCCACCTTGCGGGACTGACCGACTTTTTCAGAAGGCTCGCGGACGCGGGGCAGGTGCCGAACGGCTCACTTTCATTCTTGCCCGCTGCCTGATGACAATGCGCGATCTCCTCGATTTCTACACGCGGGCGCCGTTGTTGGAGCTGGGCGCCGAGGCCGACCGGGTCCGTCAACAGCGCCACCCGCGCGGCATCGTCACGTACATCGTGGATCGGAACATCAACTACACGAACGTATGCGTGGCCGATTGCGGCTTCTGCGCCTTTTATCGCCGTCCGAAACACGGCGAGGGGTATACGCTGTCGTTCGAGCAGATCGGCGCCAAGATCGATGAAGCGAAAGAGATGGGTGCCGTTCAGATACTCATTCAGGGGGGGCACAACCCGTACATCCCCTTCGAGTGGTATCTCGAGCTCATGCAGTACATCAAGCAGTATCACCCGATTCACATCCACGGCTTCAGCCCGAGCGAGGTCGACTTCTTCTCGCAGGTGTTCCGGCTCGACGCACGTGATGTGATACGTGAGCTCCAGAAGGCCGGGCTCGATTCGATCCCCGGCGGCGGCGGGGAGATCCTCGTACAGCGCGTGCGCGACCTGGTTGCGAAGAAGAAGGCGGGCGCCGATCGCTGGCTCGAGATCATGGAGATCGCGCATCAGGAAGGGATGAAAACCTCGGTAACGATGATGTATGGCATCGGTGAAACGTTGGCCGAGCGCCTCGAGCACCTTCAGCGCGTGCGCGACGTGCAGTCGCGGACCGGGGGGTTCACGGCGTTCATTTGCTGGCCACTTCAGCCTGAGAACACGCCGACGATGTCCAATCAACCGAAGACGGACGCCGTCGATTATCTCCGGACCGTAGCCATCTCCCGAATCGTGCTGGACAACGTTCCCAACCTGCAGTCGAGCTGGGTGACAATGGGGATGAAGATCGGCCAGCTCGCACTCCGGTTCGGCTGCAACGACTTCGGCTCGCTCATGATCGAGGAGAACGTCGTGTCGGCCGCCAACACGACCCACCGTACGACGACCGGCGAGCTCGAGCGACTGATCCGCGACGCGGGCTTCATTGCCGCGCGGCGGAGGCAGGACTACTCGATCATTCCGCTCGAAGAGGTCGCGGCGTGAGTGAAGATTCGAGATTCGAGATTCGCGATTCGACGGAAGGTGATCTCGAATCTCGAATCTCGAATCTCGAAGCTCGTATTCGCACCGGCATCGGCTACGACTCCCACCGCTTCACCGCCGGCGGCCCAATGCGCCTGGGTGGAGTCGACATCCCGAGTGACGTCCGCCTCCTTGGCCACTCCGACGGTGACGCGGTGGCGCACGCGGTGACTGATGCGGTGTTGGGCGCGGCCGGGGCCGGCGACATCGGCGAAATGTTTTCCGATCGCGATCCCGCCAACCGCGGACGGGACTCGATCGGAATGCTGAGGGCCGCGGTGGAGCGCGTGAAGGGACGCGGCTTTCGCGTGGCGCACGTCGACATCGCCGTGATCGCCGAGCGGCCGCGAATCGCGCAGCACAAGGACTCCATGCGGGCGTCACTGGCCTCGGCGTTAGGCATCCAGCGCTCGGCGGTGAGCATCAAGGGCAAGACGAACGAAGGGATGGGATTGATCGGAAGCGGTGAAGGGCTCGCGTGCATTGCCGTCGCGACGCTCGTCGCGAGTGAATGAGGGTGGAGCAGCTCTTCGACTGGCTGACCGGCCTTCCCCCGATCGCGCTCTACGTTGCCCTCGCCATCACCGCGGCGATCGAGAATTTCTTTCCGCCGGTGCCGGCCGACACCGTGGTGGCGTTCGGGAGTTTTCTGGCGGCGCGGGGTGAAGCCACGGTGTTTGGAGCGTTCCTCTCCACGTGGATCGGCAACGTTGGCGGCGCCATGGCCGTGTACGCGTTAGGCAGGAAGTACGGTACGGCGTGGTTGGAGAAGCGCCTGTCGCGATTTGGCGGGCCGGGACGTGAGAAACGACTCGAAGCGCTGTACGCGCGCTGGGGTCTTGGCGCCATTTTTCTCAGCCGATTTCTCCCGGGGGTGCGCGCGATCGTGCCGCCGTTTGCCGGCGCGTTCGGTGTGCGTCCGGTGCCGGTTGCGCTGGCCATCGGCATTGCGTCGGCACTCTGGTATGGGCTCGTCACCTATCTCGCGTATCGAGTCGGGGCCGACTGGGAGACGCTCACGCAAAGCATCGGGAGTTTGACCACGTACGCGGCGATGATCGCAGGGGCCGTGGCAGCGTTCGCCTTCGTCGTTTGGTTGGTGCGGCGGAAGCGCGGCCGCGCCGGAGGGATCGAGTGAGCACCGAGCGCATAGCGCGGGATTTTCTGCTCGAGGGATTCGAGGATTTCCTCTCGCTGGAGCGCGGCTCAGCCAGCAACACGACCGAGGCGTACGGGCGCGATGTGAGCCGCTTCGCGGTTTTCGCGCGCGTCAAGGGCGCGTCGACACCACGCGATGCGACGCCGAGGCTGCTGCGGGATTACGTGTACAATCTCAAGGACCTCGGACTGGCGCCGAGCTCCATCCGCCGCAACGTCTCGGCGGTGCGGACGTACTTCAAGTATCTTCTCACTGAGGGGCACGTAGTCAGCGATCCGAGCGAGCGGCTGGACACGCCCAAGCGCTGGCGAACGCTGCCCGATGTGCTGACCGTTCCCGAAGCCGAGCGGCTGCTGGCGGCGCCGACGCTCGATGAACCATTGGTCTTTCGGGATCGCGCATTGCTCGAGCTGGCGTACGGTGCCGGTCTGAGGGTGTCGGAGTGGATTGCGCTGGGCACCAAAGACGTCCTGCTCGAGGAAGCGCTGGTGCGGGTATTCGGAAAGGGGAGCAAGGAGCGCCTCGTGCCGATCGGTCGAACAGCTATCGGCGCGGTGGCGGTGTATGTTCGCGAGCTTCGCCCCAGGCTCGAGAAGGGCCGTGGCGAGGGGCGCCTGTTCCTGAATGCGCGCGGACAACCGTTGTCACGCATGGGCGCGTGGAAAATCCTTCGCAAGTACGTCGATAAGGCCGGGATCCGGAAACGCGTCACACCGCACACGTTGCGACACTCGTTCGCCACCCACTTGCTGGAGGGCGGGGCGGATTTGCGGGCGGTCCAGGAAATGCTTGGACATGCCGACATTGCGACGACGCAGATTTACACGCACGTCGATCGGGAGTATCTCCGCAGCATCCACCGGCAGTTCCACCCGCGACGCTGAGTCCGTCACCGCAGGCAGAGCACCTGATAATGTACTTTATCATTTGTTAGGCATGTCGATCCGCCTCGGGGTCGCGGGGATTTTCGCGCTGTGCTGCGGCGTCTCGAGCGTCGTCCCCGCGCGCGCGCAGGAAGCGGGGCCGACTTCGGACGTCATCGTGAGGAACACCGGTCCGGGCCGTCCCGGCCGAATTCTGCGGCAGGTCGCCGCGTCTCCTCACGTCACGATCCGCTCAGCGGACAGGGACAAGCTGGTCATCGCAAAGGACACGATCATTCCAGTCTCCGTCATCGCCATCGGAGTACACGTTGCGGTGGAGGGACGGGTCGAAGGCGACCTCGTCGTCGTCAACGGCGATCTGTTCATGCGTCCCGGCGGTCACGTCACCGGTCGCGCGGTTTCGATCGGCGGCGGTGTCTACGGCTCCTCGCTGGCGAAGATCGATGGCGAAACGATGGCCTTCCTCGATGTCGAGTTCGACATGGAGGCGCGAGAGGGAGTGCTCTACCTCGACCATCGAACGACCGGCGAATACCAGACGCCGGTAGTAACGCTCCCAATGCTGTACGGTCTCCGCATCCCGACGTACACGCGCGTCGACGGCCTGGCAATTCCCTTCGGCCCGCGCATCACCCTGAACGACGGCCGATTCCTAGTCGATCCGATGGTCACGTATCGATCCGATCTGGGCTCGTGGGATCCGTCACTGGCGGCGACGATCGGGCTCGGGCGGCGCGACCGGCTCGAGCTCTGGGCCGGCCGCGGCACGTTCACCAACGACGCGTGGATCATCAGCGACATCCTGAACTCGGTGACGACGCTCGCCGCCGGAAGCGACCGCCGGAATTATTTCAGGGCCGAGCGTGCGGAGGCGAGGTTGACGCGGTTGTGGCAGCTCTACTCGTCCGATTACGAGCTCTCGTTAGGCGGGAGAGGAGAGTTCGCGTATTCAGTGCGCGCGGGCGGCCCCTGGAGCGTGTGGGGCAGGGACGATCCCGAGGAAGGAATCCCCCGCCCAAATCCACCGGTGCGGCGCGGCCGAATCTACTCGGCGCTCGCCGGCGCGCGCGGCCGTTGGGAGCTTGCGCCGGAGACGATCGGCAGCTTCCGGGTGGATGTCGAGCACGCACTGAGAGCGCCTGACGACGCTCGCTTCACGCAGCTCACGCTGGACGGCGCGCTCCACTTTCCAACGTTCGGCACGCACAGCTTCGACATCGATGGGCACGCCGTGGCAACCCTCGGGGACAGCGCGCCGCCGCAACGCGTGGTCTATTTCGGAGGACAAGGCACGCTGCCGACCTTCGAGCTGCTCGAGTTTCCCGGCGATCAGCTCCTCTACATCGACGCCCGATACAACATCCCGATCGACCGCCTCCAACTACCATTCCTCGGCGCCCCCATCGTTTCGCTGCGATATCGCATTGGCTCGGCCGGCTTCGAAAATCTGCCGGACCTCGAACAGAACATCGGGGTTCGCGCCGTGCTGAAGTTCATCAAGTTGGAGTTCGTCGTGGATCCGGCGACAGGAAACACGAAATACGTCTACGGACTCGCGATGACACGCTGACGTTCGACGCGAAATGATGCCGCGCGATACCTTGCGCGCTCGCGTGAATTATGGCATCATGCGTGGCGTGGATTTTGCATCCCGCGACGCGACCCAGCCCGTACGATGCGCACGCTGGCGGTGATTCCGGCCCGCCTCGGCGCCACTCGTCTCCCCCGAAAGCCTCTTCGTCTCCTCGCCGGCGCGCCGCTCATCGTGCGCGTCTGGGAGCGCGTGACCTCCATGATCGACGCCGCATCACGGTGCATCATCGCGACGGACAGTCGGGAGATCCTCGATGCGTCGCGCGCCGCGGGCGCTGAAGCGGTGTTGACGAGTGAACATCACCCCTCGGGAACCGATCGCGTGGCGGAGGTCGCGGCCCGGGCGGAATACGCGGGCTACGACGTGATCGTCAACGTGCAGGGAGATGAGCCCTTCATCGCTGGAGCAGCGTTGGCGGGGGCGGTGGTGATGGTCGACACGCGCGGCTTCGAGCTCGGCACCGCGGCGGCGATGGCCAACCCCCAGGTGCTGGACGACCCAAACGTGGTGAAGGTCGTCACTGCCGAGGATGGGCGGGCACTGTATTTTTCGCGGGCGCCGATTCCGTTTCTTCGCGATGCGCGCGATGCACGGCTGGCGAGCACGCGGGCCCAACTCGTAAGGCAGCACATTGGCATTTATGCGTACGAGCCCGCGGCGTTGCAGCGCTGGGTGTCGTTGGAGCCGCACGCGTTGGAGCGCATTGAGCAGCTCGAGCAGCTGCGACCTTTGGCGGCCGGAATGTCGATGGGGGTTGCAACGATCGACGAGCCCGCGCCGCGCGGGATCGATACGGAAGAGGATCTGATCTGGGCGAACGAGCACTGGAGCGAATTCACTTCGGAACGAGCGTGATGGCGAACAACATGGTGCAGCAGACGACGAAGTTCGTGTTCGTGACCGGCGGCGTGGTTTCGTCGCTGGGCAAGGGGATCGCCGCCGCGTCGCTCGGGCGCCTGCTCGTGGAGCGCGGGCTCAAGGTCAGCATGATGAAGTTCGACCCGTACATCAACGTCGACCCGGGCACGATGTCGCCGTTTCAGCACGGCGAAGTCTACGTGACCGATGATGGCGCCGAGACGGATCTCGACCTTGGGCACTACGAGCGATTCATCGATCGGTCGCTCTCGCAAGCGAACAACGTCACGACGGGACGCATCTACCTCAACGTCATCACCAAGGAGCGGCGCGGCGAGTACCTCGGCTCCACCGTGCAGGTCATCCCGCACATCACCGACGAGATCAAGGCGGCGATGAAGCGCTCGTAGTGGCCGAGGTCGAGATCGGTCTCGCCCCCGTCATCCGTGACGAAGACCTCGCCGTGCTCGAACGGGTTCATCGTGCCCGGGTCGACGTTGATGTACGGGTCGAGCTTCTGCATCGTCACCCGCAGGCCCCGCTGCTTCAGGAGTCGACCCAGCGAGGAGGCGGTGAGCCCCTTCCCGAGCGAGCTGGCCACACCCCCCGTCACGAAGATGTGCTTGGCCACGGGAGGCCAGCGTACCAAGCGGCTCCGGCCAACCGGCGAACCGTGTTGATGGCTCGGCATGGGCTGTGCTCACGGCCTCGCTCGACGTCCGCTGCGCTT
>DATFBY010000130.1:0-11375 GCA_035253585.1 Gemmatimonadaceae bacterium | reverse complement strand
TCGGCCAACGCATCGGAATCGCCGAAGATGCGCTCGAAGGCGATGGCCTGAGCGACGACGACGTGATCTTGCGCGCCGAGGTGCGCGCGGTGGACGGCCGGCTGCGCATCGACTTTACCGGCAGCTCTTCGCGCGTCGCGGGGAACGTCAACTGCCCGCTGGCGGTCACGCGTGCAGCGTGCGTCTTCGTGTTGCGTACGCTGCTCGATGATGACGTTCCCACCAACGACGGCATCGCGCGGGTCCTCGACGTCGTCGCGCCGGAGAACTGCGTCGTGAACGCACGTTGGCCGGCAGCGGTCGCCGCTGGGAACGTGGAGACGTCGCAAAGGATTACCGACCTGCTTTTCGCGGCGCTCGCGGACCTGGGCATCGAGGTGCCGGCGCAAGGGCAGGGGACGATGAACAACATCACCTTCGGCGGCGACGGCTGGACCTTTTACGAGACACTCGGCGGCGGCCAGGGCGCCTCCGCTCGCGGGGCAGGTCCGAGTGCCGTTCACGTTGGGATGAGCAACACTCGCAACACGCCGATCGAAGCGCTGGAATGGGCGTACCCGATTCGCATCGAAGAGTACGCCGTGCGGCGTGGGAGTGGCGGCGCCGGACGCGCCCGCGGCGGTGATGGCGTCGTTAGGCGCTACCGGGTGCTCGCGCCGTGTACAGTGACGCTGCTCACCGAACGGCGGCGGCGATCTCCGCGCGGCGCAGCCGGCGGGGGGGATGGATTGCCTGGCAGAAATCTCCTGAACGGCCGTGAGCTGCCCTCGAAGTGCCGGCTGGAGCTTGTGACGGGCGATGTGCTGACGATCGAGACGCCGGGCGGCGGCGGCTACGGCGCACCGGTATCGCCCTAATGCCGCAGCCGCTCGTTAGGCGCGCGGCTGAGACTCGAAGATCCGTGCGCCAATGAAGACGTCCAGAAGGTTGCCGTCGAGCAGCCCTTCGCGCGTCTCATTCCGCAAAATGTCCAACGCGCTTTCGACTGACACTGCCCGCTTGTACGGCCGGTCCGCCGCGGTGAGCGCGTCGTAAATGTCCGCGATCGTCATCATGCGCGCCTGAACCGGAATTTCCTGTCCGCAGATTCCACGCGGATATCCGCGTCCATTCATTTTCTCGTGATGCGCGAACGCGATGTCCGGAATGCCCCGTAGCCCGCGCGTCCATGGGATCTGCTGGAGAAAGCGGAAGGTGTGCGTGACGTGAGACTCGATCTCCCGCCTTTCCTCCGCGTCGAGTGTCCCCTTGGGGATCGTCAACAGCTGCAGCTCTTCGTTGGACAGCAACGGCTGGAGCGTACCGTCGAAATCGAGATACATCTGCTCCGTGAGCTCGCGGAGGTCCTGCTGTGCCTCGGGCACGATCGACGGCTCGTTCGCGGTCATGATCATGTCCAGGTATCGACCAAGCTCCTGGTGGCGCGCCTCGAGAATGCTCGTGAGCGCCGAGCATGCTTCTTCGTAGCCATTGCGCCCGTGACGCAAGAGGTAGTCGGCACGGCGACGCTCGAACTCCAGCTCCGCCGCCTGACGCAGGTACGCGAACCGATGGTGAATTGCATCGAGGTCGGACGGATAGAGTTTCTTTGCCTTGACGAGCACCTGCTCCCGCACGCCGACCTTCCCGAAGTCGTGCAGGAGGCAGGCATAGCGAAGCTCGCGCAGTTGCTCGGGCGTGAATCGCACGTTCCTCAATGGACTAGACGCCCTACTCAGCGACTCGGCCAGCCGCACGGTCATCGCCGCGACGCGACCGGAGTGTCCCGACGTCGTGGGATCGCGCGATTCGATCGCCGTTACCGACGCCGTGACGAAGCCTTCGAACAGGCGCTCGATGTCTTCGTACAGCATGCTGTTTTCGATCGACACCGCCGCCTGTGACGCCAGTGCGCTGACGAGCTGAACGCAGCGCCGGTCGTACGACAGCACTTCGTGCTCGAACTGCTTGGGGCTCGTTAGGCGAAGAGTGGCGGAGCGCTTGCGGTTGATCAGCTGCAGCACACCGACTACGTCGCCACGCTGCGTCAGCAGTGGAAGCACGAGCATGGACTTGGTTCGATAGCCAGTGCGCTGGTCGAAGGAGCGATTCTGTTGGTACTCGGCGTCCGCCGGGAGCGTGTAGACATCGGCGATGGCCAGCGGATGGCCCGTAAGTGCCGCGTGTCCAGCAAGGCTAGAGTTGTCGATCGGGACGGTGAACTCCTCGAACTCGAGCCGGCTCAGCGAATCGTTCTGCGCGAGCTTGAAGCGAAGTGTGCGCGGGGCTTCGTCCTCGCCACGCTCGCACAGGTAGACCGAGCCGGCATCGCTCACCGTCACGCGACGTGCTTCGGTCAGAATCATCTCCAGCAGAGCGGTCAGATTCCGCTCGGTGGAGAGTGCCACGCTCACGCGGACCAGCTCGCCGAGATCGACTTGCCGCTGCTCCTCCGCGCCGCGCGCGGCGCGCGCGGTGACCAGCGCGGCAGCGTGACGGAAGGCGCCGCGTATCTGGGTCAGGAGCATCGAAACGGGCGAGCCTGACGAGATGTACCCGGTCAGGAGATGGGCGGGGAAGTCCGCGGGCAGCTCTGCTTCGGTCTCGTCTCCGACCCCGATGAGCGCGGCGACCTCGGCCACGCTTTGCAGCCGGTCCTGATCGTCGCCCACTGTGAAGAGCATGAAGCGATCGAGCAGCACCACGGTGGGTCGTGTCGGATCCAGCGCCACGGCCTCGGGAAACGCGAGTAGCCGCTGAACTTCGATATCCCCGTCACGCCGGCCAAACGGCGCATCGGGAAAAGCTCGGCCGACACTCGCAATCAACAAAGGCTTCACTGCGCTACTCCGTACGCTGTTCCTGCTTGTCGCACGATGCCGCCGGCGAGCGCACTTGCGCCCACCGGCGGCATCGCGGTCCGCGTGGGTGAATCAGTCGATGCCGGATGACCCGCCGCCTGACGAGGGCGAGAGCTTCGCCAGCTCACGGCGCGCGGGCTCGTACTCGGGGAAGGTGGCCAGTGAGCGCTGCAGCAGCAGCACCGCTTCCTTTGCGTTCCCGCCGTCCTTCGCCGCCAGGGCGCGCGAATACAGCATTGCAGCCTCCAACGGCACCTTCCTGGCTCGCTCGAGGCTCGCCTGACGAACCCCCCGTGGGATCTCCGGGAGCTTCATCCCGCGGTTCAGCTTCCCAGCGAGCTCGTGTACCAACAAGAGCAGCTCTTGCTGCCTGCCGCTCACCGTCTCCACGTGCTCGACCTGCGACGTCTCCACGTTCACGGCGCGCGCGTCGATGCGGATCGCGCCGCGCGTGTCGGTCACGAAACCGCCGAAAATCATGTGATCCGCGCCCAGAATCTTGCCGATGCGAACGGCGCTCTCGCGGTCGACACGACCGGTGGCGCTCAACTCCCGCTCTTTGGCGAGCTGTTGCAGCTGATCGCGCTCGAGCACGCGGATGGCGCCGTTGGTCGACAGCTCGCTGATCAGCATGTCCGCGAGTCCCTTGACGAGCGGCGCCAGCTCTTCGTGCGCCGTGCCGATCGCGCCGTTGCCGAAATACATGACGGCAACCGTCGGCCGGGCATCCTGCGCCGACGCGGTGCGCGACAGCGGGAGCGCGTGCGTCATCGCGATGAGGCCGAGCAGCACCGTACGACGGGACATCCCTTCCTCCTGCCTAACTAAAGAGTGATTTCCATCCCCTCCGCCGCGGCCAGTACCCGCAACTGCTTTCGCCGCGCGCGCACCGTCCGCTCGCAGGCCGCGACTCGTGCATCCACTTCTTCGTCCGTGCGCTCGGGCGCGTGATGGAAGAGAACCAGCGTCTCCACCTCCGCTTCCAGCGCGAGCTCGAGCGCGTCCACGTCGGTCGAGTGTCCCCAGCCCCGCTTGGCGTCGTATTCCTCGATCGTGTACGTGGCGTCGTGCACGAGCATCGCCGCGCCGCGCGCGAATTCCGCCAGTCGGGCTCTCCAACCGTCTACCGGGCCCTCGCCGTGTCCACCGGCGAGCTCATTATCCGAGATGTAGACGAGCGCGCGCCGACCCCGGTTTCCCGGGGCGAGACGATAGGCCGAGGCGCCGCCGGGGTGCTGGACTGGGAAGGTAGCGAGCGTATAGCCGCGGCCAACGAACCCTGTCTCGGGAAGGGCGCGAATCTCCAGCGTCCCGCCGAGCTCGTCATAGGTGACCGGAAACACGCCGGGGGACATCTGCTGGCGCACGGCACGGGTGACGGTTTCGAGCATCCCGGGCGGCGCCCAGAGGACGAACCGGCTGCCTTCACGAAAGAGTGGCGCGAAGAAGGGCAGACCCTGCACGTGGTCCCAGTGCGCGTGCGTGAGAAAAATGTCACCGGTCAGGCGCGATGACGGAGCGCTCTCGATCAACGTCCGTCCGAGCTCGCGAATGCCGGTCCCCGCGTCGAGAATGACGAGCTCGTCTTCCGACGTGCGCACTTCGACGCACGGCGTATTTCCACCGTAGCGCACGGTGTGCGCTCCCGGCGCGGGAATCGAGCCCCGTGTGCCCCAGAAGCGGAAGGTGAGAGTCATCGTTCGAGATTCGAGATTCGAGATTCGAGATTCGGGAAACCGAGATCCGGGAAACCGAGATCCGGGAAACCGAGATCTGAATCCCCCCGAATCTCGAATCTCGAATCTCGAATCTCGATGTCGCGCTCAGCTCCTCATCGACGCCCGCTTTTCCAACGACGATCGGTCGGCGATGCTGATCTGCCGCCGAACGACCGCGATCAACCCGGCGTCCTGAAACTCGCGCATCGCGCGTGACACGGTTTCGCGGCTGGCGCCGATCATCTGCGCGATCGTCTGGTGGGTGAGTCGTTTCTGGATGATGTCGCCACCGCTCTCGGCTGCGGCGTCGAGGAGAAGGCGCGCGATACGGCCGTGCACGTCGAGCAGCACCAGGCTGCCGATTTTCTCGTCCGCACGCCGAAGACGCCGCGACAGCTCCATCAGCAACGCCCACGCGACCGCCGGTGCCTCGGTCACGCGCCGGCGGAAATCCTCACGCCGGAGGATCAGCAGATTGGCATCATCCATCGCGATGACGTGCGCCGAACGCGGTTGGCCATCGATGAGCGACAGCTCTCCGAAGTGATCGCCGACACCGAGAATCGCCAGAATGACTTCGCGGCCGTCGTCGCCGATGAGCACGACCTTCACCCGCCCCTCGCGCACGACGAACAGCGCGTCACCAGGATCATCCTCGAATAGGATGACGCTGCCGCGCGGATAGCTCCGCTCGCGCGTGAGATCGGCGAACCGCATCAGCTCTGTGCGGTCGAGACTGCTCAACAACGGAACGGTGCCAAGAAAGTCGGCGATGTTCATGTCGGAATCTCGATCCTATCGTGAGTCCGCCGGCCCACCCGTTGGCGGAGAAGGTAGTCGTATGAGAGTGTCGATCCGACCCGCGCCGCGCTCCCTCCGCGGAACGATGTCGCCAAAATCGCGTTTTATTCTGAGTGCTCGCGGAATGCGCGAGCAGTGCAACCAGCGCTGAGAGGCTCCGGACAGGCGTGAGGGTGGCCAGTACGAGCTGCCGGCCGGCAGCGGCACCGAGGCACGCGGGAGGATCTCGTTCGAAGAAGGGCGGAAGCTAGGCCCGACGGCGAGCCCTGTCAAACGGCCAACACGTTGTCAGCTTGTCTCTTAAGCGTGCTCGGTAGTATATTTCAAAGCTACCCCAAATACGCATTGAGGCACCAGTGAAAAAGGATATTCACCCCGTGTACGCACTGGCGACTGTGAAGTGCGCCTGCGGAAACACGTTCCAGACTCGGTCGACCCAGGCCGAGATCCATACCGACATCTGCTCGCAGTGTCACCCGTTCTTCACCGGTAAGCAGAAGCTCGTCGACACCGCCGGTCGTGTCGAGCGCTTCCGTCAGAAATACAAGACGGAGAAGACGACCTGAGCCTTCGAGACCGTCTCGCCGAGGCGCTCTCGCGGGCGGAGGAGATCGAGCAGCAGCTCGCCGACCCAGCGGTGATGCGCGACTCCGCGCGCCTGGCCGAGCTTGGTCGAGAGCACAGTCGCCTCACTCCGGTGCGAGAGCTGGCGGCCAAACTCACGAAGACCGAGAACGAGCTCGCGCAGGCGCGCGAGCTCGTTGGCGTTGACGAGCCTGAGCTGGCCGACGAAGCGCGATTGGAAGAGGCGCGTCTGATGAAGCGTATCGCCGAGCTCGAGGAGCGCATCAAGCCGCTCCTCATTCCGCGAGATCCGCTCGACGAGCGCGCCGCGATCGTCGAGATCCGCGCCGGCACCGGCGGCGACGAAGCCGCCATCTTCGCCGGGGACCTCCATCGCATGTACTCGCGCTACATCGAGCGGCGCGGCTGGAGGACCGAGACGCTCTCCTTCTCCGAAGGCACGCGCGGAGTGAAAGAAGTGGTCTTCAAGGTGCCTAACGACGGCGCCTACGGCGTCATGCGATGGGAATCCGGCGTGCATCGCGTGCAGCGCGTGCCGGTCACCGAGAGTCAGGGCCGCATCCACACGTCGGCGGCGACCGTCGCCGTCCTTCCAGAGGCGGAAGAGATCGACGTCAAGATCGAGGACAAGGACATCCGGATCGACGTCTTTCGCTCGTCAGGCCCGGGCGGCCAGAGCGTGAATACGACCGACTCCGCCGTACGCATCACGCACATCCCCACCGGCATCGTGGTGAGCCAGCAGGATCAGAAATCGCAGCTGCAGAACAAGATCAAGGCGATGGAAGTGCTTCGCGCGCGGCTGCTCGATCTGCGCGTGGCCGAGCAGGAGGCCGAGCGATCCCGCATGCGCCGGACGCAAGTAGGAACCGGCGACCGGTCGGCAAAGATCCGCACCTACAACTTCCCGCAGAATCGCGTTACCGATCATCGCATTGGGCTCACGTTGCACGAGCTCGACCGCATCCTGAACGGCGAGATCGATCCGCTCATCGAGGCGCTGGCGCTCGCCGACGTCGAGGAGCGCCTCAGTGCCTGACGCCACGCTCACCGGTCGGTCGGCGCGCGATGTCGTGGCGATGTTGAGCGACGTGCTGACGACGGCTGGCATCCGCGACGCCAAGGCGGAAGCCCGCGACATCCTCGCCGCCGTGCTCGACATGCCGCGACTGTGGCCGTCGTTGCACGCCGACGACATGGTCGACGAGCGCGTGCAGTCCGAGGCGCTTCGCGCCGCGCGACATCGCGCCGCCGGTGCGCCGTTCGCCTATGCCGTCGGCCGTGCGGCGTTCCGTCATTTCACGCTCGACGTCGACGAGCGCGTACTCATTCCGAGGCAGGAAACCGAACAGCTGGTCGAGTGCGTGCTGGAGCTCGCTGGGGATTGGGGTGGGACCGCGGTCGACATCGGCACCGGATCGGGAGCGATCGCGCTTTCGCTGGCGACTGAAGCGCGCTTCGGCCGCGTCATCGCGACCGATGTCTCGGAGGGCGCGCTCGCTGTCGCGCGAGAGAACGCGACGCGGCTCGCCGGTGCGCTCAATACACCGGTGGAGTTTCGCCAAGGCTCGCTGCTTGCTCCGTTGTCAGGCGAGCGGGTGCGAGTGATCGTGTCGAATCCGCCGTACATTTCGCACGATGAGGCGAAAGAGCTTCCGGCCGGCGTTCGCGACTGGGAGCCTCCCGTTGCGCTGTTCAGCGGCGCCGGCGGGATGGACGCGACAGTGGCGATCATTCGCGGTGCCGCTGCCCACTTGGAGCCTGGCGGCCTACTCGCGCTGGAGGTCGACACGCGGCGCGCCGTGATCGGTGCCGAGCTGGCCCTCGCCAGCGGCCATTACGCGGATGTCAGTGTGCGCCTGGATCTCGCCGGGCGCGAGCGCATCCTCCTTGCACGACGGACCAATCGATGAGCCTGGACGAGAAAGCCAAGGAGCTCGGTCGACTGATCGGCCAGAGCAGTGAATATCAGGCGGTGAAGCGGGCCAACGAAGCGCTGAACAACGACCGCGAAGGCCTCTCGCTGCTCAAGGAGATGGAGCAGCTTCGCCTCGATGCGCAGCGGATGATCGAGCGCGGCGAGCATCCGACACCGGAGATGGAGCAGCAGCTCGACAGCTTGTTAGGCAGGGTGCAGCAGAATCCGCACTATCAGCAGGTGGTGACGGCGCAGGAAAATTTCGACAAGGTGATGTTGCGCGTGAACGAGTGGATTCTCGACGGAATCCGGCGCGGCGCCGCGAGTCCGATCATCACCCTGGGGTGAGCATGGCGCGCGGCCGGCTCATCGTGCTCGAGGGCGCAGAGGGAGTGGGGAAGACCACTCAACTCCGCCGGCTCGACGAGTGGCTGACGTCGAACGCCGTGCCGCACCTCTGTCTTCGCGAGCCCGGTGGCACCGCGTTAGGCAACGAGATTCGCAGGCTGCTACTCGATCCCGCACGCCACCTGGGCGCGCGCGCCGAGGCGCTGCTGTTCATGGCGTCACGGGCGCAGCTCATGGAGGAAGTCGTGCTTCCCGCCCTGGCTGCCGGAAAGTGGGTCGTTCTGGATCGCTTCTTCCTTTCGACCTACGCCTACCAGATCGCCGGACGACGGCTGCCGGAGCGCGAGATCCAGCTCGCCAACGCGCTGGCGACACACGAGACCGTCCCGGATCTCACGATTCTCGTTCGCGTCCCGATCCGTGAGCGCGAGCGACGCACCGCCTTGCGCGGGGAGGCCGATCGCATCGAGCTCGCCGGGGACGAGTTTCACGACCGGGTCGAGCGCGCCATTGACGCCTTTCTCGACCCCAGCTGGCAGGCCGCGCACCCCGAGAGCGGCCCGATCGTCGGAATTGATGGAACAGGAAGTGAAGATGAAGTGTTCGATCGCATAGTGGCCGCGCTGGCCAGTCAGTGGCCGGAAAGTTTCCCGCGCGCCTCGCGCACCGCCCAGCTTCAGTAGTATTTCTGTCATGCGAACACTCTCGAGGTCCTGATGCGCTCCCGGGCCCTGATCGTATTTGCGGCGTTGAGTGGCGCGCTCGTGTCCGGCGGCTGGCTTCTCCAGCGCGGCTTCGATCGCGACGACAGCGTCTACACCCGCGCTCGAATGTTCGACGCCGTCATGGGTCACATCGCGCGCGACTACGTCGATTCGCTGGAGACGCCGGAGCTCTATCGCCACGCCGTCGACGGCCTGCTGGAGGAGCTGCGTGATCCGTACACGGTCTATCTGGCGCCGGATCGGCTCCGTCGTCTGAGCGAAAGTACCACCGGCACGTACGGCGGCATCGGAATTCAGATCGATGTGCGCGACGGCTGGATCGTCGTCGTCACTCCGCTGCCGGGAACGCCCGCCGAAAAGGCCGGAATTCAGTTCGGCGATCGCGTCATTGCGATCGACGGGAAATCGACGCGCGGATGGACGCAGGAGGAGGCATCCAAGGCGCTGCGCGGGAAGAAGGGGAGCCGCCTGACGCTCACCATCGAGCGTCCTGGCGTCACCGAGCAGCTGCCCTTCGTGCTGCAGCGCGATGACATTCACGTGCGCGTCGTGCGACACCCGTTGCTCCTCACCGACAAGGTCGGCTACCTCGACGTGAATCTCTTCAGCGAGTCGACTGCCGCCGAGCTCCGTACGGAGATCGGCCGCCTGCGAAATCGCGGAATGAAGATGCTGATCCTCGACATGCGCACCAATCCAGGCGGTTTGCTGGAGCAGGGCGTGGAAGTCTCCGACATCTTCCTCGATCGCGGCCAGAAGATCGTGACGATGCAAGGCAGAGCACGAGGCACGACGCGTGAGTTCGTGGACGAGACGGCGCAGCTCTGGCCCGACATGCCGATCATCGCACTGGTGAACGGCTCCTCGGCCAGCGCTACCGAGATCGTCGCCGGCGCGCTGCAGGATCACGATCGCGCCGTGATCGTCGGCTCGACGACGTATGGCAAGGGAAGCGCGCAGTCCGTGCTTCGGCTCTCCGACGGCGGCGCGCTCAAGCTCACGACCGCGCGCTGGTTCACACCGTCCGGACGCAGCATCGCGCGGCCGAGCTTCGATGATTCGGATGACGGGGCTGACGGTGCGCCACCGCCCGAGGGGGAGCAGCCGTTGAGTGAGCGCGAAAAGTTCCGTACCGACGCCGGCCGTACCGTGTACGGCGGCGGCGGAATCACGCCCGATCTCATCGTCGGCGCTCCCGACTCCGTGCCCGCCGAGCTCGCCTTCTCGCGCGCGCTCGGCCGAGATATTCCTCGCTTCCGTGACGCGCTTACCGACTACGCGCTTTCGGTGAAGGCGTCTCGCACCGTCACGTCGCCCGATTTTGTGGTGACGCCGGAAATGCGCGAAGAGCTCTGGCAGCGCGTCACGCGTCGCGGTATCGATGTCCCGCGCATATTCTACGACTCGGCCCAGTCCCTCATTACCCGTCTGATCGGTTATGAGGTGGCGCGATATGTGTTCGGCCCGGAGGCCGAGTTCCAACGTCAGGTGAAGAACGACCGCGTAATCGCAACCGCGCTGAGCTTGGCCGCGCGCGCGAATACGCAAAAGGAGCTGCTCGCCAGGGCGGCGGAGCAGCGGGCCGCGAAGCGTGAGGATGTGCCAAGCTCGCCATGATTGAGCACGTCTTCGTCATGGGCGCGGGTCGAGCCGGTTTGGGTTTGGCCCGCGCCCTTCGTGCGTCGGGGGTCGACGTGGTCGGCCTGCACGGACGCGCGGGCGGCGGTGGGGCCGCGCTGGCGATGCCTGACGACAGGGTGAGCACAGGCGACATTCCGCGCGCTGTTCTGCGGCAGGCGAATACCGTGCTCGTGACGGTCCGCGACGCGCAGATGGACGACGCGCTCCGCGAGGTGGGAAGGGCCGAGCCTAACGAGGGAATGGTGATACTGCATGCGAGCGGCAGCGCCGAGCCATCGGCGCTGGCCGAGCTGCGGGCGCGCGGTCATTCCTGCGGAACCTTTCATCCGCTGGCGGCGCTCTCCGATCCCGCGCGTGCGCCGGCAATCCTGCGTGGAGCGTGGATCGGCATCGATGGTGACGCGCCTGCACGCGAGCGGGGTGCGGCGCTGGCCGCGCGGCTGGGTGCGCATGTGCTGAGCATCCCGCCGGGTGAAAAGTCACGCTACCACGCGGCGGCAGTAGTGGCGTCCAATTTCCCGGCGGTGCTGCTGTCGATTGGCGAGCGCCTTCTCGCCGCTACGGGTGTGGGTGATGACGTCGCCGGTCACGCACTCCGTCCGCTCTTTCATGCCGCCGCCGAGAATCTCCGCGGCCGCACGCCCGCCGACGCGATCACCGGTCCGATCGTGCGCGGCGATGTTGAGACCGTCCGACGACATCTATCCGCGCTGGCCGCCGACCCCGACGCGCTGGCCGTCTACATGGCGCTGTCGCGGGCGGCGATTCCGGTGGCGCGGGAGGCGGGAGCCGAGGGGGC
>DATFBY010000129.1:0-13885 GCA_035253585.1 Gemmatimonadaceae bacterium | reverse complement strand
GCGAGAGTTCCGCTAAGGACAGCAGAAAAGCGGCATGAGGCATCCGGCATCCGGCATGCGGGTCTCGGCGATCAGCACTCTCCACCAAGACCCGGATGCCCCATGCCGGATGCCGCATGCCGCTTTTCCTTGTTCTATCGGCCTTTCTCTCGCAATTCCGCTTGAACGGCCCGGAGATGTCGCTTCCATACGTGTCTCGCCAGGCGAAAAAAATTCCGGCGCGCAGCCGGATCGCCGGCCAGAAAGCGCGCGAGCGATGTGTGCCCTTTTCGTACGTTGCAGGGAATACAGGCCGTAACTATGTTGCCAGCCGAGCGGTCTCCGCCGCGCACGCGGGGCTGCACATGATCGAGGGTCAGCGTTTCGACGTCGAACGACTGACCACAATACACGCACTGATACTCGTCGCGCGCGAAGATGCGCTCTCGCGCCGATCGCTCCGCCCACACTCCCCGTACTCCCCGGTCTCCGCGCTCCCGTCGTGGCCGATCCTGTGCCTGATCCGCTGAACCCGCGCCGCCTGATGTTCGGCGCGGCGAAGCGCTATCTCCTGGAGCCGGCCGATCGCTCCGAGCGCCCCCACGGCGTCGCCGAGGACGTGCCCCCACGTCTCACCCCCAAGGCTCTGGACGAGATCCGAAAAATGTCCCGCTCTCGCGAACGCATCCTCGCCAATCTCGACGACATGTACCGCGAAGCTTTCGAGCGAGCGAAAGCCACCGACGACCAGACGCAGATGACCTCGCTCGATTTCGCCTACCGCCGCGAGCAGCTCTACTTCGAGATCCTACTCGACATCAGGGATGCGATGGAGCGGCGGTAGATGGCGGGACTCGGGACGCGGCTCTCGGCCCTCGGCCCTCGGCCCTCGGCCCTCGGCCCCCGGGTCGTGGGCGATCGAGTCTACCTCGCCAAAACGCCGAGGGCCGAGTGCCGAGGGCCGAGTCCCGAGCTTCATCCCGCATATCGAAATCCCGTCTCCTTCAGCGTGAGCGTTTCCGCCTCACGCACGGTTCCCGCCTCCACCACCTCGGCGATCATCAGCACGTGATCGCCGCTCGCCTGCTCGGCCGTGATCCGGCACTCGAGCCATCCCGTCGCTTCATCGATGATTGGCGCGCCCGTTGTGGGACCCGCGTGATACGAAACTCCCTCGAGTTTGTGCGGCGTCGTCGCCGATGATTTCCCCAGCCTCCCCGCCAGCTGACGGGCGCCGCTCGGAAGAATGCTGATGGCAAAAGTCTTCGTCGCGCGCAGTAGCTCGAGCGAATGTGATTCCTTCTCGACGGCCACCGCGATCATAGCCGGCTCGAACGACACCTGTGTCAGCCAATTCACCGTCATCGCGTGATCTTCGTCGCCGCGCCGCACGCCTAGCGCATACAGACCGTAGACGATGCTTCGCAATACTTTCTTCTTGGCATCCAGATCCATGAAATCCTCTAATCGTTAGGCTTTCCCGGCCGGAAAATCCGCTCGACATCGTCGAGCATGCGGTCCACACCGAACCAGTGCCGGGCGCGCCACCGTGCCTCGTCCACGCGCTGCACCACGTTGTCGGCGCGAGCGCGAGCGGCCGGTATCACCGTCGCCAGCGCACCCGACAGCGCGTCGACGTCGTCAGGCGGCACGATCCACCCCGCCATTCCACGACCGTGCCGCTCGCCGATCGATTCCCGAGCGCCGCTGACATCAGTACTGATGACGGGGACGCCCGCCGCCATCGCCTCCAGCAACACGTTGGCCATCCCCTCGTTCCGGCTGCTGAGTACGAACAGGTCCGCGGCCGCGATCAGCGTCGCGGCGTCGTCACGCTTTCCGACGAATCGAACGCGGCCGCTGACGCCGAGCGATGAAGCCAGCTGGCGCAGCTCAGCGAGCTGCGGTCCGTCGCCGACGATTGCCAGCGTCGTTGCGGGTGGCCGCGCGTGCGCGAACGCGCGTAGCAGGAGATCGAAGCCTTTCCGCGGCGCGACATGTCCGGCGCCAATCACCAGCACTGACTCGGCGTCCGCGCCCATCTCGGCGCGGAGCAGCTCACGTCGGGCGGCATCGACACGCGGCGCCTCGACGGCATTCAGCACTACGTGGACGCGCTCGGGCGGGAACCATGGTGCAGTCTGCGCCAACAGGTCCTTGATGTGGCCCGAGTTCACGATGATGTCGTCGATCAGTCCTCGGAACGCCGACGCGCCGAGTCGGCCCAGTGTCAGTGCGCGCGCGATTCCAAGGCGAAGCACCACCCGATCGACTCCACCCAGCCGGCCGCCAAGTGCAGCCGGGAGCTTGTCGCTCCAGCGCGAAAGGAGGAGAGCGTCGACGCGCCGGAGGCGGAGCCACGTCGCGAAGTCGAGGAGACTGAATGGCTCGTAAGCTCGGGGGCGATGCGGCGTGGTCGCGATTCCCGCGGTCGACGCGCGAGCGCGCAGCTCTCCTGCAGGGGAGGAGATAGTTATGTCATGGCCTCGCCCGGAGAGACCGCGGCCGAGCGTTACCAGCCATTTTTCGTTTCCGCCGAAGACGCGGCTTCCGGACTGAAGAACCACTTTCATTGCGGCGGAAGCCTGCGGCGATCGGTCATCCATTCGCAAGATCGGGCTGTTCAATGGCGGAGAGGACGCTCTTGAAAGCCGTGTAAACGTATGTACGTTGAAGGGCCCGGCGCCCCTCTGGAGCGAGCGCCGCGTCGTCATTTCCCACCTAGGAGGTTGTTGTGCTCGCCCTCAAATCCCAAGCGCGGCGCCGGGTTGCGGCACTCGCTGCCGTGCCAGCCCTCATGCTCGTGCCGAACGAAAGCACGCTCGCGCCGGTGGCGCCTGGCCTCACGTACACCTTCAAGATGTCCACCCAGCAGGTTCAGCCGGATGGCAAGACGAAGGACATGAACAGCATGGTGGGGAAGGGACAGGTGGCCGGGAACAGCGCGCGTTTCGAGATCCTCGAGGCGAAGGGGGCGCAGGCCGCGCAGAAGGATCAGTTCGGCAAGGGCTCGTACATGCTCTTCACCGAAGGCGGAAAGACCATGACCATCGTCGATCCGCAGAACAAGCAGTACTACGAGATGGATCTGGCGGGGATGATGCGCATGCTCGGCGCGCTCGGTCCGATCATGAAGATCGAGATCAGCGATGTGAACATCGATGCGCAGCCGCTGGGCGCCGGTGAGACGATCGAAGGGTATTCGACGCAGAAGTATCGGCTGGTGTCGAACTACACGACGAAGATGTCGATCATCGGGATCAAGCAGACCGCCTCGGTGGCCGACACGGCGATCTACTGGTATGCGCCGTCGCTCAAGCTGGTGGCGAATCCGTTTGGGAACGCGACCGGGCTGGCCGGCCTGGTGAACAACCCCGATTTCGATCAGAAGCTCAACGCGGCGATGGCGAAGCTGCCGAAGAGCGTCCCGGTGAAAATTCAGTCGCGCTCCGTCTCGACCGACGGCAAGGGGAAGCAGCAGGCCTCGGTGACGACGATCGAGTTCACGGACATCAAGCGCGGCGATGTACCGGCCACCGCCTTCGAGATTCCGACGACGTACGCGAAGATCCAGGGCCCATCGCTGACGCAGGAGCAGGCCGACTCGCTCAAGCAAGCGATGGACGCCGCGCAGCAAGCGCAAGCCCAGGGTGACAGTGTCCAACCCACCGGCGTGACCGACGCTGCCAAGCAGGGCGCGCAGGAAGCGGCGAAGGAAGGTGCGAAGCAGACGGCGAAGAAGAAGCTCGGTAAGATCTTTGGAAAACCGTAGCTCATAGGGATTAGGGATTGGGCATTAGGCGAATGAGGAAGGCCGGCGATGATCGCCGGCCTTCTTTCCAATCCCAATCCCTAATCCCTACTCCCTTTCGGCTACACTCTCCATCACTTTCGCCATGAACTCATTGATCTTCTGCTCCGCCAACCAACGCGTCACCACCACCAGATCGTGCTCGGGGTCGATCCAGATCACGTTACCACCGCTGCCTAACGCGAAATAGCTCGCGGAGCTGGCGGCGGGATAGCGAGCGCCGTTCTGATTCACCCACCACATGTAGCCGTACATCGGCTTGATCGGTGTAGGCGCACTGGCCATGTCGATCCACTTCTCCGACAGAAGTTGGCGTCCCGCCCACTTCCCGCGGCGCAGCATCAGCAGTCCGAAGCGCGCGTGATCGTAGGTGCTCGCCCACACGCCGCCCCCCCAGTGGCCGCCGCCACTCACCGACTGCATGCGCTTGCCGTCGGTCTCGACGTACGAGTTTCGGTAGCCGTGCCACTCCCAGGTCGACGTTGCGCCAATGGGATCCATGATCCGCTCCTTCAGCACCTCCGGCAGCGGACGCTTCCACACGCGCAATAGTGCGAGCGCGGTCCGGTTCACGCGAACGTCGTTGTATTCCCAAAACGTACCCGGCTCGCGCAACGTACGGTCGCGGCCTTCGCGTCGGTCCGCGACGTCGGGCTTGTCCCAGAGCGTGCCTTCCCATTCGCTCGTCTGCGTGAGCAGATGATGCCAGGTGATCGGCGCGTTGCGTCCCTCGAACCCACCGTCGTTCACGTAGTCGCGCACGCGGTCGTGAACGTTGCGAATGAGGCCAGCGTCGAGGGCCAAGCCGGCAACCGTGGCCAGATAGCTTTTTGCCACGCTGAACGTCATGTCGACTCGATCGACATCGCCCCACGACGCGACGATGTATCCGTGACGAATGATCAGGCCGGCGGGACCACCGCGGTCGCGGAATGGGCCGAGCAATCCGGGACTAGGCTCCGTCGCCGTTCGTGCCTCGAGCGCACGACGGAGGTCGCGCGGCATTGCGTTCTCGTTGGCGATGGCGAATGCAACTGCCTGCTGCACCGCTGCCGAATCCATCTCGACGTCCGCAGGACGGCGGCGCTCCCACGCGCTTCCGGCTCCACGCGGCGGGAAATACGGCGCGGCACCGTTGACCTTGGACTGGGCCTCGACATCGCTCAGCGCCAAGGTTGCGATGATCCCCATCGCGCAGGTCAACGTGCGACGGAACACGAATACACTCCGCATTGAATCGATCGACATTGCCGCCGAGTAAACCATCCGCGTGCTCGAAGCATCCAAGCTCGTGAGACGACGAGTCGTCACCACCTTCGAGCCGAAAGCCGTCGGGACGAGGGAGGGGAGAGGTTCAGTTCGGACGGTGCAGTCATAGATGCAGGAATCGGCCCTCGGTACTCGGCCTCGGCGCGTTGGCGACGTAGAACTCGATCGCCACGAGCCGAATGCCGAGCGCCGAGGGCCGAGTTCCGTTTCTCGTTAGGCGAGCTAGAAGCGCGAAAGCTCCTCGTATGCGCGCTTGAAATCGTCCACCTGCGGGAGGATGGCGTCCTCCAGCTGCGGCGCGTAGCCGACGAAGGTGTCGGTCGAGGCGATGCGCATCACCGGCGCATCGAGCCACGCGAAGCACCCGTCGGCGATCGCGGCCGCGATCTCGGCGCCGAACCCCCATGCCTTCGAGTCTTCGTAGGCCACGATCACACGGTTGGTCTTCTTGACGGACGCGAACACCGCTTCCCGATCCCACGGCGACAGCGAACGAAGATCGATGATCTCGACCGAAACACCAGCGTCCGCCACCTGATTGGCCGCGGTGAGCGCGCGCTGCACTGTGGCGCCGTACGTCACGACCGTGATGTCGCTCCCTTCGCGCACGACGCGCGCCTTCCCGAACGGGATCATGAAGTTCGGCCCGGGATTCGGCGACTTGTTGTAGGTCTGGCGGTAGAGATGCTTGTGCTCGAGGAAGATCACGGGATCGTCGCAACGGATCGCGGTGCGCAGGAGACCGTTGGCATCCAGCGCTGTGCTCGGACACACGACGCGCAACCCTGGGCAGTGCGTGAAGAGCGATGCGCCGGTCTGCGAGTGATAGATCGCGCCGCGGATGTAGCCGCCGTACGTCGTGCGCACTACGACCGGCGCCGAAAAGTCATTGTTCGAGCGCCAGCGCATGGTGGCGAGCTCGTTGCGCAGCTGCATGTACGCCGGCCAGATGTAGTCGAAGAACTGAATCTCGACCACGGGCTTGAAGCCACGCACCGCCAGGCCGATCGCCCTGCCGACGATGTTCGCCTCGGCCAGCGGCGAGTTGTAGACGCGAACGCCGCCGAATTCTTTCTGCAGCCCCCACGTGACCTTGAAGACGCCACCTTTCCCCTTCACCTGACCCATGTACTGCTCGCGCGAGACATCGGCGACGTCTTCGCCGAAGACGAGGATGCGCGGATCGCGCCGCATCTCATCTCGCATGGCGGCGTTGAGCAGATCCACCATCGTCGTGGGATCGCCCGTGAACTGCGGGTCGTCCTCGGTATCGAACTGCTCGCTGGTCGGGTCGACGTCCGAGGAGTAAACGCCGAAGTACACTGTGTCAGCCGCTGGCTGCGGCTGTGCGAGAGCGTCGTCGGTCGCCGCCAACACCTCGGCGTCGATCTCCTGCTGGATGCGCGCGATCTCGTCCTCGGTAGCGTGGCCCTGGTCGACCAGCCACTTCGGGAACTGCGTCACGGGATCACGTGCCGCATCAGCCTCTCGCTCCGAAGGCGGACGGTACATCGTCTCGTCGTCGGAGAGCGAATGCGAATACGGACGGATGACGTGCGCGTGCACGAACGCCGGTCCTTTGCGCGCGCGCGCGTATTCCACTGCTTTCGTCATCGCCTCGTAGCTGGCGAGCAGATCGCAGCCGTCGACTTCCTGTACGAACAGCGAGGGAAAGGACGAGACGAGCCGGGAGATCGAGCCACCGGCCGTGTTCACCTCGACCGGAACCGAGATCGCGTAGCCGTTGTCCTCGACGACGTAGACGACGGGGAGCTTGAGGTTGCAGGCAGTATTCAGCGACTCCCAGAATTCACCTTCGCTGGTGGTGCCGTCCCCGGTCGAGACGTAAACGACTTCATCGGCGTGAAATCCGTCCTGGAGACCGAGCTGCTGCGCGCGATGGCTCGCCTCAGCGCTGCCGACCGCCTGGAGGAACTGCGTGCCGGTGGGCGAGGACGACGAGACGATGTTGAGCTTCTTGTGTCCCCAATGGCTGGGCATCTGGCGCCCGCCGGAGTTCGGATCGACCGCAGCGCCGACGGCTTCGTACAGCATCTCGGCGGCGGTCATTCCGAGCTGCAGACACAGCGCGCGGTCGCGGTAGTACGGGTAGAACCAATCGTACCCCGCTTTGAGCACCATTCCGGCCGCCGTCAGAATTGCCTCGTGGCCGGCGCCCGAGATCTGGAAGAAGATCTTGTTCTGCCGCTTGAGCTGGATCTCCTTGTCGTCGATCCGCCGCGACAGGAGCATGGTTCTGTACGCCCCCAACAGCGCCTCGCGGCCGAGTCCCGCGGCGCCCTTTTTCTCGGCTCGAGTCTGGATAGCCATGGGTGAAAAGATAGTTACGGAGAAGGATGGAGGGAGGTGGGAGGTCGCGAGATTCGAGATTCGAGATTGGAGATTAGAAGGCGCACCCTAAGTGCCGGAATTCGGCGTGGCCAATCGCGAATCTCGAAGCTCGAATCTCGAATCTCGATTCGCTGGCACATCCCTTCCATACTATCCCAACTCCACCGCCTCGGAGCTCCACATGTCCAGCGCCCACTCCCACTGCATCTTCTGCGACATCGTCCACGGCGGCGCAGAAGTCTCGATGTGCTACGAGGATGCGTCCGCGCTGGCGTTCATGGACATTCAGCCCGTGAATCTCGGGCACACGCTGGTGGTGCCGCGCGACCACTACGAATCGTTTGTGGATCTCCCCCACAACGTGGCGATGCACCTCTTCGAGGTTGCTATGCAGCTAAGTCCGGTGGTGCGCCGGATGTCGGGGTGTGACGGAATGAATCTCATCGTCTCGAGCGGAGCGTCGGCGGGGCAGGACGTCTATCACTTCCACATCCACTTGATCCCGCGCCGGGCAGGAGATGGATTCGACGTGCCGCTGCCGTTCGACGGATCATCAATGCCCGATCGGACGGTGCTGGACGCAATGGCCGTCCGCATCATCTCGGCGCTGAGAGATCCCGCTCGCAAACGGGCAAGCTAGAGAAAGGCAATGTGCGAAGCCATCGCGGACGCATATCCGCGATGGCTTTCGCACATTTGCGATGTGCTACCGAGCGCTTTCTCTCACCGCTGCTACCGCCCGTGCCAGCTGCTGGGCCATCGTGCTCAGCTGAGTCGCCGCGTCGTTGAGCGACTGAATCGCGGTCTCTTGCTCGGCGCTCGCCCCGGCCACCACGTCAGTCTCAGCGACCGCACGCATGACGTCCTCACGCGCATCGGCCAGCGTGTTCGCCATGAATGTCGAGCGATCGGAGGTGCGGCGCGCCACATCGACGATGCGCTGTCCCGCCGCAGCCGTCGCTTCGGCCGCGGCAACAATTCGCTCGAGCTCGTCGACCCAACCGCGGCTCGACTCGGCGACCGACAACACTTCGGTGCGTGTCCGGTTCATGAGACCGACGGCGCGCTCCAACGTCGCGCGGATGTCGCGCACGGCGCGGTCCATTCCATCCGCTTCCGACGCGCTGCGATCAGCCAGCGCGCGAATCTCCTGCGCTACCACGGCGAATCCGCGCCCGTGAGCGCCCGCGCGCGCTGCCTCGACCGCCGCGTTCAACGCCAGTAACCCAGTCTGGTCCGCCAACTCCGTGATCGTCTGACCGAACCGCTGGACGGCGCCGGAGATGTCCTGCAGACGCGAGACTTCGTGCGCGCCTTCGTCGACGATCGCCGCCGCGGCGGTCAGCTGGCTCGCCGCCGTCTCGGTGGCGGTGCGGACGGTACGCGCATCGTTCAGCACCTGCTGTCCGCTGTCGCTCGTCGCATGCCCCTCTTCCACTGTCTTGCCGGCGACGATCTTCGCCGCGCGTGCCTCTTCGGCCACCACCGAGAGCGTGTCGGAAAGCATGCGGACCGTCTCCGTCATCCGCTTCACCGTGCCCGTGCCTTCCTCGGCGTTGGCGTGCAACTGCTGCGCGGTGGCGGTGATCGACTCGACGTGCATCGCCATCCGCTCGGATGCATCGAGCACCGGCTGGATGAGCGCGTCGAGCGACAGCGAGAGAGCGAGCTGAGGCGCGAGATGCTCGAGCAACGCGGCATCGTGCTGGCGATACATCTCCTTTCGCGAATGCCGGATGTTCCACATCCCGACCACGCGATCGCCATAGGTGAGCGGAACGACTACTTGCGAGCCCGGCCCGGCCTGCGTCAGACGCACGTCACGAGGAAGCCCCAGGTCGGTCACCGCGTGGCCGCGGTCGAGCGCCAGACCGGCCATACCGCCTAACGCGGAGAAACGTGAGCCGCGCGCTACCGTTGGCGACGTATCGAACAGCACGATGAACTCGTGCGTGTGCGGATCGTACGCGCCAATTCCCATCTCCTCCCACGGCACCAGCGCGCGCGTCAGATGCTGAATGTCGCTCATCGCCGCCATCAGCTCGGGCCGCGCGCTGATCAAGCTGCTCATCCGCTGTACCAGCTGCAGACTCTCGCCGACTGATCCCTGCCTAACGAGCCAGTGCGCCAGAAAGGTGAGCGCCAGGAGAATGACAGCGAGTCCGGCCTGCGCCTGGAGCGTGTGCGTCCCGTATGCGACCTTGAGCGCGCCGAGCGCCAGCAACGTCGCCAGCACGGCGACGGTGAGCTCCCATCGCGCGGTAAGTCGCGCGTCGACCCATGCGACAGCCGGAGACAGCTTGAGCTGCAGGTAAAAAGTGACGTTCACCGTCACGAAGAAGACGATGAGCAGCACCCCGAGGCGCCACAGATTCCACGATGCAAAGGCCGCCGTACCAATTCCGCCGCCGCAGTACGTGTAGACGATGCCGCCCGCCGAGCAGGCCGTCATGAAGTGCCCGGCATTGCCGACAGCGTTGCGAAGCGGAAGACGGCGGAATACCGCGTCGCCAATGAGGAGCCCGACGCCCCCGACGAGCGCCCCAGCGGCCCAGTCGAGGGCGACCAGCGCCGCGATGGCGGCGCCTACGGCGAAGCTAGCAAAGCCCTTCCCCGGGAGGGGGACGCCGAACAGGCGGGTGGCGGCTGCGACGACCAGGAGCAGTAGCGCGCCAAGCCAGGGGAAGGGGCGCACGTACTGGTGCATGGCGATACCGATGGCCACCGCCATGACGGCGACGACGAGGACCGCCCGGCGGACCGTCTCATCGGTCGCGCCAGCGAAGCGCGGCCGCGATGGGTCGGGTGGCGCCGGCAGCGCAAAGGGTTTGGCGCTACCAATGCCCGGTACTTTGACTGAGTCGAGCGACGGTCGCGCCGGAGCGGCGGTCGTCGAGGACACTGGAGGGATCATCAATATTCGGTGGAACGTCCTACGCCACAAGATCTTGCGTATTTGGCACGCACGCTGCATTGGTGTGACGCACATCGCAGTAGAGGCGTCACTTTGAACGAGGGCACATGATCGAGCATTTCCCAGTCGAGCTAGAGCCAGACCGACCGGCGGAAAGAACGCGATCCGCGAGTGCCGATTCGTGCCTACATTCGTTGACCTGCGACGCCCAGCCCGGGAGATACCCGATGCTGGGCGTCGCTCTTTTGTGTTGGCGAGGTGCAATGTTCCGGCAACGCCTTCACCGAGTTTCCCTCCCTCGAGCACGCGGGATGTCCCGCAAGCGCCGCCACGTTTTCCGCGCTACGGAGAAGCGGGCGGTCAAACGCGCGATGATGCGCGACTGCTGCCGCCGCTGCGTGTACTGCGGCGACTGCCTAGATCTCTCGATCGCGACGATCGACCATGTGTACCCACTCGCCCACGGCGGGGCGCATGCTCCGGGGAACCTCGTGGTTGCCTGTGGACCCTGTAATCGGCTCAAAGGGGACATGCTTCCCCACGAATTCTTCTACAGCCATCCCTCGGCTGGTCTGAACTTCCTCTCGTATGCGCGGGTGGTGCACCGCGCACTCAAGCGCTCGGCGCGTCGAGCGGTGAGCCTCGCGCTCGCCGCCGCGGCGGCCGCACCGATCGCGGCGTAACCTCCAGTCGCAACTGTGATGGAAACCGCCCGGCCTGACGAGGCCGGGCGGTTGGCCGCGTCCGGTCGACGCGTAGTGCTGGCGCACCGCGACGCCGAATCGTAGGTTGGGCGCCCAGCACACCCCAGCCGAGGTAGGTCATGCGTCGTCCATTGAGTGCGCTCGCCTTTGCCGCAACGTTCGTCATCGTCGCGCCGGCCGGGGCACAGGAAGCGGCCCCAGCGGAGGCGCAGGCCCCGGCGCAGGACGAGAAAAAAGCCAAGAAGCCGAGGGCATCACGCAACCTGATAACGCGCGAGCTGGTGGAGAAAGCAGTAGCCGAAGGCGCGACGTCAGCCTATGACGTCGTTCAGAAGCTTCGTCGCGACTGGTTCAGGGTGCGCACCGAACTATCCGTGGCTGGCGCCGCTAGCGGCGACGCGCCGAAGCGCCCGAGCATCTTCATGGACATGCAGACGCTGGGTGACGATCCGGAGCTGCTGCGCAACATCAAGCCCGAACTCGTCAAGGAGATCCGCTTCCTCAGCGGGCCAGACGCCACGACCCTGTTTGGCACGGGCTATCCGCTTGGCGTGATCCAGGTGATCACGCAACTATCTGGTCAGTAGTCGACCGGCCTCAGGTACGACTCGCCGATCGCCGTCGGGCTGAGCATGGCGACTGTCGGCAACCGTCGCTTCCAGTGCGTGCTCTCGAGGCGCTTCCGAACCAGCTGAACTTCGGACGCCTCGAAGCCGCGGGCGACGATCTCCTCCGGTGAATAGCCGCTCAACAACCAGTTCAGGATCACATCGGCTTTCGGATAGCTGATCCCGAAGTCTCCTTCATCGGTCTGACCTTTGATCAGGTCAGCCGACGCGGGCTTCTCGACGATCACCGTCGGCACACCGAGGTGCCTCGCCAGCGTCCACACCTGGGTTTTGTAGAGATCGCCGAGGGGGTTGAGCGGGGGCGTGTCGTCGGCATGCCAGGTGAAGTAGCCGAATAGACGTTCGGTCTTGTTGCCAGTGCCGAGTGGAATCGCTTCGTAGCGCACCGACAGGTCGAACAACGTGATCATCCGCATCCGCGCCATCACGTTCCCTCGGCGCGTCGGGCTCGCGTCGGGCTCGTTGGCGAGATATGCATCGACCGCGGCGGAGATCTCGACGGTGCGGGACTCGATGCCTAACTGGTCGATCACCAGCTGCGCGTGATCGAGACTCTCGGGGCTCGATGTCTTGTAAGGCAGACGCAGGCCGACCACGTTCTCCGGACCGAGCGCCTTTGCGGCGAGAAACGCAGTCACCGCCGAGTCGACGCCGCCCGAGATCGCAACGATACCGCGGCGGAAGCCGCGCTGCTCGACTTCGTCGCGCAGGAAAGTGACCAGCCACCGCTCGACGAGCGCGGGATCGATCTCGAGTGGCGGTGGACCTTCGCTCTCGGCCTCACGCTCGGGACGCACGACGCAGAGCGGGCCGCGGCCATCTTCATCACGCGGCGCCAAGACGGGCTCGCCACGGTCCTCGTCAGGCGAATCGTAGTGGGCCAGCGACGGCAACTGCTGGTCGATCTCCTCCAGTGCGCGTCGCAGGTGCGGGAGCGCGGTGCGAAGGTCGGCGAGCAGCGGCATGTCGGCACGCACACGCGTGAGATCCGCGAGATCGATCGCCGCCGGCAGTAGTGCTTCCTGCCACACGGGAGCGCGCGCACGAATTTCTCCCTTGGGGCCGGCGACCATCGAGCCGCCTGGAAACATCTTGCCGCCTTCGTTCCCCGTGAGGTTGGCGAAGCTCACGAAGACGCCGTGCTCCTCCGCCATGTCGCGGATGAGACGCTCCCAGCGTGCCTGACTAGCGGGACCTGGTACGTCATCCTGTCGGGGCCACGCGCCGCGCGCCGGCGCGGCGGACGAGACGAAGACGACTTCCGCGCCATCGAGGGCGACCAGCGTTCCCGAGATCGAGTGCCAGGCATCCTCGCACACGAGCATCGCCGCGCGGCCCCACGGTGCGTCGAACGCGCGTACTTCGTGACCACGCTCGACGAAGCGCTCTTCGTCGAATAGACCGTAGGTAGGAAGAAAATTCTTACGGTGGACGTGCCAGATCTGCGGCTCTTCAGGCCCGACGGTCACGTACATCGCGCTGTTGAAGAGCGTGTTTTCCCAGATCTCGTAGAAGCCCATCACGACGTCGATCGGCTGGCGTTCGTTCTCCGGAGCGGCGCCTCGATAGGCATCGCCGAGGTCCCTTGCCAGCGTCCCAGCCGTCACCGCCAGGTCGCGCACGCCGCCCTCGACGAAATATCCGGTAAGTGCCGTCTCCGCGAAGTGAACGACGTCGGGTCGCGGCTCCAGCCGCGAGGCCTGCGCCAGGATCTCCCCAATCCGCGCCAAGTTGGGGAAGTACTCACCCTTTCGAGGCTTGAACTGCGCCAGGGCGAGTTTAATTACCGGGGGCATAAAACGAAATTTAGCACAAATGGGGGTTTAGGCATTAGACGGTATAACTACGAACGGCGGCATCCGGCATCCGGCATCCGGCATGGGGGTCTCGGCGACCAGGACTATCCGCGAAGACCCGGATGCCTCATGCCGGATGCCGGATGCCGCCGTTTGTGGTTCTAATACAAATAGCTCGTCTACGGTGTAGAACCGTCACCCATATCGGAGCTCAAAGTTGTTTCAAGGTTTCCGTCGCCTTGGCGTCGTCCTGGCGCTGAGCGGCGCGATCGTCGTACCACGCCAGGTCCTCGCACAGGACTCCGACAACGTCGAGCCCTGGCGAATCATCACCCCGGCACAGTCATCCCTCGTGTACGCGCGCGATGGCTCCCTGATCGGGGAATTTGGCCGTCAGCTCAGAACCAGCATCTCCATTCGGACGCTGCCCA
>DATFBY010000128.1:0-4655 GCA_035253585.1 Gemmatimonadaceae bacterium | reverse complement strand
CGCACGAATGGCCTGGAGCGGTGTGAGTCCCGCTCGCACCAGTAGACGCATCTCATCGTGCAAGCTGCTGCCAGCGTAGCGGTACGCATCCCCGGCGTCGGTGCCGGTCATGATCCGGATTCCCGCGCGCTGCATCGATAGCACCAGTGCTTCTTGCTGCTTGTAGGTAGCCAACGCGGCGTTACGAGCCTCCTCGCTTCGCGCCGGCGCCGCGGGCCGCTGCACGGCCCACGCGGCTCGCACGGAATCGGGAACGAACGCGAGGCGGGGGTCGGACGCGAACGCGGAATCGCCGAGCACGCTCACCCACTGATGCGCCACCAGTGTGGGAGTGACATACACACCCCGATCGGCGAGCGTTCTCAGCACCGACCGCTCCTTTTCGGCGCTATACGAAGCGAGTGCCTCGCCGTTCAATCGGCCGAGCGTGGCAGCGTCACCGGCGGCAAGCGCGGCCAACAGCTTTGGGCGCAGCTCCGCTTCGCGGCTGGAGAACGCCAATCGATAGAGAAAGAGATGCTCGATACTGTTGAGGCCGAGGTCGATCGCTTCAGCGGCGTCGAGCGAGTTCGGCAGGTGGCCGGCAAGCGGTAGCTTCTGTCGCCGAGCTTCCGTAGCGGCGGCGACGAACGCCGCTCGTGGAAGATCGTTGAGCACTTTCACGAAATCGGCGCGCTCGGTCTTGGCTGTCGTGACGGCTTTCGTCGCGTCTCCGTCGCTGGCCACGACTCTCACCAGCTCGGTTCGTCCTTGCCATACCGTTGCGTTGAGCCAGGGACCCGCAGCGGCAAGGATGCGAGGTCCGGGAAAGCGTCCCCCGTTCACCCCCGCGCGGAGACGGGCGATTTCCATCAATGGCGTCCCCATGTCACGGACGCAGGTGACGCCGTGCGCGAGGAAGAGCGCCAGCATCGGCTCGCCATGCCAGAGATGCGAGTGCACGTCGCACAAGCCCGGAATCACATAGCGGTTCCGCGCATTGATGACCCGCGCCGCCGGCGGAACCGACACGCGATCGGAGCGCTCCATGCGTACGATGCGTCCGCGATTCACGAGCAGCGTCACGTCGCGGCGTGGCGTATCGGACGTGCCATCGATGACGGTGGCGTTCGTTATCGCTAGATCGGCGACGGGCGGGGCGACCGGCGCAGACCTACAGGCAATCAGCGCGAGCGCGAGTGCGGGCGCAGCGATTCTCATGAGCCGTCCAGGCCGCGTGAGGAGAGGCAAACGAACAGCGCTAAGGTAGCAGGCGCGTCCTATCGCGAGCCGATCTCCATGCGCTTTGACCGATCTCTGACGGTCATCCTCTCGTCAGTCGCACCGCGCTTAACGCAAGGTCTGCAAGTCCGCCGACGAAAGGAGCGCAAGTGAGATTCCGACGTATCGCTGAAGTGACGGCTTCAATGCTGCTGCTGGCCGGCGCGACACGCAGTGCGGTCGCGCAGGCCGCCTCCCAATCAGGAAATGCAACGGCGCTGATTCGTCGCGCCATCACCGCGGTTGGCGGAGAGGGCGCGTTGCGCGCGATCGATGGAACTACGTCGACGATGTGGCTCAGCCGCTTCAACCTGGGCGGCGGCCAGTGGCCTGGCGCTCCCGGAACCTTGCTTCAGATCGCCGGCACCGAAGCGCGTGACTTCCGAGGAGAGCGCGTGGCGATCAGGGGGAAGCGGTTCACCATCGCCGGCGACACGCAGCAGGTTCGCATCGTCGCCACACCGGATGGCGGCTTCGAGCGCATTTTCACTTACACGTTACCGTATACGACGGACACATTGGCCCAACGCCGCCGCGAGCTCCACCTCACGCCCGCTCGCCTGCTCCTCACCGCCAGCCGGGCACGGTGCCGCACCGGTCCGACAATCACGCGGGAGACAAGCGGTCGCCGGCTGCGCTCCGTCACCTGCTCTACCGCCGAGACCGGCGAATTCATTGTCAGGCTCGACTCGGCGTGGGGCTGGCCGATGGAAGTCGAGCGCGTCGAAGAAGGGCCCATGTTCGGCGCACAACGGGTGCTGTCGCGCTACGGATCGTTCACGCCGGTCGAAACGGCGCGCGGCCGCGCGCTGCTTCCCTACGTCGTCCACCAGTTTCGCGACGGCCGGCTCGAAAGCGTCACCGCCTATTCGCGCATCGAAGCCAGCTTGCCTAACGACTCGGTGTTCGCCGTGCCCGATTCCCTTCGGAGTGAGACGTTCGCGAAGCGGCCGATCGACGTGCGTGTCGAGGAGCTGGCGCCCGGCGTCCACTATCTCAGCTCCGGTGCCGACTACAATGCGCTGGCCGTGATTCAGCGAGATTCGATCATCCTGCTCGAGGCCGCGGAAACTCAGGACCGCCTTCGCGCCATGATCGATACGTTGGCGCGCCGGTTCCCTCAGTCGCCGGTACGGATGCTCGTCAGCAGTCATCATCACGCCGATCACATGGCGGGCATTCCGCTCGCATTCGCGCGCGGCATCGATGTGGCGACGCACCCGGACAACCTGGGCTGGATTCGGCGAATGGCAGCGCTCGCATCGCAGCGAACGCCTCGTGCTGCTCGCGCATCACGAGTGGTCGCGGTTTCCGACAGTCTGGTCTTGGGTCGTGGCACTGCGACAGAGCTGCGACTTTATCCGATAGCGCTGTCGGAGGCGGCGACGCATGTCATGGGTGTGCTACCGCAGCACGGCATCCTCTACATCGCGGATACGGCAGAAGGTGACATCGCTCCGGATCTGCGCGCCGAAGTGGAGCGGCGTGGGCTTCGCATTCGCCGGGCAGCATCGGCGCACTCCGGAATGACCGATTGGTCGAAGTCGGCCGCTACACCATGAAGTCCGTTGCGCGTAGGTGCCCAGTTGCTGAGGTCGTGCGCGTGACGCTCCGTTCCTCGCTCGTTGTCTGCCTCGCGCTTCCAGCGGCCGTCGGAGCGCAGCTCGACGTCGAGCCGCACCGCGCCGACGCCGATCGCGTCATGGCGATCGCTCTTCGCGACAGTGCGGCGTGGGAGCGCACGGCGCTGCTCGTCGACCGATTCGGCAGCCGCCCCAGTGGCTCGAGGGCACTCGAGCAGGCGATCGACTGGATCGTTGGCGAGATGCGAAAGGATGGACTGGACAACGTGCGCACCGAGCCGGTGACGGTGACGCACTGGGTCCGCGGCCGCGAATCGCTCACGCTACTCTCGCCGCGTCGAGAAGCTCTCCCAATGAAGGGCCTGGGGCGAAGTGTGGGCACCGCGGCAGCGGGACTCACAGCGCCGGTGCTCGTGGTTCGCGATTTCGCCGAACTTCGATCGCGCGCGGCCGAGGCGAAGGGGAAGATCGTTCTGTTCAATTTTCCGTACGACACGACGCTGCATCCGTTCTGGGCATACGGGCAGGCCGTTCAGTATCGTGCGTACGGTGTCGACTCCGCCGCGTCCGTCGGAGCCGTCGGCGTTCTGGTGCGGTCGGCGGGACCGACGACGTCGCGCTCGCCGCACACGGGGGGGCTCTCCTATGCGGACACGGTTCGCCGGGTGCCGCGCATACCGGGAGCTGCCGTCAGCGCCGAGGACGCGGAGATGATGCATCGGATGCAGCGACGAGGCGAGCAGGTCGTGGTGAACCTCACCATGGGCGCGCGTACCCTTCCACCCGCGCGCTCGAGGAACGTCATCGCCGAAGTTCGCGGGTCGGAGCGCCCGGACGAGATCATCGTCATGGGTGGTCACATCGATTCGTGGGACGCGGGACAGGGCGCTGTCGATGATGCAGCTGGAAGCGTCGCTGCTTGGGAAGCACTTCGCATCATCAAGTCGTCAGGCATCCGACCCAAGCGGACGATTCGCGTAGTGCTGTGGACGAACGAGGAGCTTGGTCTCGGCGGATCGCTCGCATACCGTGATGCGCACCGCGCGGAGCTCGACAACCACGTGCTGGCGATGGAGTCCGACAACGGTGTATTCAAGCCGCGCGGACTTCTCTTCACCGGGAGCGAGGCCGGACTTGGGGTGATGCGGCGTGTGTCGTCGCTCCTGCGTCCGCTGGGCGCCGATTCGGTGATTGCCAGCGGACCCGAAGCGGATGTCGCGGCGCTCGTTGCGCACGGTGTGCCGGCGCTCGCGCTGAACACGGATCCGTCGCGGTATTTCTGGTATCACCACACGGATGGTGACACGATCGACAAGATCAATCCGCGCGAGATGGCCGAGTGCGTGGCCGTCATGGCCGTAGTCGCCCTAACTGTCGCCAACCTCGAGCAGAGCCTTCCGCGTCAGGCCGCGCCGTAGCGACAGGCGGCACTTAGGCGCCGCTCATCCAGCAATCGCACCGCTCGTCATCACTCTCAACGCAGCTCGTACTCAAATCGTTGATTCGGTTCGGCGCAGGACCTATGCTGCGGCCCCGCGACGACCGTTCGCGCTTTCAGTAGCGAAGGCGCGACGACGTCGCATGCGTTTTCGTGCCTAACGAGAGCGTAGCTGCGGTTGGATCCTGTCTCCAGCGGAGGAGGTAACGTGCGCAAGATCAGTTCTCTGGTCCTTGCTCTGGCGCTTCTCGTACTCGCTACGAGTAGCGCCGACGCCCAGCGGCGACTCACCGGTCGGGTGACCGGTACCGGCACCAACGAGCCGGTCAATAGCGCCCAGATCCTCGTCGTCGGCACTGCCATCGGCACGCTGA
>DATFBY010000127.1:0-8241 GCA_035253585.1 Gemmatimonadaceae bacterium | reverse complement strand
GCAGTTCGCGCTTCCAGACGCGGTAGAGCGATTACGCGAGGCGCGCGATGGGGATGCGAGCGCTCCGCTAGTCGTGATGGCGGCCAGCGATCCGGCGAATGCGTACGCCTTGCAGCTGGAGGGACTCGAGCGCGATCCACTCACTCGTCCGCGGGGAACGGGTGCGCTCTTGGTGACTCGGAATTGCCGGGTGATCCTGGCGGCGGAAGGACGCGGCAACCGCGTGATGCTCGCCTCGGGTCTCACCGAGCAAGAGGTGACCGCAGCGGTCTCCGCACTCGTCAGGCACGTGTTCGCGGGGATGAGTCCTTTGCGGCGCCGGAAGCCGGTTACGACCACGCTGATCGATGGCGTTCCCGCGAACGCGAGTCCGCACGTCGATGCGTTCATGGCCGCCGGATTCAAGCGGGGGACGGACGGCCTGCAGTGGTGGGGGGAAGTGTCGCGCTTCTAGCGGATGTCGGCGCGACCCAGCGCGGCCCGAACTGCTTCGCGGATCGCCATCACCGCGTCTTCGCTGGCCGCGGGCGAATCATCGCGCAGATGGACCTCGATCCCGTCGGCGACCTGCACGCGTCGCCACACACCGTCGGTGACGTCCTGTTCACGCGCAGCGACGACATCGGCGCCGGAGCCGAGTGCTGGTGCAAGCGATGTGGCGACGCGCCGCTCCAGTGAGTCCCCCGTCAGCTCCTGCATCTCGATCTTGATCTTGTCGAGCGTCTGTCCCTCGCGCTGGCGGATCTTGATGAGTAGCAGCTGGAGGAGATGGCGATAGTTGTACGTCGCCGCGGTCCCGGTTCCTTCCGGTCGGTCGAGAAGGCCGTTCGCCACGTAGAACCGAACCGCTCGTGCGCTTGGCGTCGCGCGGGCGGCCGCATTCGTCGGCCGCATCGCCGCGGCGTCGACGAGTGCCGTCGCATGTGCCGCAAGTCCGCGCGCGTTCCACGGCGAATGCCGCGCGTGGGCGCGAAGGAGGGGGACGGGAGAATCAGCCATGGCGATAGAATAATGAAAAGAGAGGGCGGCCACGAGGGCGGCAAGAGCGACAACAGCGGCATTCGGCATTCGGCATTCGGGTCTCTGCGTGCAACGATCTCGCTGGGTCGCCCGGATGCCGGATGCCGAATCCCGAATGCCGCTGTTTTCTTACCGCTTTGCCTCCTCGAATACTCTCCCGACAAACTCGGTCACCAATTCATTGAATCCATCCGCATGCTCGTCATGCGGCAGGTCGCCCGATGGATCGAAGATGGCGAGCTCGAGATCGCGCTTGAGGGTGCGGAAGCCGCGCGAGTCTTCAACCGGCACTTCGGCGGCTTGCTCGCCCCATACCAGCAGCATCGGCTGGCGCAGGCGGCGCATGGAGGAGGCGACGTCGACGTTGAGCGCGCCGGAGAGGAAAGCCGAGGGAGCGTATTGCGCACCGGGCTGATGCGACGTCGTGTAGTACCAATCGACGAGCTCGTTGGTGACCAGTGTCTTGTCGCGATACACTCGCTCCAGGTACGCGCGAATGCTGCGGCGGGAGACGAGCGCGTTGAATAGCGTGGTCCCGACAACCGGTGTCACAGCCATGAGGCGTCCTGGTGTGACACGCCGGCCCAGATCGCCCATGCGAGACAGACCAGTCGGACAGATGGCGACGATGCCGGGATAGCTCGGAGGATCCTGCGCGGCGAGCGTGATCGCGTGCGCGCCTGACAAGCCGGAGCCGACCACCACGCAGGGCTGGTTGATCACCTGACGTGCGAAGTCGTCGGTGAGCCTCAGGAAGTGCTGCGCGGTATAGCGGATGTCGGGACGATCCGAGCGTCCGAAGCCAATCAGATCGATTGCGTAAATCCTGTTCCGCTCGGCCAGCGCCTCAACGTTGTAGCGCCATTCGTAGCTCGAGGCGATGGCGTTGATGCCGTGTACGAGCAGGATCGGCGGTCCATCACCGGCGACGGTGTACGCGATGCGGTGACCGCGCCAGATGAACCACTCGTCATGTCCGCCGAGCGTGCTCGGAACGGAGCCGACGCCGCGGCGCGTGAAGGCGTTGTAGATCGCGGCGGCGCTCAGTGCCGCGCCCCCCGCCATGAAGAGTCGTGACCAACGCATACGAACCGCGGCGCCTAGCGCGTGGCCGGCGACGAAGCGGGCAGGGGCGGGAGCGTTATGGTGAGCGTCGTCCCTTCGGCGCTGCTGTCTATCCCGATGACGCCGTGATGCTCGTCGACGATGCGGCGCGACAGAGCGAGGCCGAGCCCAGTGCCGCCACGCTTGGTGGAGAAGAAGAGCTCGAAGACGCGCGCGAGCACATCGGCGGGAATCGGCTCTCCGGGATTGCGAAGTGCGCAGCGCCAGCCCCCGTTAGGCAGCGACGTGGCAGTGAGCGTGATGATGCTCGTGTCAGGCGCCGCTTCAACCGCGTTGGTCAGCACGTTGAGGAAAACCTCGCCGAGCCGTTCGCGATCGAGCGCGACTTTGACGCGGTGCTCGGCCCGCTTGCGCTCGAGCTTGATGGCGCGGCTCTCGAGGAGTCCGCGATTCCCCTCGATGACCTCATCCCACACCGCGTCCGGGTCGCCTGGCGCGAGCGTGAGCGGGCGTGGCGCGCCGTAGTCGAGCAGGTCGCCGACCAGCGCGTTGAGTCGCTCGACCTCGCGGAGAATTCGGCCGACGTTGCGCTCGAGCACCGGATCTTCGCGGGCGCGGAAACGGAGCAGCTGCGCCGCGGACGAGATGCCGAAAAGCGGGTTACGCAGCTCGTTGGCGATCGCCGCCGCTACTTCGCCGATCGCTTCGAGGCGCCGCTTACGCTCCATTTGCCTGACGAGCCGGGCCCGCTCGATCGCCGCCGCGCTCTGCGTGGCCAGCGCGCCTAACAACGACTCGGCTTCCTCCAGACGTCGAGGGGAGTCGGCGAGATCGGCGGCCAGCGTGATGGCGCCGAGTGGTGTGCCATTGGCGGTGATCGGGACGGTGAGCTCGACGTTGCTGTGCGCCTTGTGCTTGACAGGGCGCGCGTCGGCGAGTGCCCGAGCCCACGAGCTTCGGAGCCGTTTGTCGAGCGCGTCGGCGCTCTCGTCGAAGCCGACGTGATGCGCGACGCGCAGCTCGCCCGTGCTCTCATCGGCCAGCGCGATGGCGAGTGCGTCGGTGGGGAAGGCGCGTCGGGTTTCCTGCGTCACTTCCTGGATCACGTGCTCGACGTCGATCGTACGCGCGAGTGCGTTGCCGATGTCACGTTGCTCGGGGTGCTCGCGCCGGGTGCTCGTCTGGGTGCGCGCCATGTGCTGAAGGTATTTCGCCGAGTGCAAAAGCGAAACGGCGGGACGCCTGAGCGCTCCCGCCGTTGCGTGTGGCTGAGTGAGAGCGCCTAGCGACGGGCGCGCTTCTTCCCGCCTTTGCGAGCGCCGCCCTTCTTGCCGCCCTTCCGAGCTCCGCCTTTCCTGGAGGACGCTTTGCGCGCGCCTGCTTTCTTGCCGCCCGACTTGCGAGCACTCTTGGCGGCTTTCTTCGCGCCGCCTCTCTTTGCCGCGGAGCGGCCGCCTTTCTTGGCGGCTGACTTCGAGGGACCAGCGCTGCGAGTTGCAGTGCCCGTCGTCTTTGCTGCTTGGCGGCCGCCACCGCCGGCACTGGTGCCGCCCATCGTTCCTCCACCGGCTCCGCCTCCACCACCACGCGCGCCGCGGCCGCGTCCGCCGGCCATGGCGCCGCCGAGGACGGCGGTGTCTTCGTCCTCCTCTTCATCGGCCGACTCCACGCCTTCGCTTTCTTCGTCGTCGGAGTCGTCCGTGCTATCCCAGAGGGAATCGCTGCGGTCGCCGGTCATGCCCCAACTGCCTTCTTCGTCCTCGTCATCGTCGTACGAGGCGCCGCCTCCGCCGAATGACGACTCCTCTTCGTCATCTCGCTCGAAGTCGTCGTTGTAGTCGTCACCACGCGGCATTGTCGCCTCCTCTCAGGTGTGTGTCGGCGGTCGCGGTAGACGCGATCGTTTTCTTTTTGTGCGTGCTGCAGCCCATGTGCCGAGGTGCGCGCACATGGTCGTGCTTTCGAATCCCCCAATACACTCGCCGCGAGGAAACGTCAAGAAGAACGAATGCGAGATGGAACGGAGTGATGCAGTGCGGGAAGTGGGAAGCGGGAAGTGGGAAGCGGGAAGTGGGAAGCGCGGGCACACCTGATGAGTACCGTCTCCGCCTGCGCTTCCCACTTCCCGCTTCCCGCCCCTTGCCTTCGGTATTTCTTCGGGCTATCTTCGCTCCCCGGCTTCTGGAGTGGATGTGCCCAAGACCGACCCGACTTTCGAGCTCGGCGACTATGCGCTGGTCGCTGATCGCATCTCGATGTTCTACGAGCGGTACCCGCGCGGGAGGATCGTCACGCATCTGGTCTCGCGCACTGACGCAGAGGTGACGTTCCGCGCCGCAGTCTACCGAGAGAGTGAGGACCGCGAGCCTTCAGCAACAGGATGGGCATCGGAGCGGCAGGGAGATGGCGACGTCAACCTGGTCGCGTGCCTCGAGAACACTGAGACCTCGGCGATCGGCCGAGCGCTCGCCAATCTCGGCTTTACGGCATCGCGTCGGCGGCCTAGTCGCGAGGAGATGGAAAAGGTCGATCGCGCGCGAGTGCGGTACGGGCATCGGCCGATCGCTTTCAGCGCCGTGCGCGAGCCGAAGATCATCGATGCGGCGTTGCAGGAACGGGCCGACGCGTTGGCGGATGTGCTGCGGCTGTTGGAGCCCGCGCAATGGGTGGGAATGCGTGAAGCACGGGCGGCGTCGATCAGAAAGCGGCTCATGGATGCATCGCTCCCCGCAGCCACGCTCGAGCACGTCGGCCGGCGACTTCGCAACTGGATCAGACGGCGAGCGAATCCCAGCTCGTGTCAACCTCCCGTGTCCTATCCATGAGGAGAGGAATCTCGAACAACCTGGGGCGCTGGGAGCCGGAGCTGAGTGCGGAATCTTCGTCGAGTGCGCCGCGATTCGCGAAAGTACCGCGACGTCACGGACGCGATGCTGGTGCAGGCGATGCGGTGCGACGACCGGTGGGCATGGGCGGAGTACTTCGCGCGATTCTATCCACCACTCGAGGAGTACGCGCGCCGCGCCCGGATTCCGAGGGCCGAGTGGAACACCTGCATCATGGATGTGCTCGACGACGCGGCGCTGAAGCTCATCGCCAAAGACGCCACGCTGCCACGCTCGCTCACGCACTACCTGGTCGTGAGCGTACGGCATCGTTTCCTCAACCTGCGGCGTCAGGAACGGACTCGTCAGGCATACGGAGCCGACGCCGCTGCTGGAGGTGAGCCGCACGAGGAACCGGTCGTTCGTTCACTCTGCTCGGAGCATTCGTTACGCGCCAGCGGCGGGGCGCACGCCGAGTTGCACACATTGTCGCGGGCGTTGCGCCGACTCGCGCTTTATCTCGCTGGCGGGCTCAGCGAGCAGGAGTGGGAGCTGCTGTCCTATCTCGGAGAGCGGGTACCGCTCACCAGGATCGCGGAATGGCTGAAAGTGAGCTACGACGCCGCCGCGCAGCGAAGCTCGCGGCTCAGATCTCGACTGCGCGCAGCCGCGTACACGCATGTGACGTCCTTCCCGCCTGACGAGCAGAAGGAGCTGCAGCGATTCTTCGAGCGTGTGCGCGCAGGCAGGTCGGAGCGCAAGGGCCGGCGCTGCGATGCCGGCATCGGGAATGGAGGTGATGCAGCATGAACGACCGAGACAGGCGAGCACGCGAGGCGGCCGAGCGCGAGGAAGCGGCGCTCGTCGAGTTGGTCCACGACTATGTGAACAGCGGTGTCCATTCTCCGTTGTGGAGGAGCAAACGCTTCGTGGATTGGATCGCGGCCGAGGTGCGCGATCGAGATCGGAAGCGCTGGACCGAGGCGCAGCTCCTGGCCGCGGGTGAGCGGATGATGGCGAGGGTGCGCGCTCGTCAGGCACCGGTGCGTCGTGTCTACGAACGGCCGCCCGAACGGCCGGCCGTCATACACGGATCGCCGGTGCACGTGCTCGACGTGGCTGCCTCTGAGCGCGCCAGTCCGGTAGTGGAGCTCGGCGTTGCCGCCGGCGTAGGCCGGGAGCTTTGGGAAGAACCGTGCGACACGTGGATCGAGCTACCGAATGACGTGCCGAACGGCCGGTACGTATCGCTCAGGATCATCGGCGATAGCATGGAGCCGCTGATGCACACGGGAGATACCGTGCTGGTGCGGGTGGGCGATCCGGTGAAGAAGAACGCGGTGATCGTCGCCCGGCATCCCGAGGATGGATATGTGTGCAAGCGTGTGGCGGCGCTCAGACCGCGTACGATCGAGCTGGCGTCGCTGGATGCGTCGAGAGCACCGATCACCATTCCGCGCGACGATCGACTGGTGGTTGGGACGGTGGTGATGGTGTGGTGCAGCCATAGAGAGCGCTGAAATAGTCAGCGGCGGCCGAGAAATCTCGACCGCCGCTTCACCATCGCCATTCAATTTTCTCAGTCGCCGATCGCAGGCTCCGGCTCTGCCGTACCGTGCGGCTCCTCTGCGCGATGCTTGCGCTTTTTCAGAACCAATCCGAAGTCGTCGAGCAACGTGTACACAACGGGCACGACTACCAACGTCAACAACGTCGACGTCAGCAGACCGCCGATCACCGCACGCGCCATCGGAGCTCTGGTCTCCGACCCCTCACCCAGGCCTAACGCGAGCGGGAGCATGCCGAAGATCATCGCCACCGTCGTCATGATGATCGGGCGCAACCGGATGCGTGCCGCCGACAACAACGCCTCCAAGCGCGCCATGCCGTTCTCGCGCTGATGATTGGTGAAATCGATCAGCAGAATTCCGTTCTTGGTGACGAGCCCCATCAACATGATGATTCCAATCATCGTCATCACGTTGAGATTCCCTCGCGTCACCAGCAACGCGAGCGCGACGCCAATGAAGCTCAGCGGCAGCGCCAACATGATCGACAACGGCTGCGTGAAGCTCCCGAACAATGACGCCAGAATCAGATAGATGAACACGACAGCCAACAGGATGGCTTCGAGCACGTACCCCTTGGTTTCGGCCAGATTCTGCACGTCACCCGTGAACACGGTTCGATAGCCCGGCGGCAACCCAACCGAATCGATCGCGGTACGCACACGATCGGCAACGTCGCCCATGTTGTAGTCAGGCAGAACACCGGTCGAGATGGAGATCTGACGCTCCAGCGCGCGACGCTCGATTGTCTGCGGACCCACGCCCGCTCTGATGTCGGCCACCTGCGACAGCGGAATGAGACTAGCCTGACCGGTCTCCGGATTCGAATTGGTGCTCGGCACGGGTATATCTGCTACGCTGGCCGCCGAGCGACGCATCGAATCGGGGTAGATGACGACGACGTCGTGCGAGTACCCCTGCGGATCCTCCCACAACGTCGCGCGCTCGCCGGCGAACAGCGGCTGCAACGTCGACGCGATGCTCCCAATACCGACGCCGGCCGCCCACGCCTGCTGCCGATCGACCTGCACATCGAGCTGAGGAATCTCCCCCTCATCGCTGGAGTTAGGCTCGGCGGTTCCAGCCACCGCGCGAATCGTCTCGAGCACGCGATCAGCCGCGATCTTGAGACGCGACGGCTCGGGCCCCTGCACGTTCACGATGATGGGCTGACGGAATCCGCCAAAGATGGTTCGCTGGCCGGTAATCACGGGCCGCACGCCGGCAACCTGCCGAAGCTGCGCCCGGATCTCGGTCTGGATGTCCTGAAGCGTCTTGTCGCGCTCACCGCGCGGCTTGAGCTTCACGAACACCTGCCCATTGCTGGGCGTCCCGCGGAATCCACCGCCGATGGACAGATACGTGAACTGGACCTCGGGCTTCTTCCGCAGTAGCTCGGCGACCTCGCGCCCCTTGCCGAGCGTGTACTCGAGCGAAGAGCCGGGCGTCGCGCGGATGTTGACGTTGAACTCGCCGCCATCGCCCTCGGGCATCCAGGTGAAGCCGAGCAACGGATATATAAGGAAGGCGGCTACGATCGAGCCGGCGGCCAGGAGCATCACCTTCCCGCGATGGCCGAGCGCCCAGCGCAGCCACCCAGGGTAGCGCTCGGCGATCGACTCGAACTTCTCGTTGAACGCCAGCGCGAAGCGCCGAATCGGGTTGAGCTTCTTCCTGTCCTTCGCGTCGGCGAGGAGGCCGTGCTCGACCTCGGGATCGCGCCACACGCTCGAGAGCATCGGGTCGAGCGTGAACGACACGAA
>DATFBY010000126.1:0-10880 GCA_035253585.1 Gemmatimonadaceae bacterium | reverse complement strand
CGCGTACGTAAGGAACTCCCGGCGCCAGCGCCTCGTCGGTGCGGCCACCGATCGACGTGATGAGGTAGCGCTCGTTCGGGTCGACGAAGACGGAGACCTCGAACGCTGTCGAATTGATCACGGTGTCGAGGGCGACGACATCGTCATAGCGGTCATCCCGAAGTGCCGCTCGATAGATGTCGATCCCGCCGCGGCTTCCGGCGCGAGTCGACGTGAAGTACAACGTGCCATCGCTGGCGAGACTGGGAGACCGCTCGTCGGCCGTCGAATTCACACTGCCGGGCACGGGCCGCGGCTCGCTCCACCGTCCATCAGTCCACTCCACAAACCAGAGATTCATGTCCACTCGGCGCGTGTCGTCGAGCGGCCGATTCGACGAAAAGAAAAGCCGCCGTCCATCGGGAGCGATGACGGGATCGGCGTCGATGTACTGTCCCGAGAAAGGCGCCACCGTCGGAGTCGCCCAACCGGCTCGAGCTCGACGCGAAATGCAGATGACCGAATAGTACGTGTAGCTGTTGCCCGTGCGCTTGGCGAAGTACAACGTGCCGCCGTCGAGACTCAGCGTGACGCCATGCTCGTAGTCAGGCGTCGACACAATGTTTCGTCCGATCATCTCGACTACGCGCTGAAGCTGCTCGACGCTCGCCATCGACGGTGGCATGGCCCGGCTGCGCTCGGCGATCACCAATTCGAGAACGAGGCAGGTCAGACCCAGGCGCAATAGATGTCCAGCTCGAAGTCTCATAGCGCTCCCTGTGCGTCAGGCGGGGACATTCGGACAGGGGCGCCGCATCGGCCATGCATCGAAGGTCAGAGCTGGGCAAGGCGATTCGGAGCCGCCGTCGGTGACGCTTTCCCTCAGCTCGCATAGGCGATCGCCTGGAGCTCCTGGGTGCCGGCGCACACAATGTCAGAGCAACGTCAATGCGGCTATGCCTGCTGGCAGCGCGGACGCCGCCATCCCACGATGTAAGGAGAGAGGTATCCGCCGTCCCACTCTGACACTTTGACTTTCGTGATGCAGCGATCGGTCAAGTCGACGCGCTCTCGCCAGGTGCCCGTGCTGGTGGTACTCCTGGTGCTGACCTTCGCCGTAGCCGCGGCACTGGTCCACAGCGCCTGGCGCGCCAGCCGCCAGCAGCGCGAGACCGCGTCGCAGGCGGTGCGTGACTACGCCGCCTATGCGACGTGGAATGCCGCCCGGTACATCGAGCAGGGCACCGGTAGCTCGATGGCGGTGCTCTTCCGCTACGTGCTGATGGACACGCTCGACGCCGACGAGCCCGTGCCATCGTTAGGCAGGATTCTCGAAGGGGACGGGTACGCACGGGCTTGCGACTGCGTCCTCGTCGTCCCGGCGCGATACTTCTTCTCCGCCGACTTCCGTTCAGGCACCATCCGCGGCGTCGACGGGAGCGGCAAGCCGGCGGCGGTCGAGCCCTGGGTGGTGGATTCGCTGCGGGCCCGACTCTCCCCATCGAGCCGCGACTTTGGCTTCGTGATCTTGCGGCACGGCTCGAACGAGACGTTCGTCGGGTACGCGCCAATGTGGGCGAGCGGTGGCAAGATGGCGGCGGTGATGGCAGTTGTCGCCGATGCGCACACGCTCAGCGACCGATTCTTCCCGCGCCTCATGCGCGAGAGGCGGTTCCTTCCCGCGGGCGCGGCGCAAGCCGTGCCTAACGACTCGCTGCTTCGGCTCACGGTGACGACACCGGACGGCGCGCTGCTCTTCACCTCATCGCCGCCCGTCGAAGCGGCCATCAACGACTCTACGACCACGCACGAAGCAGCCAGCTCGCTTCGTGTCGGTATCGCTCTTCGCGCCAGCGCGGTGCAGCAGCTCCATCTGGCTCCAAGCACCGACACGAGCATTGGCGGGTTGACGGTATTGCTGCTCGTCATCGCGGCGATGGTGACACTCATCGTGCGCGAGCTGCGCCGCGAGCACGAGCTGGCGCGAATGCGGTCGGAGTTCACCGCCAGCGTCTCGCACGAGCTGCGAACACCGTTGGCGCAGATCCTCCTCTTCGGCGAGACGTTGATCTACGAGCGGACGCGAACGATCGGCAGCCGGCGCGCCGCCGCTGAGGTCATCGTTCGCGAAGCACGACGACTCATGCGGTTGGTGGAGAACGCGCTCCACTTCACGCGGTTGGAACGACAGCTCGTGGCCCTGGCGCCCGAACGTGTTCCCCTTGCCGATGCGATCCGCGAAACGCTGGTCGGCTTCGCGCCGCTGGCATGGGCGGCGGACGTGACGATCCGCGATCGACTCGCGGAGAATCCAACCGTCCTGATCGATCGCTCGGCGTTTCAGCAACTGCTGCTCAATCTCCTCGACAACGCCGTGAAGTACGGCGGTTCCGGTACAACGGTCACGATCACACTCGGCGTCGCGGATGGCTACGCGTTGCTCCGTGTGGAGGACGAAGGTCCGGGCGTCGCGGCGGAGGATCGGGAGCGGATCTGGCAGCCGTTCTCGAGAGTGGAGCATCACGGGCGAGCCGGAGTCACCGGCACGGGGATCGGCTTGGCCGTCGTCCGAGATCTCGCTGTCAGACACGGCGGTACCGTGGATGTCGAGAATGGCAAGCGTGGTGCGTGCTTCATCGTCACGCTGCCTGTCGCCGCACCTACGTCGAAGGACGATGACGTGCAGCTCCGACTCGAAGTCAACGAGAGCGCCACTCGGAGCGCTCGCGGACCGGCGCGTCCTTCGCCGACGTGGACGATCCCGGCTCGCGATCGAGAGGCACGTTAGCGATGACGCGTATTCTGGTCATCGAGGACAACGTCGACCTCGCTCGCGGGCTGGCCGACAATCTCAACTTCGAGGGGTTCGACGTCGTCGTCGCGCACGATGGAAGGGAAGGACTCGAGCAAGCGCGATCCGTATCGCCCGATCTCGTGATCCTCGACCTCATGCTTCCCGAGCTCGACGGCTATCGCGTTCTCACCACGCTGCGTTCCGAGGGAAACAACGTCCCCGTGCTCATCCTCACCGCGCGAAGTGAGGAGGTCGATAAAGTTCGCGGCTTCCGCTTTGGCGCGGATGACTACGTCACCAAGCCGTTCGGTCTCCTCGAGCTGCTGGCGCGGATAAGCGCACTGCTGCGCCGGATGCAGCCAAGCGCACATGCCGCCAGTGTGCCGCGAGATGCGTTGCCAGCTGAAAGCGTCGCGTCGAACGGGTCGGCATCCGCTCATGGCGGCAGCGCTTCCCCCTCAGCGGCGCTCGAGCGGATCCGATTCGGCGATGTTGAAGTCCTGCCGGCGGCGCGTATGATCTATCGCCGAGGGTTTCCGGTGGTACTTCGGCCAATGGAGTTCGAGCTACTCGCGGCGCTCCTGAGGCGAGCGGGCGAAGTCGTCACACGTGTCGACCTGCTGCGCGAAGTGTGGGGGTACAACTCGGAGGTAGTGAGCCGAACGATCGACACCCACGTGGCCGAACTTCGCCGGAAGCTCGAGGACGACCCTTCGAACCCTCGGCACATTCTTACAGTGCGAAAGGCCGGCTATCGCCTGCGCGTCGATTGAATTCCCAAGGCACATCTTTGATGGTAAAGCTGTTGCGAAGACGTGGTGTGCTGCTTCTCTTGCTGGCGGCCGCGATGACGGCGTGCCGGCCGCCGTCCCCGGCGTCCAACGGAAGCAGCGCGGTCCGCATCGGCGCTCTGCAATCGGGAGGCGTGCGACGAAGCTACTGGCTTCGCGTCCCCGAAAGTCCGCGCGGAAAGCTGCCCGTGCTCATTGTCTTTCATGGGTCGGGCGCCACGGGGAGCAGCATGATGACGCTGTTCGACGGCGCCGACCTCGAGCGATACGGCTTCCTTGCCGTATTCCCCGAAGCCGCCGAAGGAACCAACGCCACCTGGGCACTCGGCTGTCAGCGATGCACCTATGCCGATGCTGCCGGTGTGGACGACTATCGATTCGTCCGCGACCTCCTCGACACCCTCGCGCAGAAGCACGACATCGACCGAGCCCGCGTCTATGTCACCGGCTTCTCTCTGGGCGGAAGCTTCGCATTCGATCTCGCCTGCCGATTCGGAGAGCTCGTTTCCGGATCGGCGATCGTTGCCTCACTCCCATCGGCCGATGAACTGGCGGGGTGTCGCCCGAGTCGGCCGCTCGAAGTGTTGATCATGCTGGGCGATCGCGACCCGGGAGTTCCCTGGGAAGGTGGTGGACGGTACCAGTACGCGAGTGCCGACAGTAGCGCGCGGCTTTGGGCCAGCTGGAATGGATGCGCGATGACGCCAGCATCGAGCGCGCTGCCGGACAGGAACGGTGACGGGAACCAGGTGCGGGTGACCACGTACTCATCCTGCCGCGATGACGTGAAGGTTCGGCTCTTCCGGGTCGAAGGCGTCGGCCACGCATGGCCCCGCGAAGATTTGGACGCGTCGAGCGAGATCGCGCGCTCGTTCTTCGGCTCAGCGCCCCCGCAGCCGCAGCGACCGTAGCGAATCGCGGTCGATCACCTTTCCGCCAAGCACCACCGCCGCCAACCGTGTGAGATTGCGGATGTCCGTGCGGGGATCGGCGTCGATCAAGACGAGATCCGCCACTTTCCCGACCTCGACAGTACCCAAGCTGTCTTGTGCGCCCGCTGCGACGACCGGTGCTCGTGTTACCGCGTCCAACGCCTTTGCTGTCGGCAGCCCCGCATCGACGAGCAGACGCAGCTCGTCGTGCAGCGAGGAACCGTCGTAGTTGTAGACATCGCCCGCATCCGAGCCGGCGAGGATCGGCACTCCGAGCTCACTCATGCGTCGGACCAGCGCGCGCTGGAAAGCGAACTGGCTCTTTGCGAGCGCTCGCTGCTCCGCCGTCCGCGGCCTCGCATAGCGCGATTGACGCCAGGCTACCTTCGTGCTCTCGGCAATGTCGCGAAGTCGCGGATCCGATTCGAAGGCGCTGTCGCCAGCCATTGCTGCGCGCTGATGATTCACCAGTGTCGGCGTGATCCAGAGCCGGCGTGCCGCCATGAGCCTCAGTAGCGAGTCGCGTCGCGCTGCCGAGACAGTAGCCAGTGTCTGCGCGTAGAAGGCAGCGCGGGCCGCGGCATCGTTGCGTGTGATCGTGGCGAGGATGCTGTCGCGAAGCTCAGGCTTGGTCGTGAACGACAGCTCGAGAAACGCCATGTGCTCGATGCTGCGCATCTCGGATGCGATCAGGTCGGAGAGTGGCACGGCCAGTGGAAGATGTCCGAGAAACGGCATCCCCAGCCGGGCTGCCTCTCGTCTCAGCGCCTGAAAGGATTCCGGGGTTATCGTCGTCCCGATCTTGAAAAACGTAGCGCCTAACGAGCGGAGTGAATCTGCGACGGCGGTCGCGCGATCGCCGGTGACGCTGTCAGGCCAGCCACCGGCGATGGTGAGAAAGCGCGGCCCGAGCAGCTCTCCGCGCTCGATCCCTTCACGCTGCACGCGGATCTGCTGCATGTCGTCGAACATCTGCCGGATGCACGTGACTCCGTGCGCGATGAACAGCTCGAGCGTGCGCGTGCCGTGCCGGATGTGAGCGTGCGCGTCGCACAGTCCCGGGAGGAGGAACTTGCCGCGGCCATCGAGCTGCCGTGTGCCGGGCGACAGTGTGAACGCTCGAGCCGGTGTGATCGCGGCCACGCGCGCGCCGCGAATGAGCACGGTGACGTTTCGCCGTGCTGGTCCGCCGGTGCCGTCGAGCAACGTCACGTTGGTGACGGCAAGCGTTGGGCTCTGCAAGACCGGCTGCGTTCGCTGCGACGAGGCGGCGTACGCTGCTAGCGAGAGGGCGACGGTAACGATCCATGCTTTGCGCATGGCCACATCCTCGTTCGCCGTCGCCATTTAGTCCACAATCACGCTGTCAGAGCCAGGCAAGAAGCAGGGCTGGAACTTTGGCCTGCGCCTAGCAACCTTCACGGCCTGCGCGCTGTCACACCTCCCAACCTTATATAAGGAAGGGCACCCGATGCGCTCGCTTGCGCTCCTCGTCGCCGCTGTCTGCGCCGCCGTGCCGCTCCATGCACAGGACCTGGTGCTGACCAACGCCCGAATTGTCGATCCGGCTCGCCGTACGATCGTGCAGGGAGCGATCTGGATCCGCGCCGGGCGTATCGAAGGCGTTGGTGCGCGTGTACCTGGCGACGCCCGCGGTGAGCGCATCGATCTTCAGGGCAGATGGGTCATCCCCGCGCTCCACGATCTGCATACGCACTCCTGGGGCACGGCGGCGCCAGGCCGTGTCTTCGATGGCCGAGGAACGGAGCACACGTCGCAGCGCGTCCTTCGCGCCGGGGTCACCTCGTTCCTCGATCTCTTTGGCGCGGAGGATTACCTCTTCGGCCTCCGCGCTCGCCAGCGCCGTGACTCGTTAGGCGGAGCGGAAGTACTCGCCGCGGGTCCGTGCTTCACCGCGACCAAGGGTCATTGCAGCGAGTACGGGACGCCGACGCGCTTGGTCGATTCGCCGGAGGATGCGCGCAAGCAGCTCGCCGATCTCGCGCCGAAGCAGCCCGACGTCATCAAGCTCGTCTACGACAATCGCGACTACGGGCCGGCGACGCTGCCGACGATGAGCAAGGCCACGATGGAAGCGCTCGTCGGTGCGGCGCGGGAGCGAAGTCTCAAGACCGTGGTGCACGTAGGCACGTGGCAGGATGTCCGCGACGCGGTGCTCGCCGGAGCCACGGCGGTGACCCACGTGCCGCAAGGCGACACCGTGCCTGACGACGTCGTCAGGCTAATGGCCGAGCGAAAGGTGTGGCACATTCCGACACTGGTGGTGCACACCGAGCTTGCGGAATTCTTGACACATCCGGAGATGCTCGACTCGCCGCTGCTGGTAGCGATGACGAGCGACACCGTGCGCGCTGTCTACCGGCGTGGCATGGCGGGGCTCGATGAGCGATCGCGGCGATGGGCCGAGGGCCAGATGGCACGGAGCGCCACGACCCTGGAATCGGTCAGGCGCCTGCATCGCGGCGGCGTGCGCATGCTGACGGGCTCCGACGGCGGAAACTGGGGAATCATTCAGGGCTACTCGGTGCACCGCGAGATGGTCAGGCTGGTGGAAGCCGGACTGAGCCCCTGGGAAGCACTCGCCGCCTCCACGACGTCTGCCGGCGAGTTCCTCGGCCGACGATATGGAGTGGGAGTGGGCGATCAGGCGGACCTGGTCGTTCTCGACGCCTCTCCGATCGAGAACATCGCCAACACGCAAACTGTGGGGCTGGTCGTGATGCGAGGGAAGGTGGTGTTCAGGCGATGAGACGTCAGCGAGATTCGAGATTCGAGATTCGAGATTCGGGGAGATTCGAAGGAAAGATCGAGCACTCGCTCGAATCTCCACCCAATCTCGAATCTCGAATCTCGAATCTCGAATCTCGCTGCCCTTACGGCGTGCAGGCGAACTCGTTGCTCCTTGCATCCCGTTCACCTTGCGGGATTGGGAATGCGGTAAGTGGGTTGGGGTGAGTGGCCGGCGTCGGGTTCAACGTGTTGAGCAACCCGAGCATCCGCGTGTAAACCCAGCTCGCCGAGCTCTCGAACAAGAGCGACAGCCGTACCTCGTGAAGAATGGCCGCCGGCAACGCGGCGTGCGACACAGCGATCGGCGCCAGCCCACCTTCCACCGTGCGCACCCGATTCAGGTTGATCAGAGCAGCAACATCGTCGTTCTGCCCCCACTCGATGATCGCCCGGAGCAGGATGAGCTCTGCGTTCCGGATGATCGCGATCGGCTGACTCGGGCTGAGGTGGACGTTCTGCACGAGGTTGGACGCGATTGCCGTGTTCGTCGCCGGCGTGGTCGAAGCAGTTCCACCCGTACGATTGACGCCGATGACCCACTTGCTGCGGCGCGCATCGTTCGGGTCAGCGGCTGCCGCCACCAACGGATTGATCCGGTAGACCGAGTTGTCGTTGAGCGGATTCGGCGTATCGCCCGAGGCGGTGCTGAAGCTGTGGTACACACCGAGCGTGGTCGGCGCCGTCAGACTGTAGAACGAAGCGTTGATCGCTGCCTCGGCCCGTGCCAACGCCGCTTGATCGATGGTCGGATTCGCCGGCGTATAGTTGATGAACGCGCGGTACGTCTCCGCTTTCGCCAGGAGAGCTTTGTTGAACTGAAGGAATCCCGCGACCGTCTGCGCGGGCCCAAAGCTCGCCGGCATGACAAAGGGGAAGTCGGTGCCGCCGGCGGCGAGGTCGGCCGCGGCGTCGTTCAAAACCGAAATGACAGCCGCCAACGCTGCCGTCTTACACTTGATGTCCGGCAGCGGCTGCGAGGGATCTGCTGGGTCGACCACCGCGCCTAACACGTCACGGCTCTCGACGACCCGAAGAAGCGCCATCGCTTTCATCGTTTTTGCAAATCCCTTCGCGGCGGACTTCTCGGCCGCCGTGAGCGGTGTGGGCGTTGCATTCTCCGACGCGTCCACCGCCGCGATCATGAGATCGGCGCTGCGGACGTTGGCGTAGAGCGTGCCCCAATTCGCGCCGCCGATGAAATCGCTGGTGCTCATCGCACTCCCCGGTCCGCCGGCCGCGGTTTCTCCACGGATGAGCCGGGTTATGAACCGCGGCTCCGCCGGGTCGAAGCGAATCACGTTTCGCGCGATCGTTTCGGAGAAGAGAATCCAGCGATCGGCCCAGAAGAACCGATCACCCGCCAGCAGGCCCGAGGCTACCGCCTGGAGCTGCGAGCGCGAGGTAATGACGGAAAAATCATCCTGCCCGGGGTTGTTCTGATCCGGGATGAAGCCGTCCTTGCACGCGCCTAACAACGTGAGCGCGGCGGCGACTGTCAACGCCCGGAGCGCCACTCCGTGTCTGGTTGAGATGTTCATTGTCAGAAGCCCACGTCGACGGTGAAGAAAAAGCTGCGAGCCGGAGGGAATGGCCCTACGTCGGCGTAGCGAACGATGTTCTGATTGCCGAAGTTCGACACTTCGGGATCGATGCCGCGATAGTCGCTCCAGGTGTAGAGATTGCGGCCGCTCAGCTCCAGACGCAGAGTGCGAGCGGTGCCGCCGAAGAGCCGTGCGACTAGCGCATCCGGCAGCTCGTACGACAGCGCGACTTCACGCAGCTTCACGTAGCCGCCATCCTCGATGTACGCGCGCGCGCTGCCCGTGTTGGCGATTGCCTGACGAGCGCGCCCGGCCTCAACGTCCTCGGTCAGATCAAAAGCGTCGTAGAGGAAGAGCGTCAGGTTGACCAGGTCGCCGCCCTTCTGCCAGTCGACGAGCGTGCCGAGACGGAACCGCCTCCACGTGAAGTCGTTGGAGAAGCCGACGGTGAAGTCGGGCATCGCATCGCCCATCTTCACGATGTTGGCGTTCTCGTCGGTGCCCATGATCTGCGTGGGCGACTCGCCCTCCTCGATACGCGTCTCGCCGAAGCCGAAGCCGAAGATCGGCACTTGGAACGGCTGCACGTCGGAAGGCAGGTCGATGACCTTACCCACGTTCTTCGAGAAGGTCGTGCGCGACACGATGCTGAAGTCCTGCGTCTGCACCGGCGTGAGACCCAGCGAGGCCTCGATGCCGCGATTCCGGAGCTCACCGCCATTGATCACGCGGCGCGTGAAGCCGGTGGAGGGCGCGGGCACCGGCAGCAGGATGAGATCGGTGACGGTCTTCTGATAGGCCGTCAGCGCCAGGTTGGCGCGCGAGTTCCACACGGTGATGTCCGTGCCGAACTCGATCTCCGTCTGCCGCTCGGGCTTGATCTCATCGTTGCCGAGCTGGCCGAGGAACTGCGTAGGCACGCCCGCGCGTACTGAGTTCTGCCCAGCGTACACGGCACCCACGAGCGGGGTGTACTTGTAGACATAAAGCGGCTGATTCCCAGTCTGTCCGATCGCCGCGCGAAGCTTCAGCTCGTTCACGAACGAGGAGAAACTCGGCACGCGATACGATACGGAGCCCTTGGGGAAGAGATAGAACTTGTCGATGTCGCCATTCGCCGTGGAGCGCTCGGCGCGAACACCGGCGGTGAGTAGAAGCCGCTCGTTGAGCATGAGCAGCTCTTCCTGCCCGTAGAGAGCCAGTCCTCTGATGAGGTCGCGGTTCTCGAAGACTTCCGTCGCCGCACCACGATCGATGTTTTCCTGGCCGAGGATCAGGTCGCGGGTAACGATGTTGGTCGAGCGATGGCGCGTGTACTGGCGCTGAATGCCTGCCGATGTGGTAGCCGTAAATCCACGACCGAAGTATTGGTGAACACCACCAACGCTCGCATTGGCGAGAACGGTGTTGCCGCTCTGCCGCGTCGCCGTGCCGGGCAGACCATCGTTAGGCTCGAACTGCAGCTCACGGGGTGCGAGCAGATTGTTCGTCTGCGTGTACTGATCGATGCCGCCATCGGCGCGCAGCTGCAGGCTCTGCCGCTCGCTGGTAAGGAGCTGATAGCTGGCGGTCACCGAGCCGAGCAGGCGGTACACTTCCTCCGGCGTCTTCACCAGATCTCGCGTCTGAAGCAGGTTGCTGCTCGAGAACGGATTCACCGGATAGATGCCGTTGGCGTCCGGTCGATAGTCGAACCAGCTGGGCGTCGACGCCAGTACGAAATACGGCGTCACGTTCACGTTGTCGTTGTTGCTGAGACCACGACGAGTGAGCGTGTGGATCACGTTCGTGTTCACCGCCACGTTGAACTTGGAGCCGACGTTCTGGTTCAAGTTCAGACGCAGCGACTGCTTCGCGTAGCCCGTGTTTTCCTGAATTCCGCCGTCGTACTTCACCAGACCAGATGCGAAGTACTTGGTGTTCTGGTTGCCGCCGCGAACGCTCAGAGCGGTCTCGTACGAGAGCTCGTTCTCACCGAACATCTGCTCTTCGTGGTCGCAGAAGCCATTGCACCGGTTGAAATTGTCGGTGA
>DATFBY010000125.1:0-70245 GCA_035253585.1 Gemmatimonadaceae bacterium | reverse complement strand
CTCGTCAGGCACGACCTGGAGCTCGGCCCTGATGCGGGTGCTCGGCATCGAGACGTCGTGCGACGAAACGTCGGCGGCGGTGCTCGAGGGCTCGGGTGACGACACGCGGCTCCGCTCACTGGTGATTCTGTCGCAGGACGTGCACAAGGTCTTCGGCGGCGTCGTCCCCGAGATCGCATCGCGTGCACACTTGACGAGCATCGTGCCGGTGGTGGATCGCGCGCTCGAGGAGGCGTCGCTCGCGATGAGCGAGATCGACGCTGTCGCGGTGACGCATGCGCCGGGCCTCGTGGGCGCTCTGTTGGTAGGCATGACGTACGGGAAGGCGCTGGCAGCCGCGCGTGGCATTCCAGTCGTCGGAGTGCACCACATGGAGGGGCACCTCTTCGGCACGGCGCTCGACCATCCAGATGCGGTGCCGCCGTTCACCGCGCTTCTGATCTCGGGTGGCCACACGCTACTGCTCGATGTGGAGGCGTGGGGCCGCTACCGCTTGTTAGGCGCGACACGCGACGACGCGGCCGGCGAGGCATTCGACAAAGTCGCAAAGCTGCTCGGGCTCCCCTACCCTGGCGGACCACACATCGAGCGGATCGCCAAGGAAGGGCGGGCCGATCGCTTTCGTTTTTCGCGTCCCATGGTGCGTGGCGACCAGCGGCCGGGCGACCCCGACTACTACGATGTATCGTTCAGCGGGCTCAAGACGGCGGTGCTCAACGCGACTCGTCAGGCAGAGCTCGAGCGCGACCGGGCCGATCTCGCACGTGGATTCCAGGACGCGTTGATCGGGACGTTGGTGGAGAAGACGTACCGTGCCGCCGATGCGTTCGGCCGCACGCGCGTGGTGCTAGGCGGCGGCGTGGCGTGCAACCGTACGCTGGCCGATGCGATGCGCGAGCGTCTGGCGGAGCTCGGCGCGACGGTGTATGCGCCCACACCTCGATTGGCTACCGACAATGCCGCCATGATCGCACGTGCCGGGCTTTTTCACCTCGAGCGCGGCGAGCGCGCGCCGCTCGATCTCAACGCGTACGCCGCGCTTCCCCTCCCCGGGCTCATCGCCGCATGACCGTTCATCGTCCCTTCGAGTTCACCATCGGTCCGTTGACCGTTACCGGTTTCGGCATCGCGGTGCTGCTCGCGTTTCTGGTGGCGCAGGTGATCTCGCAACGCGAGCTGGAGCGGCGCGGGCACAACGCGGACGCGATCCCCGACCTTGTGTTGGCGGCGGTGATCGGCGGCCTGCTCGGTGCCAAGCTCTACTACGTGCTGCTGACGCGCGACATGAGCAATCTGTTCACGCGTGGCGGTTTCGTGTTCTGGGGTGGATTGATCGGCGGGATCGTCGCCGTGATCGCGGTGATCCGCGTGAAGAAGCTCAACATGTGGCGCATCGCCGACGTCGCCGGCATCGCTGTCGCGGCTGCGTATGCTGTCGGCCGGACGGGGTGCTGGGCGGTGGGTGATGACTACGGCCGCCCGTGGAATGGATTTCTCGCCGTCAAGTTTCCGAACGGCGCTCCGCCGTCGACGGCGGCGGTGATGGAACGTGACTTCGGGATTCCGATCGCGGAGGGCGTCTCACCCGATACGGTATTGTCGGTGTATCCGACGCAGCTGTTCGAGACGGCGTTGGCGATGATCATGTTTTTCATCCTGTGGCGGATGAGGAATCATCGGCACGCGGAGGGATGGCTGTTCGGAGTGTACATGGTGCTGGCCGGAATCGAGCGGTTCATCATCGAGTTTTTCCGGGCGAAGGACGATCGATTCTTCGGAGTGCTCACCATGGCGCAGCTCATCGCCTTGGCGTTCATCGTAGGGGGAATAGTCTGGATGAAGGCGAGGGAAAGGGTGGGGGGAGAGAAAAAGGCCATTTACGCCTGAAGTGCAGATGTGCGAAAGCCATCTGCCTTCACACCCGCTGACGCCGCTCCAGCCAAGTTGGAAGGTTTCTCCTTCCCGCAATCGATCCCCCACGCAACACTCTCGGTTCTTCGACAGTGATGAACGCCTGAGGATCCCACTTGTCGACGATCTTCATGACGTCGTCGAGATGTTGGCGTTGGACGACGGAGTTGATGATTTCGACCTGACCATCGCGTCCGTGGCCTGACATCTCGGTAACGCCGTAGCCAGCGTCGCGAAGCGCTTCGGCGATCTCCACGCCGCCGTGGGCCGAGACAATGCGCACGGTGGAAAGCCCATAGGCGAGCGCGCGCTCGATCGTGATCCCGACCATCGTGCCGGTGGAAAAGCCGGCGGCGTAGGCGAAGACGTGCCAACCGCTGTTGAGATGCTGGATCGCGTTTCCCACCGCGAAGATCCAGATCAACGCCTGAAAGAACCCGAGCGCGGCAGCCGCACCGCGATGTCCGCGCACCGCCGAGAGCACGCGCATCGTGTCGAGCGAGACATCGCAGATGCGAAGTCCGAAGATGAGAAACGGACCCCAGGGGAGGGCGAAGAGGGCGGTGGTTTCGGGAGTCACGGCGGAAGTTCAGAGTCGGGCGACAGGTGAATCTAATCGAGATTCGAGATTAGAGATTCGAGATTCGGAGCGGCACACCGAATGAGCTCCGGAATCGCAGTTCCGAATCTCGAATCTCTAATCTCGAATCTCGACTCTTGCCGCCGATGGCACCGTCGGCGTCGGCGCGGACGGCAGCGTCGCGGCGCGGCGGGGCCAGAAGGTCTTCACCAATGCGAACACGAAGAGCGCGAGGAGGACCACCTGCGCGAGCAACGTTTCGACCGTAGCGAAGATTCCCATCGCCGGAACGTTCGGGAAACCGGGGTTCGCCGTGATCGGCACGATGTTTCCTTCTTGTAGCTCGCGGATCCCCGTCCCGAGAAAAACGAACGCCATGTAGTAGAGCATGACGCTCGTCACCGCGAAGAATGGGCGCAGCGGAAGCTTCACGCCGAACCGATAGAAGAGCGTGAAGATCACGGCCAGCACGACGGCGCCGACGACGATGCCTAACACGATGGGGCCGATCACGTTCTTCCCCTCACCGATCAGCGCCTGATAAAACAACGCCGTCTCGGCGCCCTCGCGGTACACCGCCAGGAACGCGACGAATGCCAGAGCGGTTCCGCCGCCGTGCTCCAGCGCCGACGCCACCTTCTGGCGAATGAACTGCTGCCATTTCGCCGCTTCCACCTTGCTGATCAGCCAGTAGCTCACCGAGAAGAGCACGACGACGGCGATCAACATCGTCACGCCTTCGATGACTTCCTGCGTCGCCGGCAGTGCGGTGAGCAGCGTACGCAGCAGCACCGCGGTCAGCGCGCTGGCGGCCAGCCCGATCCCGGCACCGATCCAGATGGAGCGAAGACGCTGACGATTACCGGTCTTGATCAAAAAGGTGATGACGGCACCGAGGACCAGGATCGCCTCGAATCCTTCGCGGATGATGATCAGCAGCGACTGAAAGAATGCGGACCAATTCCCGGATGGAGTCCTGGTCAGCTCGACGATCGCCGGAAGTCCTGCTTCGATCGCGTCGCGTGACTGGCGCGCCGCACGCAGATCGTTGGCCTTGGCCGATCCCTTGAACTCGGCGAAGTGCCGCTCCATCGACGCAACCAGGCCGGGATTCTTCGCGCGCGTCGTGCGCTCCAGCGGCTCGAACGCGATGTATGCGTCGAACGCGAGATCGCCCGCGTCGCTCGTGCGACCTGACTGAGCCGCGGCGAGCGCGCGGTCGAGCGTCGACATCACAGTGCGCGCGATTGCCGCCGGATCCGAGCTCGAAGCCGCTGTCGTCGCCGGCACATCACCGTTTCTTATGGGGAGTGTGCGCACGTAGGCGACGACTTTGGCGAGATCCGCGTCGGTGAGGTCGGGTGCCCGCGGCACGTCGGTGCCGGCGATGCCGATCTTGATCACCTCGGCCAGCTGGAGATCACTACGCTCCGCCTGCCACGCGAAGCTGCCGATCTCGGGCGGAAGCCGCGTCAGCGCGCTCGACGCTGGGCCATCAGCCTCACCGCTCGCGCCCTGACACGACTCGCAGTGCTGAAGAAAGAGTCGTTCGCCTTCGAGCACCGCGCGCTCACCGGCGCGCATCGATTGCACGTAGGCGACGACGTTCCATCGGTCTTGCACCGTGAGCCGGTCCGACCACGCAGCCATCGCAGTGCCCGGGATCCCGACGGACACCACGCGGAAGAGCAGCGCGGGAGTCGCGTCGATCATGTCCGTGGCGTTGCCGATCGCCGGCGGCGCCGGGTTCATCCCTTTCGCGGCCGGGCCGTCGCCCAGTCCGCGATCGCCGTGACAGGACGCGCAGGAGCGCTCGTAGATCGCGCGGCCGGCCGCCAGATCGATCGCCGCGGTAGGTAGCTCGAGCGCCCCTTCGTTGCCGAGCGCGGTCATGAAGCGCGCATGAGCGGCAGCGATTTCGCTGGCAGGTCTCCGTGCCAGCACGGCCTCGTTCAGCGTGTCGAGGATCGCGCGGATAGTGGGTGCGCGATCACCCGAGAGCCGCGTAGCGACAGTTTTCGCGTCGGCGAGGAAGTCGACGGCTTCCTGGTACTCGAGCTGGGAGATGAGCTGGCCGCGCTCATCGATGCCCTTCGCGTACTCTTCGACTGCCACGCCGACGATGCTGGATAGTCGCCGGGCCGGATGTTCCTGCGCCGTGGCCGTGGACCCCGAAAAGCAAACTGCCGCAGCGAGTGCCGCGGCGTTGAGAATCATTCTCAATCGCATCCCGAGTGAATCTATCGGGAAATCCTATTAGCCGGAAGCCGCGGACCATGCCTGCGGCTTGCGGCCTGCGGCTCGCGGCTCTTGGCGAAGAGGATTCGACCGCCACGCAACGCAGGCCGCACGTCGCAGGCCGAGCTTACCTCTCAATGATCACCACTGCTCCGGCCGCACCTTGGGTGTGCGAGAGACTTACCCAGAGGCGGGTGATTCCCAGCTCTCCTGCCAATCGCGCCGCGGCGCCGTGCAGCCGGAGCGTCGGATTTCCGTCGTCTCCGGAGACGACCTCCATCTCCTTCCACCCAATGGACCGCGAGCCGTCGTGCTGGCCAAAGGCCTTGAAGGTCGCTTCCTTCGCGGCGACCCGGGCGGCGAGGTGAGGCATGGGATCGGTGCGCCGATTCGCGTACGCGAGCTCGCCATCGGTGAAGAGACGCTGAAGCGCGCGCTCCCCCTTCCCCTCCACCAGCCTCCGCACACGCGCGATCTCCACCAGGTCGATGCCGACCCCGACGATCACGCGCTCCCCCGACCGAACCACTTCCGCCATCCACGCGCGGGCGGACCGGCGCTGTCGAGCAGCGCGTGCACGGCGAGCCACGCCGCGTCAGCACGGATGAACACGTCGTGCACCAGCACCGACCACTCGCGCCAACGCGCAATGCGATCGGCACCGTCGCTGTCCTCCACTCTTCGCTGCATGGCGCCCATTGCATCGATTGCCGCGAACATTCCAGTCGTCGCCTCGAACAGCTCGGCCTCCAGCGCACGACGGTCGGGCGCGCGACGCGGCTGATGCTTCGACGCCAGCCCGCGAAGCACCTTCTCCATCGCCGCGCGTAGCGACGCCGCGTCGAACGCCGAGCGAACGCCGCCTGGCCCGAGCGACCGCTCGGCGCGCTTCCTCGCGTCCAGAAATGGACCGAAGAACTGATCGTGCTCCGCGCCGGGGAATGCGCGACGCGAGCCAAATGCGCTCAGCGAGAGCGTGAGCTCGGGGACGATGCAGGCACGCTTCTCGATCTGATGCGCGAGCGCGGACAGCTCGGCCGATCCGGTCGCCTCCACGATGTCTCCGCTGTCGAGGAAAAGCTGCAGCACGTCGTCGCGCATGCGCGCTCCCTCGAGCGCACCGAGTGGAAGCTTGATCGTGCGCGCGCCGCGGTCGATCTCGAGAACCTCGGAGCGCAGCAACAGGTTCGCGCTGCCTGAGAGATCGCGTCCGCGAAGCAGCCCGCCTAACGAGACGGGGATGGAAGCGTGCCCGATCTCACGCATCGTCGAGGTTGTAGGTGACCAAGCCGGCCTGCTCGGCCTGACTCAGCGCGGGCTGCTGGCCGGTGCGCGTACGGAATCGCGCCGCGAAGTCGCGGAGACGCTCGCTAGTGAACGCACTGCGAGGAATGCCGAGCACTGCGATCGCGCGCTCGATGGCATCGGGAGGACCTTCCACTTCGATGAGATCGTCCATGCGTGGGTAGCGCTCGAGCCGTACGACGGCCCCATACAGTCTGTATTGAACGATACGACGGTCGACGGCATGCGTCACGACATACCCCAGGCGCACGAGGATCTCGACCATTACTTCGGGAGAAGCAACCCTCGTCTCGCGCTCCTCTCGAACTTTGTAGCCGCCCTCGTAGCCGGTTGGGCCCTTCCAGCCGAGCTCGGCGTGCGTCCCCTTGTCATCGGTGTAGCTCCGGAGACGGAGCACCATGTCCTTTGCCGTCAACGCGCGATCGACTGTATCGAGGCGGCGGTCGGCAAGGTGACCGTCGAAGACGAGCTCCGCGCCGGCGCGCTGGAGGCGCGCGACCGTCGCGTCCCAATCCGCCACCACCGCCTTGAGCTCGACCTCACGCACCGAGAATCGTCTCCATTACCGCATCGGTGTCCGACAGATCTCGAAAGACAGCGATCGCATGATGACGCTGTAGCTCCTCCATCGAGTAGCGGCCGGTCGCCACACCGATCGCCTTGGCGCCGATCGAGCGTCCGCACTCGAGATCGGCGGGCGTATCGCCGATCACGATGATGCGATCGCCGGCGATGTCCAGCCCGAGGTGCTCGCGCGCGCGCCGCTGCGCGACACTCGGAAGCTCGGGTCGATGATGATGATCCGATCCGAAAGCGCCAACGCGAAACCGCTGCGGATCGATTCCCACAGCGCGCAGTTTGATCGCCGCGCCCTCGGCCAGATTTCCGGTCAGCAGCCCGAGCGTTATGTCGGATCGCGCCTCCAGCGCGTCGAGCAGCTCGGCCACGCCATCGTAGAGATGCGCGTGCGTGCTACCGGGACCGAGCTCTTCGCGCAGTCCCTCGAGATAGCGCGCCATCAGTGCATCGAGACGCGCCTCGATCGCCTCGTCGGTATGACCGGAGTGACGCATGAGGTCGCGCACGATTTGGGGATCTGTCTTCCCGTCGTAGCGGTACTCGGTCGGTCCGGCGCCGCCGAAGATCTCGGTCAGCGCGGCTGTCATCGCGCGGCGGCCCGCACCATCGCTCCACAGGATCGTGCCGTCTATGTCGAAGAGAACCAGCTTCATGTCGATGAATGAAACTCAGGTGCGCGTGAGTAGAACGCCGGCGATGATCGACGCGGCACCCGCACCTTGCAATAACGTCGGTACCTCGTGCAAGCCGATCCACGCGGCAAGCAGCGCGAAGACGGGTTGCAAATTCGAGTACATCGCGGTGCGTGTCGGGCCGAGCACTCGCACGCCTCGATACCAGAAAAGATAGGCGATGACGAGGCCTCCCAGTCCGCTGAAGATGATCGTGATCCAGGCGCCGAAAGGCACGCTTCCCCAATCGATGCGTGTCATCGCCGGGAGTCCGAACAGAAATACCGGAACCGCGCCGGCGCTCATCGTCACCGCGGTGATGTACGGGCCGCTGAGTCGGTTCGCGTACGGCTTGAGCAGCACTGTGTAAAGCGACCAGCAGAACGTACCCGCAAGCACGAGCGCGTTACCAAGCAACGTCGACCGTGTGCCATCGGCGCGGGTCGTACCCAACACTACCAGCGCGATTCCGGCGAACGACAATACGATTCCTGCGGCGCCACGCAGAGTGATGCGCTCGACGCCCAGAACATGACCGATCAGCGCAACGAACGCGGGCGAAGAGGCCAGAATGAGCGCCGCCGTTCCCGCCCGCGTGATGGCGACTCCTTCCACGAACAGAATCTGATAAAGTCCGTTACCGAGCAGACCCAGCCCGACGAGCGCGAGCAGCTCGCGACGGCTGACGCGAACCTCCACGAAGCTGCGCGCGATCAGCGTCAGCGACAGCGCCGCGAACGCAACGCGGAGACCGTTGAACGCGAGTGGGTGCATGACGCTGGTGCCGTACTTGATGAGCGGCACGTTGACGCCCCAGATGATGCTCATGCACAGGAGCATCAGGTCGGTCATGGAAAAGCCCGGCCGCGCTGCTCCTGCCGCGCGACCGGGCACCGTGGTGCCGTCAGTCGTGGACGTCATGCGTCGAAAGCTAGGTAGTCACCGTCACACGCGACAGCGGGCACAGGCGTCCGACCTGCGCGTGGCGCTCGCGCACGGTTCCATCTACCTTGTCGGCATGCATGTGTCTTTTGCGCTCTTCGCGGATGCCGCGAACCTCTCCCAGGAAGGGAAGCTCAACATTCTCGGCGTGTTCGATGCGGTGCAGGTCGTCACGTTGCCGGCGGTGCACCCGCGCGCGCATCTCGTCTTTCGGCTGAAGGGGAATCGCGAAGAATTCGGCGCCCACACAGTCGCGCTCAGCTGGTCGAACCCGAACGGCACCGAGCTCTGGTCCTCGAACGGTGAGCTCAACATCGGGAAGCCGCCCGCGGAAGTGCAGGAGCTGGACCTTCCGCTCATCGCCGCCGTCGACCTTCCGCTCGACGTCGCCGGCGCCTACACGATGGGCATCGCGCTCGACGGGGAGCCGCATGCACAGCTGGTGCTGCAAGTGAGGAGTGGCGGCGTGGGAATCGCCGCTCCCGGCGGGCTGGTGAGCTAGCGGAGGGCGATGCGACGCATTCCGCGAAAGCGCGAGCGGAGCGTCGCAACGTAAGGCTCGTCGGACGAAAGCTGATCCACCGCAAAGCCGCCGCGGCCGAGTGCGACGTGCGCCATTCGTCCGCCGCCGAGCGAGATGCCGACGTGCGTGATGCGTCCGTCGTCGCGGTCCGAGAAGAACAGCAGATCGGCCGGGCCGGCATTCTCGACTGCATCCGATTCGGCGCTCACACGCTCCATCTGATCCCGCGCGTCGCGCGGAAGCTGCACACCGTGCAGCGCGAACACGCTCTGCACGAAGCCCGAGCAGTCGGCACCCCACGGCGTGATGCCGCCCCACAGGTATGGCGTGCCTGGGAAGAGCGCGAGTGCGCTGGCCGCGACGGAGCCGGCATCCGGCGGGAAGCGTTTGGCGAGAGATTCAGCATCCAGCGCGGTGCCGGATTCGATCCTGTCGGTTTCCGACAGGAGTGCGCCCAGTGGTAGTTGTCGGCGTTGCCCGTCGGCGCCCAGCACCGTGCAACCCAGCGAGGTCCGCGTGCTCGCGCTTCCCGACTCGTCAGGCGCCTGACGACGAAGATATCCGTCGTGCGTCCAGCCCACGTACTCATCGTGGCCGCGGACCCTGAGCCACGAGTCGCGGCGCTCGAGCACTTCCAGGCGATGCCCGGCGAGCCGCTGCGAGATGAGCTCGCTCGAGATCTTCGGCTCGGCGAGAAGTGGCGCGATCGGCGAGTGTACGACGAGAATCTCGGTCACGAGTCGGCCAATCCCGGAACGCCATCGCGTCCGCGTGCGAGGCGAACCGAGCGCTCGATCGCACTCTCGAGTGCGTGCGTCGTCATCGTCTCGATCTGAAGGAGCGGTGCTGGCGCGCCTGACAACGGAGCGATCGCGAAGACGACGTCGCCATCGTAGGTGGTGCCGACCGGTGTGATTCGTCGCGCCAACGCGCTCGCCGACGCTTTGGCCAGCTGCGCCAGCTCGAGCCGGGAGAGTGCGGCGGTCGTCATCACGACGGCCAGCGTCGTGTTCTTCAGAGAGAGCTCGCTGAAGCGCGACCGGAGCGCGGCACCGGCGCGAAGCTGCGCCGCGATGTCGAGGAAGCGACCATCGTCGCCGCGAGCGCCAGCGATGACGCGTCCGTTCTCATCTCGCACGTCACCGATCGCGTTGACGACGGCGATGGCGCCAGCGGACAGCTCGCCCGCCTGTACGACCGCACACCCAAGGCCTGCTTTCATCGCTCGCTCGATTCCGAGCGCCTTGCCGACAGTGGTACCGGTTCCCGCGCCGACGCTCCCCTCTTCGACATCCGTGCTCGATGCGCGATCGCACGCCGCGTAGGCCATGTCGGGCGTCGGCCGCGCTTGGTAGGAGCCAAGCGGAGCGAGATCGAAAACGACCGCCGCGGGCACGATCGGAACGACGCCACTGCTCACGGGAAATCCGCGCCCACGCTCCTCCATCCAGCGCATGACGCCGTCGGCGGCGCCGAGGCCGTACGCGGAGCCGCCGGTGAGCACGATCGCGTCGACGCGGTCGACGAGATGCGCGGGAGAGAGTGCGTCGAGCTCGCGCGTCCCCGTCGCACGTCCGATGATCGCCGCGGCGGCGCGAAAGGGTCCGGTGACACCTCTGATGACGGTGACGCCGGTGGCGCCGGCGAAATCGCTCTGGTGGCCGATTGCGAGCCCGAACGGCGTGAAGTCAGCGCTCACGCTGCAGGCGCTGGTTCCGGACTCGTCAGGCTCGGCGCAAAGGCGCGGGAAGCGCGGCGCGCAATGCCCTGGTCAAGTCGCGGTCGCTGCTCTTCTCGAGCATGGCGATGAGATCGTCTCGACGGCGGGCATGCTTCACCGGCGTCGAGTAGACGATCTCCGGGAGCGACCGGTCGATCGGGAGATACAGGTATCGCGCCCTCCATTCCTTGCCCCCCGCATCGTACCACGGTTCGGCCAGGACAGTAAAGGTGCGATCGTCCACGTTGAACTGATCGCGCAGCAGGAGCGTGTCGTTCACTTCGAGACCGCGCTCTTACGCTTGTCGACGCAGGACCGGCACAACGTGATACCGCGGAACGTGCACATGAGGCAGATGAAGGTACCGCAGTCCTCGCACGGATAACCTTCCGATGCTCGCTCCTCCTTCTCGCAGGCGCGACAAATCATCGCATCGCGTTCATGCATCTCGGTCATTCTCGGCCTCCCCTTCTCGACCAATCGGTCGTGTCGATGCATCGTCAGGCGTTTGCCGACGAGTTCCGTTCGGCGGATCGTCGATCTGATATGCCTTGATCTTGTTGATCAGCGTGGCGCGCGAGATCCCGAGCTCGCGCGCCGAACGCGTGCGATTGGCGTTGTGCGCGCGCAGCGTACGCTCAATGTGCGCGCGCTCGACTTCCGCCAGTGACCGCGGCGTGTGCCGCATGGTGGTCGCGCTGCCGCGGAGCTCGGAGGGCATGTGCTCCACCCCCAGCTTCCGCGAGCCGCGAGCGGCGATCATTGCCCGCTCGAGCACGTTACGCAGCTCACGCGCGTTGCCGGGCCAGGGGTGGCGCATCAACAGCTCGAGCGCGTCGTCGGTGAGCTCCCCTGGGGCATCCGGGAGATGTCGGTGCAGATCGTTCATCTCGCGCGCGATCAGATCGAGCACGTCGGCGCGCGAGCGCGCCCGGAGTGGCGGCAAATGAATCGGCATGACGCTCAAGCGATAGTACAGATCCTCGCGAAACCGTCCGGCGCGCACTTCAGCCACCAGATCGCGTGAGCTGGCAGCGATGAGACGGACGTCGGGCACGGAGCGCTCGTGGTCCGGCGCACGACGCAATCTCGCGTCAATGAGACTCAACAGTCGTTCCTGGAGATGCAGGTCGAGCGAGGCGATCTCATCGAGAAAGAGCGAGCCTCCATCGGCCATCTCGACCGCGCCCCGGCGTCCTTCCTCTCCGTTGCCATCACTGCGGGAGCCGAAGAGCTCCAGCTCGAGCTCAGCCGCGGTCGCGCCCACACAGCTCACTTCGACGTATGCCCGGCCCGAGCGTGGACTGGAAGTGTGGATGAACTCGGCCACCCTCCCCTTGCCGGTTCCGATCTCGCCCAGCAGTAGAGCGTGTGTGTGATCGCTGGCGGCCAGCCGCTCGATCTGGTTGGCCAAATCGCGCATCGCAGCCGAGCTGCCTAACAACTCGGCGGCCCTCGCCACGCCGTGCCGAACGACGAGTATCGTCGCCATCAGTCGGCTCCGCTGCAGAGCAGCATTGCCACTTCGTCGAGCTCGAAGGGCTTTCGCACGTACGGGCGCCCGAGTGCGCGAAGCGTCTCCTGCTGCGTAGCGGTGTCCGCGTCGCCCGTGGTGAAGACCACGCGCCGCGCGAGCTCGGGGTGCCGCTCCTTGATGGCCGCGTACACCAGGTCTCCGGTCATGTCGGACATCCGCACATCGAGCAGGATCGCGTCGTATCGGTTCTCCCTGAGCTGTGATAGCGCCTCGGCGCCTGACGAGGCGGTGTGTACGGTGTGACCGCCCTTCTCGAGGTACAGCGCGAGTGCGCCGCGTATCGACGGCTCATCGTCCGCGATCAGAATACGGCGACGACGGGCGATGCCTGACGAGGCCGTCGCCCGAGTCGTGCTTCCCTTGGGAAGGTCGACGATCGGCAGCTCGACGAAGAACGTGGCGCCGCCATCCGGCACCGATTCCACTCGAATCTGACCGGCGTGCTCGCGTACGATGCCATCGGAGATGGAGAGGCCGAGGCCGGTCCCTTCACCGACTGGCTTGGTGGTGAAGAACGGATTGAAAATTTGGTCGAGCAGGTCGTGCGACATGCCGGGACCCGTGTCGGCAATGCTGACGACCAGCTTCCGCTCCGAGCTGTAAGTGCGGATGACGATCCGCTTTACTCCGCTCTCGCCGCGCACCGCGTGCTCGGCGTTCGTGAGCAGGTTCAGAAAGACCTGTTGAAGCTGGAACGGATCGGCCCAGGTGAGTGGAAGCTCCGGGTCGAGATCGGTGAGCACCTCGATCTGCGCCGTGCGAAGTACGTAACGGCGCAGCTCGAGCGTGTCGAGCACGACCTGGTTCAGATCGGCGATGGTGCGCTCGGGGGCGCGCTGGCGCGCGAAGAGAAGGAGGTTCGACACGATCTTGGCGGCGCGGCGAGCCTCCTTCCCGATCGTCACCAGCGCTTCCTGCTGCTCCTTCGGCGCTTCGGCGGACGCAAGGAGGAGCTGTGCGTGTGCGGCAATCCCAGCCAGCGGATTGTTCAGCTCGTGCGCAACGCCGCTCACCAGCTGTCCGACGGCGGCCAGCTTCTCGCGCTGTAGAAGCTTTTCGGCCAAATGCCGCTCTTCGGTGACGTCACGGACGATGCCTAACGCGCCGGTGACTCGCCCCTCCTCGAAGATCGGCGTCAGCGTGACAGAGCCCGAACGCACGACACCGCGAGCGTCGAGGAAGCGCATCTCGCCCCGTTGCCGCTCGCCGCCAAGCGCTCCTTGGAAGAGGCGTGTCATCTCGTCGCGATCCGCGGCGACGACCAGCTCCGTGAAAGGCCGCCCATTCAACTCGCCACGCGTGCGCCCGACCGAATGCTCGAGCGACCGATTGACAGTCACGAAGCAGCCGCTCGCATCGACGGTGTAGATACCGTCGGACGCCGATTCGACCAACCGGTAGTACTGCGCCTCCGAGCGAACGAGCGCTTCGTCGCGCTGACGATCCGTCGTCACGTCGCGCAGCGAGGCGACCACCCCGGTGATCTCTCCCACTTCGCGAAGCGGTGCGGTGCTCACGGCCACTGTGCGACGTTCGCCGTCGGCGCGGACGACTACGGTCTCGTAGCGCTGCGGAATGCCTCCGAGCGCGTTCGCTTCGTGGCGCGACACGTCCGGGCGGCAGTCAGGATCGACGAGATCGGCCACCGGCATGCCGATCAGAAACGACTCCGGATAGCCGAAGAGCTCCACGCCCGCGGGGTTGGCGAACGAGATCCGCCGCTGAGGATCGGTGATCACGATGGCGTCGCGCGCGGTTTCGACCACGCGCCGATGCCGCTCGGCGAGCAGGTGGTAGGAGGTGACGTCATCGAACGTCACGACCACGCCGCCATCGGGATGCGGAGAAGCGACGACGTCGTAGACCTTCCCGATGCTGGGAGCCCGCTGCGTTCCACGGCCGATCTCGCCGCGCTCGAGCGCGGCAGCGAGCACGCAACCAGCGGGAGGATGCGGCAGATGCAAAACGGCTTCGTGGAAGCGGCGCCCGAGCAGCTCGTCAGGCCGCGTGACGCCGGCAAGTGCTAGTGCTCGCGCGTTGCAGCGACGGATGGCGGCCGTCTCGTCGAGAATCAACATCCCGACGGCGATCGAGGCGAACGCGACTTCCCATTCGCGCCGCGCGCGCTCCGCGTCCTCGAAGAGCTGCGCGTTGACGATCGCCACCGAGACCTGATCGGCCAGGCGCTGAAGCACGCGCGCGTCTTCTTCGATGAATTCGACCGGGCGATTGATGACGCAGAGCGTGCCGATCGCTCCGCGGGCAGTGATCATCGGCGCGATGACGGTCCGCTCGATCGGCGTGCTCTCGACCAGCGGCTGATAGGCGTCGCCATCACTTGGCACGTCGTTTCGCACGATTGCCGTGCCGCTGCGCAGCGCCTGACCGTTGAGGCTGCCGTCGATGGGCATGCGCGCGTCGAGCAAGGGCTTGGCGGCACCGACGACGGCAACGACGACCAGATCGTCACCATCGCGCAGTGTTACGCCAGCGCCTTCCGCGGCGAGCAGCGCCGTGGTGTGCCGCAGCGTCAGATCGAGAACTTCGTCGAGCCTCAGCGAGCCGCTGACGGCGCGCGCGACTTCCGCGAGCGCCTCCGTCTGCCCGCGCTCCTGCAGCAGCGCGCGCAGCATGTCCGCCTGCTCGCGCGGCAGCGCGTCGAGCAGCGCATCGATCGTCGGCTCCAAACGAAGGCCATCGATCGCGGAAGTCAGTGCGTCAGTCACGGCGACCCGCCGCCCGTGGTACGAGCAGCGTGGCCGCGAGCGGCTCCACCCGCACGTCGAATGGGGTGACGCCAAGCACTTCGCCGTCGGCTTGAACTATCTGGTGCGGCGTGCATTCGATTCGAAACTCCCGCCCTGCCCTGTAAAGCAGCTGCGGATGCGGGCGAAAATCCTTACGAAAGAGACGCCAAGCCAGGCGCACGGCGTCGCGGAAGCTACCTGGAGAAAAGACGCACAAGTCCAGGCGTCCGTCATCTTGGCGGATCCCGGGGCCCAGGACGATCAGCTCGTTCAGGACCGCCCCAAAGTTGGCGACCATCAGGGCCACCGCCGGACGCTCGATGACCTCGCCGTCGGCGGTCACACGAACCGCGAAGTTCCTGCGCTGAACCACAGCTTTGACGGCACTCACCAGGTAGGCCGCAATACCGAAGCGCCGCTTGAGCTCGGGGCGGGTCTCGTGAATCATGCGGGCGTCGATCCCGACCCCGGCCGTGAACGCGAATCGCCGCGAGCCATTCACGACGCCCAGGTCGACGCGCGCGACGTCACCGCGGATCAGAGCGGGGACGGCATTGTCCAGGGCCAGCGGGATGCCTAACGAGCGGGCGACGAGGTTTCCTGTTCCTCCGGGAAGGATTCCCACTGGTACGCCCGTGCCGGCGAGCGCGCCGATGACCTCCATTGCCGTTCCGTCGCCGCCTAACGTGAACACGGCGCGATACGACGAATGCCGCTGCGTGGCAAGCTCGGCCGCGTGCCCAGGTCGCTCGGTGAGCGCGACCTCGCACCGGACACCGATCTGTTCGAATGCGGCGCGCGCCTTACGGAGGAGCCGCCCGGCCCGCCGCGCCGCGGGGTTGGCGATGACGAGAACCGGTCCGCTTAGAATCTCCACTCGCGGAACAGGTCGAAGCCGACCTGGCGCCGGGGATTCAGATCGCCGGGAAGCCGAGTGCACGGATTGACGCTGCCTGGCTCGACGCCGGCCACGACCGAAAAACCGTAGTTGAGCCTATGCTCGACGGTGAACCCGAGAAAGATCGACCAGTTCTGAGCTGTTCCGACATCGCTTGGCCGGCACAGCGTTCCGCTGGCGGTGAGGAAGGTCCGCTCGCCCAGCTGTTTCCCGGCGACGATACCGGTGCCGCTCAACAGCTGTTCCCGCCCCTGCGACGAGAAGATGTCATCCTGCTGTGGCGCTGCCGTCTGAAGCTGGAAGAGATCCAGCCACGAGATCTGCTCCGAGAGGGCGCGCTCGAGCACGCCACCGATCGTCGGCAGCAGCACCGCGGTCACTTGGCCGAGCGTATTCTGCTGCGTGCCGCCGACGAGGAACGATGGCTGTCCGAACACCAGGTAGCTCAGGATCTCGGTATACGAGAGCGGGATCCGCTCGCTACTGGTGAGATCGAGTCGTGGCTCCAGCAACGTACCGCCGATGTGCGCATGGATCCGCACGTCCTCGCGACTCACCTGCCTGACGGTGTAGCTCGCCCAGATGTCGAGGCCAGGCGGAATGTTCGGATTTCCGTAGAAACCGATCGTTCCGCTGTCGACCTGGAAGGTGCGCTGCACCACGCTCAAGTTCAGACGATACGTCCCGCGGTCGGCCAGCAGCGTACCCGCGAGACCGATCACCGGGCGAATCGTGTCGCCGTCGGCCCGCAGCACGCGCGCGAGCTGTCGATCCACGCGGAGTGATCCACGAAGCTTGATGTTCGCTTCTTCGGAGCGGAGCCACACGTCGTCGCCCAGTCGGATCTGCGCGTTTTCCACCTCGAGATTCTCGACCAGCTGCGACGGCGGCTGCGGGACGATGTTGCGATTCTCGACCACCGTCGTGTCGACGACGTTTCGGAACTCGGGGTCGGTGATGTCGGCGATGTTCTTCTGCGCCTGATCGGGGATGTAGATGGCGCCCTTGTCGATCGTGATGCTGCCGTCGAGCTCGGCCCGCTGATACGATCCGCGGAGACGAAGCCTCCCCGTCATCTCCAGGTCCGCGATGCGGCGCCGCTGCACGAGCTGGAACCCTCGCGTCTGGAGATTCAGGTTGAAGTTCGGGTTGGCGAAGTTCTGAAGTGTGACGACACCCTCCAGCGACGCCGAGCTGCCGCGATCGCCTGACGAGGCCGAGAGTCGGCGAATGGCGATCGAGTCGGGGCCGAGGAGCACGTCAGCCTCAATCTGACGCAGACGGATGCCAAGCTCCGGAATTCCTGCTTCGCCGTTGACGATCGCAAAGTTGCCCGTGAAGGTCGGCTTCTTCCACGTGCCGCCCACTTCGATCTGCGTGCGCAGCAGTCCCTCCGCACGCCGGATCTTGGGCGTGATCGCCTCGATGACGTTCAAGTCGACGCTGTCCGCGCGCACGACACCTCGCAGCGTGTCCGCGAGCATTCGCTGCCGAACCGGGATCAGTCTGAGGTCGAGCGGGAGCGAGGCCTCAGCCGAGAGCGCGACTGAAGTGTCGCGCAGTAGCTGGCCGCGCACCTCGGCGCGGAGGTCGGCGTAGCTTCCACCCACCCGCACGCGCGGCAGACGGAAGTCGCCGTAGCTCAAGCCATCAGCAGCCGCCGTGAGCTCCATCACCGGGCGGGCGCGCTCTCCGGTAATGTCGAGATTCATCGACACCAGGCCGGCGGCAGGCCGCTGCGACTGCACCAGTGCACCGAGATCGGCGAGCTGTACGCTGTCGACGCGAGCCTCGATGGCGAGCGGCCCAGTAGTTGGTAGCGCGCCATAGAGCGACACCGCGCCGCCCTGATCGCTTCGCATCGCCAACGAGTCGAGGAAGAGGCCGCCTCGCGTCGATACGAAGTTGGCAGGTGCGCGGAGCGACCATTTGCTGTTGGGCAGGACGAGACCGAGCGTGTCGAGCCGTGCGTGTGTGGTGTCGCCGGTGATGGCGTACGCGATACGTGAACCGCCGGTGACACCGTTCGCGCTTTCCATGTCGAAGCTGACGGTCCCGGCATTGCGCGAGATCACCGAGAGCGATGCGCCGAGCGTGCGGAGCGCGATCCCCGCGGCGAGCACGGTATCGGCGCGGAGCTGCGCGACACCGACCATGTTGGCCGGCATCCCCTCGAAGCGGTACTCGCCGCTGAGGACGCGTGCTCCACTACCGTCGAACAGAAACTCACCTCCGGTCACCTGGCCGCGCGTATGCATCGTGTCGACGTTTCCGCCGAGCAGCCCCTCGGCGACAAAGCGGCCGAGCATCGGCGAGTCGTCAGGCTCGTCGGTGGTCGTGTCGGTGGCGGCGCCATTTGCGTTTCCATTTGCGGCCGCGCCCCCCAGCGCACGGGCGGCAGCAGAGTCCAGAGCCACCGCGATCGGCCGCGACTGACGCTCGAGCAACGACCGCATGGCGCCTAACGAGTCGACCTTGATCGTGTAGCGAAGCGAATCGGTGACGCCGCGCGCCAGCCCGAAGGCACCCTTTCCCAGCAGCGTCGCCAGACTGCTCTCGAGGAAGAGCGAGTCGACGATCACTTTGCCGCCGCCAAACGCGAGGCGCGCGGCGGAGGGATAGATCCGGACGCTGTCGAGCAGCGAACGCTCGAGCGACAGGTCGAGTGTGCCGGCGAGGTTGGCGAGCGAGTCGCCGCGGACGTCGCCGCCGAATACTCCCGTCAGGCGCGTGTATGGGAGCGAAGGCCGTTCGATGACCGACCTCACGTCGAGATCAGCGAATCGCCCCGAGCCGATCATCGCGTAGCCGGGCTCGCTCATGTCGAATCGGCCATCGACGGACATCATGCCGGCAGGGCCGGTGAGCGTCGTGGTCATCTGCATGTCGTCCAGCGTTCCGCTCACCACCAGCGGTCCCTCGAACGAGCCGCGGAACGGAAGTGCCGGATACGAGCGCGCCATCGTCGTGAAAGCCAGCGGCTGCATGACGAGATCGACGTCGAAGCGCATCGACGGCTCCTCGAGCGTGAGGCGGCCGCGGCCAGTGGCGCGCGTCTGCGGGCCCGCTCCGTCGGTGTGCGTGAGATCGGCGTTCTCGAAGCGCACGTCAGTCCATACCGAATCGAGACGCGCGCGGCCGGCGACGGTACCGTTCAGGCGCGGGAAGTCGGGGAATAGAAAGCGCGGTGTGCGCAGGTCGAAGACCTCGAACTCGAGATCGAACCCGCGGAAGACCGTGTTTCCCGGGTCCCGGATGTCGAGGCCGCCGCGTGCGCGCCCGCGAGATACGGCGCCGGGTACGTGCTTGTCGCGGAAGACGAAGCGCGACTCGGTGACGGCCCATCGGTTGAGCGGACCACCCGGGCCGCGGATCGTACCGGTGATCGTCCCCTGCCAGTCGACCGGGAAGTCTTCGCCGTTGAGCGCGCGAATGAGATCGAAGTCGACCGGGTCGGCGGTGAGCGCGACATCCTTGATCACCAGAATCGAGCCGCCGACGCCGAAGGTCATGTCGCCTAACAAGCGGGACGAAGCCGCGCGCATGTCCATCTTCGTGATCGCGTAGTTGAGCACACGCGGATTGCGCTCGTCGTTCTTGATGTGCAGCTCCATGCTGCCGCCACCTTCACGCGGCAGCGTCGGATACACCCAGTTGATGTCGTTCAGGGTGACCGAGTCGCCCCACACGTGCACGTCGTAGCGCGTAGGACCTGGTCCCTTCCACGTGACGAGCCCGCGCGCGCGTCCGGTCGACGCCGGGAGATCGAAGTGCTTCACGTCGAGCCGCACCGTGTCGCGAACGATGCTCACGGGCCCGCGCAGATTGCTGAACACGAACGGGGGATCGGACTCCGCGACATCGAGCTTGGCGATGTCCACGAACTGGCCGGCGGTGTCCGGATCGGCGATGCGCACGAACGACGCGATGAGGTCGAGCTCCGTCCAGCGCGACGTTTTCTTCAGCCCCTCGGCGGTTTCCTTGATCTCGCGCGTCTGCGAGTTGAGCGCCGCGTTGATCGCGCTGTCCTTCTGCGTGGCGGTGAGAAAGGTGTCGGGGCGCCACGGCTCGGTGAGGACGATCGTGCCGTTACGGAGATCGACGCTGTCGAGCACGATGTAATCGCCGAAGCGACGCTCGGGCGTACGCGGCTTGGGCTGACCCGGTGGAAAGATCCGCTTGAAGTTCCAGACGCCATCGGAGTGGCGACGCAGATTCACGTACGGATGCTCGATCTCCAATCGAGAGAGGAGTAGACGCCGGTCGAACAGATCGCGCGGATCGTAGCCGACGCTGATGCGCCCCGTACTCACGAAGAGCGAGTCTTCCTCGTCGCGAATTGCGAAGCTGTCGACGACGATGCCGGTGAGCAGACTGCCATCGAGTCGGCCGATGTAGATGCTCCCCCGTCCCTTCATACGCGACGTCAGCTGCGACTGTACAAGGCGTCGCACGAAGCGCTCGCGCCCCCAGTCCGTCTGCGTCACGGTAAGGAAAGCGATGACCATCACGAGCGTGATCAGCAGGATCACGCTCGCGCTCACCAGGGCGACCAGCCGGCGCCGCGTCATCGGACTAGAAGGCCTGCCCGATGCTGAAGTGCAGCGTCAGGCGCGACAGGAAGGAGTCGTTTCGATCGGGCGCGAACGTCTCCGGACAGGACTCCGATCCGACGGCCTGCCCATTCGGCAACGTGTTGCCAGGGCTCACACAAAGTAGACGCCGCGGCGAGTCCGGCGTGTCGCTCAATCGCCCGACGAAGTAGGCCGCCCCGGCACGCGCCGCGTAACGGTTGTAGGCGACGTCCAATCGAAGCGGCCCGACCGGCGAGCCCACACGCACGCCGGCGCCCGGCGTGATGCGGAGATCGCTGAGCGAAGATCCCTGCGCGGGACGATTCCACACCTGCCCCGCGTCCACAAACGCCGCCCACTGCACCAGCTCACGCAAAAATGGACCGCGCCAGCGAAGCTCGGCGGTACCAGTGACGAGCGTGTTCCCGCCGGTCGGCGAGATGCGCGACGGCGTCGCATCGGGATCGACGAAGTAGCGCTTTTCGCCGGCGACGATGATGCTGTCGATCGCCTCGCGGTCCTGCTCCTGGAACACATACACCAGTGGGCCGAGCTGATTCTGCGCGAAGCCGCGCACCGAGTTCGGTCCACCGCCGTAGAGGCGTTCTTGCGGGGGAACGAAGACGGTGGCCGCGTCGAACGACGTCGAATTGAAGATGCCGCCTAACTGGAGGCGCGCCGCGAACACACTGGAGCCGATGAATCGGCGATAGACCGAGAACTCGCCGAACGCTTTGTTGAAGCGCACCGCGCCGCCTTCACCGATGTTGCTCGACACCCACCGAATGTCGGTTCGCAGATGAGAGCCGTGCGAGGGATCGAACGGATTGTTGGTTCGATCGCGCAACGTGGTGAGCGAGACCGCGTGCAGCTCGTTTCGCTCCTGGAGACGGGTGATGTCCTCGAGCGTGCAGACGTTGAAGATCGAGCAGAAGATCGCATCCTCCGCCTGCGTGCGGCCGTACTCGAACTGGTACGAGAGCGTAAAGGGCGTCCGCGGCTGCACCTCACGCGTGACCGACGCTAGGCCGCCGACGCTGACCTCGCGCAAATACGCCTTGAACTCCGAGCGGCGCTCGCTGTACAGGGTGAACGACGGCGTGTTCCGCGGCCCGAAAAACGTAGGGGGCCGCAGGTTCACGCTGCCGTAGTAATTCATGCGCTCGCTGAACGGATCGTCGCGGATCGGCCGGCACAACCCTTCGGCACCGTCGAGCGGCTCGCCAATCCCGATCTTCGACAGACGCGCGGTCAGCTCGAGGCGGCGCGCGCCTCCCAGGAAATTCCGGTGGGTGAAGCGGCCCTGTGTACGGAAGCAATCGAGCGTCGCCCAGCCCGCGCCCAGCCGCACCGAATGCATCTGCGATTCCGCCAAATCGACGAGCACGCGCAGCGAGTCGTGATTGTTAGGCTGGAGGCTATCCGGCGCGAGCTGGATCTGCACGAGCCGGTATGCCTCGGTTTGATAGAGTGTCCGCTGGCTCTGCAGCAGCTCGCGCTCGCGGTAGACGTCGCGCTCCCGAAATGTCAGCAGGTTTTTCACCGTGCTGGGCGGGATCTGCACGCGATCTCCGGAGTCGACCGGCTCGACCTGGATGTTGATCTGGCCGATGCGCCATCGGCTGCCGGGCACGAACGTGAGGTCGACGACGGCGCGGTTGCGCGTCGTGTCCACCGTGTAGTTGAACAACGGATCGAGCGCGCGCGCGTAGCCGTCGTTCCGGAGGAACGACATCACGGTGTCGATGAGCGCGTTCACGCGCAGGCGGTTGAACACCTCGCCGTCGAGCGGCCGAATCACGCGCTCGAAGCGCTGGCCATTGGGGAGCGAGTCCAGCCCGGCGATGCCTAACGAGTCGATGAGCACCGGCGGCCCTTCGTTGATCCGGAAGAGCACACTGACGGAGCCGGTGCCGCGCGGGCGCGTCGCGCCTTCGACCTTCGTCTTGTAGTAGCCGCGCTGCCGATAGAAGAACGCGAGGCGGAAGATGTCACGCCGGAACTCGAGCGTGTCGAGGCAGCGCCGCCGGCCGACCGGTATGCCGATACGACGCAGAAAGCTGGACGGCGTGGTGGCGATGGCGTTGGAGAGATCGGCATCGCGGAATCGCTGATTGCCGTCGAACTCCACGCCCTTCACCTCGACGTCGCCCGGATCGCAGATCAGGTCCTGCGCTGCCGCCTCCGTCGCCCCCGCCGAAGCGCTGAGCATGGCGAGGAGAATCGCAGCGCGGCGGAGAAGTTGGAGGCTCGAGATCATCCTGCCGGGCGAACGCTGCGTATGGCGCGTTGAGGCGGCCGGTCGGCGAGTGCAGGGGGCGGCGTCCGCGGCAGCTTCTTGGTCGTGTGGAGTGGAGTGCGCTGAAGGAAGAGGCGAGCAATGTAAAACGCGGCCATGCCGGCTCCGATGGCGACGCCGATCGCCGGCAACTGCTCAGTCAACGTGAGAGGCTTCCGGTAGTAGTAGACCGGCGGCCTGCGCGGCAACCCATCTCGCTCCTGCATTCCAGTTCCCAACCCTCGCGTGAAGAAACGCCGCCGACCTTCGGGCGGCGGCGGTGTCCCCTGCTTTACACCGCGTGAATCAGAATGGTGCCTGCGCCCCGTTGCTTCGCCCGTCGCTTCACCTCGGCGGCCAGCGCGCCGATGTGTCCGACCGAGATCCAACGGTCCGGCGTGACTTGCAACACCGCGACGGAGAGGCTGGCGAGCGGAAATTCGCGCGCGCGGCCGTCGCGATCTACCCCGATGAATCCGCCTTTCTTCAAGGCGTCCTGCCCCAGCGTTCGCTCGAGCACTTCGACGAAGCGGCGACCGCACGCCGCCGCCAGCGGCTCGGCGCGATCCAGGTCGGTGACCACGATGAAGTCGTCGCCGCCGATGTGGCCGACGAAGTCGTTGACACCGCCCTTCTCTCCAAGCGCACCGCGAATCGCGGAGCCCATCTCCCGGATCACCGTGTCGGCCACGGTGAAGCCGAAGGTGTCGGCGAACGGCTTGAAGTTGTCGAGGTCGATGTAGCAGACGGCGAAGGGTTTTCCCGTCCGCCCGCGCCGCTCGATCTCGTCCTCGATGGCCTGGCCGCCGGGCAGTCCGCTGGTCGGATTGCGGTCCCCCTCTCGTCGGACGATTCGTAAGAGAGCGACGACACGCGCGCGCAGCTCGCGCGGATCGAAGGGTTTGGCGAGGTAGTCGTCGGCACCCGCTTCGAACGCCGCCACTTTGTGCTCGATGTCTTCACGCGCGGTGAGCATGAGCACGGGGATGCGAGCCGTGAACGGGTTGCGCTTGACCGCTCGACACACGTCGATGCCGGTCATCCCCGGCATCACGAGATCGAGTACGAGAAGATCAGGCTCGCGCTCCTGAATTCTGATCAGCGCGGCGATCCCGTCCGGTGCAAGACTGACCTCGTGCCCCGCCGATTCGAGGACCTCGCGCACCATGAGGCGCATGTCCTCGTTGTCGTCGACGCACAGCAGGTAACTCACGATTGACGCTTGGCTTAAGACCAAATAAGTTCACGCGTTTTCGCTCTGCTGTCAACGTTATGCATAGCGCCTGGGGCGCTGCGTCGTCGTCATTCCATGCACATCTCCCAGTGCCGCCCATGCCTGCTCGTCGCGCTGCTCATCGCGGCAGGATGCGGGGGCGAAAACACAGCACCCGAGCGGCGCACACTCGTCGACTCGCGTGATCGTTACGATCCGAGAACGCTCGACCCGGCGCGCGCGGTCGACGTTCCTTCCGGAAGAGCGGTCGGATACGTCTTCGACGGACTCACGCGGTTCGCTCCCGACGGCTCGCTGCAGCCAGGGCTGGCAGAGCGCTGGGATGTGTCGAGCGACGGACGCGAGTATGTCTTTCATCTTCGCCGCGGTGTCCGCTTTCACGACGGACGTCCCTTCACTGCGCGGTCTGTCGTGCGCTCGTACGAGCGGGTGCTCGATCCGAGTGCTGGCGGCGCGCGAGGATGGCCGCTGTATCCGATCAGTGGCGCACGCGATTTTGCCGCGGGACGCGTGCGTCGCATCGGCGGTCTCGAAGCGGTCGATGACTCGACGATCCGTATCCGACTCGACACGGCTTTCGCGATCTTTCCGAAGCTCCTCGCCATGCCGATCACGATGATCGTACCGGACTCGGTCGGCGCGGATTTCTCCGAGCGTCCGATCGGCACTGGCCCGTGGCGGTTCGTCGAGTGGCGGCACGATGACTATCTGCTTTTCGCGCGGAACCAAGAGTATTTCGGTGGAGCGCCGAAAGAGGATTCTTTGCGAGCGCGCATCATCGCCGAGCCGAGCACCGCGGTCGCCGAGTACGAAACGGGCAACGTCGACCTGCTCGACATTCCGGAAGCCGAGACGGCGCAGTGGCGCAACACCGATGGACGTAAGGAACGTCTCCAGTCGGTGCCGGGGTTGCGACTGTGGTACGTGGTGATCAATACGAAGCGCGGTCCGCTCAGCGACGTTCGCGTTAGGCAGGCGATCAACCACGCCGTCGACGTCCAGGCAATGCTGCAAACTCTGCTCGGCGGGCGCGGACGCCGCGCCGCGGGGGTGATCCCTCCGACGCTTCCGGGCGCCGATACATCGAGAGCCCCGTACGCGCACGACGTAGCGCGGGCGCGGCAGCTCCTCACTGAGGCAGGACATCCGAACGGCATCGACGTGGAGCTTTGGCACTCGCAGGAGCCGACCTTCGTCCGCGCGGCGCAGACGATTCAGGCCTATCTCGGCGAAGCAGGGATCCGCGCTCGACTGGTGCAGCGTGACGCGAACGCCGCGCGCGCCGCCGCCTTCAAGGGCGAGCTGGATCTCTACCTCAAGGACTGGTTCGCCGACTATCCGGACGCCGAGAACTTTCTGTATCCGCTGCTGCACTCGGACAACGTCGGCGTCGGCGGCAACACGTCGTTCTACACGAATCCGCGCTACGATAGTCTGGTGACCGCGTCGCGTCGCGAGCTGGACGACGCACGGCGCATCGCGCTGTATCGTCAGGCGGACTCGACGGCGTTCGCCGATGCGCCGATGGTATTTCTCGTTTTCTACGAGGAGCTGTTCGCGGTTCAGCCGTGGCTCCGCGACTTCAAGGTGCCGGTGATCTTCAACGGTCAGCGGTGGACGGACGCCTCGATCGCGCGCTGATGACGTGGTGACCTGGTGATCTCTTTTCTGACACGCCGGCTGCTGCTCGCAATTCCGACGTTGGCCGGCGTGTTGGTGGTGACGTTTCTCCTGCTGTACGTCGCGCCGGGCGATCCGGTGATGGAGATGGTCGGCGAGCGCGCCGACGCCGAGACGATCGCGCGCTTACGGGCCGAGCTGAAGCTGGACGAGCCGCTGTACGCGCAGTTCGCGCATTACGCGGGCGGCGTGGTGCGCGGCGATCTCGGCAACTCCTACATCACCGGCCGTCCGATCACCCGCGACATCGCCGAGCGTTTTCCGAAGACGCTGCAGCTGGCGTTCGCCGCAATGGCGTTGGCGGCGGTCATTGGCATCACCGTCGGCGTGCTCACGGCGCGTCATCCGGGGAGCTGGCTCGATCGTGCCGCGCTCGGCGTGACGTATCTCGGAATCTCGTTCCCGGTGTACTGGGTCGGGCTCATCCTGATCGTGCTGTTCGCCGTGACGCTGCGTTGGCTGCCTCCCTCCGGGTACGGCGGCCTGAAGTATCTCGTCCTTCCCGCGCTGGCGCTCGGCTCGCGCTCGATCGCCTTTCTGGCGCGCATGACGCGATCGGCGATGCTCGAGGTGCTAGGCAGCGAATACGTGCGCACGGCCCGCGCCAAGGGGCTTCGAGAGCGCGCCGTACTCGTCAGGCACGCGCTGCGCAACGCGCTCATTCCGGTGATCACCGTGCTCGGGCTCGACTTCGGATACTATCTCACCGGGAGCATCCTCACCGAGACGGTGTTCAGCTGGCCCGGCCTCGGGCGCTACGTGGTGAACGCCATTGCCCGCCGCGATCTCCCGGCGATCCAGGGGACGGTGTTGTTCATGAGCGTGATGTTCGTGCTCGTGAATCTGTTGACGGATCTGGCGTATGCGAAGAGTGATCCGAGAGTCGTATACGAGTAGCTTCGAGATTCGAGATTCGAGATTCGAGATTCGGAAAGGCGGATTCGGAGGTCGTTAGCTGTGTCCTTGCGAATCTGGAATCTCGAATTTCGAATCTCGATGTAACGCTCCCCCGATACCAATTCCTCACACAATCCCGCGTCTCCAGGGACCAACCGTTCTCGTAGGGATGGTCTCTAACTCGAGAGGCGGCGCTCGCGAGCGACGAGAGATTCTCGGCGCTGGGGTGCCGTGGTCACCTGGAGGTGCACTATGTACGCACCGCGGTCATATGCTGCCGCGCGTGTCGACGCGCGGATTGCTCTACTCGCCATGGCCCTCTCGATGTTGCTCGTTGCCTGCGCGCCAGTGGGTGCGCCGAGCACGTTGAGCCCTGAACCGCAGACGATCAGCTTCGAGAACACGACCAACGGTGTCGTGCGTGTGTACCTGGTGAGCGCGGCGTCGGACTGGATGCTCGGTCGCGTACAACCGGCCGAGACCGTACGACTTCGTCTCCCGCCCGGCTTCACCGTCGATCGCCACGAGCCGCTCGCGCTGTCCGTCGTTCCCATCGGCGCGGTCGCACCCGGCGGAGGTCGCCTCAACGCGCGCAGCGGTGTGCTGATGTCCGCCGATTACCCACTGCACCAACTGGTGGCGATGCGGTGGGGGATTGCGGGGACGCAGTTGTACAGTGTGATGAGGTAGGGGAAGCTTGCAGCGGGAAGCGGGAAGCGGGAAGCGGGAAGCGACTGCCCGGCACACCTGACGAGTACCGTTTCCGCCCGCGCTTCCCGCTTCCCGCTTCCCGCTTCCCGCTTTCTGCTTCCCGCTCGTCAGTCGTCCTTCTGACCGAAGATCGCCATGTTCGAGCTGTGGCCGGGAGCGACCTTCTTCTCCGGGTAGATCCAGTGCACGGCCTGGTTCACGGCGATCGCTGCTTCGCCGAAGCCGGTTGCGATGAGCTTGAGCTTCCCCGGGTAGGTCGTGATGTCGCCCGCGGCGTACACGCCCGGACGGCCCGTCTCCATCGTGCTGCTGACCACGATCTCATCCTTCTCCAGCGTCAGCCCCCACTCCGCCAACGGGCCTAGATCGCTCACGAAGCCGAGCATCGGGAGGATGGTGTCGATCTCGAGATCGAAGTTCGTCTTCCCCTTCACGTCCTTGAGCGTGACGTGACTGATGTGCTCGCCATTCCCGTGCACTTCGTGCAGCTCATGGTAGGTGAGCACCTTGCACTTGCCGGCCGCCGCATGCTCGTGCACCGCGGTGACAGTCGCGCCATGTGCGCGGAAGCGGTCACTCCGATGGACCAGCGTCACGTGTGATGCGCGGTCGGCGAGCTGATGCGCCCAGTCGAACGCCGAGTCGCCGCCCCCGATGATCAGGACGCGCTGACCGCGGAAGCGCTCGGGATCGGTGACGCGATCGAAGATTCCGCGGCCATACCAGCTGGAGGCGGAGGGTTGGGGTAGGCGTCGCGGGGAGAACGCGCCGATTCCCGCCGCGATCACGATTGCCTTGCTGGGAAAGCGGTTCTCCTCAGTGACCAACGTGAAGTGCCCCCCGTCCTCCTCCAGGGCGACGACACGCTCGTTCAGGTGCCATGGCTGACCGAATTGTGATGCCTGCTCGGCCAGCCCTTTCACGAGATCCTTGGCCAGGATCTTGGGAAATCCGGCGACGTCGAAGATGAACTTTTCGGGATATAGCGCGGTGAGCTGGCCGCCAAGCTCCGGAAGTGCGTCGACGATGCGACAGGTCGCCTGACGCATGCCCGCGTAGAACATGGCGAAGAGTCCGGTGGGCCCTCCGCCAATGATCGTTATGTCCTTGATGTCGTGCTGCATCCCTTAACGTTCGCCGGACCGCATGCCGGAAGCAAGGCGGCTCAATACGAGCGCGATGCCCAACGACGATGAGCACCTGCTGGAGTACAGCGGCGCGCTCCATCTCACGCGAAAAATCGCCGTGGGCGGGATGGCTACGGTCTACGAAGCGGAGCTGCTCGGACCGGCAGGCTTCGCCAAGCGCGTAGCGCTCAAGGTCATCCACCCGAAATACGCGCGTACTCCACAGTGGCTGCAGCTCTTCATCGACGAAGCGAAGCTGTCGGCCAACCTGGTGCACGGAAACATCGTGCAGATCTACCAGTTAGGCGAAGTCGACGGACAGTTCTACATCGCCATGGAGTACATCCAGGGGCCGACGCTCCGGATGATCATCGACAAGCACCGCGAGATCGGCGAGCGGATGAAGGCGACGTTGGCGGCGTACATCGCCAGTCGTGTGTGCCGCGCTCTCGACTTCGCGCACAACTTCATCGCACCGGACGGCCGGCGACTCGACATCGTGCACCGCGATGTCTCGCCGGGCAACATCATGGCCACCTGGGATGGCCACATCAAGCTCGCTGACTTCGGCATTGCGAAGGCGCGCTCGTCGATCGATCCGGCAGCGAACTCGATGATGATGATCGGGAAGAAGCACTACATGAGTCCCGAACAGATCCTGGCGCTCGACGTCGATGCGCGCAGCGATGTATTTGCGGTCGGCGTCGTGCTCTTCGAGCTGCTTTCGCTCGAGCGGCTCTTCGAGGAGGACAACACCGAGCTGGCGATCGACGAGGTGACGGTGAAGCCGATCCCGCCGATTCGCTCGGTGGTGCCCGGTATCGATCCGGGACTCGAGCACATTCTCTCGTCGACTCTCGAGCGCGAGCCGAAGCGTCGCCCGACCGCCGCGGCGATGGCTCGCGCACTCGACCGGTGGTGCGAATCGCAAGCGGTCGTCGCCACTCCCGATCGCCTGCAAGAGCACCTCGCCACGCTCTTCCCGACGATGTACCAACCCGCGTACGAGCACACGATCTCCCGCCCGACCGAGCGGAACACGACGTTCTCGAATTTGAAGCGGAACAATCGCTGGCAGACGAGGTTGTTGGGGAAGCTGTTCGGGAAAGTTTGAGGCGAGAGGCGAGATTCGAGATTCGAGATTCGAGATTCGAAGGCACACCTAACGACCTCCGATTCCGCAGTTCCCGAATCTCGAATCTCGAATCTCGAATCTCTGTTTCTCTGGGGGCAGCGCCCGTATCTTCCCCCCCATGAAGATCTACACCCGCACCGGCGACCAAGGTGATACCGGACTGTTCGGCGGCGGGCGAGTGCCGAAGGATCACCCGCGCGTCGAAGCGTACGGGGCGATCGACGAGCTGAACGCGGTGCTCGGCGTCGTACGCGCGGCCGATGTCATGCCGCGCATTGACGAAGTGCTCGTCCCCATACAACGCGATCTTTTCAGCATCGGCGCGCTCCTCGCTACGCCCGTACCCGAAAAAGTCGCGCAGTCGCTGCAGAAAGCGCGCATCGATGACGATCGTGTCGGCGAGCTCGAGCGGGCGATCGACGATGGGGAGCACGAGCTCGAGCCGCTGCGCGCGTTCATCCTCCCCGGCGGCACACCGAAGTCGGCGGCGTTGCACCTCGCACGCACCGTCTGCCGGCGCGCCGAGCGGCGCGTCATCTCGCTCCAGCACGACACCGAGATACCGCAGATCGTCGTCATCTACCTCAATCGGCTCTCCGACCTGCTGTTCGTGCTGGCTCGCGTCGCCAATCGCCGCGCCGGCGCCGCCGAAGTCACCTGGTGAGAGACGGCGCACGTGCCGACGATCGCCCTGCCTAACTACGACGTTCGCGTCGAGCCGGGTTTGCTCGACGACGTGGCCGACGCGATCACCAGCGCGGCACCCGCGCACCGGTACGTCGTCATCACCGACGACAACGTCGGACCGATCTACTCGGAGCGCGTAATACGCGCGCTCGGAGCCACTCGTGTGTTGGAGCTTCGCGTTCCGGCCGGTGAAGCGTCCAAGACCCGCGAGCAATGGAGCGTGCTCACCGACCAGATGCTCGAGGCTGGATGCGGACGTGACACGACTGTCATCGCGTTAGGCGGCGGCGTCATCGGCGACCTGGCGGGCTTCGTCGCCGCCACGTTCATGCGCGGCGTGCCGGTCGTCCAAATTCCGACCTCGCTTCTGTCCATCGTCGACGCGTCCGTAGGGGGAAAAACCGCGGTCGACGTGCGTGCGGGAAAGAATCTCGTCGGCGCTTTCCACGAGCCTGCCGCGGTGCTGGTCGACCCTACGGTGTTGCGCACACTTCCGGAGGCCGAGCTTCGCGCCGGAGCGGCCGAGATTCTCAAGCACGGCGCGATCGCCGATGCCGCACACTTCGACGACGCCAGACGCTCACTTCCGCGACTGCTGACCGAACCCGCCAACGCTGGATGGACGTCGCTCATTGCGCGCAGCATTGAGATCAAAGCGTCAGTCGTCAGGCGCGACCCGCGCGAGCGCGACCTCAGGAAAATTCTCAACTTCGGCCACACGCTCGGCCACGCCATCGAGACGGCGACGGACTTTCAACTGCGCCACGGCCATGCCGTCGCCATCGGGATGGTGCTGGAGAGTCGGCTTGCCGAGCACATCGGCGTGGCCGAGTCGGGCACGGCGAAGAGAATCTACGACGCGGTGCACGCGGCCAAGCTGCCGACCGAGCGACCCGCGGAGATCGCGCGCGATCGCGTGATCGATGCCACGCACGCCGACAAAAAGGCGCGGCACGGACACACGGAGTACGCGCTCCCCGCGCGCGTGGGCGAGATGGCGACACGTGACGGCGGATGGACGATCCGCGTCTCCGATGAGATGGTGCTCGAGATCCTGAAGTGAGAGGCACAGGGCGCAGTGCGATCGCACTCGCCGCCATCGCGCTGACCGGCGTGGCTCTCTTCGTCGTGTCGGCAGCCGCGCGCCGTACTGGTGCGCCCGATGCCTCGCTGTCGCTCCCGGTCCTGCTCATCCTCGCCCCTCAGCGCTTCGCGCCGCTCATCGTCGCTCAGCCAGCCGAGGAGCCTCCGACTCGAGCCAAGCCGGGCGAGCGAGTACGCGTGTCGATCACCGCGTACTGTTTGACCGGTACCACTGTCGAAGGGCGTCCGGTGCGGCCGCAGCTCATTGCCGCCGACCCGCGAGTTTTCCCGCTTGGCCGATACCTCGATGTGTTTGTCGGCGAGGAGTATCGCGGCCGATTCTATGTGGGCGACACCGGCCGGCTGGTGAAGCGAACGGTCCTCGACATCTGGATGCCCGATTGCGGCGAAGCTCTCCGGTTCGGCCGTCGCCGCGGCTGGGCGATTCTGCTCCCCGAGGACTCGGCGGCCACGCCTTAGGGGCCGGAGCATGGCCCTAAGATTGCTTTCTCCCGGGTCAACGCATTCGGGGAATGACAATGTCTTCGTTCGCCACATACCTGCTTGGCTTCATCATCGTGATTGTAGGCCTGGCGGTCGCGGCGTATCTGCTGAACGTGCCACCGACCTGGATCGCCGTTGGCGTCCTCGTGATGATCGGATTGGGCGTCCTCATGGCGACGACGAGGACCAAGCCGAAGGATCCGCCGACGACGACTTAAGGCCCCTTAGAGAGCGGGAAGCGGGAAGCGGGAAGCGGGAAACGACTGCCCGGCACACCTGATGAGTGCCGGCTCCGCAGTCGCTTCCCGCTTCCCGTTTCCGCTTCCTAGGCAACCCCGCCGTTTCGGCAGTCCTTCCCTACCCTGGCACGCTTCATGGGCTGTTGACCGCAACCCCCGACGTAGTTATCCTGCGCGTCCCTGAAGCCTCCCCCACAGCAGACTCCCCACTCGTCTGCCTGTCCACTGCTTACCACGTACGGGGCGTGTATGGAGCATGTGACCGAGAGCAGGTCCAAAGGGTTTTTCCGTTCTTCCCCCTCCACCGCTTTCGATCAGTACCTGCAGGACATCCAGAAGCTTCCTCTAATAGACGATCCCGAAGAAGAGCGCAGACTCGCGCGCCGGGCGCAAAAGGGTGACGAAAAGGCCGCCGAGCGGCTGGTGACCGCCAATCTCCGCTTCGTCATCTCGTACGTGAAAAAGTACCAGGGCCATGGCCTCGACTTGAGTGAGCTCGTCGCCATTGGAAATGAAGGCCTCCTGAAAGCCGTGAAGAAGTTCGATCCGGATCAGGGGGTCAAATTCATTTCGTACGCCGTGTGGTGGGTTCGTCAGGCGGTGCTCAAAGCACTCGCCGAGCAGACGCGCTCGGTTCGCATCCCGCTCAACCAGAACTCGCAGCTCATCAAGCTGGCGCGCGCCGAGACGGTGCTCGCTCAGGTGCTGAAGCGCGACCCCACCGATCACGAAATCGGACGGTTGATCGAGGAGACGCCCGAGCAAGTCCGCGCCGCCAAGCAGATGTCCGCCACCGAAGTCTCGCTCGACGCTCCCATAGACCGCTCCGACCGCGAAGCCGCCACACTCGGCGAGCGATTCATCGGCGTCGATGGCGCCGAGATCGAAGAGGTCACGGACTACAAGCTGATGCGCGAGTTCATCGACCGCGTCTTCCGAAAGTATTTGACGCCACGCGAGCGGAAGATCCTCTACCTCTACTACGGATTGGAGGAAGGCTCCGAGGCGATGACACTGGAGAAGATCGGCGCGCTCATGGGCGTTACCCGCGAGCGCATCCGTCAGATTCGCGAGCGTGCGTTCGAGAAGCTCCGCGACTCGCCCGACGGTGCGGCGCTCGCCGGGTTCTGGACCGCGGCGTAGCGATTCTCGAGAAGCACCCCACGAGTGGACGGGGACCCGATCGACGGGTCCCCGTTCTTTTTGCGTGGCATTGGCCCGTGGCCTGACGCGTGCGTGTGGCGGCGACAATGAGCGCCGTGTCGCACGATCAGGCGATGCCAGCCTTCCTCAATCCGGCCGCTGGAACCGCGGACCGGATTCGCAAGGTGCTGGAGGGCACGGGGCACTTCGATCTGCGCGAGCTCTCTCCGCACGACGTCTTCGAGACGGTTCGGGCGGCCGCCGATGCCGGCGCCAGGCGAATCGTCGTCGCCGGTGGCGACGGAACGATCGCAATAGCCGCATCGGCGTTGGGAGGCACCTCCACCGAGCTGGCGATCATTCCGGCCGGCACGCTCAATCATTTCGCGCGCGACTTTGGAATTCCGACCGAGCCTGACGAGGCCGTGGCGCTCGCACTCAATGGCCAAGCCACGCCAGTTGACCTTGCCAGCGTAAATGGCCGCACCTTTCTCAACACGAGCTCTGTCGGGCTCTACGTGATCTTCGTGCGAACCCGCGATCGGCTGGAGTCGTTCCTTGGATATCGGCTGGCAAGTCTGGCCGCGGCGATTCGCACACTCGCGCACCTGCGCGCGTTCAGCGTGATGCTCGAGGTAGCCGGCGTCAAGCGGACGTACCGTACGCCGATCATCTTCGTCGGTGTCGACGAGCGCGAGCTCCGCATCCCGATGCTCGGCGGACGGATCGAGGATGGCAAGCGCGGACTTCACGTCCTCATTCCCCGAGCGCAAACGCGCTTCGGGGTCACGCTCCTCGCGTTTCGCTCGCTGTTGCGCGGCGTACAGTCGGTTGCTGCAACACCGCACCTCGACAGCTTCATTGTGAGCCAGGTGCGCATCGAGATGCGCCGCGCGCACGGGAACGTGGCGCTCGACGGCGAGCTCGCTCCCATGCGCGCACCGTTGGAGTATCAGCTGGAGCCTGACGCGCTCCGCGTCGTGAGAGTACCGAGCAACACGGCGGGCGACACGAAGTAGCTATCCCCAAAGGCGCGTCACGCCGGTACATTGCGCATGTGACGGCGCGCACTCTCCCCTTCTTTCCGCTGCCGGTCGTTCTCTTCCCCGGCGTCACACTTCCGCTGCACATCTTCGAGCCGCGTTATCGACGCATGATCGCCGATGTGATGGAGGGTGACCGGCTTTTCGCGTTGGCACGACTCCCCGACGGGATGGCGGAACGAGAGCTTCCCCGCGGTCACGTTGGCTGCGTCGCCTACGTCGACCAGGTTCAGATGCTCCCCGACGGCCGATCGAACATCGCCGTGATGGGACGCGAGCGTGTCGCGCTGGATCACTACGTGACGTCCGATCTTCCATATCACGTCGTGAGCTTCACCATCTACGAAGACGAGAGCAAGTTGACGCCGGCCGACGTCGAGACCGCTAGCGACCTGCGGACCACCTTTCAGCGAGTTGCCGAGGCGGCACGGCGGCTCAGCGAAGACAGGCGGACGCTGCCGGACCTGCCTGACGATCCGACGCTGCTCGTCTTTCGCATCGCGGCGATGATCGATCTCGACCTCGACACGCGTCAGCACATCCTCGCCTCTCGCTCACCGACGGAGCGTTTGGCCGTGCTGAAATCACTGCTCGACCGTGCGCTGCCGCCGCTGGAGGAGCGCGCCGAGGCCCACCAGCGCGCCAAGAGCAATGGACGCGGGGCGCTCGAAGAGTAGCATGACGAGAGCAGCATGACGAACGACGTCCTGGTTCGCACCTTGGCCGGTATCGTCGGTGAGAAGCGCGTGCTCACGCGTCCGAGCGAGCTCATCGTCTACAGCGCCGACGGACTGCCGACGTATCGCAAGCGTCCGCGGCTCGCCGTCTTTCCGGACACGCGCGAGCAGTTGATCTCGTTGGTGCGCACACTCGCCGCGGCCGACGTCCCATTCGTGCCGCGGGGTGCGGGCACTGGTCTTTCGGCTGGAGCGCTGGCCGAAGGGGAGGCGGTGCTCATCGGGCTCAATCGTCTCAACCGGATCCTGCGCATCGATCCCGAGAACCATCTTGCTGTCGTCGAGCCCGGCGCGGTGAACGCGACGCTCACGCGGGCGGCCGGCGAGTTCGGATTGCACTACGCTCCGGATCCCTCCAGCCAGACTGCCTGTACCATCGGTGGCAACGTTGCCGAGAATTCGGGCGGACCGCATTGCCTCAAGTACGGCGTGACGCTCAACCACGTTTTGGAGCTGGAAGTCATTCTGCCGGACGGCGAGATCGTCACTCTCGGCTCCGCCGACGGAGAGCGTGAGGGGTACGACTTGTTAGGCGCGTTCGTCGGGTCGGAAGGATGCTTTGGAATCGCGCTGCAGGTGACGGTGCGACTGACTCCCGATCCAGAAGCGGTGCGCACACTGCTCGCCGATTTCGTCACGATCGACGCCGGCGCCCGCGCCGTCTCGGCGATCATCGCCACGGGAATCATCCCGGCGGCGCTCGAGATGATGGACGGGCCGACCGTGCGCGCGGTCGAGGCGTCCATCTACGCGGCGGGTTATCCGGTCGATGCGGGTGCGGTTCTGTTGGTGGAGCTCGACGGGTTGGCGGCCGGAATCGATGCCGACGTTGCGCGCATCGAGCAGCTCTGCCGCGAAGCAGGCGCGCGTGGTGTGCGCGTGGCCGTGGATGCCGCCGAGCGCGCGCGGCTTTGGCAGGGCCGCAAGAAAGCGTTCGGAGCCATGGGGCGCATTGCCCCCGATTTGGTGGTACAGGATGCCGTCATTCCTCGCACGAAGCTTCCGGAAGTGCTCGCCCGCGTCGGCGCGATCGGCGAACGGCATCGCGTGATGATCTGCAACGTCTTTCATGCCGGCGACGGGAACCTGCATCCGAACATCGGCTACGATTCGCGCGACGCTGATCAGACGCATCGCGTGCACCTGGCGATGCGCGAGATCATGCACGCGTGCATTGAAGCAGGTGGTACCATCACCGGCGAGCACGGTATCGGACTCGACAAGCTCGAGTACATGCCACTCGTCTTCTCCGCGGATTCGCTCGATGCGCAGTGTCGCTTGCGCGACGTCTTCGATCCAGCGCGGCGCGCCAATCCGGGGAAAGTCGTTCCGCTGCACAGCTGCAGGGAATGGCATGGCACACGCCCGCGGCGGAAGTCAGCCGAGGTCGAGGCGTGAACCGAATTCCGGGTGTCGCTGACAGCGGCACGGCCAACACGGCCGAGATTCGCGAGCGCGTGATGGATGCGGCGGACCGTGGCGTCGCACTCAGAATCGTGGGCGCCGGAACCTGGCTCGACGCGGGACGACCGGTGCGCGCCGCGACGATGCTCAAGCTGAACAATCTTCGCGGCATCGTGGAGTACACGCCGGGCGATCTTACGCTCACTGCGCGCGCGGGGACTACGTTGGAGGAGATTCGAGCGGCGACGGCCGCGGAGCATCAGTGGCTGCCGCTGGAGCCGTTCGGCGTTCAGACCGGCTCGTTAGGCGCTACGATCGCCACGTCGTCGAGCGGCCCGCTCGCGCACGCTTACGGCGGACCGCGCGACCAGGTGCTCGGTCTCGAGACCGTGACCGGTTCTGGAGCGATCGTTCGGTCGGGAGGACGGGTGGTGAAGAACGTCGCCGGATTCGATCTGACGCGGCTTTTCACTGGCTCGTGGGGGACGCTGGGCGTCATCACCGAAGTGACGGTTCGGCTTCGTGCGCTCCCCGAGCTCCGACAGACGTACGCGCTCACGTTACGTGAGGACCCCGAGTCGTTCGGCGCGCAGCTCCGCGCGGTGCGCGCGGCGCGCATCGCGCCCATCGCGCTCGAGTGTGTCAGCGCATCGATCGCGGCACGACTCGGCATGGGACGCCAACCTGTGCTGCTGGCGCGCATGGCCGGCAACGAAAGGGTCGTCACCGCGCAACGCGACGTGTTGTCGGCGCTGGGCGAGGTCGCAGCGGTGAGCGATGCGGTGTGGGAGACCCTTCGCGCGGCAGAGCCCAGGCACGCGGCTGTCGCTCGGTTTTCTCGCGCCCCGTCGTACTTCGAGCAATGCTGGCGCGCGGCGATGAACTCGTTAGGCGCACGGGCCGACGCGTACGCGACGGGGAGCCCGTCACGCGGACTCGCGCGCGTCGTGGTTCCGTACGAGCACGAAGAGGAGTTGGAGCCGCTCATGCATGCGGCGCGCTCTTTCGGCGGCCGAGTGGTCTACGAGCGGCTACCGGCGCGTGCGTGGTCGACGGCTGGGGTGTCGAGCGCGGTTGCGGATCGACTCTCGCGCGGCGTGAAGGAGCGGTTCGATCCGATGCACGTGCTGAATCCCGGCATTCTCGGAGGCGCCGAATGAGCGTAGCCGAGTCACGTCCGGCTTGCGCCATTCCCGGCACGCCATTGGCGGCGGCGGTGCCGGGGATCATGACCTGCGTGCACTGCGGGTTTTGTCTTCAGGCGTGTCCGACGTATCTCGCGTTAGGCGACGAGAACGACAGCCCGCGTGGCCGCATTCTGCTGATGCGGTCGGTGGTGGAAGGTGAGCTGGCGCCTAACGACGCCAGCGTGCACACGCACATCGAGCGTTGCCTCGGCTGCCGCGCATGCGAGACTGCGTGCCCATCCGGAGTACCGTATGGCGAGCTACTCGAAGCCACGCGCGCGACAATCGGCGCGGCCAGGGAAATTCCGCTCGTCGCGCGGCTGATTCTGTGGACGTTCGCGCATCCCGCGCTGCTGTCGATCGCGCTGGCTGGTGCGCGTCTCTTTCGCGCACTGGGGATTGCCGCCCTGCTCTCCCGCCTACCGGGCAAGGCTGGGTTTGCCATGGCGATGCTGGCGTCGAGCGCGCCCGCGGTGCGAGCTCGTGATTACGAGCCGCGTGCCGTTGCGACGCGTGGAACGGTCGCTCTGCTCGAGGGGTGCGTCATGGCCGGACTCTTCGACCATACACACCGCGCCACTCGACGGACCCTCGCCGTGAACGGCTATGTCGCTCGTCAGGCACAGGGGCAGCGCTGCTGCGGCGCGCTACACGCCCACGCGGGCGATTTGGACACCGCGCGTGAGCTGGCTCGTCACAACATCGCGGCGTTCGAGCAGTCGGGTGCGGACTTCATCGTCGTCAACGCGGCAGGCTGTGGCTCGGCCATGAAGGAGTACAGCCACCTGCTCGCCGGCGATCCCGCGTGGCATGAGCGCGCGGCGGCCGTCGCGGAGCGCGTGCGCGATGTGAGCGAGCTGCTCGCGGCCGCCGGCCCGGAGGATGGGGCGCCGATCAATCAGCGCGTCACGTACGACGCGCCCTGCCATCTGCTCCATGCGCAGCGGATTGCCAGCGCGCCGATCGAGATGCTTCGAAGAATTCCGGGGCTCGAGCTGGTGCCGCTCGAAGGCGCGGAGCATTGCTGCGGAAGCGCCGGGATCTACAACCTGGTCGAGCCGGAGCTGTCGCGCGTCGTCCTCGCGCCGAAGCTCGAGCACATTGCGGCGACCCGCGCGGAGATCGTTGCAACGGGTAACCCCGGATGCCTCATGCAGATCGGCGCGGGGCTGCGCCAGGCGAGATCGGCCACCCGTGTCGCCCACCCTGTCGAGCTTCTCGACGCCTCGTACGCCGCGCGGTGACGGCGTGCCGCGACGACAGTAGCTTTCGGCATGGTCGACGCGCTGCTTCTCGAGCTCGAAGGCGTGGTTGTCGAAACGGAGCCGCTCTGGCGTGACGCGCTCTCGGCAGCGCTGCGCGAGCACGAGCTCTCGGTGCCGAGTGACGTGATCGATGCAGGGCGCGGGATGCCACTGCACGCACGTGTCGGGCGGCTCGTTCGAGACGAGCGCCTAACGATCGACACGACCGGCGCGGACCTCATTGCGTTCGGGGCGTCGCGTCGCTTCGCGGACGCACTCCGCCGGGGGATCACGCTCGTGCCCGGCGCGCGGGAGCTCCTCGAGAGCGCGCGTCAGTCAGCGCGCGTCGCCGTCGTGACCCGTGCTCGTCGCTCGGACGCCGACGTCATGCTCACGCTGTCGGGTCTCGACGCGCTGGTGGAGTTTGTGATCGCGGCGGAGGACGCACCCGCCAAGCCCGCCGCCGCGCCTTACGAGCGCGCGCTGAGCCGACTTAACCGCCGCGGCAACGTGAGACGGGACGCCGTGCTGGCCCTCGAAGATGGCGAGCCTGGCGCGCAAGCCGCGCGAGCAGCCGGCCTGCGTTGCATCGTCGTCGAAGACGACCTGCCCGCGCGCGACCTCGCATCGCTGGACGAACTGCGAGACCGGCGCACAGAGCACGTCGGATGACCGTTCACGCCGCGCTCAGCAATGGCTTTCCGAACGTCGGCGACATCGCCGGTCGTCCGGTCGTAATGCACTACGGCGACATCGCCGGCGAGTACGCCTCGCTCCGTCGCGGCGCGATGCTGATCGATCGAAGTGCGCGGGGCCGTATGCGTATCGAAGGCACCAAGGCCAGCGAGATGCTGACCGGACTGGTGACCAATGACGTCGATGCCATCAGTCGCGGTCAAGGTCTCTACGCGGCCGCGCTGACGCCGAAGGGGAAGATCATCGCCGACGTGCGGATCTTCTCGCACGGCGATCGCTTGCTGATCGACACTCCGGTTCGCGCACATGAAGGCTGGATGTCGATGATACGGAAGTACGTGAACCCGCGCGTCGCACCGTATCGCGACGAATCCGCCACCATTCGGCAAATCGGTGTCTTCGGTGTCCGCGCGCGCGACATCGTGGCGAAGGTCCTCGATCTCGACGCCGCCGCGCTCGAGGACTTGCAGCCGTATTCGCACATCGAGAGCGCGACCGTGGCCCAATCGTTTGCAGCGAGAGTGCCCGACGCGGGTCTCGACGGCTACGAGATCTTTCTCCCCGCCGACGCATTCGCCGACACGTGGCGACGGCTTCACGAAGCCGGTGCGACGCCCGCCGGATTGCTCGCGTGGGAAGTTGCTCGCATCGAAGCGGGCCGTCCGGAATGGGGCGTGGACATGGACGACAGCACCATTCCGCAGGAGGCCAACCTCGAGGAGCTGCACGCCATCTCGTACACCAAGGGCTGCTACACCGGACAAGAAGTCGTCGCGCGCGTGCACTTCCGTGGTCACGTCAATCGCCACTTGCGCGGGCTCTTGTGTGGCCGCGCCGAGCCGCCGCCGAGCCGGGCCGAGCTGCAGGACTCGTTAGGCAAGCCGGTGGGCGAGGTCCGAAGCAGCGCGCTCTCTCCGCGGCTCGGAGCGATCGCGATCGCCATGGTGCGCCGCGAGATCGAGCCCGGCACCACCGTTTCGGTGCGGTGGGAAGGCGGCGAAGCTACCGCTGACGTCGCCGCGCTCCCCTTCCAGCTCTGATGCCGAGGGCGCTCGTCACCGGCGCAACGGGCCTCGTCGGTTCCCACATTGTCGAGCGATTGAGGAAAGACGGATGGCAGGTGCGCGCGCTGGTGCGGGACCCTTCGCGCGCGACCTGGCTGAGCGACCTCGGCGCCGAGCTCTCGCGCGGCGACATCCTCGACCGCGATGCGTTCGTGCGCGCGGCCACGGGAACCGAGGCGATCTTCCACGCCGCGGCCATGATCACGCCGAATCGTAACGACTACGACGAGTATCGCATCCCGAACGTCGAGGGAACGCGAAACGCGATCGAAGCGGCCGCGTCGAGCGGCGCGCGACTCCTGCAAGTGAGCAGCGTCGCGGTGTACGGTCCGGAGACACGCTACGGTACCACGCCGACGGATGAGTCGAAGGACACGTGCCCGCTTCCCGAAGGCGCGTACTACGCGCGCTCGAAGCGCGAGTCGGAGCTGCTGGTGCGCGATGCGCACGCGCGCGGGCAGGTCTGGGCGACCGCCGTTCGGCCGGACGTCATCTATGGAAAGCGGGATCGCCAGTTCACGCCGCGCGTCGCTCGCCTACTTCGGCTCGGCTTTTTTCCACTCGTCAACGGGGGACGTACCACGGTTCCGGTCGTGCATGCGGCCAATGTGGCCGACGGTGCCGTGCGCGCCATCGCCACTGATTCCGCCGGTGGTCAGGCGTACAACCTGGCGAACGACTACGACGTCACCGTCGCGCGGTTCATCGAGCTTGCCGGCGAGGGGCTCGGGAAGAGCATCGTGACCGTGAGCGTGCCGTATGGCGCGGCCAAGCTGGGCGTCGACATCATGCGCGCCGCGATCGCTGTCATTCGCGGAAACGCCGTGGCGCAGCACGCGGGTGGGTCGCTCGCGTTTCTGAGTCGCGACAATCCGTTCACGTCCGAGCGCGCGCGCCGAGAGCTCGGATGGTCTCCGCCAGTGCGCCCGGAGAGCGGGATCCCGGAATCTTACCGATGGTGGAAGGAGCATAGATGACAAAAAGGGCGCGCCAGCTCGGCGCGCCCTTTTCGCGTTCCAGAGACCCCGGTCAGGGCGTCTTCTTGGTCGTGTCCATCTTGGCGGTGTCCGCCATCTTTGCCGTGTCCATCTTCATACCGGTGTCGGCGGGGGCGGGAGCCATCGCCGGCGGCGGAGCTACAGCCGCGGCGGTGTCGGTCGCCGCGTCGTCGCCCGACTTGCAGGCAGCGAGCACGAGCACGGCTGTGAGAACGGCCAGGCGCTTCATCAGGGTTCTCCTTAATTGGGGGACCGTACGTACTTACCCGATCGTGCCCGCGACGGCAGGCCCGTTCGAGCGGCAGGAAATCTGCGGCGCGCGAAGTGGGTGTCAAGAGTCGGCCGGAAACGTTCGGCGTCTTGGTGCTTCACTCGCATGGAGTTAGCTTGCGCCGTAGCCACCATTCCGGGACACGCCACGTGGCAACAGCGGCCGTGCGAAGCATCCCTCCCCTCCCCGTGTCAGGTGTCGTGCGCGGCGCGTGCCCGCATGACTGCCCCGACACTTGTGCCATGCTCGTCACCGTCGAGAACGGAAAGGCGGTGCGCGTGGCCGGCGACCCTGACCACCCCTTCACGCAAGGATTTCTCTGCGCGAAGGTGAACCGGTACGTCGAGCGCACGTACCATGCCGAGCGCCTAACTAGACCCCTGAAACGCGTGGGCGCAAAAGGTGAAGGACGCTTCGAGCCGATCTCATGGGACGAAGCGATCGATGAGATCGCGTCCCGATTGTCCGCGATCGCACGTTCCTCCGATGGACCACAGGCCATCCTTCCCTACTCGTACGCCGGCACGATGGGCTACGTGCAGGCGCAATCGATGGATCGCCGCTTCTTCCATCTGCTCGGCGCGTCCAAGCTGGATCGCACCATCTGCTCGATCGCGGGCGGTGTCGGAATGCGCATGACCGTCGGCGCGAACATCGGCGCGGATGGAGAAGGACTTCCCGAGAGCGATCTGGTTCTGCTCTGGGGCACGAACACGCTGACGTCGAACCCGCACCTCTGGCCGTTCGTGCTCGAGGCCCGGAAGCGTGGCGCGCCGATCCTGGCGATCGATCCGCTTCGCACGCGGACGGGCGCGCAGTGCGATGAGTGGATCGCCATCCGACCTGGAACCGATGCAGCGCTCGCGCTCGGCATGATGCACGTCATCTTCGCCGAGAAGTTGGAGGACACCGATTACATCGACCGCTACACTCTTGGTGCGGATGCATTACGAGCGCGCGCCGCCGAGTACGATCCCGATCGCGTCGCCGCCATCACGGGGATCGACGCGCGGCGCATTGTCGAGCTCGCTCGGCAGTACGGTCGAGCCAAGGCGGCATTCATCCGCGTGAACTACGGATTGCAGCGCCACGCCGGCGGGGGGATGGCGGTGCGCACCATCGCCTGTCTGCCCGCGGTGGTCGGTCATTGGCGCAGATACGGCGGCGGCGTACAGCTCTCCACCAGCGCGAATTTCAAGTTCAACACCGCGGTTCTCGAGCGGCCCGACCTCTCGCCGCCGGTGCGCACGATCAACATGATCCGGCTCGGCGAAGCGCTCACACGAAGCGATGCCGGAGTCGGCGGGCCGCCCGTACGCGCGATGGTGGTGTACAACTCGAACCCCGCCGCGGTTGCGCCGGATCGCGGCGCCGTGCTGCGCGGAATGCGGCGAGAAGATCTTTTCACGGTCGTTCTCGAGCACTTCGCGACGGACACCGTGGATTACGCCGACATCGTTCTTCCGGCTACCACGCAGCTCGAGCACTGGGACGTGCACTTCGCCTATGGGCACCACTACGCGTCGCTCAATCGTCCATCCATTGCCCCGGTCGGGGAGGCGAAGCCTAACAGCGAGATCTTCAGGTTGATCGCGGCGCGAATGGGGCTCGATCATCCGTGTCTGCGCGATGACGATCTCACCCTCATCGAGCAAGCGCTGTCCGGTGCGACGCCCGGATCCGTCTTCCACGAGCGAATGCGCGGAGTGACGCTCGATGCGCTGCTCGAGCGAGGCTGGGTTCGCCTGAACATCCCCAAGCCGTATCTGCCGTATGCCGAGGGCGAGTTCACCACCCCGAGCGGGAAGTGCGAGTTTTACTCCGAGCGGCTCAAGGAGATGGGACTCGATCCGGTGCCTACCTTCATTCCGCCGTACGAATTTCCAGAGAACGTGCCGGAGCTCGCGCATCGGTATCCGCTCACGCTGATCTCATCGCCGGCGCACACGTTCCTGAACACTTCCTTCGTGAACATCCACGCGTTGCGTCGCGCCGCGCGAGAGCCCGAGCTCGTCATTCATCCGCGGGACGCCGAGCCGCGAAGTCTGGTGAGCGGCGCGCGTGTCGTCGTGCACAACGATCGTGGTGAGTTCGTCGCTACCGCGCGAGTCGAGCCTACCGTACGCGAAGGCACGGTGTGGGCGCCGTCGATTTGGTGGGGGAAGTACGCGGCCGACGGGAAGAACGCGAATGACACCACGTCGCAGCGCGAGACGGACATGGGACACGGCCCCGTGTTCTACGACAATCTGGTCGAGGTCTCGGCGGCTGACTGATCTCTGCCTGACGCCGCGCGCCGCGCCGCGTTGTTCTCACTCCACCCGAAGGCCCTCGAACCCACTGGCGCGGGTAATGCCCCGCATGTACGCTCCGAATGTCGTCCGCACCGTCCAGTCAGACGGTCGGATTCTCGCGCCTCACCGGAGCCGTTCCCCGTGACGTCGTTTCCGCAGACTCTGGGCGCTCTCAAGCGCTCTCCGTTCGCCGCGCCCCACATCGCGCACCGTTCCGTCAAGGACGAAGTGCGCGCCAACCTGCTGCGCCGCCTTTCCGAAGGCGGCGACATCTTTCCCGGCGTGTTGGGTTACGACGACAGTGTCGTGCCGCAGATCGTCAACGCGTTGCTGTCTCGCCACAACTTCATCTTGCTTGGCCTTCGCGGACAAGCGAAGTCGCGCATCCTGCGCGCGCTCACCACACTGCTCGATGACGCGATTCCGATCGTTGCCGGCAGCGAGATCAACGACAACCCGTTCGCGCCGATCTCCAAGTTTGCGCGGTTGCGGATCGCCGACGCGGGCGACGACACGCCCATCACCTGGGTGGACCGCGATCAGCGATACGTCGAGAAGCTCGCTACGCCGGACGTGACGATCGCCGACATCATTGGCGACGTCGATCCGATCAAGGCCGCACGCGGCGGGCACATGCTGGCGGACGAGCTCACGATTCACTACGGAATGTTGCCGCGCGCCAATCGCGGAATCTTCGCGCTCAACGAGCTGCCCGATCTGGCCGGGAAGATCCAGGTCGGTCTGTTCAACATCATGCAGGAAGGCGACGTCCAGATCAAAGGATATCCGGTGCGGTTGCCGCTCGATGTCCTGCTGTGCTTCACCGCCAACCCCGAGGACTACACGGCGCGCGGCAAGATCATCACGCCGCTCAAGGACCGCATCGGCAGCGAGGTCATGACGCACTACCCGGCGACGGTAGAGCTCGGGGTTTCCATCACGCAGCAGGAAGCCTGGACATCGCGCGGTGGTCTGCCGGTGCGTGTTCCGGACTTCATGGCCGAGGTGGTGGAGCGCATTGCGTTCGAGGCGCGCACCGACAAGCGCATCGACAAGCGCTCCGGGGTGTCGCAGCGGATGCCGATCTCGGTGATGGAGAACGCCATCTCCAACGCCGAGCGGCGCGCGGTGCTCACGGGCGAGTGCGAAGTCGTGCCGCGCATCAGCGACATCTACGCCGCGCTTCCCGCCATCACCGGTAAGATCGAGCTCGAGTACGAAGGTGAGCTGGTCGGGAGTCATGCCATCGCGCACGAGCTCATTCGTCGCGCGGCCGATGCGACGTTCGGCGGACGGGCAGGCGGCGTGAACACCGACGAAATGGTGATGTGGTTCGACGTCGGCAACGCCATGCAGGTGGCGGACGACGTTCCGGCGCAGGGGATGGTGCAAGGCTTCGACCGCATCCCGTCGCTGCTGGATCTGGTGTATGGCTGCGCGCTCGCTACCGATGGCGATGCGCCGGCGACGGCCGCCGCGTGCGAGCTGGTGCTCGAGGCGCTGGTGGCGCGCAAGAAAATCTCGCGCTCGGACGCCGGGCAATACGGGCGCGCGCAGTCTCCCGAGCGGCGCCGCCCGAATCAGGATCTCTTCGGCGGTGGCCTGATGACCTGATCCACCATGGCGATCATCACCGTCTCGCGGATGTTCGGCTCGGGCGGCTCTGATGTGGCGGAGCGCATCGCGCGCTCGTTAGGCTGGGAGCTGCTCGACAACGCTTTCGTCGACGCGGTGGCTGAGCGCCTCGGCGTACCCTCGGCCGAAGTGGAGAAGCGCGAGGAGCGCGTTGCGTCGCTGGCGCAGCGACTGGCGGAGTCGCTGACGTTGGGCAATCCCGAAACGTTCGCGCCGGCGACCGCCACCACGCTTCCGCCGAGTGAAGATCGCATCGTCGAAGTCACGACGCGGATCATCGAGGAGGCGGTGGCCCGCGGGCCGGCGGTGCTCGTGGGCCGCGGCGCTCAGGCGGTGCTTGCCTCGCGCGACGATGTCATTCACGTCTTCTGCTACGCTCCGCGGCCGGCACTGATCGCGCGCGTCGCCGCGCGCATGAAGATCAGCGCGCAGGAAGCCGAGAAGCTCACCGATGATACGAATCGGCAGCGGGAGCAGTACGTCAAGCGGCATTGGAAGCGCGCCTGGCGCGATCCATCGAACTATCATCTCTGCCTCGACACCGAGTTTCTCGGCGTGGACGGCGCCGCCGATGTGGTGACGAGGCTGGCGCGCGAGCGGTTCGGCGTCGAGATCGCTCGTTAGGCGTCGCTAGTTAGGCAATCGCGCCTCGGCAGCCGTTGGACGCTTGCGGAACGACCACCACGCGAACACCAGCGTGACGACGGCCATGACGCCGATCGTGCGCGTGGCACCGATCTCGTCGGCCAACCCACCCGCCAGCAGCGGCCCAACTACCGGACCGAGACCCACGAATACCCAGGCGTAGGCCGACATCACCCGCCCGCGCAGCTCGTCAGGCACCGTCGTCTGGAGCACCCCGTTAGCCAGGGCGTTGCTCAAGATCATCGCGCAGCCGATGAAGAGGAGCAGAATCGCGGAAAACACGAGCGAGCGAGAGAACGAGAAGACAATGAGGAGAACCGAGAAGGCGTAGGCGGACAGCTCGAGCAGCCGCCTACGCCGCGCTCGTCGTCCCACCGCGGCCAACCCCAATGCGCCGGCGAACCCGCCGACACCTACCGCCGTGAGCAGCAGCCCGTATCCGCTGGCGTCGCTTCGCAGCACATCGCGCGCGACAACGGGCATGAGCGCGAGATACGGCATGCCAAAGATCGAGTACATCGCGATGAGCCCCATCAGCAACGACACGTCGCGCGTGCGAAACATGAATCGTAGCCCTTCGAGCAGTCCTTCCATGGGAGATGTCATCACTTCCCGAGTCGGGCGTGGTGGAAGACGGATGCTGAGGAGCGACGCCAGCACGGCGAAGTAGCTGAGCGCGTTGATGGCGAACACCCACGACGTTCCGAACTGGTGGATGACGATCCCCGCCAGACTCGGCCCGATCACTCGCGCCAGGTTGAAGCCGCCACTATTGAGCGCGATCGCGTCGGTGAGGTCGTCCTTCCCGACCAGCTCGATGATGAACGATTGCCGCGCGGGAATCTCGAAGGCGTTGATCGTTCCGCTCAACAGCGCGAAGACGAGCAGCCAGGCAACGGTGATCCCGCCCGACCACACGAACCACCAGAGCGCCACGGCCTGCACCAAGAGCAGCGCCTGACCGATCGTGACCAGGCGCAGCTTGTCGGTGCGATCGGCAACGACGCCGCCGTACAGCGACAGCAAGAGGATGGGGAGCGCGCCGGCCGTCACCACCAGGCCGACGATGAACGCGCTATTCGAAAGTTGAAGCGCCAGCCACGCCTGGGCCGTGGACTGCATCCACGTGCCGATGAGCGACGTGGTCTGTCCCATCCAGAAGATCCGAAAGTTGCGGTGCCGCTGCAGCACGCGCAGCGGATTCATCGACTGGATCGCGATCGCCATGCTTGATTTTACTCGGTCCGTATCCCAAGGTCAGGTCATGCGCTCGCATACGTACTCGAAGTTCAGTCCGGAGCTCGCCGATGCTGTCGATCTCCAATCGCTGCTCGACAAGCTCGCCGATTTTCTGCTCCAATCGGGCTTTGCGGGCGGCAAGATGAATCATCCGTACTGGGGCGAGTTCGGCGGCGACGAAGACCGCTCGCTCGATGCGCTTCGTGAGGCGATCCTCAACGCACTCATGGAGAGCGGGCAGTTCACTCCCGAGATGCTGGAAGCGCTGCGCGGCGAAGGCGAAGAGGAAGGTCGTGCTGGCCTGGCCAAGCTGCTCGACGATCTCGTTCAGCGTCTCATCGCCGAAGGCTATCTCAACGTCGAGACGCCACCGCAGATGCCGGCATCGCACCAGGCGGTGACGGGGCCGGGCGGTCTCGCGCGAGCTGCCTCACGAGACGTGCAGTTCACGCTCACCGAGAAAGGAATCGACTTCCTCGGCTTCAAGACGCTGCGCAGCCTCCTCGGCTCGCTCGGAAAATCGAGCTTCGGTAGCCACGACACGCCGTATCTCGCCACCGGCGTCGAAGCGGACGCATCGAGCAAGTCGTACGAGTTCGGCGACACGCTGAATCTCGACGTCAACGCCACGCTCCAGAACGCGCTCATACGGAACGGATCTCTCGACGTGCCCATCGAGCTGGACTACGAGGATCTGATGGTCCGGCAGGCGGAGTATCGCTCGTCGTGCGCCACAGTGCTTCTCCTGGACACCTCGCACTCGATGATTCTCTACGGCGAGGATCGATTCACGCCGGCGAAAAAAGTCGCACTGGCGCTCACGCACCTCATACGAACCCAGTTCCCCGGCGATTCGCTGCGCGTCGTCCTCTTCCACGATTCGGCCGAAGAGATTCCGCTCGCCAGATTGGCTCACGCGCAGGTCGGACCATATCACACCAACACGGCGGAAGGACTGAAGCTCGCCCGGCGGATCCTGATGGCGCAGAAGAAGGACATGCGTCAGATCGTGATGATCACCGACGGCAAGCCGAGCGCGCTCACCATGCCCAACGGGCAGATCTACAAGAACTCGATGGGCCTCGACGCCATGGTGATCCAGCACACGATGCGTGAGGTGGCCAGCTGCCGGCGCGCCGGGATCATGATCAACACCTTCATGCTCGCTCGGGATCGTGCGCTGGTCGAATTCGTGAAGCGCGTCACAGCGATCAGCCGGGGCAAGGCGTATTTCACCAACACCATGACGCTCGGCCAGTTCATCCTGATGGACTTCCTGCGCCGAAAGACACGAAAAGTCAGCTGAGACATCGAAAACCGAGGACTACCCTTTTACATTGCGGCACGCGGCGGGCCGTTCGGCACCTTCCCCCAGTTGCCGGGTACGTGAGGTTGCGCCGTTTTTCTTCCGAGATGAGCGGCGACTGACGAGCTCATGAGTGTTACGCGCCCCTGGGGCGCGGAGTCATTCCCCTGAGCCGCCGGAACGCCGTACCGCTTCACAATCACCTACAATTCGTACGTCGACTTCCGCCGGCGCGAGCTGGGCGTCGCGACGTTTTGTCAAAGCACCAGCCACCGGAATCTGTTTCGTGTCCGTCCCGACGCCGTCGCGAGATCTGCCCGCCACCCGGCCTGAGCGCCGAAATCACCGGACCCGCGCGCTCTTCCCGCTCGCCAGGAGCGGCGGCCCGTTCCGCTATTGGCCTTTTGCGATCACGGTCATCGGCCTCGTCGGACTTGGCGTCGGCCTCTGGCGCGTGGTCCGCGCCCCCGATCTCAACGTCCCCAAGGTTCCGTACTCGCTGGTGGCGAGCGCGATCAGCCGGGGACACGTGTCCGAGCTCGTGGTCCACGAGAACGGTGCGCGGCTGGTTGCCACCTTGAATACGGCCTACCGAAGCGGCGGCCGCGAGGTTCGCGCGCTCGAGACCTCCGTACCGTCACGCGCGGTTTCCTTGCTCGACCTCGAGCGCTGGGCCGCGACGGGCGCCAAGGTCCAAGTGACCGAGACTGGCGACTCCAAGCGCGAGCTCTTCATCCAGATCCTGAGCGTTCTGACGATGCTGGCGGTGGTGACCTTCGTGCTCGCCAGGCAGCGTGCCGGCATCGCCGGGACGAAGTTCAATCCGACGCCGGAGTCGCGTCAGTTGACGTTGGCCGACGTCGGGGGCGCGCGGGAAGCGCAGGCCGATCTGCGCGACGTCATCTCGTATCTCAAGAATCCCGAGCGCTTCCGCGCGATTGGCGCGAAGTGCCCACGCGGTGTTCTCCTCGTCGGACCCCCGGGAACCGGGAAGACGCTCCTTGCACGTGCGGTCGCTGGTGAAGCTGGCTGCCCGGTGATCACCTGCGCGGGCTCCGACTTCAACGAGATGTACGTCGGCGTCGGCTCACGTCGTGTACGTCAGCTGGCCAAGCAGGCGCGCGAACAGGCGCCGTGCATCGTCTTCATCGACGAGTTCGACTCCCTTGGCGGACGGCGTGGGCGACCCAACCGCTCCGGCGAAGAGGAAGTCACCCTCAATCAGCTGCTGGTCGAGATGGACGGCATGGGCGGCAGCGAGGGAGTCGTCTGGATGGCCGCGACGAACCGTGAGGACATGCTCGATCCGGCGGTGCGGCGTCCCGGCCGCTTCGATCGCGTGGTGGAGGTGCCGCTACCCACGGCATCGGACAGGCTCGAGATCCTGAAGATTCACGCCGCCAGGTCGCCGCTGGCGCCCGATGTCGACCTGGAGCGTCTGTCTCTCTTGACCGTCGGACACTCGGGCGCCGAGCTGGCCAATCTGCTGAACGAAGCAGCGATCATGGCGGTGCAGGATGACAGCGACGTCATCTCGAACCGGCACATCGAGCAGGCCCGCGACAAGATCCTCCTCGGCCGCGTGCGCTCGGGCGTCGTGGTCACCGAGTCGGAACGGCGCCTCATCGCGCTACACGAGTCGGGACATGCGATCGTCGGGATGATCGCCTGTCCTGATGACAAGCTGCACAAGGTGACGATCGAGCCGCGCGGCCGCTCGATGGGGGCGGCGCACTTCGCTCCGGAGCAAGACCGGCACGTGCACCCACGGCACTACCTCGAGGGGCTCGTCGCCAAAGCACTCGGCGGCCGTGCCGCGGAGCTCGTGTTCCTCGGTCCCGATGCGATCACTACCGGCGCCGGCGCCGACCTCATTCAAGCCACGAGTGTCGCTCGACGCATGGTCGGCGAGTTCGGAATGAGCGAGGAGGTCGGCCTCATCAGCACCGATGCCATGGCGCACGGCGGTCAGCCCAGCGCGCAGCTTCAGGCCCAGGTAGATGCAGCCGCCAAGGGGATCATCACTCGTCAGGCGGAGCGGGCCGAGTCGCTGGTGCGCGAGCACCGCGACGCGGTGGAAGCGGTGGCGAACGCGCTTCTCGAGCACGACGTGCTGACGGCCGAGCAGGTTTACCAGATCGCCGCCGAGCACGGCGTGGCGGCCGCTCGCGAGCGCGTGGAGTCGCTACTCGCCGCTGGGGCGCGCGCCTAACGCGGTTGCGCGCGCGCTGACGTAGCCCACCGACCCGTCAGGCAATCTCACCCGGTAGGCGTCGGAAGCGGCGCCCAATACGCGCATCACAGTGCTGCGCGCGACGCGGGTGAGCGTGTCGGAGCGCAGTGAGCGTCTGATCGGCACATCGGCCGTGCTGCGCACCCAGTCGCCTAACGCGGCGGTGTCCGCGTTCAGGGTGGGTGCGATGCCACGCGGACTGCTGACGAACGGGAATGGATCGACCGGACCGCTTCCACGGGCGTAGATGCCGAAGTGCAAATGCGGCGCGGTCGTGCGCGCGTTGCCGGTGTTGCCGACGAGGCCGAGCGTATCACCAAGCCGAACGCGCTCTCCGCGCTCGACCAGCTGCGTGTCGAGGTGCGCGTAGTAGAGCGATTGACGCCGGTCATCGTCGTACAGCCAAACGACGTTCCCGCCTAACGAGGTGTGGCCGACACGGCTGATGTAGCCGTTGGCGGCAGCCAGCACCGGCGTGCCACGCGGCGCGAAGATGTCGATGCCGTGATGCTCGCGCCGGCCGCCATCGCGCGACGCACCGAAGAAGCTCTTCACCGCGCGCTCGTCACGTTCGGGGATAGGGAAGGCGAGCGAGGCTGCGACCCTGATGTCGAGCGCGTACTTCACCGAGCGGAGGAGCTCGGGCTGCACACGCAGGATGTACGCGGCATCGCGTCGCGCCTCATACTCGAGGAGTGTGGCCAAGGAGTCCGCGCTCTCGACGCGGTCGAGGTCTTCGGCGGTGTCGATCGGCACGCGATACAGATCGAGAAAGATGCGCGCGGGAAGCTGCCCCTCGAGCTGGAGGCTGGCGACGAGCCGCTGCCCGCGCCTCAGCACGACGCGATAGCCCGCTGCGGTGGCTTCATCCGCGGGAAAGAATCCGGCTTCACGGAACGGAAGCGCAGCGTCGACCGGAGAGTGGAGCGCGCGGTCGGCGGCGCTCAGCCAATCGCGCCCGAGCGCTGTCTGCTCCAGCCCCACGCTCCGCAGCGACCGGGCATACTCTTCGTGCGGGGTGCCGCGTTCAAAGAGCTCCTCGAGAGGAGCTCTGTCGCAGGCGGAGAGGAGGAGCAGGAGCGGAAGGACGCGGCGCATTCATCGTAATACACCGCGGACATGGCCTTCGCCACGGCATCGAGATTCGAGATTCGAGATTAGAGATTCGATATCGGCACACCCAAGGAGTACCGAACCCGCAGTTTCAAATCTCGAATCTCGAATCTCGAATCTCGATGACCGTTACATCCTCGACGCCGGCGGCAGCTCCAGCTCGAAGTAGAAGCGCGTTCCGCGTTCCTGCACGGTGTCGACCTTCAGGTCGCCGCCCATCGCCGAGACAAGCTTGCGCACGATGGCGAGACCGAGCCCCGCGCTCGAGAACGTGTATTCGCCGGGCTTGAGGCGACGGCGGAAGGTCTCGAAGAGTGTCGGAACGACCTCCGCCGGTATCCCGCGACCCGTGTCACGCACCGAGAACTCCACGCGGGTGCGATCGAGCGCCCGGCCGATGATCTCAACCTGGCCATCCGACGTGAACTTGAGGGCGTTCGTCGTCAGGTTGAGAAGCGCGCGATTGAGCGCCGACGGATATCCGATGCGGAAGTCCGGCTCCGGGTTCACCAGCTCCATGTGCAGCCCTTTCTCCTCGGCCAACGGCTGGACGATGTCGCGCATCGACTGCGTGCACTCACTTACCGAGAATGGAATCGGATGCGAGTCGACCAGCCGCTCACCGCCATGCACCAGCTCGATGACGTCGCTGGCCAACGAGCGGAGCCCAAACGCCGCGCTGTAGACGAGGCCGAGTTGGCGCTCCTGCACCGCATTCACGGGACCGCTCTGCCCTTTGCGGAGCGTCTCGGCGAGAAAGAGAATCGCCGCCAGCGGCGAGCGCAGATCGTGCGCGACGTCGACGATCAGCTCCAATCCGTCAGGGCGCGACAGGCGGTGAATGAACCGCTGCGTTGCGTTGCGCTCGAGCTCCGCCTCGACGCCGCTCATGGCGCGCATGAGGTGAAGAAGCTGTCGCGAATCCGCGATGTCGGGCTGCTCGGCGAGTCGTGCGAGGAAGGAGCGGCGCAGCACATCGAGCATCGTGCGCGCGGGCGCGTACGTCGACAGCACCTTGAGCGCGGGTGGCGTCTCGCCGACCGCCGTCAGGCGGATCGCGCTCAGGAGAAGCGCAACATGCTCGTCGACCTCGGTGGTAGTCGCGCCATCGGCGATCGTCTCGCGCCAGGTGTCACGAACGTCGACCGCCGCTGCTTCGAGCGCTGCCTCCAGCTGTGCCGCCGTAGGGTCCTGTGGCTCGCCGGACCGCTTCGGGAATTCCACGCCTGCATCGCCGATCGCACTGACGCGCTTTGGTGTTCTGTAGCGCTTGTCACTTCGCCGCGAATCGGCCGCGCGTTCGTTCACGTGGAACTCCCGAGAGATTTACATCCGGTTATGCCTCCAGCCGACTCGTGTACGCAGGCAGTTGATGCTTTTCCATCAACCGGTAGAGGGTGGTGCGATCGATGTTCGCCAACCGCGCCGCCTTCGACATGTTCCCTCCCGCGCGAACGACCAGCCGCGTGAGGTACTCCTTTTCGAACTGCGCCACGAGCCGATCCTTGGCAACATGGAAGGGCTCGTCCGTGATCGCGGCGGGCAGCGCGGCTTCGGCCGGATTCCCAATGGCGTCATCCCAAACCGGGAAGTCCTCGGAACGGATCGGCTGACCCGGCTCCGCGAGCACGGACATATGCTCTATGACGTTTTGAAGCTCGCGAACGTTACCGCGCCAAGGCCGTGACCGAAGAAAATCCAGGGCCGCCTCGGTGAGCTTCGGCGACGGATCGCTCGGCTGCCGGTGACGCTCCCAGTATTGCGACAGGAAGTGGTTCGCGAGGAGCGGAATGTCCTCGAGACGCTGGCGAAGAGGGGGCACACGGATCGGCACGACGCGGAGGCGGTAGAACAGATCTTCACGCAGCACGCGTGAATTGACCGCTTCCTGCGGATCGCGGTTGGTGGCCGAGATGAAGCGCACGTCGACCACCGCATCCTGCCGCTCGCTTCCGACGCGGCGTACCACGCCATCCTGAAGAACGCGGAGAAGCTTCGCCTGAATCGGGTGCGACATCTCGGTGAGCTCATCGAGGAAGAGCGTGCCGCCATTGGCCGTCTCGAGGAGACCGGGCTTGTCGCGGTCGGCGCCGGTGAACGCGCCCTTCCGGTGACCGAACATCTCGGACTCGAGAAGCGGCTCGGGGAGCGCGGCGCAGTTGATCGGGACCAGTGGGCGACTTGCCCGGCGGCTGTGCCGGTGGATGAACTGCGCGATGACTTCCTTCCCCGTTCCGCTCTCTCCGGTGATCATCACCGAGGCGTCGGTGGGCGCGACCTTCCGCGCCAACTCGATCGCCTGGCGGAACGCGGGCGACACGCCCAGCAGCGTCATGCGGTCGCTGTTGCCCGTCGACTTCAGCATCTGCACGCGCAGCTCGCGCGTTTCGCGGGCGACCATGAGCGCGTGAGCGGCGCGGCCGACGAGCACCTGGAGGTGGGTCGCGGAGAAGGGCTTGGGGAGGTAATCCCACGCGCCGCCGCGGAGTGCTTCGATGCTGGTGGAGACGCTGGGATTGCCGGTCATCATGACGATGATCGAATCCTTGTGGGCCTCGAGCGCGCCCTTCAGGAAGTCCATCCCCGAGATCGGCGTCATGTAGAGGTCGACGAGGATGATGTCGAATCGGCGGCGCTTGACCGTGTCCAACGCTTCGTCACCGCGCCCGATGACGGTGACATTATACCCCTCGACTTCCAGCACCGTGGCGCAGCCTTCGCGGAGTGTGCGATCGTCGTCGACGATGAGTATTTTTAGGCTGGCCTTGAACTCTTGCGGAATCGAGAGCGGGTCAGAAACAGTCGAAGCCGGCGGCGGAAGCTCCGCTTCTGGCGTGGCGATCGAGCTCATCAGTTCTCCTGAGGGTCGGTACAGCTGACCGAATGCGCAGCGGAAATCGCTGCGTGCATGCACCACTAGCTACCGTCGAGTGTTGCGTCTGTCAAGCCACTTCGTAGTGCATGCTCAACAGGTATTTGTTTACGAATGGCGACATGCTGTAGTCGCAGGTCAACAAACGACAATGTATTATGACTGTCTTACCCACCCCTTTGGTCACGAGCGAATTGGGCCCGTTATTGCTATCGTGGGTGCGGTCTGAGAGTGCGTCCGAGCTGTCGCGCGCCGTTATCTGGCGACCGGCAAGTACAACTACTGAGGATCACCACCGAACATGTCTGGCGACCTGACCCCCACGAAGCCGCCGATGGATACCGCGCTCGAGCCGGCGGGTCCGAGTCCCGTTCCGAAAGTCGGATGGGGTGCACCGCGCGAAGACGAAGGCGTCCAGTGGTCGCGCTACACGTCCGCGCTCAAGCGGTACAAGTGGATGATCCTCCTGATCGTGCTCGCCGGCACCGGACTCGGTTTCTCGGCCGCGCGCATGATCGATCCGGTCTACACCGCCAACGCGACTGTCGTCCTCTCCCAGCCGAACAGCCCGGCCAGCCCGCGCGGTCCCATCCAGGCCGCCGAAGTGTTCAGCGGCGTATCGTGGCTGGACCTGCTGAAGACGTCCGCGATTCTCGATAACGCGGTCAAGCGCGCTCATTCGTATCTCTATCCGGCGCTGCCGGCGGACTCGGTCGTCTTCCAGGACTTCGACGTTGCCGACAGGTTCGAGCACGGGGATTATCGCCTGACCGTGAGCCCTGACGGTCGGCGCTGGTCGCTCCTGACCGCCCAGGGCAGGCCGGTCGACGCTGGAATCGCGGGTGACTCGATCGGTCGGAAAATCGGCTTCCGCTGGGCGCCGTCCCCTCAGGTTCTCCGCCGCGGACGCAACATCGACTTCGGCGTCGCGCCGATCCGCGACATCTCGCAGAGCGTGCTGCGGCGTCTGTACATCCGCCGCTCGTCGGACCAGAGCGATTTCCTCCTGCTCCAGCTCACGGGCACCAATCCCAACGAGACCGCGCGCACGCTCAACGCTGTGATCGCCGAGTTCGTCTATACCGCCGGCGAGCTGAAGAAGCGCAGCCTTCGTGAAGTGGCGCGCACGCTCGAGCGGCAGCTCGACACCGCAGCGCTTTCGCTGCGTGAAGCGGAAAACAAGTACCAAGGATTCCGCGCCAACACGATCACGCTGCCGTCCGATGTGCTCGCGGTTCGCGGGACCGATCTCGCTCCGTCGAGCCCGGTGATGGATCAGTTCTTCCGGCAGCGGATGGACCTCGACAACATCAGCCGCGATCGTCGGGCGCTCGAGACAGTGTTGCGGCAGGCGCGCAGCGGCAAGATCGGCGTCGACGCGTTCCTCGCCATTCAGTCGGTCGCCAACGCGCAGGAGCTACAAACGGCGCTGGACGAGTTGAACCGCCAGGAAGCAGCGCTGCGCGCGGCGCAGGTGCAGTACACGGATTCGTTCCCCACAGTGAAAAATCTTCGAAAGAGCATCGAGCAGCTTCGCTCACGCGCGATCCCGACGATCGCCACTGGCCTCCTCGAACAGCTCTCGCGGCGCGAGCAAGATCTGACGGGTCGCGTGCGCACCGCGGAGCGTGAGATCAGAGCAATTCCCGCTCGATCGATCGAGGAGCAGCGCCTGCAGCGCGACGTGAAGGTGAAAGAGAACGTGTACACGATGCTGAAGGATCGGTACGAGCAGACGAAGCTCTCCGAGGCGAGCGCGCAGCCGGACGTGGGCATCGTCGATACGGCGGCGGTTCCGCGCTGGCCGAGCAGCAACAGCGCCCCACGCATCATCCTCATTGCGCTCATGGCGAGCATCGGCGGCGGTCTAGGGCTGGCGCTCTTGCTCGACCACACCGATCGGCGCTTCCGCTATCCGCAGCAGGCGACGAATCAGCTCGGACTCACCGTCGTCGGCGCCGTGCCGCGGATTCGGAGCAACCTGAAGAGCACGCAAGCGGAGCACGAGCAGCAATCGCACATGGTCGAAGCATTCCGCTCGATTCGACTGAATGTGCGAAGTCAGTACAACGGCCGCGGACCGGTCGCGCTCACGATCTCGAGCCCTGGCCCCGGCGACGGGAAGTCGCTCGTGTCGCTCAACCTCGCGCTGTCATTTGCCGAAGCGGGATCTCGCACCGTGCTCCTCGACGGCGACATTCGTCGTGGTCAGCTGCACTCGACATTCAACGTGAGTCGCGTGCCGGGTCTCATCGACTATCTGAGCGGCGAGGTGACGCTGGCCGAGATCACGCACGGCGGCATTCACGAGAAGCTGTCGCTGATTCCCTGCGGCACGCGTCGCCAGCGTGGCCCGGAGCTGCTCACGTCGCCCGCGCTGCTGGAGCTGATGGCGCAGCTGCGACCACAGTACGATGTGATCATCGTCGACAGCCCACCGTTCGGCGCGGGGATCGATGCCTACGCGCTGAGCGCGGCTACGCAGAATCTCCTGGTGGTGCTGCGCGCGGGCGAGACTGATCTTCGTGTGGCCGAGTCGAAGCTGGAGCTGGTGGACCGCCTCCCGATTCGCGTGTTAGGCGCGGTGCTCAACAACATCAGCACGACCGAAGGCGCGTACAAGACCTACTCGTATCTGTACGGGTACGCGCTGGAGGAGGATGACGAGCGGCCGCAGTTGATTGGGAGAGTGAGCGAGTAAGAACGGCCGGCGGCCTGCGGTCTGCGCGCGTGGCGCTCGAGTCCGTCTCGCCAGAGCGCCGCGGCCGCACGCCGCAGGCCGAGTTTTATTCCCCCGGTCGTGCCTTCTCGAGCATCTCGCTCGCGTCCTGCGGTGACACGGAGAAGTCGGGCACCGCGCAGTATCCCGCGCGCACGCGAAGCGCATACTCCTTTCCCTTCGACGTGAAGCGCTCCCCCTCGACCCGCGTCTTGATCCGCTCGATCAAGCGCATCGCGCCGTCGGGGGTCGTGCCGGGCGCGAGCACCGCGAACTCGAGCGCGCCAATCCGCCCGAATGCATCCGACGCTCGACCGGCGCGTCGGCAGACTTCGCCTAACTGCGTGGCGAGGTCGACTGTCGTGCTCGCATCGAGTGAACTCGAATCATCGACATCGACGGCGAACACCACGCACGCCAGTGGCTGCCGACGACGCTGCGCTTCGGCGCCGATCTCGCGAGCGCGGCGGCTCACTCCGCGCGCGTTGTAGAGTCCGGTAGCGACGTCGAGCAGACCGTCTTCGGCCAGCTGCTGCGTTTCGCGCCGCGCGTCGAGAAACGAGCTCAGCTTGAGCAGAAGCGCCTCCCCGTCGAGCGGCTGCGTGAAGAGGTCCCACGCGCCGGCGCGCAGCGCGGCCAGACGTTGAGAACGCGTGACCTGTCCCGACGTCGTCATGATGATCGGAGTCGACGCGCTGACGTGCGGATCGTTGCGCAGCGTCTGGCAGATGTCGGTGCCGTCGAGATCCGGTAGGCGGAGATCGAGGATGATCACGTCGGGATTGGCCGAGCGTGCGATCGAGAGTGCCTGACGACCCGTATGCGCGTGTACGACGTCGTAGCCGCCTGGCCCGAGGATCGTTTCCAGCGAGCGTGCGGTCCACTCCTGGTCGTGCGCGAGCAATGCGAGCGGGGGTCGAGGTAAGCGATCAGGCTTTGGGGACGCGGACATTTCTTGGTTCAGGCGGGTAGGACTTCGGAACGATCTCGCAGGCATCAGTGCAGGAGTCGTGCGTCCGGACGGCGTCGCGCAACTGTAATCTTGTCAAGAGTTTAGCGCAACAGGCAGGAGTTGGTGGAATGTGGTTCTGGCGCGCATCCACCACAATTCGATGGGCCCGTGAGACTGCCAACGCGATCACCGAATGTCAGGCCAATTCCACCGTCCAACCCGAATCGTGGTTCGTTCCCTGCTCGGTAGCGCTCACTCCGAGGTGATGCGATTCACCGAGATTTGTTGGGAAATCGCCACATTCGCGGAGCGAAGCAAACCGTAACGCACCACCCTCGTAAACTTAACCGCCTGTCGGACAAGCAGTTGAGATCGTTACCTCACTCTTTGGCAACTAGCACAATGAGTGCAATGACCCGGGACGCAATGCAGATCCTCGATACGACCCACGCGCGCCGTCCATTGTCACGTACAGCAATCCTGATCCTCGCCCTGGCCGCGGTGTTTGTTCTCGTCGCACCGCTCTGGGCGCAGTCACCTGAGCCGGATCAGGGTCTGCTCGATAGACCGCAGCTCGAGCAGCAGCTGGCCTTGGCGGAGCGCGAGAACCGCGCGCAAGACGCGGCTGCGATCAGGCAGCGGCTACGCGACGGCGACTTTCAAGTCGGCGACCGCATCGTCGTGACCGTGCAGGGAGAAACTTTCCTCACCGACACGTTCACCGTGCGCACCGGCCGCGTCGTGACCTTTCCGAATCTTCCAGACATTTCGCTGCAAGGTGTGCTGCGTCGCGAGCTGAACGATCACCTGAAACGCGAGATCGGAAAGTACGTCCGCGATCCGTCGGTCAAAGCGACGTCGCTGATTCGCATCGCCGTGATGGGTGAGGTGCAGCGTCCGGGCTACTACTCGGTGCCGTCGGATTTCCTCGCCAGCGACGCGATTATGGCTGCTGGCGGACCAACGCCGCTGGCCGAGCTCAAGAAGAGCACGCTGCGGCGGGGCAATTCTACCATCCTCGATCGTGCTGGCATGCAGCAAGCAATTGCGAGCGGCGCTACGCTCGACAAGCTCGACGTCCGTCCGGGCGATGAGCTGGTCGTCGGGAAGAAGACCGTGCGCAATTGGCAGACAATCGCGTACATCGTCGGGAGTGCACTCGGAGTCATCGGCGCAGTTGCCGCATTGGCGAACTGATTTTTTTCGCAAGGCCACCAGTGGAGTCAGCGTTCATGGACGTAGTGTTGCCGCGAACTGAAGGCGATCGCAGACGTCACTCCCCCACGGACCGTCGTCGTCAGGCAGAAGCAGTCGACGCCAGTGCCGTGGAGATAGTGCGCGGCACAGACGTGGTGAGGAACGCCGACATCGTTCTCACGAACGGCCGACATCACGTGATGCCGCGACAGCGCAAGGAGTGGCTGAACCGCACGGTGAACGTGATTCTGGCGAGCCTGGCGATGCTGATTCTCTCGCCGATCCTCGTGCTGGTCGCACTGGCGGTGAAGCTGACGTCGCGCGGGCCGATTCTCTACTCGCAGACGCGCGTGGGCCTCGATCGTCGCTGGAACTCGACGGAGCACCTCTACGACCGCCGTGTCCGCGACCTCGGCGGCCGCATCTTCAAGATCTACAAGTTCCGCTCGATGTACGTGGATGCCGAGCGCGACTCGGGCGCGGTGTGGGCCAAGCGTTCCGATCCGCGCGTCACACCGGTCGGCAACATTATTCGCAAGCTACGGCTGGATGAGCTGCCGCAGTTCATCAACGTGATCAAGGGCGACATGAACATCGTCGGACCCCGCCCCGAGCGTCCGAGCATCTGCATTCGGCTGAGCAACGAGATCGTCGAGTACCCGCAGCGTCATCGCGCGAAGCCCGGCATCACCGGCCGCGCGCAAGTCAACCAGCAGTACGACGAGACGCTCGAGGACGTTCGCACCAAAGTTCGCTACGACCTCGAGTACCTCGAGCGCCAAGGGATGGTGGAAGACATCAAGATCATGCTGCAGACGATCCCGGTGGTGCTGTTCAAGAGAGGGGGCTGGTAACAGCGGGACTGGGGACTCGGGACTCGGTTGAACACAACGAAGCGCCGGTCGGCATCGCCGACCGGCGCATTCATTTCCCCGCTGAGTCCCGAGTCCCCAATTTCGAGTCCCGCCTCTCACGCCGCCTGGTGAACCAGCCGCCTCGCACCGCGCAGATAGATCGCCAAGCCGCCCAGACTCACCAGAATCGTGATCAGACGCCAACCGAGAAGCACCTCGGCGCCGCCTGACAAGCCGGCAAGGCCGAAGAGCCTATCGAAGGCGGCTTCGCCCACACCGAGGCCGCCGGGCGTGAGCGGAATCGTGTTCGCCACGTGACCGAACGGGATGAGCACGGTCATCTCGGCCGCCGCACCGGTCGGAAGAATCGCTTCCGCGATGAGCAGCGCGATGCCGATGCTCATCGTGTGGGCGACCAGCGAGATCCCGACCGCCGCCAACAGCGCCGAAGGTCGTGTGCGATACGCATGAACCGTGTCGACCACTCGCGTCAGGTACGCGCCGAGTGGAATGTGCGCCAAGGTCCACGTCACCAGCCGGCTATGTCGCAACCTTGCCGACAGCACGACCAGCATTCCCACGAGCAGCACGCCCACGAAGATGGCCGCGCCTAACAACAAGCCGCGAATCACGTCGTTGTCGAGAAGCGACCGCGGAATGAACGGGATCACCAGGAGTGGCCAGAGCAAGAGCGCAAACACGCCGAGCGCGCGGTCGAGCAGCATCACGGTGCCGACTTCCATCCGCCGCCCCTCGTTGCCGCTCGCCGCGTAGTAGATACGGAAAACCTCGCCGCTGGCCGCACCAGGGAGTACCGTGCCGAAAAAGAGGCCGATCAGAGAGAGCTGGACCGCACCGGAAAGCGCCAAGCGCAGATCGAGCGCGCGCATCAACACGCAGAGGCGCGACGCCGTGATCACGAGGTCGATGAGGAAAAGTGTGGCGGCAGCGAGCGTCAACGGCCACGCGTGCGCGAGACCGAGCAGCCTCGACCAATCGAGCATGCCCGACGTCGCCAGATACCAGAGGAGCCCGATACCGAGCGCGATGCGCAGCACCGAAAGGACCTTGCGAACGACCGGCTTCACGGCGCAGTCACTCGAGACCGATAGATTCGGATTGGCGGATTCACGGTTGGATAGTCTAACGCCGGCCGTCGAACCCAGGGGAACAACGGCCGAGATTGTACCAGCGTGTCGAGCGCGAAGCCGAGCGATCCGTTGTTCAGCTCGTCATAGATCGCCGGCGGCATCGCGCCGCCGTACGGCAGCGTCGATGCCCGATAGTCTGGGATGACGAGTACGGCGGCTGGCGGGTTTTCCCGCCAGCGACGCCGTACCTGCTCGGCCTCCGGCTCGCCGAGCGCCTGACGCGCCGGTCCTCCTAGGTATGGCAGCGCCTGCTCGGACGACACTGCCGCCGGCAGCGGAGGAAGCTTCTGCGCCGGACCGAAATAGTCGATTCGATCGCCGCTCTGAAGGTTGGCCACGACCCACCGCGCTGCTGCGTACCGAGAGTCCTGCAGCATCGCGGCGGTCAGGTCCAATCCGCGGAGAAGGCCGAGTCCGATCACCAGCGCAGCGCCAGCCGTGGCCAGCCGTCGCCAGATGTCCTCGCGCTCCATCAACATGTCGAACAAACGCGCCGCAAAAAACGCCAACGTGAACGCCGCCGGCATGACGTAGCGCAATTGCGACGAGCGCGCACCGATGAGAATCGCCAGATACGTAGCGGCCGGAAGTGCGAAGAGAAGTGCTCGACGCTCTCGAAGCGCGGCGTAGACGAGGCCCGCAGCCGCGGCCAGCAGACCGGGAACCGTCATCGCATCGGCCAGCCGCCGCGCGATGTCCCCCATCAAATTCGCGCTTCCGGCGACGGTTCGCGGATAGCCTTGCTGGAACGACACGCCAGACGCCGCAATCTCCGCCGATCGCTGTCTCACGAATTCCAAGTGCGCGACGTAGCGGCCAGGATCTAGGAACGCTCCGCTGCCCATTCCGAACGTGAGAATCGCTGCGGCCGCGCAAATGGCAGGGATCTTCCACGCCTCTCCTGGGCGCTCTCCTTGCTCCTTGCGCTGCCGGGCGTGGAGCAGCACCAGCACGAAAGGGAGCGCGACGAACGACGCGAAGGATGGCTCCTTCGTCGCCAGCGCCGCGCCAACGAACACGCCCAGCCATGCGGCTCGCGTCGAGGTGATGCCTCTCGTCAGGCAGCGGGCGTAGACGGCAAGCGCGGCGGCAGTGAAGAAGAGCACCGCCATGTCGGGGTTCGACGTGCGCGCGTAGTAGAACGAGGGGTACGACACGAGCACGATGAGCGCCGTCACGCGTGCGGCACGTTCACCCCAGAGATCCTTCGCGCCCACGTATGCTGCGACGACCACGCCGACGGCGTACAGCACCGAAACGGCGTGCGCGATCCACGTCAGCACCGCCAGCGCGCGAACGGGATCCCTCAAGCCAAAGGGATAATCCGGGCTGGCGGCGCCTAACTTCCCGGTCGCTTTCAGGTAGAGCAGGTACGGAGACTGCGCTCCCACGATCACGAAATAGCTGAGGAGCGGATAGCCGAGATTCTGGCCTTCGTTGCGCTGGCGGGTGAGCGTGCTGTACACCTGGCCGAGCGCGCCGAGCGGCGCCTCGTCGTCCACTCCCCAGGCCTGCGCGCGGTCGGGCGCCGTGGCGTGGGGCGCGCCCCACCAGAAGGCAGGCGCATAGAGGACGAACGCGAGCAACGCGAGGACGGCGCCCGTCGTTAGGCGCCGCCGCGCGCTCGTCTCCGTCCGCACGATCAGCTTTGGATCGCCTGGGTGGACCGCGGTGGACGGACCGCGTCGAGCTGCGGTTGACGTGAGGGGGAGTCGATGAAGGTGTTGAACCACAGCTCGAGTGACAGCAGCCCCCAGATCTGTCGACCGAAGGGCGCCTCGTGGCTGAGCAGCCGCTCCACGCCGGCCATCTGGTAGAGGCCGCGCTGGCGAGCGTTCGAGGATGTGAGCACATCACCAACGAAGTTACGGATCGGCCCGCGCATCCACTCCGAGAGTGGTACCGGGAAGCCCATCTTGTCGCGCCGGTTGATGACCGGCTCGGGGAGAACGTGGCGGACGGCTTCGCGCAGCACGCGCTTCGTATCGCCTCCCTTGAAGCGGAACGTCGGCGGCATCTTGGACACGAGCTCGGCGATGCGATGGTCGAGCAGCGGCACCCGTGACTCGAGCGACACGCTCATGCTGGTTCGATCTTCGACGTGCAAGAGCGCCGGAAGCAGCGTCTTGAGATCGAAGTTGGTCATCTTGTTGAAGTAGCTCTTCGTCGCCGGCTCCTCGAACACTTGGCGGAAGGAATCGAACATCCGCGCGCGACTCGCCGGATTCCAGGCGTCGGCCGCGATCAGCGAGTCGGCGTCATCGAGGCGCGAGACCAGCCGGAAGTACCGCGAGCTCATGTCCTCGAATAGACCTTCACGCCAGAACGACTGGAGCAGCGGCTGATACTCTCGCAGCAGCGAGAGATTGGGCATGATGCTGTCCCAGGTGACGATGTGCTTCCCGCCCTCCTGCGTGCCGAAGATCGCGCCCTTCAGCACCTGCTCGAGGTACGCGACGAGATAGCGGGCGTATCCGCCGAACAGCTCATCGCCGCCTTGCCCGCCGAGCACGACCGTGACGTGCTCACGCGCGAGCTTCGATACCATGTACTGCGGAAAGAGTCCAGGACCGGCCGCCGGCTCGTCCATCATGTAGGCCAAACGCGGCATCGCGTCGACGAAATCCGCGGAAGTCGGCCAGACCTCGTGATGAATCGCACCCACATTTTCGGCGACGGTGCGCGCATAGCGCGTTTCGTCGTAGCGCTGCGCTTCGCGAAATGCGCCCGTGAACGTGTGGAGCGGTTGATCGCGAAGACTGGCGGCGATCGACACCACCGTCGAGCTGTCGATGCCGCCTGACAAGTGCGCGCCGACCGGAACGTCGCTGCGCAGCTGGATGCGCACCGCATCCTGAAGCAGATGGACGAGCTGATCGACGAAGTACTCCTCGGTGTGGTGCTCGTCGATCGAGTAGTCCAGGTCCCACCAGCGATGTACGCTCGGCGCCGACTCGCGGAAGGGACGATAGGTCAGGTAGTGACCGGGCTCCAGACGCGAGACGCCGCGGAAGAGAGTGCGCGGACCGAGGCACAGCTGGAAGCCGAGATATTCCTCGAGGCCTTCCGGATCGGACTCGGCCGACAGGACGCCGCCCGCGAAGAGCGCCTTGGGCTCACTGGCGAAGGCGAAGCGCTCTTTGGTCTGCGCCCAATAGAACGGCTTGATGCCGAAGCGATCGCGGGCCGCGAACAGCCGTTGCTGTCGCGCATCCCAGATCGCGAACGCGAACATCCCGTTCAACTTTTCTAGACAGCGCTCGCCGTGCTCTTCGTAGAGACGAAGGATGACCTCGGTGTCACTCTGCGTGCGAAAGTTGTGGCGACGGCCCAGCTCGCGGCGAAGCTCGATGTAGTTGTAGATCTCGCCGTTGTAGATGATCCAGACGCTGCCATCATCGTTCGACATCGGCTGACGGCCGGTGGCGAGATCGATGACGGCCAGGCGGCGATGTCCGAGACCGACTGGACCGTCGAAGTGCGTGCCTTCGTCGTCGGGGCCACGATGAGACAGCGCCGCGGTCATCGCGGCCACTGCTTCGCGGTTTACGCGACGATCGCGCTCGCGCTCGATGATACCTGCGATTCCGCACATGGCTCGCGCCTGATCTCTCCACGCAGTTTCCCGTCGGCCGTGTACACCCGTTGCCGACGCTCGGCGATCTGCCGCTTCCAATCGCGTCCTATCTCACCCCACCACACGATGTACTTGGCGATGAGCGCCAGATATCCGAGCGTGGTGATGCTGCTCACGACCTTGCTCGTGCTCATCTTGCGGTCGTACCGAAGGACGAACGGCACCTCGGCCACGCGAGCGCCCATGAGCTTGAACTTGATCATCTTCTCGACGGTGCCGGTGAACCCCATTCCCTTGAGGTCGATGAACCGGTTGCCGAAGATGGCGATCGCGTCCTGCACTACCGATGCGCGGTATGCGCGGTAGCCGCACGTGTACTCCTTCACCCCCTCGATCGGGAAGCAGAGCTTCATGAGGAGGTTGGCCGCGCGGCTCATCGTACGCCGATAAAGGTCGACGCCAACCTGGCCGCCGCCGGGTGCATAACGAGACGTCGTCACGACCTCGTACCCTTCGTCGATCTTGGCCACCATCGCCGGGATGTACGAGGGATCGTGCGTGTCGTCGCAATCCATGCGAACAATGACGTCGCTCGGATCCGCAGTCTCGGCCACGTACTCGAAGCCATCGCGCGCCGTCTCGCCCAGCCCGCGATTGTACTTGTGGGTGATGACGTGGATGGGATAGCTGCGCTTGAGGTCTTCGAGCACTCGCGCGGTGGCGTCCTTGCTGCCGTCGTTCACGACGACGACACGGTACTTCATGCCGACGTCGCGCATTACGCGGTCCATCCGCGCGAGTAGCGGCTGAAGGCTGTCCTCTTCGTTATACGCAGGCAGCAGCAGGTGAATCATCGCCGTAAGACGTCCTCTCGTTCAGACCTGGATAGCGGCGTGGCGCCGCTGTGCTCCGCAGTAACTCCATCCGCAACGCGTGCACTCGCGAAACCAACGCGGTGAGTGATCTCCGCTTTCCCCGTTCGCGTCAGCTCGTCCGCCAGACCGCTGGTTTCCGACAATCGTATGTCATCGAGCTCCGACTGGTGGAAATACTTGGCGGATCCCATGTGGATCGCCGAGTAAGCTCTGGGAAGATCGACTCGTGCGATCCGCGTTCTGGTTGTGAGCTCGAGCCGGTCGCTGATGGCAACGGCGTCCGACTCGAACCGGATCACGCGAGACAGCCGGCACGGTGCCGCACGCGATCCGGTGATCAGGCGCTCGACGACGTTCCGTCTGAGGAGCGTCCCCAACCAACCCACCCTGAACAGCGTCAGATTTGCCAGGCGGAGGAGAAGATACCGCCAGGCTGTTGGAAGGAGCTGCCGAGCTTCTGTCAGCGTGGTATGGCAGGCAACTTCGTGGCCAGTCGACGGCGTTTTTCGGCCTCTTCCGAGGGTCTGGGAGACCCATTGCCCACCCGGTGTCGAGAGGACGTAACCCGAATCCTCATAAGCGATTCGGCCGCTGCCGCGATCGAAGACGCGGATCACGCCGCCCTTCGAGAGATTCGTCACCGCGTAGTAGTGTTGCGTACCAGCAACGACGATCGATGCGCTCGGGAAGTGGTGCTGCCCCTGGAGCGTCAAGCAAGGCATGACGGGCTGATGTGGAACGTTTCGATCCACTGTCGTCTCGGCAGCCGCGTCGAGGTAGGACGCGGCCAGGACATAGAAGTTCTCGGGGTCGCTCGACGCCGGAGTTACGACATTCCCCCGAGGCAGCCGCTCGCGCATGAACGACGCGACGGCCGCCGCCTCGGGGATCTCGGGCGCCAACCGCTCGAAGCCGGACGGGAAATACAGGGAGGTGTGCCGGCTGCCATAGCAGCCGCCGACGCTGCCGTCCGGATGCACGAAGTGCCAGAAGCACCGCACCGAGCGGCGCAGCGACTCCAACACGCGCTCGTCGCCCGTCCTTTTCCACCATTCGGCGAGGTACATGATGCCGAGTGTTTCGTAGCCTGGATCGGGTCCGCCGTACTCGGGATACCAGCCGTCGTCGGTTTGATTGGCGAGAATACCGTCGACCGCACGCTGACCGGCGCGACGGAGGTCGTCGTCGCCCAACAACTCATGTGCGTCGAGGTAGGCGAGTGCGAACAACGCCTGATGATTGTTGATGAACGCGTAGTCTTCGCGCGACCGCGCCGCGAAGCGTGTCGCGCGGCGGATAGCCGACAGTGCGCTCTCGCGTCTGCCTGACGAGACAGCGTCGCCAACGGTGGCGAGCGTGCGCGCGAGCATCCGGGCGACGGCCAGCGTGACGCCATGATCGCGGGTGTTCGGACCGACCGAGTCGAAGGCGCCGTCGCGGTGCTGGCGAGCGATGATCTGGTCGATCGCCAGCTCGAGCCAGGAGAGCAGCCGAGAATTTCTGTGGTAAACAGTGCCGCCGTAGGAATTGCGCCAGAGCAAAGCGAGGGGGTAGATGCCGCCCTGGAGCATGGTGATCGGCATGTCCCGCATCTTCCATCCCCAGTGAACGCGATCAAAGCTGCCCGCGGACGCGGAGCTCGCTTCCCGATCGAGTGTCGAGACAAGGCGCGGGACGTGCGGCATCACCGCGTCGAGGTATGCCGCGGCTGGCGCGTTGGTCATTGGTGCTCCTCGTCGAAGCGCCAGAGCATGGCCAGCTGCGCGTCGTGCTCGCCGATGAGTCGAAAGCCGTGGCGCTCGTAGAAGCGGATCGCGCCCTGATTGTCGGATTCGACGAGCAGCCACATCGCGTTCCAATGCGGGAGGCATGCGTCGCGCGCGTGCGCAAGCAGCGCCGACCCGACCCCCTGCCCCGTCCACCGTTCATCCATTGCGACGACATACACCAATGGGTAGCTGCGACGGGCATGCTGCAGCACACGTGGCTCGCTCGTCGTCGCCCGCGACATCGCGTGCCTAACGATTCGCAGCGGCACCCCGTAGCTCCCAGTTGCCAGGCGAAGTGTCATGCGCGTGAGCTGTGAGATGTACGAGCCGACGGGGCGACGCTGGGGGAGAACCAGCGCGAGAAATCCAGCGACCGATTGATCGCTCGCGCGCGCGACGAAGAACGTGTCTCTCTGCTTGAGTCGAACCAGCTCCAGCAGGTCGCGGTAAAAGCGTCGCGCGTGCGAGTCGTCGCTAAACAGACGCTCGACCTGGCGGCGGAACACACGAACGAAAATGGCCGCAGCCGATTCGACCTCGCTCTGCTCGATCGGTGCGATCGACATCATTTTCGTCATCGGCACGTCAGACGAACCGTTCAGAAGCGCCACGCTCAGCTCAATTGTCTCGTCGTCCACGCACCGAGTGGACGCGCGATCGCGGCAGGAAGGCGACGCCAGATTCGGCGCGCCAGCTCGAACGTCGGCGCGCTACTGTCGAACGTCGGCGCCGAACGGCCGGCTGCCGCTTGGACGTAGTAGTGCATCTGGTGCTGCACGCCACCCCATTTGGACTTGAACCAGAGTAATCCGGTCTGACGGGGTGAGTCGGCGCCGAAGTCCAGCGTCTTGTATCCGCGCGCGCACGCCCAGGCGATCGCCTCCCAGAACACGAGCTCGTTCGGATAATCCTTTCGATAGGCGTTTTGCGGCGCGGCGTACGCCGGGACGATCGTGTCTCCCGACAAAAAGGAAATAAGTCCGTGGATCGGAACGTCGCCCTTGCGAACGATCATGAGGATGGCGCGCTCGGGCACGATCAGATGCCGGTGGATCGCGCGAAAGAGCTCACGCGGAAACGGCGGAATCCCCATGGCGCACCGCGTGCGCACGAAGAGCTCGTAGAAAAGCTCGGCCCCGTCGGCCGAGTCGTCGACCGTTACGGTGAGCCCGGTGCGGCGCCCGCGATTGATCGCCCAACGGATCGCGTCGCGGTCGAGCCGCTTCCAGAGCGCGTCGGCGCCCGGCGTCAGGTCGATGCGCGTCGTCACCCAGTGCGGGCTTTCAGTAAGTCCGTTGGCCGCCACCACCTCGGCGGGAAGCTCGCCTAACGAGCGCAGCTCGAGGTAGTTGCAGCGCAGCTTGTCACGTAGCTCGATGGCGCCTTCCACGAGCGCCGACGCGGTGGCGATGTCGCGGGTGAGCACACCGCCTCGATCCCGCATCGGTACCGACACCAGACGTCGCCCGAAAATTCCTGTCACCAGAAAGAGCGGGAGCACGCCACTGATCCGGCCATCGGCGTCGCGGGCGCGCAGATAATACGGCTGGTGTCCCAGTCCTTCGCGTGTCACCTCGCGCCAAGCGAGCGAGTGATAGATGCTCGCTTCGGGATGATTCTTCACGAAGTCCTCCCACTCGGCTTCCTCCGCCGGTGCGAGGCGAGCGACTGCGCTCGACGTCGGCATGATGGCGCGCTCAGCGGTTGACATGCACCATCACGCTCTCTCGAAGGCCAAGCCGCTCGCGCGACCGCACATCGAGCATACGCTCGTGCGCCTCGAACATCTCCGCCACGTCGCGCGGGCGGTGGAAGACGAAGGACGCGTCCGCCGTTCGTTGCAGGAATTGTCCGAGCCACGCGCCGTAGCGCGGAAAGAAGTCGGCGTTCATCCCGCGCTCGTGGTAATTCACGACCGCGACGCCGCCGGTATCGCGCACGACGTCGAGCAATGCTCGCGCGACCTCGTCAGGCGCGGTGATGCCGTTTCGCGCTAGACGGCGATCGAAGTGGTCATCCATCCAGGTTGGTGGAAGTTGAACGACCCGGAGCGCGCGCCGCTCTCCAGGATGATATGGGCGGAAGGGATGGCAGATGCCACGGCGGAAGCCAGGCTGCATCTCGAAAGCGAGCGAGCTGTCGTACTGGAAGTGCGCCTCTTCGTGCATCGCCAGCGTGTCGTGCGGCGCGCTCGGGTCGAGGTGCCAGTAATGATGACGGTTTCCCC
>DATFBY010000124.1:0-16957 GCA_035253585.1 Gemmatimonadaceae bacterium | reverse complement strand
CGCTACGCTGTATGCGACCGCCACTGATTCGCTGATTCGCTACCGCTCGCGGATCGCACTGAGCGGCGTGTTGTACGCGCAGGAGAAGTGGGAGCAGCTGGCTACCCTTCCCCGCGATCCGCGCGTCTACGACACGGGCCTCGGCCCCGATCGGGCGACGATTGAGTCGTGGGCCGATCTGTTCCGTCGTCTTCCGCCGAGCACAGTCACCTTCGATGCGCAGCCGAGCATCGTGCCGCTCTCGCGGACGGCGCTGGGGACGCCCCTGGTTCCGGTGACGGTGAATGGGCGCACCCGGTTCTTCTGGCTCGACACCGGCTCATCGTTCACGATGCTCTCGTCGGACGTTGCGACGGTCGCCGGAGTGCCGGCCTTGGCCGAGGATTCCCTGGAAATCGTGACCACCACCGGTCGCGTGGCGGCGCGTGCGGCGGTGATCGATTCGCTCCGCGTCGGCCACGTGCTGTTCAGGCATCATCCGGCGATGATCGTCGACGCGAACCTGCTCCGCCTGACCGTTCCGGGCGCGCCCGGGGAGTCACAAGTGCTGGCCATCGACGGAATCATCGGCTTCGACGCCATTCGCAGGATGGACATCGAGATCGACTACGGGCACGGCCGGGTGACCATGCGACCATCTGGCCGGCGCGCGGGATCGGCGGAGCGGAATCTGTTTTGGATCGGCTATCCGGTCGTGCGCCTTCGCTCGCCGACGGGCCGGAGCGTGCACTTCGGTCTCGATACCGGAGCCGACGAAACGTTCGCCACGCGCACGATTCTCGAGAAGGTGCGCGCTCCGCGTCTGATCAAGGACGAGCGCCGCGTCGAGGGCCTGGGCGGTGCGAGCACGGTGCGGGTCGAGATGATCCCCGAGACCCGCCTCTCGTTAGGCAGTCACACCGTGCGCTTCCGCAATCTCATCGTCCTCCCGCCCCGCCGAACGACGTTCATCAACTTGGACGGGGTGCTGGGGACGAATGCGTGGACGGGAGCGAAAGTGCGGATCGATATGGCGAACGGGAGGGTGGAGATAGAGGGGTCGAGATAGGTCGAGATTCGAGATTCGAGATTCGAGATTCGCAGCTTCACACCTGATGACTTCCGAATCCGCAGTCCAAATCTCGAATCTCTAATCTCGAATCTCGATTTCTTTCCTTCCCTTGAAGACTCGAAACAAGTAAAACAGCGACGGAAACAACACGATACTGCCCGCTATCAAAGCGAATAGCGTCAACTCCAACGTTCGCCGTGGCGCGGCGGCTTCGGCGATGGTGAGCGACGTCGGGACGATGTAGGGATACTGGGCCAGCGCCCACCCGGCGAGAATCAGCGTCACCTGCGCCGCGGCGGTCACTCGCGCCAGACGAAAGCGCCGGGTCCAGAGCGCCCAGATCGTGAGCAACGCGGCCGAGCCGGTGACCAGGTGGAACGGGATCGCCCACGGTGCCGTAGTCAGCCGGTCGACCAAACGTGGGGCACCGCTCACCGCGAGCAGCAGCGTGCCGAAAGCGATCACGAACAATGCTAGGGCGGCGCCTAACGCGCGCCGACGAAAATCCTCCTGAAGCTCGGCGTCGTTTTCCGCCTCCACGGTGAGATACACAGCGGCGAGATACGCGAACATCGTCAGGGCAAACAGCCCGACGGACAAAGTGAAGGGCGATAGCCATGGACTCACATAGATGTCCGCGAAGCTCCCACCTCGCAGCAGTGCTTCGCGCGGCACCACCCGGCCCGACGCGAGACTTCCCAGGATCACGCCGAGCAGGAGCGGCGTGATCACGCTGGCAATCGCGAATGTGCGCCCCCATCGCCGCTGCGCGACACTGTGCGCAACGTCGTAGGATCGAAATGTGAACGCCGAGCCGCGCATGACGATCCCGATGAGCATCAGCGTCAGGGGGATGTGGAGCACGATGCCGAGCAGCGCGAATGCCGGCGGGAAGCAGGTGAAGACGAGGACGATGGCCACGATCAGCCAGACGTGATTCGCCTCCCAGATGGGCCCGATGGCGTCGGCGATCAGCTCGCGCTGCCGGTCGCGCCTGGGACCCGAGGCTAACATGTCCCACACACCGCCGCCGAAGTCGGCTCCACCGAAGAGCGCATAACCGAAGAGCGATATAGCGATCGCGGCGGCCATCACGTTCTCGAGCGTGAAGATCGAGTCGGGCATTAGGCGGCCGTTTCTCCGACGCCGCTCGCGCTTACCGAGCGAGGGCTTCGCACCACGTGACTCCAGAGCAGCCACACCACGATCACGCCTAACAAGATGTAGAGTAGCGTGAAAGTGATGAACGGAACCACGAGTCCCGGCATCGGCGTCACTGCGTCGCGTGTCCGCTGTACGCCATAGATGATCCATGGCTGACGCCCTACTTCGGTGACCACCCATCCCGCTTCGATGGCGATGAACCCCATCGGCGCGGCCAGCGTCAGAGCGCGAAGCAGCAGCCGATTGTCCGTAAGCTCACGCTTACGGATCCAGTGCCAGACGATCCAGACGCCGAGGAGCGCCAGAAAGGTTCCGATGGCGACCATCACTTGAAAGGCGACGTGCACGGGTAGAATCGGCGGCCACTCGCTCTCATCGAAGGCGTCGAGCCCCTGCACCTCGGCGTCTGGATCGTGAAAGGCGAGGAGCGAGAGCGCCTTCGGGATCTCGATGGCGAAGCGCGTGGTGCGCGCCTCACGATCCGGCCAACCCCCGATCCGGAGTGGAGCGCCGCGCTCTGTCTCGAACTGGCCCTCCATCGCCGCGAGCTTCGCTGGCTGCCATTGGGCCACCGCGCGCGCGCTGAGATCGCCAGAGATCGGTTGGAGTATCGCTGCCGGAACGCCGACCATCAGCGCGATCCGAACCGCGCGACGATGAAACTCGTTCGCTCGATCGCGCAGCAAGAGAAAGGCATGAATGCCCGCTACCGCAAAGCCCGTCGCCGTGAACGCCGCCAGCGTCATGTGCAGCGTTTGTTGAAACGCCATCGGGTTCATCATCCCGGCAACCGGATCGATGTTCGTCAGGCGGCCGTCCACCAGATCGAATCCGGTGGGCGAGTTCATCCACGCATTGGCGATCACCACGAAGATTCCGGAGAGCGTGCCGCTCACCGCTACGAGGATGCCTGACGCGAGATGCGCACGCGGCGAGATTCGATCCCAACCGTACAGATAGACGCCGAGAAAGATCGCCTCCGTGAAGAAGGCGAATCCCTCGAGCGAGAATGGCATCCCAATGATCGCGCCGGCGTGCTCCATGAACTTCGGCCACAGCAGCCCGAGCTCGAAGGAGAGCACGGTTCCGGACACGGCACCCACGGCGAACAGAATTGCAGTGCCCTTCGACCACCGCTTGGCAAGATCGAGGGCGATGGGATCGCCCGTCTTCTGCCAGCGACGCTCGGCGATGACCATCAACACCGGCATGGCGATCCCCACCACCGCAAAGATGATGTGGAAGGCCAGCGACATCGCCATCTGCGACCGAGCGGCGAGAAGATCACTCACCGAAGTGCCCTTCGCGTACGAACCGACTGCGGGTCAGAGCGTCGGCTGGAAGTCGAGCGCCAGGTCGAGTGCCGGAGCGGAATGCGTGAGCTTGCCCACGGAAATGCGGTCGACCCCGGTCTCGGCGACGGCGCGAACGGAATCGAGCGTCATACCGCCCGAGGCTTCGATGATCGCGCGGCCTTTGGCGATGGCCACGCACGCCGCCAGCTCGGACACGCTCATGTTGTCGAGCAGAATGAGGTCGGCGCCGGCCGCCAGCGCCACTTCCACCTGCGCGATCGTCTCGCACTCCACCTCTATCTTGGTACCGGGCGGCGCGAGCTCGCGCGAGCGACGAATGGCCTGATCGATGCGACCGTCACACGCCGCCAGGTGATTGTCCTTGATGAGGACGCCACTGGCCAGATCCATCCGATGGTTCGCACCGCCACCCGCGCGCACCGCGTACTTCTCCAGCGTGCGCCATCCCGGGAGCGTCTTCCGCGTGTCGAAGATGCGCGCGCCGGTTCCGCGAACGGCGTCTACGTATTTGGCGGTGAGCGTCGCGATGCCGGAAAGATGCTGCATGAAGTTCAGCGCCACGCGCTCGGCAGACAAAATGCCGCGCGCATGACCATTCACGAAGAAGACCGGCATGCCGGGCGCGACACGCATTCCATCGTCGGCGTCGACTCGGATGCTCACTTTCGGATCGAGCAGCCGGAACGCCTCGAGCGCTAGCGGAACGCCGGCTAGCGTTCCGTGACCGCGCGCGACCAGCGTCGCCCGTGCTCGTCGATCGCTCCGTACGACAGAGGTGGTGGTGATGTCGTGGAAGGCCTGGTCCTCCCGCAACGCGGCCGTCACCAACGCGTCGAGCTGTTCCTGATTGAGCGGGAACTTCAACCACTCGTGCCCGTCCAGCGCCGGCACGGAGAGCGGCGTGACCGTGCGCGGCGCGGTGCGACGCTCCGAACGCGGAGAGAGAGGAGGAATCGTCATTCGCCGGGATCCTTCGCGCCGGGTGTCAACGGCGTAGGCGCGGGGCCGCCGATCGCCACCATCCGCTCGATCGCACGCCGCGCCCTCGCGGCAACGTCCGCCGGAACGGTGATGCGATGCTCCATGCGCTCGAGCGCGCGCAGGACTTTGGGTAAGGTGGTCACCTTCATGTACGTGCACACCGCGCGCTCGTTCGCGGCGAAAAACCTCTTCGTGGGATTCTCCTTGCGCAGTCGATGCAGAATCCCTGTTTCCGTAGCGACGATGTACTCCTCGGTCTCGGAGACCTTCGGCCGGCGGATCATACCTTCGGTCGAAAGAATCTGGGCGTCCTCGGTGCCGAGCTCGCCGGCCGAGATCGCTTCGAGCACGCTGGTCGCGCAGCCACATTCGGGATGAACCAGAAACTCGGCATCGGCATGCGTCGCGCGCATCTCGCGAATGTGCTCCGGATCGATCCCCGCATGCACGTGACATTCGCCCATCCACACGTGCATGTTCGCTCTCCCCGTCATTCTCCTCACGTGCGTACCGAGAAACATGTCGGGGAGGAAAAGGATTTCCTTGTCAGGCGGGATCGAGTTGACGACCTCGATCGCGTTCCCCGACGTGCAGCAGTAATCGCTCTCGGCTTTGACCTCGGCCGTGGTATTGACGTAGCTGACGACGACCGCGTCGGGGTGCTCTGCCCTCCACTCTCGCAGCTGATCGCCGTCGATCGTCGCCGCGAGCGAGCAGCCGGCGGCCATGTCGGGAAGCAGCACGATCTTGTCGGGCGACAGGATGGCCGCCGTCTCCGCCATGAAGTGCACGCCGCAGAAGACGATGACTCGAGCGTTGGTGCGGGCCGCCTCACGCGACAGACCTAACGAGTCGCCGACGAAATCCGCTACATCCTGGACATCCGGGCGCTGATAGTTGTGCGCGAGGATGACGGCATTCCGCGCTGAAGCGAGCGCACGAATCTCGGAATGGAGATCGGTTGCCAGAGAAGTCATGGGCTATGGTGCATGAGCTAGCGGGTAATGTCGAGATGGATGCGAATCAGGCGAACAGCAACAGCGCCATCGGCCATCCGTCATCGGCCATCCGGGGAACTGCACACCTCATGACTTCCGAATCCGCCGCTCTCTGATGGCTGATGGCGGATGGCCGATGGCGCTGTTGCTGTTTCGAAGGCGCAATGCATCTCACCAAATGATGTGCGTCCCCTTCCACTTCCGTTTCGACTTCGGAAAATCGCGGCGATAGTGGCCGCCGCGTGATTCCTTGCGTAACAGTGCGGCCTCGGCGATGAGCCGAGCCGTCTGGACCATGTTCGTCTCCTCCGTCGCGCCGACCGGGAGGCGAGTGGCGAGATCGTCGAGAATCTCCAGGCAACGCCTCAGCCCGGAAGCATTCCGATCGATTCCCGCGTGCTCCCACATCGCATCCCGCACCGCATTCGCCGACACCTGCGCCGCGCCGCGGTCGCGAAGCACGGGCACTGTCCACTGCTCCGGGCGCGGCTCGTCCACAAGTGGCGGAGTGTCCTTCATGTCCCGCGCCACTCGCTCGGCGAATACCAGGCCTTCCAGGAGCGAATTCGAGGCCAGGCGGTTGGCGCCGTGGACCCCGGTATTGGATACCTCGCCGCAGGCATACAGCCTCGGTAGGCTCGAGCGACCGGCAAGGTCGGTGACGACGCCGCCCATCATGTAGTGCGCCGCTGGCGTCACCGGGATCGGGTCGTTCCGCGGATCGATTCCGCGAGCCATGCACAGGGCAAAGATCCCCGGGAAGTGATCGGAGAAAGAAGCCCCCAGATGCGTCGCGTCGAGCACTACCGGCCCGCCCGCTTGCTCGCGGAAGATCTCGCGCGCCACCACGTCGCGCGGCGCCAGCTCCTTGAGCTTGTGCCGCCGGACCATGAAGCGTTGCCCGGCCGCGTTTCGGAGCACCGCGCCTTCACCGCGCACGGCCTCCGACACGAGCGCTAGCGGGTTTTCGGGCGTGTCGAGCGCCGTCGGATGAAACTGAACGAACTCCATGTCGGCGAGCCGAGCTCCGGCGCGCTGCGCGATCGCAAAGCCGTCGCCGGTCGCCACCAATGGGTTGGTAGTGTAGCGGTAGAGCTGCCCGCAACCGCCGGTGGCCAGCACCACGGCATCGGCGAGAATGTCCGTCGCCTTTCCGGCGACGCTCACCCGGGCGCCTGAACAGATCCCGTCATCGACAATGAGGTCGAGCACCCGCGCGTGCTCGAGAACGCGCACACGCGTACTCTCCTGCACGCGTTCTATGAGCGTGCGCGCCACCTCCGCGCCCGTGCGATCGCCCTGCGCATGCACGATGCGTTTCCGGGAGTGCGCCGCCTCACGTCCCAGCTTGAACTTCCCCGACGGATCGAGGTCGAAACGCGCTCCGGCGGCGTGCAGCTCGCGTACGCGAGCCGGACCCTCCTGCACCAGCACCTCGACCGCTTCGGCATCGGCGAGTGCTACGCCGGCCGCCAACGTGTCCTGGCGGTGAAGCTCCGGGGAATCACCGGCGCCGAGTGCGGCCGCGATGCCGCCTTGGGCATACGTGGTCGCGCTGTCGAAGAGCGAGCGCTTGGTGGTGACGATGACCTCGCCCCACTCCGATGCGCGCCAGGCCGTGTGCAGCCCGGCAACACCGCTGCCGATGACCAGGAATCTCGTCCTTAGCGACGAAACCATGCCGACAATCAATTCGACGGTTGGCGACGCCGGAAGTATTTTCTCGGAACTCCTTCCTTGGCCGCTCCTATGGATCCGCATCTCTGGGCGTTTGTCGGTCTCGCCGCGTTGCTGACGATCATGCCCGGCGCCGACATGGCGCTCGTCACACGAAGCACGCTCGCCGGTGGACGGCGGGCTGCCTTTCTGACCACGCTGGGAATCAATCTGGGATGCCTGGTGCACGCGACCGCATCGGCATTCGGAATCTCGGCGATTTTGAGGACGTCGGCGCTCGCGTTCACGGTCGTGAAGACGATCGGCGCGGCGTATCTCGTCTTCATCGGCATTCGCGCCATCGTCGACACGTGGCGCGAGAGGAATCTCTCACAGGACACGTCGCCAACGCTTGGTGCCGAGCGTGGCGGAGGGATCTCGGCGCGGCGCGCGTTCAGCGAAGGGTTGATGACCAACGTCCTCAACCCCAAGGTGGCGATATTCTATCTCACGCTGCTGCCACAGTTCATCGAGCCGGGCGACCCAGTGCTCCTGAAATCGCTGGCGCTGGGCACGATTCACAACGTGATGGGCTTCGTGTGGCTCACGATGTATGCATGGTTCATCGACCAGTTCTCCGCGTTCCTCAATCGGCCGACCGTGAAGCAAACGCTCGAGCGCATCACGGGCGCGGTGCTCATCGCCTTGGGGGTGCGGCTCGCGTGGGAGAAGCGCTAGCCGCATTCGAGCTCCACACCTGATTTCGGCGGTCGATGTCGATGAAGAGATGCTCCGGGTCGATCTCCACACGCACGATCGCCGGCGCCGACCGCACGCGCGCGACGTGCCGCGTCGCGCCGCCTAACCAGACATCGACTGGCACCTCCACTCGTTCGACGACGCCACCTTCGCGCGTGATCGCCAACCGCACCGGCATGTAAGCCAGACCGCGATCTTCGATCGCGATCTCGGCGCTATCGCCGACCACGCGCACCGACGCGATCGCGTGATCGAGCGTCCACGTCTCGAACCACCAGGTGCGCCAGAACCAGTCGAGATCGCGCCTCGTTACCGTCTCGAAAGTATTCCAAAAGTCGTACGGCTTCGGATGCTTCCCACGCCACCGTCGGCCATACTCCCGATACGCGCGGAGGAAGGTCTCTTCGCCTAACAACGTCCGCAGCATGAGCAGCACGAGCGACGTCTTGTCGTACGAAGCTCGGCTGTACGCCGACGTGTTGGTCGGATAGAGATCGCCGTGCCGCATCACCTCGAGCTCCTGCGACGCGCGCACGATGGTGAAATAGTTGTCGCGCGACGTCTGGAAGCGGTCGTACCCCTTGAAATAGGTGTTCATTGCGAACGACTGATTGAAGCGCGTGAGGCCCTCGTCCTGCCATGCATGCCGCTTCTCATCGGACCCGACTTCCATGGGGAACCACATGTGCCCGATCTCGTGCACGATCACACCGTACAGCGAGAGCGTGTCGCGCCGCTGTCCGATGCAGGTGATCATCGGATACTCCATTCCGCCGCACGATTCGATGCCGTCGATCACCGTCATCTGCGGCCAGGCATACGGCCACAGCATTTGTGACAGAAACTCGACCGAATTTCGCGCGTAATGCGCCGAGCTGTCCCAGGCCCAGGCGCGACGACTCGGTCGGTAGAACGTGTTGACCGCCGCGGTATCGGCCTGACCGTTCCGGTCGACGTCGCTGCCTGACGCGAGTGTCGCATCCCAGAGGTATTGATTCGATGTCGCCCACGCGAAATCGCGAACGTTGCGAGCGCTGAAGTGCCAGGTGAGCTTTCCGCTCGGCGATCGAACCGTCGATGTTCCGGGCGCACGCTCCGCTTCACCCACCACGTGCACGACACCGCCCGATCGTCGCGCTTCGGCGAGACGCGCACGTGTCGCCGGCGACAAGACCTCATCGGCGTTGCGCAGTGTACCGGTGGCACCGATCAGCCAACCATGCGGTACAGTCACTCGCACGTCGTAATCGCCGTAACCCATGTAGAACTCGGCGTTTCCCATGTAGGGATCGACCTGCCACCCGACAACGTCGTCGTAGACGGCCACCTGTGGGTACCAGTACGCGAGGTGGAAGACTTCGCCGTCGGTGCCTTCGCGCACGCCGCCTTCCGGGGGAACCTCCACCGTCCACTCGATCGCAAGCTCCACGGCGCTGCCCGACGCGAGCGGTTGCGGGAGCTGGAGCCAGCCGATGGTTCCATCGATCGCATAGGTGCCTGCCGGGCCGTCCTTCGCTCCCTCGCTGAGCGCGCGACCCTGTGCCCGCACACTCGTTAGGCGGATGCCGTCGGTGATCGGGACCTTGACGTTTCTGAGCGCGTCGGGGCGGTAAATGTTCTGATAGAGTTGCAGCGCGATCGCCCGGAGTGTTTCGGGCGACCGATTCTCGTATCGGACGGTGCCGCGTCCCACGAGACGCTTCGCCGCAGGGTCGAGCTCGACCTCGAGCTTGTACTCGGCCCACTGCTGCCAGTATCCGCGCCCGGGCTCGCCAGTCAGCGTTCGTGTCCCGCGCTCGACGGCGCGTGCAAACTCGGGCGACATCAGCACCGGTGCGGGGAGCGGGCGACGTCGAGCCGTGACGCTGCGAACGTCCGTGAGCGGATCGCCGGAGCCACTGGTCGGCCGACTCGATTGCCCGCCGGTTGCACAACCGGCAGCGAGCAGGGTCAGCAAAAGCGGAAGGGGACGAAGCATGAAGTCGCTGAAAGGGGACACGGTTCGACGAGTGCGTACGATGCGCCGATCGCGCGCCTGACGCCAATCGCCTGGGACTGAACCGGCGCCAGCCGGGACGCGTCTTGCCGACCCGGGCGCGGCGGGTGATTCTTGTGCCGTGCGGAAACTCCTGGTAGTCGTCCTCGCGCTCCTCCTCCTGCACATCGCACTCCTGTTCGTCCGCCCCAGCGGAGCGACCGACGTCGCCACCGCCGAGGATGCGGTCGACGTAGGTGTCGTATTCGACCTGGGCGGGCGCGGAGACAAGTCCTTCAACGACGGCGCTTACAACGGCGCCGACAAAGCCCGGCGCGAGATCGGTGCCGTCGTCCACTTCGTCGAGCCGGGTGAGGGCTCCGATCGCGAGGCGGGCCTCCGGCTGCTGGCCGCCGAGGACATGAACCTCGTGCTCGGTGTCGGCTTCATCTTCACGGATGATCTGCGCGACCTGGCGAGCGAGTACCCCAACGTGAACTTCGCGGGTGTCGACTACGCTCTCCAGACCGACGCCCAGGGGAATGTGATGCTGCCGCCGCCGAATCTGGCGGCGCTCAAGTTCCGGGAGGAGCAAGGCTCCTTCCTGGTCGGCGCGCTCGCCGCGCTGGTTGGCGGCTCGAAGCGATTGGGCTTCGTCGGCGGGATGGACATTCCGTTGATTCACAAGTTCGAGGCGGGGTACAAGGCCGGCGTCCGGCACGTGTGTCCCGACTGCACCGTGATCGCGCAGTACGCTGGCGTCACCCCGGAAGCGTTCCGCAATCCAGGTAAGGGGAAGGAGCTCGCGCTCAGCCAATACCAGTCGGGCGTCAACGTGATCTTCCACGCGTCGGGCTCGACGGGCCTCGGCGTCTTCGAGGCGGCGCGGCAAATGAACAAGCTCGTCATCGGCGTCGACGCGGATCAGTACGACGAGGCGCCGGGTCACGTGCTCACGTCGATGGTGAAGGGCGTGGACCGCGTAGTGTACGACCAGATCGCGCGCACCAAGGCTGGCACGTTCAAGGGCGGCGTGTACTGGTACGGCCTGGCCGAGGGCGGCGTCGGCTACGTCTACGACGAGCGTAACGCGAAGCTCATCCCTGCCGACGTGCGCGCGCGTCTCTTGGAGATCGAGAAGGAGATCATCGCTGGGCGCATCAAGGTGCCGAGCGAGAGATGAGTGAGCATCGGGACTCGGGACTCGGGACTCGGGACTCGGCTCGTGAGAAGGAGATTTCTCCGTCTAAGCCGAGTCCCGAGTCCCGAGTCCCCAGTCCCGCTCCGTCACTCGTAATCCGAGATTTACACAAGTCATTTGGTCCCGTTCGCGCGAATCGAGGAGCGTCGCTCGAGGTCGAGCCCGGTGAGATTCACGCGGTCGTCGGCGAGAATGGGGCCGGGAAGTCGACGCTCATGCGGATCGTCGCCGGGCTTTATGCGCCAGATTCCGGCACGATCGAGATCGCTGGGCGCGACGTCACCGGGTGGAGCACCGCGGAGGCGATCCAGGCCGGCGTCGGCATGGTGCACCAGCACTTCATGCTCGTGCCGACGCTCACCATCACCGAAAACGTCGTGCTCGGCCGCGAGCCGACGCGCGGCATTGCGATCGACATGGCGCGCGCGCAGCTCGAGGTGCAAGGCGTCGCCAAGCAGTTTGGCTTCGACATGGATGTCCGCCGGTTCGTGCGCGACCTCTCCGTGGGCGAAGCGCAGCGCGTCGAGATTCTCAAGACACTCTTTCGTGGCGCGCGCCTCCTGATTCTCGATGAGCCGACCGCGGTCCTCTCGCCTCCCGAGGTGAAGGAGCTTTGGCGGATCCTCCGCGGTCTGCGCGATGGCGGCGGCACGATTGTCCTGATCACGCACAAGCTCGACGAAGTCATCGATGTCTCCGACCGCATCACCGTCATGCGACACGGCCAGACCGTCGGCCGCATGCGCACGTCGGAGACGACGCCGATGGAAATCGCGCGCGCAATGGTGGGAAGGGATGTACAGCTAGCGGGAAGCGGGAAGCGGGAAACGGGAAACGAGAGCGATCTACAGCCCATGACTTCCGAATCCGCTGACGCTTCCCGCTTCCCTCTTCCCGCTTCCCTATCTGTTAAAGGCCTCGTCGTCGCCGGCGCGCGACGTCCCCGGCAGGTCGATGACGTCTCGTTCACCGTCGCCGCTGGAGAGATACTCGGCATCGCCGGTGTCGAAGGGAACGGCCAGACCGAGCTGATCGAAGCGATCGCCGGACTCCGGCCGGTCTCGTCAGGCACGATCCTTCTCGGCAACAACGACATCACCAACTGGGACGTCAGGCAGCGAAGCGAAGCCGGACTGGCGCACATCCCGGAGGATCGGCATCGCCGCGGTCTCGTACTCGAGTACACGATCGGCGACAACCTCATCCTGGGCGATCAGTCGCAGTTCGCCAAGCGCGGTGTGCTCGATCGCGGTCGCATCGCGTCGAACGCGCAGGAGAAGATCCAGCGATTCGACATCCGTCCTCCCGACGCGACGCTCCCAGCGCGCGCGTTGTCAGGCGGCAACCAGCAAAAGATCATCATCGCGCGCGAGATGGGCGCGGACTTCTCGGTTCTCCTCGCGGCGCAACCAACCCGCGGCGTCGACGTCGGTGCCATCGAGTTCATACACGCGCAGATCCGCGCCGCACGCGACGCCGGTAAGGCGGTGCTGCTGGTATCGGCCGAGCTCCAGGAGATCTTCGCGCTCGCCGATCGAGTCGCCGTCATGTACGGAGGAAAGATCGTCGGCGTCATGTCTCGCGCCGACGCGAGCGAGTCGAATGTCGGCTACCTAATGACCGGCGTCGACTCCACCGGAGCCGCCGTCGTGTGAGCGATCTCTCGACACGCGCACGCATCGAAGAGGCGCTCCTACCGCCGCTCGTGGCGCTGCTGGTGGCCGTTGTCGTCGGCGATCTGCTCATCCTGAGCGTTGGACAAGCGCCAGGAGCCGTCTATGCGCGCCTTCTCGACGGCACATGGGGGAATTTCTACGGCTTCGGCCAGGTTCTCTACAAGGCGACGACGCTCATCTTCACCGGACTCGCGGTCGCCATCGGTCTACGCGCCGGCTTGTTCAACATCGGCGCTGAGGGTCAGCTCGCCGCTGGTGGATTCGCCGCCGCCATCATGGGATTGCTGCTGCCGAGTGGAACGCCGTGGCTCCTCGCCGCGCCGCTCTGCATGATCGCAGCGGCCGCGGGCGGTGGCGCCGTCGGTCTCGTTCCCGGGGTGCTCAAGGCACGCTTCGGCGCGCACGAAGTGATCGTCACGATCATGCTCAACTTCATCGTGCTGGCGCTGCTCAACTGGGTGATCGCGGCGAAGCTGCACGTTCCCGAAACTCTGCACACTCCGGAGATCAACGCCGGTGGCCTGGCGCGCATCTCGGAGTTCCTACCGGTCTTCCACGGATCGGCGGCAAATCTTTCGCTCTTCGTCGCACTCCTCGTGGCGTTGTGGGTCGGCTATCACCTCTTCCGCACCCGGAAGGGATACGAGCTGCGTGCCGTCGGCCTTCAGCCTGACGCGGCCGAGTACGGAGGCGTGCACGTTGGGAAGACGTGGATTCGTGCGCTCGCCTTGTCAGGCGCGCTGGCTGGACTGGGCGCCATCAACTACGTGCTGGGCTACAAGCACTACTACGAAGAAGGATTCGGCGCGGGCGCGGGATTCCTGGGAATCGCGGTGGCGCTCGTCGGTAGAAATCATCCCGCGGGTGTCGTGCTCGCCGCGCTCTTCTTCGCCACGCTGTCGCAAGGCGGGCTCGCCATCAACGCACTCGTGCCCAAGCAGATGGTGGAGGCGCTTCAGGGTGTCGTCATCCTTGCGATCGCGGCCTCCGTACCGGAGGTACGACGCGTGCTCCTGAACGCGCGCATCCAACGCAAGCCAGCACCCGAAAAAGTGAAAGAGGCGGCCTGATGATCTTCGTCTTCCTGACGCAGACCATCCGGATCGCCATACCGTATCTCTTCGCGGCGGCGGGTGGAGCTGTCGCCGAGCGCGCCGGCGTCGTGAGCCTCACCCTCGAAGGTTTCATGCTCTCCGGCGCGTTCGCCGCCACGTTAGGCAGCTACTACTCCGGCAGCGCCTGGGTCGGCGTGTTGTGCGGCGTAGCTGGAGGACTGTTGTTCGGCCTGATATACGCGATCGCCGTCATCCGATATCGCGCCGATCAGATTGTCACCGGCATAGCCATCAACCTTCTGGTCATCGGTCTCACCCGATTTTTTCTGCATCTGGCCTTCGACAGCTCCTCGAATTCACCGCGCGTGGCCGGCCTGACGACGCAGGTGTCGGGCGACAATCTGTTTTGGGGATTGCTGCAGAATCCGTTGATCTGGCTCGGGCTGGCGGTCATTCCCGCTGTGGCGTGGCTCGTCTACCGCACGCCGTTCGGCCTTCGTGTCCGCGCCGCCGGTGAGCATCCGCAGGCGGCCGAGACGCTGGGCGTCGAGGTGAAGCGCGTCCGTTACGTCGCGGTGCTCCTGTCAGGCGTGCTGGCATCGCTGGGCGGCGTGTATCTCGCCCTCGACCAGCATCAGTTCACCGACGGCATGACCGCCGGTCGCGGATTCATCGCATTGGCGGCGGTGATCTTTGGACGGTGGGACCCTGCACGCGCTGGTCTCGCATGCCTGCTCTTTGCCGCCGCCGAAACGCTACAGATTCAACTGCAGGGGGCGAACGCCATCCCGACGCAGTTCGTGCAGATGATCCCGTACGTTCTCACGGTAATTGCACTCGCTGGCGTCGTAGGACGCTCGGTGCCACCGGCAGCGCTCGGTCGCGCCGAGTAGACGGTTCTTCCGTCCTCCTGCTCCTTCCTCCCTCCTCCCTCCTCCCTCCTCCTTTTCGTGTGCAGATTCGGTGAGGACGCGCGTCGGGGGTTCCGTCGCGCGCCGTCAGCGGACATCGTGAGCGTCAGGTTGGCGCGACTCGCACCACCCTCCCGTCGCGCTCCGCGCGCACCTGTACCTAGTCGATAGCGCGTTTGATCACCTCTCTCTCCAATCGTCTCAAGAGCGCGCGCGCCGGCGATGCCGGCAAGCTGAGCGTGCTCATGTTCACCGCCTTCATCGACATGGTGGGGGCGTTGATGGTGATCCCGCTGCTCCCGTTCTACGCGGAGCGGTTGGGAGCCAACGCGTTCATGGTGATGGTGCTGGTCGCGGCGTTCTCGGCGATGCAGCTGCTGAGCGCGCCCTTCTGGGGGCGCGTCTCTGATCGCTACGGCAGAAAGCCGGTGTTGCTCATCGGGTTGGCGGCGTCGGCCGCAGCGTACGTCGTGTTCGCGTACGCGACGTCGTACTGGCTGCTGTTGCTGTCGCGGTTGGTACAAGGTGCAGGTGGCGGCACCGTCGGTGTGTTGCAAGCCTACGTCGCCGACGCCGTCGGTCCGACGAAGCGTGCGCGAGCTCTCGGATGGCTGTCGGCAGCAACGAATGCCGGTGTCGTGCTCGGTCCGGCAATCGGTTCGCTCGCCACGCGGTGGGGCCCGGAGGGTCCTGGTCTTCTGGCAGCCGGACTCTGTCTGCTCAACACCGTCTTCGCGTGGAAGTATCTCACCGAGTCTCACGACACGGCGGCGCGCGCGAAGGCGAAGCACGCTCGCCGTCCAGCGGAGATCGTCTGGCGCGTGGCGTGGACGCATCGCAGCGAGTCTGCATCGCGTCTCATCTGGATGTACGCGATTGGAATGGGCGCGTTCTACGGCGTGACCGCGATACTCATTTTGCTGCTCAATCGACGGTACGGCGTGTGCGAGCAGAACGTGGGATTTTTCTTCACGTACATGGGTGGGTTGAGCATCATCATCCGCATCTTCCTGCTCGGTCCGGTCGTGGATCGGTTGGGAGAAGCGCGGACATCACGCCTAGGCGCGGCGCTATTGGCGACCGGATTGGCACTCTTGCCATTCACTCGGCCGCTGCCGTTGCCGGGGTTGCTCACGTACACGACGCTGGCGCTCACCGTAGCGCTTCTACCACTCGGCACCGCGTTCCTCTTCCCGGCAGTGACTGCGTTCTTGTCCCGAGTGATCGGCGAGCACGAGCGCGGACTGTACATGGGTGTGCAGCAGACGTACGGCGGCGTTGCGCGCGTTGTGTATCCGCCATTGGCCGGCCTTGCCTGGGATCACCTCGGCGTGGGTGTACCGTTTTGGGTGTCGGCTGCGCTCGTGGCATTTACGATCGTCCTGGGCTTGCACCTCGAGGCGCCGCCCGCGCTGCGCGGAACCACGGCCGAGCAAGCGGCGAAAGCTGCGTCGGGGGAGAGGGAGGCGGCGGTCGCGGATTAGGAAGGCAGCCATCCGCCATCGGCCATCCGCCATCCGGGTCCAGGGGTCGAGATAGCTGCGCCGACACCCGGATGGCGGATGGCCGATGGCGGATGGCTGGTTCTAAGGTGACCCCCCGTCGCGCTTGGCTGTCCTACTACAGCCACTCCCATCTCTAGATTAAGTGTCCTCCCTCGTCGTCCTCCTCTGCGTGCTCGTCGCCGCCGTTGCTGCGCGGCGCGGCCCGCCGATCGACATCGCATCCGCCACGCGCGCTCTCGAGTCACGATGGGCGCCGACTGTGGTAGGTGTGGCCACGGCGCTCGTGGTGTGGTGGGTATGGGGATCGCTGGCGCAGCTCGCGGTCGTTCAGGACGAGGCTGCGTACGTCCTCCAGGCGCGGATCTTCGCCAGCGGACAGTGGGCGGCGCCTCCGCGTCCCCTGCCGGGATTCTTCGAGCAGATGGCCGTCTTCGGCGAGCCGCTGCTCGTGCCGAAGTATCCGCCGGGCCATGCCCTCGTCCTCGTTCCTGGCATTTGGCTCGGCCTTCCCGGTCTCGGATCAGTCGTGCTCAGCGGCGTGGCCGGCGCCATGGTGTTCGCGCTGGCCCGACGCCTTGCCGGCCCCTGGGTCGCAATTCTCACCTGGCTGATATGGCTCACCGCGCCCGGCAATCTTCAATGGCGTGCGTCGTATCTGTCGCAGATGACGACCAGCGCCGCGTGGCTTGTCGGCTGGTGGTGTTTATCC
>DATFBY010000123.1:0-12285 GCA_035253585.1 Gemmatimonadaceae bacterium | reverse complement strand
CGCATACAATCAGCGTCTGTCGGAGGAGCGCGCGGCGGCGGTCCGGGCGGCGCTCGTCACCGGCGGCGTGAACGCCGCCAAGATCACCGCGCGTGGGTTCGGCGAGAGTCAACCGGTGGCCGACAACGGCACCGCGGCGGGTCGGCAGCAGAATCGCCGCGTGGAGGTGATCGTGTTAGGCGCCGGGACGGTTGCCGATGCGTTGAAGCCGGGCGCGCCGACGACACCGGCGACCACGCAGCCCACAACGCAACCGTCGACCCAACCTATGACACCGACTCCCGCGCCGGCGCCAAGGGATACCAGCGCGGTTCGGCCGGATACGACTGGCTCGACGAGACCGCCCCGGTAGCATGTCGTGAGGTGGATGACGAAGGCCCGTCCGCTTGCGACGGGCCTTTCGTCATCGCGTAGAGCACATGGGCTGAGAGTTGCATGGGCGGTGGCGCAGGAGGAGGAGGCGATGGCACGAGACACGATCCTGCGCGCGCTGGAGGAGCGACGAGTTCTCCAGATCACCTACGGCACCGATGGCATGCGCGTCATTCAGCCGCATGCGATTCTCCGGAAACCGGACGGAACGGAGCTGGTGGAGGCCTATCAGATGCGTGGCCACAGCGAGGGGAGCGGCGAGCAGGGTTGGCGTCACTTCAACATCGGTCGCATCTCGCACGCCGAGCCGACCGAGGAGCACTTCGAGCCGCGGCGGGACTTTAGACCGATCAGTGGACGGTCTGGGGAATTGCTGGCGACGGTGCGCACGGAGGAGGCGGAACGAGATTCGAGATTCGAGATTGGAGATTAGGAGAAATGGAACGGGCCGGCGAATCGCCGGCCCTATTGTTTTCCCAATCTCGAATCTCGAATCTCGAATCTCGAATCTCGATGTCTCAGCTCTGCTTCTCCAAATCAATACTCCCATTCACCGTCTTCATCGTCACCCGCCGTCCACCCTTCCCAATCTTCGCGCTCAGCCGCTTCGGATCGATGCGGCCTGAGACAGTGATCGGGAAGTCGGTGCGAAGGCGGCCGTTCACGGTGCTCATCTCGATGTCGGCGTCGAACTCGGCCGGCACCACCACGCGCACCGAGCCGTTCACCGTGGTGAAGTGCATGTCGGCCGCGCTTGGGAGCGTCGCCATCCGAGCGAGCACACCGCCGTTGACCGTCGTCGCGCTCACGGGCCCGGTGCTCGTCGAAACTTCGACGCGGCCGTTCACCGTCGCCGCTTCGACTTCGGCCGTCGCGCCCATCACGTCCACCGCACCGTTCACCGAGCTGGCCAGCACTTTCACCCCGCGCGGGAGCTTGACGGTGAAGTCGACCGAGATGTCGTCGCGACCTTCGCCGCGCCAGTTGGCGCGATAGTCATCGATGGTGCACGTGCTGCGATCGCCCCATAGCGCGCAGATGGTGACGTCGTTCCCTTCCTTTATCACCACGAAGCGCACGTCTTCGGGATCGGCGCGACGGTAGCGCTTGATGCCAACCACCTCGGCGGTGTTTCCCGTCGTCCCCTCGACCGACACTTCGCCGTTCATGTTGCGGACGCGGAGCCAGCTGCCAGCCTGCATTGCCTGACGCCACTGAAGCGTGTCACCCGAGAACTCCTGCTCTTGCCCGCGCACCGCGCCGGGAACGAGCAGGACCGCGGCCAACGCGCCCGCGAGCGCACCGATGAGCATCCGGTTCATTCGTTATCTCCCGCCTTTCGAGATTGTGATGTTGCCGCTGAACGTTTCGGCGGTGACGCGCGCACTGCCGTTGCCAACCGTGAAGTCGAACCGGCGCCCCTTTCCGAGCTCCTGACCCGGCGCCAGGGTGATCGGGAAATCGCTGTCGATCGAGCCGCTGTACGTCTCGACCGAGATCGTCGCACCCATCCCGTCGGGCACCGTGAGCATCACGTCGCCCGAGTGCGAGTGAAACTCGTAACGCCCATTCGACTCGATGCTGCCGTCGAACTCCACCGTTCCGCTCACCGATTCGGAGCGCACGTAGCGCGAGCGAATGCGATTGAGCGTGAGCTCGCCGCTCACCGTCTCGGCTGTGACTTCCCCGCTCACGTCGGTCACCTGAAGGTCGCCGCTCACTGAGCTGGCGCGGAGGTCGCCCTGCACGCGGCCGACGCTCACCGAGCCGGAGACGCTCGACGCTTCGACGCGGCGCGTCACATCGCTGACGGTGACGTCGCCGCTCACGCTGCCGGCCTCGAGCTCACCCTTGGTGCCGGTGACGCTGATGTCACCCGAGACTGCCTTGGTGATGACGCGAACGCCTTCGGGCACCGAGACCTCGTATTGCGTGTCGCCCAAGCGGCCGCGGTCGGAGCGCACCGATAACGCGACGCGCGACGGCGACGCATCCAGCCTAACGAGTCCGTGCTCGCTGGACGCGTTGATCTTGATCTCGCCGCGCGACCAGCCGGTGACCTTGATCATCCCCGACACCAGCGACAGGTCGACGACGCCATCGCGGGTGAAGTTGAAGGTGGTGTCGATCCGCGAGCGGTACTCGTCGTCGTAATCGTCCTCTTCGTCGCGCTCGGCGCGACGACGCTCGCGCTCCTTCTGGCGCTGCTTTTCGCGCTCGATCTCGCGTTGTCTATCTCTCTCCTGTGCCTCCAGCGCGCCTATGGACGCGGGCGCCGGGAGCATGTCGCCGATCACAGGAGCGGCGATCAGCAGGGCCATCGTGGCTGCCAGGTATGTCACTCGCATGTCTCTATTCCTCTATATGCTCGAGGGCAGCATCGCCGCCGAGCGAAGCAGCTCGACTTTCCGGCCGAGCGCGTTGTTGAGCTGGTCGTTCAGGAAGCGGCTGGCCGGGTCGCCTTGCAGCGCCTCACGGCTTTGCCGGATTGCTTCGTCGATCACGTTCAGATTCCGCTCGATGACCTGGACGGTCTTCGGGTCGAGCTCTCCGCGACGCTCGCGAAGGAGCGCCTGAAGCTGGTTGATCTCACGATCGTATGCGCGCTCGGCGGAGGTGCGGCCGACGTTAGCGGCGATCGCCGTACGCGCGGGTCGCTGCTGCTGCGTCGCGGGCGCGGACGTGGGACGCGGGCCGGTGGGCGGCTCGACGATCGGCGTGGTGCTGCGCGTCGGCTCGGCCGACTTGATCGAGTCCGGACCAAAGTCCGTAGCACCGGGCACCGGCACTCGCACCGGATCGGACGCCACCTGCGTCGGCTGCGTCTCCACACCCATGAAGTACTTCGTTCCAACGAAGGTCAGCGTCGCCGTCATGATCACCAGTGCGGCGGCGGCGCCCACCATACGAAGACGTTGATACCGAGTCGCGTGCCGCTCGCGCTCCGAGGGGAGCGAGATGACCGGCGCGGCGATACGGTCGGAGATTCCCGACCACAGATCCTTGGAAGGAGAGAGGTCGGGCAGATTGTTTGCTGCTTCGGTGATCGCGTTCAGATCGGCGATGAGCGACGCGCAACGCTGGCAACCCGCCAGGTGCAGCTCGACGTTTGCGCGAGTGCCGGCGTCGAGCGTCCCTTCCAGATACTCCGGAAGGAGCTCGTCGAGCCGATCGCAGCGAATTGTGTTGTCCGTCATCGCGTCAAAGCCTCTCTCAAAAGCATTCGTGCTCTGTGCAGCTGGGCCTTGCTTCCACCTGATGTGACGCCGAGCATCTCGGCGATCTCTTCGTGCTTGTATCCTTCCACGTCGTGCAGCACGAAGACTCGTCTGGCCCCGGGCGGCAGCTTGCCGATCGCCGCCTCGAGGTCCATTCGCTCGACGTGCAACGGGGCTGGACGTCCCAGCCGTTCCACCGTGTCGCCTTCGCCGCTATCGTCGGTACGTGAGCGGTCGCGTCCTTCCGATTTGCGAGCGTTCAGTACGACGTTGACGGCGAGTCGGTGGAGCCAGGTGGAGAAGGCGCTTTCGCCACGAAACAGCGGCAGCTTTTCCCATGCTCGCACGAAGACATCTTGCGTCAGCTCTTCGGCTTGCATCCGGTTGCCGCACATTCTGGCGCACAGCGAGAACACTCTCGTGGTGTGCGTTCGGTAGAGTCGCTCGAAGGCCCTGCGGTCACCCGCGGCGGCCAGCGCCACATCGCTCGTGGTGGAGTCCGCGTTGAGAGGTGACACGTTTCGAGTCGTCGCTACCGCCATCGGCATCCGGTATCCATCTGGCTTTCCGTCGCGGAATCAGATAGCGGACATGCCGAAAAGGTTTGAAGAGGCCTATTTAGCCCACGAACGAGGGACTCGGGACTCGGGACTCGGCGTGCGGCCCGCGGCATGCGGCGCGCGGCACGTTCCGGACGAGTCGATCGCGCAAAACGCCCGAGTCCCGAGTCCCGAGTCCCGATGGCCAAGTCCGGATGTGAACTTAGGACCAACTTCGCACCTCCGCACCATGGACCTCATTCGCCCTCACGGACCGGCTGAATTCGCCAAGCTCGCCACGCCGTTGCTGCTTCAGAACGAGGTGGAGAACGGGGTCATGATCGGGGTGGCGGACGAGCTGGCCAGAATAGGAGAGGCACCGAGCGGAGCGTTCTGGGCGGTCGTGATGAAAGGCGGGGACCCCGTAGCGGCAGCCATGCGGACGGCGGCCAAGCTGGTCGTGTCGACGGAGGCGGAGAAGGGTGCGACCGCCCTCATCGCGGCCGATGCGATGCAGCATGGTGCGAGAATAGTCCTCGGGCCGGCGGCGGAGGTAGGCGTGTTCGCGCGGGCGGCGACGGAAGCGACAGGCATTGCGTGGAGCGAGGGGCGTAAGAATCGCATTTACGTGCTGACCGAGGTGACTCCGGCGCCGCCGACTGACGGTGATTGGCGGTTCGCCGACGCGAGTGATGTCGACACGATGGTTCGGTGGCAGCAAGCGTTCATGCAGGAGTCCGGCGAGCCTGGCGAGTCCGACGACGTACTTCGCGGACGAGTCCAACGACGGATCCGCGATCGGGCGTGGTACGTGTGGACCGATCGCGGCCAAGTGGTGTCGATGGCGGCCGGTGTCGGTTTGACGCCTCATGGGATTCGAGTCGGAGCCGTGTACACTGCACCGGAGGCGCGTGGTCGCGGCTACGCGACGGCGCTAGTCGCGGCGGTGAGCCAGCACATGCTCGACGGCGGTCGGTCGTTCGTATACCTCTATACCGACCTGGACAACCCGACGTCGAACTCCATCTACCAGAAGATCGGGTATCGGCCGGTGGCCGATCCGCTCGAGCTCAGGGCCGAAACTCGTTAGGCAGCGTTAGGCGACCTGCTCGATCAGAGATGGAAGGTCTCGGATGTGCTCGATGAAGTGGGTCGGACGCGCGGCCGCCAGTGTCTCACGCGAAAACGGGCCCCAGAGCGCGGCGACGGTGATCACGCCTGCCGCATTGCCCGACGTGATGTCGTGAGGCGAGTCACCCACGAAGATCGCATCGCCTGGTCGAGCGTCGAGCGCACGAAGCGCGACGTGTACCGGCTCCGGGTCGGGCTTGTGTCTTTCACATGACTCGACGCCGACCACCACATCCATGTACTCGGCCAGTCCCGCGAATTCCAGCGCGCGCTCGGCCAGGAGCTCCGCCTTGCTGGTGACGATCGCCATCGCGTGACCGCGATCGTGGAGGAGCTCGAGGGTCTCGCGCGCGCCCTCGAACTCCCGGATCAGCCGGTCGTGGTGCTCCATCTGGTAGCTGCGATACGTTGTCACCATCGTCTCGCGCAGCACGGAATCAGCGACGAACTCGGCCAATTGCGTGACCAGTGGCGTGCCGATGCCGGCGATGAGCGCGTCGTCAGGCGGAATGGCTCCGACGTGCGTGCGAAACGCGTGACGAAAGCAGGTGAGAATGAGATCCAGCGAGTCGACGAGCGTCCCGTCGAGGTCGAAGAGGAGAGCGTGCGGAGGCGTGCGAGGCATCGGTCGAAGCTAGTGGGAAGGCGCGCGGAGCAGAAGCATGGCGACCACCGCGCTATCGCCTTCGTTGGCATCGGCTTGGCTGCGCCGGCGAGCCTCGCCGAATGCGCTGACGGCGCGTAGCCAGGCATCATCCGGCATTGAGGCCGTAGCGAGCTCGGCCAACACTCGCTCCGCGCCGATACCGAACTGCGCCGTGATTGCCTGACGAGCGCGAGCCGCAAGCGGCAGCAAAGCGGCTCGCCGATGAAGTGGAAGCTGCGCCGTGATTCGCGCGACGCGCTGAATCGCCGAGCGACGCGGTGCACCCGCAATCGAGTGCGTGACACCCGACGCGTCGAAGGCGCGACGGCTCGTCAGCCAGACGTCCACTCGCTCGACCGCGCTGACCACCAGTGACGGGCTCACCACCGTTTCCTCGCCGTCCGCAAGCTCCAGTATGTCCAACAACCGCGCGGGGTCATCGGTTACGACTTCGCCATCGACGCCGCCGAGCAGAATTACTCTTCCGGCATCAACGACTAGCGCGACAAACCCGTTCCGGGTCGTAGCAACCCCGCTGTACGCGATAGTCTCGCGTGTGTCAGGCAGGGGATCGCGTTGCCATCGGCTGAGCCGCTCGTAGAGCGCTTCTCGATTGGACACTGCACTCCTCCGCGCCTCGGTCAACGGAACGCGGCCGGGAAGTACGGAGCTGACCACGCCGATCGCACGAGCGGCGTCTCGCAACTTGTCGTGAAGCCGCTTCTCGATGCGCGACATCTCGGCCGCCGATGCTGGCGGTGCCAGAGCGTACACCGCTGTTCGCTTGTGCACGGCGCCGATCCGTCGCGATCGTCCGATTCGCTGCTCGAGTCTCGCGGCAGTCCACGGCAAGTCGAGGTGGACCACGACCGACGCGTCCTGCACGTTCACGCCTTCGCTCAGCAGATCGGTAGTGATGAGCAGATCGATGCGCTCGGCGGTTGACGGGGTACGCGCTCCCATCGCGCGCGGTGCGAAGCGAGACAGCAATTCACGACGCGAAAGCTTTCCACCCGACACCATCCCACCGCGGCTGGTAAGTGCCGCGACCGTGCCGTCAGCCTGAAGCGACGTGAAGAGAACGCTGACCGTTTCCATGAACTGCGCGAAAGCGATGATCTTTTCGCCCTCGTGTCGTCGGCGAATCTGGCGTAGTAGGTTGGCACGTCGGTCGTCGAATGAGCGAGCGGCGGCTTGCGAGAGCAGCGCTCGGACCGCGTCGGCGTGTGCGCTCACCGTGGTAATGAGTTTCACGATCGACCGACTCGGCTCGCCCAGCGCGGAAGCGATCAGCTCCGGGAAAGCGAGCTGCACGCTGTCCTCGGCGAATGCCCACGCCGCCAGCTCGCTTCGAGTGGGGTAGCGACCACATTCGAGCGCCTGCAAGAGTGACGTCGCGCGCGCCAATCGACGCCGTAGTGCCGCGAGCAACGCGGCATCGCTGGACGACCATTGCCTGACGAGCGACATCGCCAGCAGCGCGCCGCCATCTCCGCCATCGCGCGGAGGGAGGGGGGCGGGAAGCTCGAGTATCGCATGGAGCGTGGCCTCGTCATCACCCACCAGGAGCAGCTCTGTGTCACCAAGTGCGGGGAGCGGCGTGTCTCGCACGTGCGCATGCTCTCGTCGCACGACGAAGTGAGACATCTCTTCGTCGTCGAGGGTCCAGGCTCGAGCGCCGAGGAAGAGGGCGAGCAGCGCTGCAAGGTCGCCGCGTCGATTGTGGATGGGAGTGGCCGACAGGAGCAGCACCCGTGCGCGCGACGCGAGTGACGCCAACTGCGCATACCGGCGGGTGCCGGGCGTTCGAGCGTGATGCGCCTCGTCGAGAATGATGAGGTCGTGAGCTGTAGCCATGGCTCGTCCACGGCTCAATGCCTCGTAGGTGACATCAGCAGCTACGACGTCGGCGGTCGCGCAAGCACGCTGCCACATCGAGCTCAGAGCGGCAGGAGCGACAATGAGCGGCGATCGCGCCTCTTTGGCGAGCGCGAGTGCGACGTAGGTCTTCCCGAGTCCCGCTTCATCGGCGAGCAGCGCACCGCCGAGATGCTGAAGCATGCCCCGGATGCGGGTGATGGCATCCCGTTGGTGCGGCCGAAGACGCAAGGTACCGAGTAGCGATGGAGAGTCGACCAACTGTGCTCGGGCGATGAGCGCTCGAACGACGTCGGCCGAATGAAGGCTCAGCGCGCGTTCCATGTGAGCAGAGGCGCCACGTCGGAATAGCGGAGCCGATAGGCGCGCAGCACCGCCGTCAGAGCATCCGAGCCCTTTGCATCCTTCGCGAGCAGGAGAGTACGAGCGCGCGGCCAATCGGCGGGAAGCGGCAGAAGCGCGATCGTCCAGGCGAGATACCGGCGATAGCCTCCACGCGCCGGCTCGGCGAGTGCGTTGAGCCACGCGGCGACGAGCGGTGAAGAGAGGAGCGCGGCGAATGCGTCCGCATCTTCGCGTGATGCGCAGGGAAGGACGTAGCAGCTGTTGAGCGCTACGGTGGGATCGCCCGCCGGAAGAACGATCGCGCGAGGTGATCGCGCGACGTCGGCCCACGCCACGCGTGGCAGACGAGCCGAGGCGCCCGTCACGCGAAAGAGCGACCACCAGCGGTGTGCCTGACGAGCGTCGCTCCGCGCCGCGAGACGTGCGCGATGCACTGCCAGCCATCGACCCGCGTGAGGCGGTAGAGTAGCGAGCGGCGTTCCATCTGCCGCATGCGTCCAGATGATCGACTCTCGTGTCGGCTCACCGATCGTCTCGCCTCGAAGCAGCGGGCGAAGCATCGTCCGCTCGATGACGCCAACGCGGCCGCTGGCTCGCACACGACTGAGCGCGTCATCGCCGCCTTCCGCGGTTACAATGAACGCGTCGTTGAACCCGCATTTGACACCGAGCGTCGGTCGACCGAGTGAACCCTCGGCGAGCGGAACGCCGGCATTCGTGACGCGGTCGAACGCGGCGCGCACCTCGGGAGGGAGCAGGAGCCATGGGCTTGCCGGATCCGTATCGAGGCCCAGTCTCTCCGGCGCCATCTGCCAGCAAAGCGCTCCGGATCGATGATGGACTGCGGCTGCGAGACACGTTAGGCGCGCGCCGACGATCGCGCGCCTAACGAGCAGCAGCGAAGGGTACACCGCGGCGTCGAATGCCGACCGCGACTCCGACCAGTCCTCGAGCTGGAGCAGTTCACCCTCGCGTCGCAACAGCTGTCTCACGCCGCCGCCGGCGATCGAGCGCCAGAGCTTGATCGGAAGCAGCAACGAGACAACCCCACCGGGACGAAGGAGTCGTAACGAGCGCTCGGTGAAGAGCGCGGCGAGGTCGACTTGGCCGGTGAACCCTGCGCCGGCGTGCGAAACGAGGGCGCCGCGCGCCCATGACGCACATCGGAAGCTCTCGAAGCGCTGCCGATACGTCGCGCGGGCTGTGGGTGGGATGCGGTGAAGTCGCACCCACGGAGGGTTCCCGACAACGACGTCGAAGCCGTTTCGGGCGCCGATGTCTGGGAAGTGCGTCGAGAACGAAAACGGTAGCGCCGCGCCGGATCGGAGGCGGTCGAGGGCAGTGCGGAGCGACGTGACCTCGCGCCGTGCGCGGGCGAGCGCTTCGCGCACCTCGCGCGGAGGATACCGGCGCTCGCCAAACAGGTCGCGCTGTCGCGCGGAGAGGACGAGATCGCGGCGTCGCGCGACAGCGCTCTCGATGCGCGCATCGAGCTGAGCGATCGCCATGCGTCGCTCGCGTCGCTCGAGCTCGCGCTCCAGCGTTCGCTTTCGGGCGCCGCACGCTCGCGCGTATCGCTCGCGGAGAGCGGCAATTCGAGCGCCGCCCGCCGACGCGATCACGTGAAAGTCGTCGCCCGCCAGTGCGTCGCCGACCCGCACGTGCCGATCGAGGTTGGGTAGGGGCGCAATGGCGAACGGATCGCTCTCCTCGCTCTCGGTCACGACCGCAAGCCAGAGTCTGAGCTGACAAAGCCATACGGCGGTGGGGTTGATGTCGACACCAAAAATCGCGCGCGTAAGAATCTCGCGACGGATCTCGACCGGTCGTCGCGCGTCGCCGCAGCGGACCAGTACCGTGGCGAGTGCATCGAGCGCATGCACCAAGAAGGCGCCCGAGCCGCACGCCGGATCGAGCACTCGAAGCTCAGCGAGGCGCTGCCTAACGAGCTGCCCGAGCTCAGGCTGCGGCTCGCCACCGCCGAGCATCGCGTGGGCCGCTTCCGGTGTCACAGGAGGCGCAGCAAGCGCGCGCTCGAGCGCGGCGTTGGTGACTGCCTCGACCAGTTGATGCGGCGTATAGAATGCGCCGCTCGCTCGCCGCTCCCGCGATGCCATCAGCGACTCGAACGCCTTCCCGAGCATCTCCGGATCGATCGATGCCTCCGACCAGCGGTCGGTCGCTTCGCGAGCGGTGAACCGGTATCGGCCGAGCAGCGTGTCGAAGACGAGGGACAGCGCTTCATCCGGAAACCGAAGCGTTCGGTGGCGTCCCTCGAGAGACGTGCGCGCGAAGAGGCCGCCGTTCAGAAAGGGGACGCGACCGAAGCGACGGGCCGCCGTCGCCCGCGCGCGAACCGGAGTGTTCAACGTTCCAAAGAAGAGTGGAAGGAGTGTACCCTGATGGAATCCGCGACGCGTTCCGGTCGTCTCGGCGAACCAGCGCACCAGGAAGCCGCGATCGCCATTCATCCAGCCTTTGGTTTCGAGGAAGGAGATGAACAAGAGCCGTGAGACGTAGAGCAGCGAGATCTCATGGCGGTGCTCGAACGGGAGAGTACCGTTGACCGAGTCGGCCAGCGACCGCACGACCTGCTCGAGAGCTCGATAGAATCGACGCGTGAGCGCTTCGCGTCCGAGTAGCTCGAGCCAGCGCATGTGAACGACGAGGTCGAGCTCGCCATCCGCGCTCTCCAGCGCACACAGCGTCTCGGCATCACTCGGCGCGATGTGATCCTGCTCGACGAGCAGCATTGCGCTGCGAGGCCGGCTCAGCTCGGTGGACCAGGTGGCGATCGCGAGCTCGCCGCTGTCACGGTCGAGAACGAACGTCAGCCAGAGAAGCTGGGGCGTTTTGCTGGAGAGCCTGGTCGAGATTTCAGCGATCGTCGACCGGAGCGGTTGCGCCGCTCGCGACCGGGCGAGCAGTGCGCGCAATGTTCCTGTTCCCTCGATGACACGCGCCTCGGCGATCAGCTCGTCGACGCCGAGCGAGCGCAGCGCGGATGGATCGAGCGGCAATGCGGTGTCGGCAAAGCCAGCAATACGGGCGAGCGCGACGAGATCGTCGAGGGAGCGGCATTTGGCGAGAAGCGCTGCCGCGGACGCGAGTGTGCGCACGCGGCGACAGTAGCGATGGACGCGAGCGCGTCCCGCATCGTGCCGTCGCGCGTCGCGGCAAAGTTCGGCGCGTCAGGCCGCGCGATATTCGCGGCCTTTCCACTCCACGCGCGACCCGCGTAGCAGAGCGCGCACGAAAATGTAGAGCAGGACAATGCCACCGAGCGGGAAGGTGAACGCCCAGAGCGGCGACATCTTCGAGAAGCCGCGATAGATCAAAGCCCAGAAAATCAACTGCGCCACTGTCGCAACGACCGACACGCGTAGCAGCTCGGGGGGACCGTAGCCGAGGAGCGCGGCGAGAAGCGCGGCGAGCGGCGCAAGGATGACTAGCGGAGCTCCAAGGAGCGCGAAGGGTGTGAACAGGCGGCCGATTTTGCCGAACGGCGCGGTGTGCCGGCCGCCGGCGAAAACGTTCTTCATCCACCCGCGGATGATCTCGCCAAACGACTCGTACATTCGCGTCGACAGCTGCTCGAGGCCGATCACCAGTACGGTGCGCTTTCCCGCCGTGAAGTAGCGCTGCGCCAGCGCCAGATCCTCGGCCACATTCTCCTTCACCGACTCGTGCCCACCGATCCCGTCGTACGATTTGCGCGTTGTCATCAGGAACTGCCCATTGGCGATCTTGTCGATGGCGAAGCGCGACTGGTTCACCCACTCAGTTCCGCCATAGCGCGCCATGAGCAGCGTGAAAACCTGGGGCTGAATCACCCGCTCCCAGAACGTCCCGAGCTCCTGCCGTCCCATCACGCTCACGAAGTCTGCCTCCCGCGCGTGAAGCAGGTTGACCGCTCGTGGAATGAGATCGCGCGAGTGCCGAGTATCGGCATCGGTGAAGAGAAGAATCGTGCCACGTGCCTGACGAGCGCCGATGCTGCACGCCCACTGCTTGCCGAACCAATCGTCAGGCAGCGGCGGCGCCTCGAGCACGAGCACTCGGCTGTCCCCCGACGCGACGCGGCGCGCGATCGCATCCGTCTCATCCTCCGAACGATCGTCGACGACGATGACCTCGATCGACGGATACGTCGTGG
>DATFBY010000122.1:0-6660 GCA_035253585.1 Gemmatimonadaceae bacterium | reverse complement strand
TCGAACCTTAGCCACTGCTTGTAGAAGTACAGATCTACATAGCTGGTGACCCCGTTCCGGTTCTTGAGGATCGAAAGTTCCGTCGCCCCTTCGGCCGCCCGATCCGGCTGATACTGCTCCTCTCGAAATAACCCGAGCACGACGTCCGCGTGATGCTTCACGCCGCCTAACGCGCCGAAGTCGTCGAGCGTCGGCCGCGGATCGCGGCGATCGGGTCGATGCGCCGGGAGCTGTGCCGTCAACAGGATTGCGATCTCGCTGTCGACCGCCACGCTCTTGAGCCGGCGAAGTGTGCTCGCCAGATCTTCGTCCTGCGACCGCATGCCATCGGGGATCGATTGGAGCGAGTCGATGACCGCCAGGTCCACCTCGACCACGCTCCGCAGAAACTCGGCGAGCGGTTCGCCGCCGCCACGCGGAAGGTGCGCGATCTCTGGCATTCGCTCTCGAAGCTTGAGCGCCGCAGCGCCCATCGCCGCCCGCGTCGCCTCATCGAGCGTGCCGCCACGCATGTCGTCGATCCGCGCTCGCCCTTCGATCGCCAGTGCGCGCTCGAGCACTCGCTCGATCGACATCTCACCGGTGAGAAACGCCACTCGTCGCCCGTACTGACAAGCGCGAATCGCAATTGCCAGCGCCAGCGCCGACTTCCCGACGCCGACGTCACCGCCGAGTACGATGAGATCTCCACGGCGCATGCCGCCGCCCAGGAGCTTGTCGACGCTGGGAAATCCGGTAGTGATCGTGTCAGGCGCCGGCGCACCATCGGCAACGGCGTCCACCCGCTTCATCAAGAGCGAGAGGGGGGAGATGTCAGTGCGGGATTTCATCTAGAACCTGACGATCTGAACTCGGGACTCGGCACTCGGGACTCGGGACTCGGCTCGTGGCGCTCGAATCGCCATCGCCCAAACGCGAGTTCCGAGTCCCGAGTCCCGCCTACGTCTCTATCTCTCTCGCCAACCGATCCAACTCCGTCCTACTCGCGCCGTCTAGCTGTGGTGCCACGGCCGCCGCCAGCGCCCGCACCGCCTCCCCCAGCTCGGCGCCGTCGCCCGCGCTCGCCTCGGCGACTCGAAGCATCGCTGCGCGAATCGTCGGTGGTACCGTCAGCGACGCCAGCCATCCGCGCGCCGCCGTCGCACGCTCCGACCGAACGGGTGCAGGCAGAGGCGTGTCTCCCAGCGTGCCCGATGCCAACCGCGCGACCATCAGACATCCGAGCGCAACCTCACGATCTCCCCCGATTGGCTGCCTCCCAGCAAGCGCCGCCAACGCCCGCCATCGAAACGGTCGCGATGTGTGAAGGTTCGCGATGGCGAAGGACTGCGGGCCGTTTGATGTATTCGCCATGATGTTTTTCGCGGATGGCCGATGGCGGATGGCGCCTTTCGGTTCCCGAATGCCGAATGCCGCCGTCGACCGAATCTAGATTCTCGTTCAATACCCGCCACCGCGTTGCTCCCCCTTTTGGCACGGACTACCTTCCGGGTATGACTGCACCCGAGAAGTCCGTACTCTGGATCGACGACGAAGCAGACCTCCTCGAGTCTCATCGCATCTTCTTGCGACAGAAAGGCTTCGAGGTCGATGCCGCCACCAACGCCGACGACGCCGTCGAGATGCTCCGGCGGCGCCCCTACGGCGTCGTCCTCCTCGACGAGCAGATGCCCGGCAAGCGTGGCCTCGAGGCGTACCGCGAGATCCGCGAGCTCGACGCGCACCTCCCGATCGTGATGGTCACCAAGAGCGAGGAAGACGCGACGCTCAAGGAAGCGATCGGCATGGACGTGCGCGACTACCTCGTCAAGCCGATCAATCCCCGGCAGGTACTGTCCGTCATCACACGCATCCTCGAAGGCCCGCGCATTCGGCAACAAGCGATCGCGCGATCCTTCGTCGAGCGATTCCGCGCGCTCGAGCTCGAGCGCGAACGCACACTCGATTGGCGCGGATGGATCGGCCGCTACTCGGAGCTCGTCGATTGGGACATTGCGCTCGCTGAGGCGGGCGAGCGTAGCCTGTACGAGTCGCTCCAGGCGCTGTATCCCGATCTTCGACGCGAGTTCGCCGATTTCATGCGTCACGCATACCCAGCGTGGCTTCGCAATCTCGAGGGCGATCGTCCACCGCTCTCCATCGACATCATCGGCGAGTTTCTTCTGCCCGTGCTCGGCCGCGAGCGCGCGGCGGTGTTCATCGTCATCGACTGCCTGCGACTCGATCAATGGCGTGTATTACAACGTCTTATGGTCCCGTACTTCGACGTCGAGACGACGCACTACTTCTCGGTGCTGCCGACGGCGACGCCGTACTCGCGCAACGCACTGTTCAGCGGTCTCTTCCCGGGCGAGATCGCGGCGCGCTTCCCCGATTGGTGGGGAGAGAGAGAAGACGAGACGCTGAACGCGCACGAGCGGGAGCTTCTCGAGGAGCACTTGAAGGAGCTCGAGGTCAAGAAGCCGGTGCGCTACGAGAAGATCTCCACCTCCGGCGACTCCGACGATCTCGAGCGCCGGCTCTCCAGCGCCATTCTCACCGAGGGCGTGAGCGCGTTCGTCTTCAACTTCGTCGATCTGCTCACGCACGGACGCAGCGAGTCGGCGATCCTCTATGAAGTGGCGCGCGACGAGATCGCGCTCCGCCAGATCTCGAGGCAGTGGTTCGAGCGCTCGGCGCTCTTCTCGCTACTCAAGGAGGCTGCTCGCCGCCGCGTCCCCGTGCTGGTGACCAGCGATCACGGCTCCATCCACTGCCTGACGCCCGCGACCGTGTTCGCCAAGCGCGACGCTACGGCGAATCTGCGCTACAAGTTCGGCGAAGATCTGCGCGCCGAGCGCTCGGAGCATGCGCTCCTCTTCAACAACTCGGATGACCTCCGGCTCCCGCGCCGCGGACTCGGCGGCAACACGCTGCTGGCGACCGGTGACACCTTCTTCGTCTACCCGACCAAGCTGCGCGAATACCAGTCCCGCTACCGCGGCTCCTTCCTCCACGGCGGCGTGACGCCCGAGGAAGTCATCTTACCCGTTGCGCTTCTGACACCGAAGCGGTAAGCGGGGGCCGGTCGCCGCTTTCCGCTTCCCGCTTCCCGGTCTTACTTGCGCGTTCTGTTCTTCAGCAGCGACACCGAGTGGTCGGGGCGTGCGCGCGCGTTCGCGGCCGCTGCCTCGTCGCTCGTCGAGCGTGGGCATCAAGTGACGTACGCTTGCCCGGCCGCCAGCGTGCTCGAGCAACGACTGGATCACGAGCGCTACGCCGTGTCGCCGATCGACATGCGCGGACCCTGGATCGCGCGGGCCTGGCGGCTGAGACGGATACTGCTCGACGCGTTCGCCGAGGTCGTGCTCGTGCACGGCGACGAAGATCAGCGCATCGGGGCATTCGCCGCGCGGTGGGCTGAGCGGGCCGCACTCGTTAGGCGGTTCGAGCACGGGATGATTCCGCGCTTTGGCTTCGCCGACAACATGCTCCTGCGCGTGGCCGCCACCGGGCTGCTCTTCGCCACCGAGGAAGATCGTCGCCGGTCGCCCGCGGTTCGCCGCGCGCGGATCGAGCCGGCGGTCGCTCCGATCGGGATCGATCCGCCGATCTACGACACCATTCGCGCAGCTTCACGCGCATCACTCGGCGCCGCCGGCGACACGCGTCTCATCGTCTGCGCCGCCGATTGGCGAAGCCGCGTGCGTGCCGCCAACGTGCTTCGGGTCGTTAGGCTTTTGGCGCCGCGGCACCCGGAGCTGCGTCTCGCCTTTGTCGGCCCCGGCTCCGATCAGGAAGACCTCCGCATGCACGCCGCCGCGCTTCGCGTCACGCCGCTGGTGCTGTTCCTGGGTGCGCGTGATGACGAGCTGGCCGTGCTCCGCGCCGCCGACCTCGTGTGGGTCGTCGCTGGTGGTGACGATGCCGCGTACGCGTACCTCGATGCTCAGGCCCTCAAGGTTCCGGTGCTCGCCGAGCGTGACAGCGTCGCGCAACGCTTCGTGGCCGACGGCATTACGGGACTGCTCTTTCCGCCGGGCGAGTCGTCGGAGATGGCGGCGACAGTCGCGCGTCTTCTGGCGCACGAGGAGCAGCGCACGGCGATGGGCGCCGCGGCCCGCGCGCGTGTCGTGCGCGACTTTCCCGAGACCGAGATGGCCGACGCCTTCGAAAGAGCGGTGATCGTCGCCGGCGACCGCTCGCGCTGGTGATGAAAGGGTCGCCCATCGACTGGCTCGTGTATGGGATGCTTCGAGCCGTCATTGGTGTGCTCGGACTCATGAGCTGGGAGCGCGCAGGCCGACTCGGCGCGCGAATCGGCGCGCTCGGCTATCGACCGCTGGGCATTCGCCGTCGGGTTGTCGAGACACAGATCGCCGAATCCTTTCCCGAGCTGCCGCCAGCAGAGGTTCGTCGCATCGCGCGGGGCGCGTACGAAAATCTGGGGCGTCTGACCGTGGAGACAGCCCTGCTCCCAAAGCTGCACACCGAGGATGTGCTGGCCCTGCTCGACCACATCGAAGGACGCGAGCACATGGACCGCGCCCGGTCGCAGGGCGGATTCATCTTCGTGACAGGGCACCTCGGGAACTGGGAGTTCTGCGGCGCGGTCGCCGCCGCGTTAGGCGTCCCGCTCGATGCCGTCGCCCGAAAGATCGCCAACCCGCTGGTGCACGACTACGTGACCCGCACTCGTCAGGCACTGGGCATTTCCATTGTCTTCGATCGTCAGGCAGTGCGACGCACCCCTCGCGCGCTCAAGGAGGGAAGGGCAGTCGCGTTTCTGGCCGACCAGTCGCTACTCAAGTCCGCGTCCGTGTGGGTACCATTTTTTGGAAGGCTGGCGAAGACTCCACGCGGTCCGGCCACATTCGCGCTCCGTCAGGGCGTGCCGATGCTCTTTGGCGCGGTCATTCGTAAGCCGAATGGCAAGTTCATCGGCATCGTCGAGCCGATTCCGGTCGAAGATACCGGCGACGCCGATCGCGATGTCGAGCGCATCGTCGCGCACTACACGCGCGTGCTCGAGAACTGCGTGCGTCGCGCGCCGGAGCAGTACTTCTGGCACCATCGTCGCTGGAAGCGAAGTCCACCCACTCGCGATGATGCCAGCGACGATGACGAGAGCGAGACTGAATGACCGGCGGCGAGCCTAACACCGAGCGCTTCGTGTCCGCGTCCGAGCTGGCGGAGTACGCGTACTGCCGCCGCGCCTGGTGGCTGCGCGCGGTGCAGGGAATCGAAACGGTTGAGCACTCCGAGCGATTCGAGCGAGGTCACAAAGCGCATCGCGCGCACGGCAATACGCTTCGCGCCGCCCGGCTGCTGGCCTTTGCCGCCATCGCGCTGCTGATCGGCGCGCTGCTGTACCTCTTGTCGCGATGACAGTCGTTGTCGCGGTCCTTCTCGTCCTCGCCGCAATCGTTGCGGCCGTCGTGAGCGCGCTTCTCTATTCGCGCTTCGGCGTGAGCGGTCGAGTCAGCGCCAGCGACTCCGGTGTCTCACGTCAGACGCGCGTCCTTCGGTCCGCGCGACTGGGCCTCGCCGGCAAGCCGGATTATCTCGTCGAAGAGAACGGACGGGTCGTACCGGTCGAGCTCAAGCCGAGTCGGCGGAGCAACACGCCGTGGCTACGGGACGTCGTGCAGCTGGCTGCCTATTGCGTACTGCTCGAGGAGATCGAGCCGCGCTTCGCCGGCTATGGCTATCTCCGTTACGCCGACCGTACCTTTCGCATCGATTTCACTGACAGCTTGAGGTCGGAAGTCATCCGCACACTTGCCGATCTGCGCGAGGATCTTCTGGCGGCCGATGTCTCGCCCAACCACACCGATCCGCGGCGATGCGCGCGCTGCTCGCTGGTCGTGCGCTGCGGTCAAGCAATTGGCGCTCCCGCGTCGGTAGGCATGCGACGCGCGTCGACCCGAACCAGTCGATGATCGCAATTCTGTGGGCGCGCCTTCGGCAGGATGGGCGAGCGATGATCGGGCTCATCGTCGTGGTGCTCATCACCGCGCTGGCCATCGCCGCGCCGCTCATCGCGCGCCACGATCCGATCGACATCGATCTCGCCAATCAGCTTCAGAGTCCATCGGGCAGCCACTGGATGGGCACCGATCTCCAGGGCCGCGACGTCTGGGCGCGCCTCGTTTTCGGTGCGCGCGTCTCGCTCGCCGTTGGCGTGATCTCACAGAGTATCGCGCTCGCGCTAGGCGTTACGCTCGGCCTCATCGCCGGGTTTTATGGCCGATGGGTCGATGAGCTCGTCATGCGTCTTGCGGACGTCACGCTCGCCTTCCCGACGCTACTGCTGCTCATCGCCATGGTCGCCGCCCTCGAGCCATCGATCGGCGTGGTCTTCGTGACGATCGGCATTGTCGGTTGGGCGGGGATGGCGCGTCTGGTACGTGGCCAGGTGCTCGTCGTCAGGCAGCTCGAGTACGTTCAGGCCGCGCGAGCCCTCGGCGCCCGAGATCGCCGCATCATCGTCAGCCACCTTCTCCCTAACGTGATCGCGCCGGTCGTGATCGCCGCCACGCTCGGCATGGCCGGCGCGATCATGGCCGAGGCGGCGTTGTCGTTCCTCGGACTCGGCGTGCAGCCGCCGACGCCCAGCTGGGGCGCGATGATCGCCGACGGACGCGATCTCAATCAGCTGCGGAACGCGCCCTGGACGTC
>DATFBY010000121.1:0-14858 GCA_035253585.1 Gemmatimonadaceae bacterium | reverse complement strand
CCACGCTCAAGTTCACGTTGGGAATGAAGGCCAGATAGGCCGAACGTACGCCGGCGCGACCGGTGCGCATCTGTCCGCGCGCCTGAACGGCGGCTGGGGCGTTGCGCTGCGCCAGACGCACCGCTTCGTCGAGCGAGATCGGCCGGGCCGTCGTATCGGCCGCGATGGGACGGGTGGTATCGGCTTGAATCGGCCTCGAGGTGGTGTCCACGGCCTGCGCGCTCAGCGCGGCGGGCACCAGCATTACCGACATGAGGAACTTCATCGTTAACGGTCTCCAGTGCGAGTCTCTTTGTGCGATCGACGTTCCGCGATCCACCTGTCGTAGCGAGCGCGCTGATCGTCATTGAGCAGTCGTGCAATCTCCGCGCGCGTGTTGTCGCGGATGGAATCCAACCGCGGCCGGACCGGGTCCATCACCGCCGTCATGTCGCGATGCCGCTTGTCGAGCAGGCTGTCGACGGCCGCGCGCTGTGACGGGCTCAGGCTCAGCTCACGCGCCAACAGCTCTCGCATCGTGGCGCGATCCATCCGACTGCACGCGCGATCGCCGCTCATGACACGGTCAGCGGTGAATCCGAGGACGCCACCGACGAGCAGCGTCCCCAGAAGGAAAGCCAGCGCCAGTGCCTTCGAGCGCTGCATGGACATCCTCCGGTTAGGGTTCGATCACGTACTGTAGGGTTGCCTCCCGGGCGGGGAGGTCCGCTGTCTTGGTTGCCAGCTGCTGTGGGAGCGTGCGAGGCGTCTCGATGATCGTCTCGTACGCGATACGGGCTTCGGTGTTTCGAGCGCGTCCGAGCGCGAGTCCGGCGGCCACGGCCACCAGCCCGGCGGCGATCAGTCCACGCCGCACCCAGCCCTCGTACGGCAGCCACCAGGCCTGCGCGTCTTCGGCCTCGATGCGAGCGAGCACCTTTCGCTCGAGCGCGTCCCAAAATCGAACGTCGTTCGGAGGCGAATACATCCCGCGCAGCGCATCGCGCACCGCGCGAGTCAGCTCGTCATCTCGGCCGTCTGGTCCGATTCGCGGATCCATCATCGATCGCTCCGGAAGTCCTCGAGTGCGCGCCGCAACGTGGCGCGCGCATGATGCAGGTCCGATCGCGCCGTGCCTTCGGGCATTCCGAGCATGTCGCCGATCTCGCCGTGCGTGAATCCTTCGACGTCGTGCAACACGATCACCGCCCGCTGCCGGTCGGTCAGCAGCGCCAGTCCTTCCGCCAGTCGCCGCCTCAGCTCCTCGGCCTCGGCTGGATCACGGAAGGGAAGCGCGACGGTCTCCGGCAACATCTCCGTCGTTCTCACCTTTCGCCGCCGCGCCAGATCGAATGCCGCATTGGCGACGATCCGGTGCAGCCATGCGCCGAACGATTGGTCCGGGCGGAAGCGACCGAGCGCGCGGTAGGCGTTCAGGAAGCCCTCCTGTACCGCGTCTTCGGCATCTTCGTGCGTCGTGACGACCGCCCGCGCAACGGCGTAGGCGCGCTCACGGTGGAGGCGCACGAGTCCGCCGAAGGCCTCGCGGCTCCCGCGTTGCGCGGCGCGAACGAGATCGCGCTCAGACGCCGCCACGGGCGCTCGAGTGCCTTGGGCGCTTCTCATTATCTACGGATGAGCGCGCCCAAACGTTGAGCGGGGGCATTAGCCCCCGCTTGACGTGCCGGCCAGGCCCAGGTCGTCGGCGCATCGTCGCATCGCGTCGATTACGAACTGAATGTGCTCATCGAGGTCGACGCCGAGCTCCTGGGCGCCGAGCAGGACATCCTCGCGATTCACGCCTTTGGCGAATGCCTTGTCCTTCATCTTCTTGCGAACCGCGCGCGCGTCGACGTCGTGTACGCTGCGCGAGGGACGTACCAGCGCGGTGGCGGTGATCATGCCGGTGAGCTCGTCGACGGCGAACAGCGCCTTCGCCATCTGCGTCTCGCGCGGGACGCCGCTATATGTCGCGTGTCCGAGGATCGCTTGCAGGACGTCCTCGGGCCATCCGCGAGCGCGCAGGAATCGAACGCCCTCCGCGGGATGTCCATCGGTGGGTGAATGTTCGTTGTTGGGCCAGCGCTCGTAGTCGAAGTCGTGGATGAGTCCGGCGACGCCCCAGCGATCGGCATCCTCACCGTAGCGCTCGGCGTACGCCCGCATCGCCGCTTCGACCGCCAGCATGTGCTTTCGCAACGATTCGCTGGAGGTGAACTCGTGCATGATGGCGAGTGCTTCGGCGCGAGTAGGACTGGTGCGGACTGTGGACACGGTGGGGACGGTGGCGTCAGGCATGGGCATCGCCCGAGATGGGAGAGTGGAGAAAGGGAGCCTGTTAGGCTCCCTCGACGCTACGACTCGTGGGCCGGCGGAGTTCAGTGCGACTGCGCGGCTGCCGGCGCGGCCTTCGAGTGTCCGGCGAATTTCTGGTTTGTCAGCTGCACGATTCCATACATGACGGCTCCAAGGAAGATCGCCGCCACGATGAGACCGGTGTAGCCGGCCCGCATGTCGCCATGTAGTGGGGGTGTCATGTCGAAGCGCCCTCTCGTTCGTGTAGGTGCGTCGTCAGGCGACGCGCACGCTCGTCATTTCGTCGTTCTGGCGAAGCTGCTTCATCACGTCGAGACCTTCCGAGACCTTCCCGAACACCGTGTGCACACCGTTGAGATGGCGCGTGTTGGCCTCGTTCAGCACGAGGAAGAATTGGCTTCCGCCCGTATCTTTCCCGGCGTGCGCCATGGAAAGGGCGCCCACGTCGTGTTTGTGCGGATTGCCTTTCGTCTCGCACTTGATGGTGTAGCCGGGTCCGCCCGTGCCCACGGGTCCTTTGGCGTGGACGCCGCCTTTCGTGTAAGGATCGCCGCCTTGCACGACGAAGTCCGGGATCACGCGGTGAAACTTGATCCCGTCATAAAAGCCGGAGTTGGCGAGCTTCTCGAAGTTGGCCACCGTGCCCGGCGCCTCCTTCTCGAACAGCTCGGCCACGATGCGGCCACGGCTGGTCTCGATTGTCGCCTTCTTGGTCATGCTGCGCTCAGATTGAGAATGACGAAAGCTATCGCATCCATCGTGCGTGCGCACCTCATCAGGTGCGCTTCCCCAAGCTGGTGATGATGCGCCACTCCTCGGCCGACACCGGCTGAACCGAGAGCCGACTGCCTTTCTTGAGGAGCGTCATCTGCTCGAGACCCGGCGTGCGGCGAAGCTCCGGCAGCTCGACCGGACGCGGCAATGGCTCGACCGCCCGCAGGTCGACCGCGAACCACGATGGAGATTTCGGGTCGCTCTTCGGATCGTAGTAGTCGGACTTCTTGTCGAACGCCGTCGGATCGGGATAGCCCTCGCGCACCACCTCGGCCAGTCCCATCACCGCGGGGACGGCGGTGCTCGAGTGATAGAACAGCACGCCATCGCCCTTCTTCATCTCATCGCGGAGGATGTTTCGTGCCTGGAAATTCCGAACGCCTTCCCAGGACGTCGTGCGCTTGGGCGCGCGCCAGAGGTCGTCCCATGAGAAGGCTTCGGGCTCCGACTTCACCAGCCAGTATCGTCGCGCTGTCATACGAGCGATGAGGGGCAGATGTCGTTGAGTGGGCAGATCTCGCACTTCGGCCGCCGCGCCACGCAGATGGCGCGGCCGTGGAAGATGAGCAGATGCGAGATGAGCGTCCACTTTTCGCGCGGAATGAGCTTCATGAGATCCAGCTCGATCTTCACCGCATCGGTGTTGCGCGTGAGTGCCAACCGATTGGCGACGCGTGTGACGTGGGTGTCGACGACCACGCCTTCCTGTTGCTCGAATGCGTTTCCGAGAACGACATTGGCCGTCTTCCGGCCGACACCAGGCAGCGCGGTGAGCTCGTCCATCGTCCGCGGTACGACGCCCTGGTGCTGCTCGGTGACTCGACGCGCCATGCCTAACAAGCTGCGGGTCTTGTTGCGAAAGAAGCCCGTGCTTCGTATCGCTTCTTCGAGCTCCGCGGGGTCGGCGTCGGCGAGCGAGCGGGCGTCCGGGTAGCGCTCGAACAGAGCCGGCGTGACGAGGTTGACGCGGACGTCGGTGCTCTGCGCACTGAGGATCGTGGCCACCAGCAGCTCGTACGCGTTTCTGTAGTCCAGCGAGCAGCGCGCATCGGGATAGGTCTTCTGGAGTCGACGAAGAATCTCGAGCGCGCGCGCCGGTGTCGGCGCGGCCGGCTTTCGTTTTGGAGCAGCTCTCGGTGCCGGGATCTTGCGCACGCTCACGCGGGCGACGCCCTCCGTCGCTTCGAGCGCTCGAGCACCTCGTCGGCGCTGCGCGTGTTGAGCACGTCCCCTGCCTCGAGCCATCCCTTGCGCGCGATTCCGACGCCGATCTCGATGTTGTCGAGCGCGCTCGTGGAGTGCGCGTCAGGCCCGATCTCGATCGCCACGCCGAGCTCTTTCGCGCGGCGACACAGCTGCCAATCGAGATCGAGCCGATGCGGATCGGCATTCAGCTCCACCGCCACGCCCTGCTCGGCCGCGCTCGCCAGCACCGCTTCCATGTCGATCGGGTACGGCTCGCGCGTCAGCAGCAGGCGACCGGTGGGATGTCCGAGAATCGCGATGTATGGCTCGTCGAGCGCGCGGAGCACCCGATCGGTCATCGCCTTCTGGTCCATACCGAAGCGTGAGTGTACCGACGCGATGACGTAATCGAAGCGCTCGAGCAGCGAAGGCTCGTAGTCGATTCGGCCGTCGGCGAGGATGTCGGCCTCGATCCCTTTCAAAACCCGGATGCCGTCGAGCGTCTCGTTCACGCGATCGATCTCATCGTGCTGCGCCGCGATCGAGTCGCGGGACATTCCACCCGCGTAGAAGGCCGATTCCGAGTGATCGGAGATTCCGAGGTAGCTCCAGCCTCGCGCCTTGGCCGCAGCCGCCATCTCGGCGATCGTCGCTTTGCCGTCGGAGTACTGCGAGTGACAGTGGAGCACGCCGCGGATGTCGTGCGTCGTCACCAGCGACGGCAGCGTTCCTTGCGCGGCGGCGGCCACCTCGCCGCGTCCCTCGCGCAGCTCGGGCTCGACGTAGGAGAGACCCAGCGCGGCGTACAAGGCCGGCTCATCGGGCGTCGGAATCATGGTGCCTGACGAGTCGTGCAGCTCATCGTCGCCTAACGAGAGCCGCCGCGACTCGGCATGCGCGCGCAGCTCGCGGATATGGGCGTCGCTTCCCGTCGCGCGGCAGAGCGCGAGCGCGTAGTGGGTCGGCGGGACGCAGTGCAGGTCGAGCCGCGCGCCGTCGACGAAGCGGAGCGACACCGATGCGCTCCCCACGCCGATCGCGTCGCGCACTCCGGGCACACGCGCGAAGCTGGCGGCCACGGCGGCCGGAGAGCCGGGACATTCGGCGACGATGTCGATGTCGCGGATCACCTCGCGGCGGCGGCGGACGGAGCCGGCGATCGCGGCGCGCGTCACGTCGGGGTGACGCTCGACGGCCGACAGGAAGCGCTGCGCTTCGGCCAGCGCCTGCGGATAGATGACGTACGCGCGCGTCTCACGAAGGTAGCCGATCGCTTTCAGAATCTTCTCGGCCGTCTTTGGCCCGAAGCGTGGAAGCCCGGCCAGACGACCGTCGCGCGCTGCTTCCTCGAGGTCCTGCACGGTCTCGATCCCGAGCCCTTGATGGATCTGATGGATCTTCGAGGTGCCGAGCCCCGGGACGCGCATCATCTCGAGCAGCCCCTCGGGAGTGTTCTCGAGCAAACGATCGAGGTAGCTCGACTCTCCCACCTCGCACAGTTCGGCGAGCACGCTCATCGTCGCCGGGCCGAGTCCCTTGAGCGCCTGAAGCTCGCCGCTGCGAAGGAGCGGCCGAATGTCATCCGTCTCCAGCGACAGCACCGCGCGGGCCGCGGCCTGATATGCGCGGCTCTTGTAGCGATTCTCGCCGTGTAGCTCGAGGAGCTCGCCGATCTGGTTGAGAACGTGAGCGGCGGTGCGCGGGTCCATCGGAGAAAAGATAGCCGCGAACGGGAGGCGACGTCAGCCGCGCACGAGAACGTGGTCGAGTGCGCTTTCGCCCTCGACGCTGGAGCCGCTCCGTTGCTCGAGGCGCATCGTCTCGCTGTCCAAAACGTAGAGGGCGCGGAGCACCAATGCCTCGAGCTCGTTGGTGGTGACGAGCGTTCGATAGTTCATCCGCTCGCCGCCGGGAATGACGTTGGCGAAGGCGGTTCCATCCATGCGCGTCGGCTGTACGGCGCGACGAACGCCGGCTCTCGGATCGAGATCGGTGCGGTAGGAGATGAGCGAAAGACCGGGGCGCTCGGGTCGCACACCGAGCACGAGCTGTACGCGGAGATGCGCTCCGGCTTCCGGTGCGGGCTCGGTTTCGTCGACCAGGACGAAGGCGCCGTCGATCGGCTCGTACGGCGCGTCCGATTCGATGCGGGCCCACACGCGCTGATACGGGAGCTGCAGGTAGGCGGCCGGCGGGGCTGCTAGCTCCCAGCTGGGCATCTCGAACATCGGAGCCGTCAGCCGTGCCGTCATCGCGTCGTCGAATACGTAGAGCCGGCGACCAAAGCTCCAGAACTGAAATCCATGAAAGAGCAGCTCGGCGTATTCCTCGATCGCGTCGGCGGTCGATTCGTCTGGGACGATCTCCTTCAGTGTCGCGCCGACGTGGCCGAGGAGCACGAATTGGTCACGGCGTCTGGTGTCGGCTTGTCGTGCCTCCGCCTCGGCGCGAATGGCGGGGAATGCCGCCGTCTCGAGGGGCTCCAGCACCAATTCGTAGGGCGTGATGCGGGTCGACATGCGGGACTCGTGAGGCAGGAATCAGGCCCCCGAACGATCGTTCAAAAACGCCTCGATGGCGTCGAAAAGCGCATCGGGTGCCTCGACGTATGGGACGTGACCGGAGTTTTCGAGCACGACGAGACGAGCGTTGGGTAGCGCCTGCTCGAGCGCCTGCGCGGAAGCGAGAGGGATCGGGTCCTGTCGGCCGTGCAGGATGAGCGTCGGCACTCGCACCCGCGTCAGGTCGGGCCGAAGATCGAAGTCGGCCAGACTATCCCACACTGATTGTTGCACGCGACCGGTCACGCGAAAGGGTGTGAGGTCGTGCGCGCGGGTTGGATCGGCGAAGTATCCGGCGACGCCGAGCTCGAAGAGCCGTTGCCGATACGCTTCGGGATCGCGCTCGCGCATTCCCGACGCGGTGAGCTCGGCGCGGAGACGTTGCACCGCTTCGCCACTCTGTCGTGATGCAAACTCGGCTTCGAACTGCTGGCGGAACTGCCGCGTGATCGGCCCCGGGTCGATCAACACGAGTCGCTCCGGCGAGACGACTGCGCCGCCGGTGCGCTCGCTCTCGATCGCGTAGAGGAGCGCGAGCAAACCTCCCCACGAGTAGCCGACGATGATGAGTGGATCGAGGCCCAGCTCGCGCACGACGAGCGCGAGGTCATCGACGTGCGTGCGCCAGGTAATCGGCGTGCGGTCGTCGGTCTTCGATCGCCCTCCGCCGCGCTGATCGTACAGGATGATCTCTCGCGATTCGGCGAGCCGGAGCATCTGCGGCAGCAGATAATCGTGATGCGCGCCCGGGCCACCGTGCAGCACTAGGAGGCGGTCGCGGTTGGGAGGACCGTAAGCGACCCAATAGAGGGGCAGGGGAGTGGAGGTGGTGTGTCCCGAAGCGCGGGGCGAGGGAATCGAAGCCATTTGAAGGAGAAAGCAGATCGACATCGCTGATGCGCGATCACAACGCGGATGGGCGATCAGGAACGCGGAGCGCAGATCACTTCGCTCGAGGTGAGTGGCTCGGACCGTCGGTGGTCACAGAGCTAATCTGCCTTCCACATCGCACATCCGCGATGTGATCCCACATCCGCGCTGTCGATTTGCGCTCTTTTGTGTGGCTCCTTCAGGCAAACGTCGACGCGATTCTGACCGTCTCTCGATGTATTCTGACGGTATCCCGAATCTCCCGGCCATACCCTCCCGCGATCACGATGGCGATTGGGAGCCCGATGTCGCGGCAGGAGGAGAGCACGAGTGCGTCGCGGCGGGCAAGGCCGTCGAAGGTGAGCCGGAGGCGGCCAAGGCGATCGTTCTCGTGCGTGTCGGCGCCGGCGAGATAGACGGCGATGTCGGCGCGAGACTCATCGAGCACGCGAGGAAGAGCGTCGCCCAGGCAGGCAAGATAGCTGTCGTCGGCGGTGCCGTCCTCGAGCTCGACGTCGAGGGTCCCGGCCACCTTGTTGAACGGAAAGTTCCGACGGCCGTGCATGCTGAAGGTAAAGACACGCTGGTCGCCGGCGAAGATCGCGTGCGTTCCATTACCCTGGTGCACATCGAGATCGATCACCGCTGCTCGACGCACGCGGCCGTCGCGGAGCATCGTGAGGATGGCGACCGCCACGTCGTTGAAGACGCAGAATCCCTCGCCGTACTCCCGGAAAGCGTGGTGCGTACCGCCGGCGAGGTTCATCGCGATTCCGCTCTCCAGCGCCGCGCCGGTCGCCGCTACCGTGCCTCCGACAGCGCGATACGACCGCTCCACGAGATGCGGCGACCACGGAAACCCGATTCGTCGGAGCTCTTCGCTCGTTAGGCGCCCCTCGGTGACTCTCGCCACGTAGTCGGGCGTGTGCGCGAGCGTCAGATCCTCCACCCTCGCACGCGGAGGCTCTTGGATCTCGAATCCGTCGGCGACGACGGCCTCTCGGAGGAGGGCGTACTTCTCGATCGGAAAGCGATGTCCCGCTGGGAGCGGGACGGTGTAGCGGGAGGAGGACCAGAGGGGGAGGGAAGGCATCGAGATTCGAGATTCGAGATTCGTGATTCGCGACAGCGGATACGGAGCTCGTTAGGTTTGCCCTTCCGAATCTCGAATCTCGAATCTCGAATCTCGAATCTCGATGCCTCCCCTCAATTCGACGTCGTTCCCGCCGCCCCCGGCTCCTTCACCACCGCCCCTCCCTTCATCACGAACACCACCCTCTCCATCGCGCGAATGTCGCGCAGGGGATCGCCCGGGACGGCGACTACATCGGCCCACTTGCCCGCGGTGAGCGAGCCGACGCGCTTGTCCCAGCCCAGCAGCTTCGCGCCGCTCATTGTGCCGGCGACGATCGCATCCATCGGCGCCATCCCACCCCACTCGACCATGAGCGTGAACTCGTGCCCGTTGGTGCCGTGAGGCATCACGCCGGCGTCGGTGCCTAACGCGATGGGCACCTTGTTCGTCACGGCGAGCTTGATCGCGTTGCGCATCGCGGCTGCGGCCGCCAGCGCCTTTTGCGCCCGGAAGCCGCGCAGGACGCCGTTCTTGGCGGCGCGCTCCACCGCTTCGCCCGCCATGAGCGTCGGCACGAGATACGTGCCGCGCTGCGCCATGAGCCGAGCACCTTCGGCGTCGAGAAAGGATCCATGCTCGATCGATGCGACGCCGGCCCGCGAGGCGATCTTGATCCCCTCGGCGCCGTGGGCGTGAGCCGCAACCTTGCGGTCCAGCTTCGCCGCCTCGTCCACCATCGCCTTGAGCTCCTCGTAGGTGTACTGCGTCACCCCGACCGCATCGCCCTCCGAGAGCACGCCGCCCGTCGCGCACGTCTTGATGACGTCGGCGCCATACTTCACCTGGTAGCGGACTGCGGCGCGGATCTGATCGGGGCCGTCGGCGATACCGGTCTTGATGTCGCCGTCCATGAGACCCGGCCGGTACGCGTTCTCATCACAGTGCCCACCCGTCATGCCTAACGAGTGGCCGGCGTTCTGCATCCGCGGGCCGGGCAGTCGGCCATCGTCCACCGCCCTGCGAAGCGCCATGTCGTCGAAGTTCGGCGAGCCAACGTTGCGGATCGACGTGAATCCGCTGAGCAGCGTCTTCTGGGCGTTCACGACTCCCAGAATGGCGCCGTATGACTCGTAATCCTTCACGCTCGCCTCGTCCCACCCCGGATCGCCCAGCGTCCGGCCGATGATGTGCGTGTGCGCGTCGATGAAGCCGGGGAGGAGCGTAGCGTCACCCAGATCGATCGTGCGAGCGCCCGATGGGATCGAGACCGCGCCGGCTCGGCCGACGGCGACGATCGAGTCGCCGATCACCACCACCACGCCATTCTGGATCGGCGCCGCGCCGGTCCCATCGATCAGTCGCGCTGCTCGCAGCACGATCGGCGCCGGCGGGGAAGCCGAAGTCTGAGGCGTGGCGGTAGCAGACTCCTGGGCGGCAGCCGCACTCGTTAGGCAGAGTGTCGCGGCGGTGAAGCGGAGGAGACGGTGCATTGTTCCTCGAGCGAGGGAAAGGGGAGAGGAGAGCGAGGCGATGTATCGATGTCCTACGAGCCGCGTGTACCGAGCTTCGCGCGAAGCGTCACGCGCTGACCATCGCGCAGAACGACGATCGTGACCTCGTCGCCGGGTCGGTGCGCGTAGAGCGCGTCACTGTAGCTCTGGAGATCGGTAACTTCGGCACCCTGGAGCTGCACGACGACATCGCCGCGGCGAAGGCCCGCAAGATCGGCGGGACTGCCCGACGTCACGTCGCTCAGCCGCACGCCCTTCACGTCGACCGCACTCATGTCGGGCACCGAGCCAAGGTACGGGCGCGGTCCGCGCGCTGAAGAGCCCGATGCGACAGGCTGCGCCGCCGGCTGAGCGCGCGTCAACTTCGCCGGACGATCGGCGATGTCGCGGGCGATCCGCTCGGCGATCTCGATTACGCGCGTGATCCCCTCGAAGTCCACCTTCTCCACGTCGTCCGTCGCGCGATGATAGTCCTGATGCAGACCGGTGAAGAAGTGGACGGCGGGGACGCCGCGTGTGATGAACGACATGTGGTCCGAGCCACCGCCTGCTTGTGGCACCGGGCGGATCTGCAGCTCGTTGCCCGAGTTCGCCGCGGCGATGATCTCCGGAAATTCCGCGGCAGTCCCGACGCCGATGAGCATCAGCTGATCCCCGGTCATCCGGCCGACCATGTCGAAGTTGAGCATGGCCGTTACGCGATCGAGCGGAACGGGTGAGTTCTGCACGAAGTACTGCGAGCCGAGCAGGCCGAGCTCTTCGCCGCTGAAGGTGATGAAGATGATCGAGCGCTTGGGAGGCGTCCGGGCGAGGAGCCGGGCGAGCTCGAGCACTGTCGCCGTGCCTGACGCGTTGTCGTCGGCGCCGTTGCGAATGACGTTGCCCGCGGATGCGTCCAGCGCACCGAACGTCGCGCGTCCGAGATGATCCATGTGCGCGCCGATGACGACATACTCTTCGCGCAATGCCTGATCGCTTCCGCGCAGCACCGCTACGACGTTGCGCGTCGGCATCTCGGCCGGAAGTCCCGCGTGCGCAGCGACGACCGATCGCGCGACGAAGCGCTGGAGATATTTCCCTTCGCAGAATCCCGTGTTGTCGGCGGTATTGCACGCGCGTGGAAGCTCGTCGAGACGGAGCGAATTGAAGCGGCGCGCGATGTACGCGGCAGCGCTGTCGTTTCCGGCGGTGCCAGTACCGCGGCCTTCGAGCGCATCACTCGAGAGATAGGTGACGTCGCGGCGAAGCGCGGCCGGATCCGCGGTCGGCGGACCGACGATGCCGGTGCTGCGACAACCAGCGAGAGCAACCAGGAGTGCGCCGATCGTCGCGCGCGAAAGGATGTATGGCATGCGAGTGGCCAGGTGTGACGAGTGACTGCCTCGCGTATGTTATGTCTCCGTGCCCCCTGCCGCCAAGAGGAGTTTTCCTACCCTCGCGCTGGCGCTCGTCCCTCGCGCTGTCGCGCTGAATCTCGCGCTCGGCGCTGTCGTCGCGGCGCTCAAGCTCCCCGTCTTTCTCGATTCCGTTGGGACGATTCTCGTCGCCGCACTCGTGGGACCCGGTGCCGCCGTACTGACCGGAATCGCATCGAACACCGTGCTCGGACTCCTTTCGTCCCCGGTGTTCTTTGCGTTCATTCCCGTGACAGTCGTGATTGGCGCGATCGCGGGGCTCGCGGCGAAGCTCGGTGCATTTCGCTCGGTGTGGAGCGCGCTCATCGCCGGCGCGCTGTTGGGCATCGTCTCGGGTGCCATCTCGACGTTGATCGTGATCGCGCTCTTCGGCGGTCTGACCGCGAGCGGCACCGGGCTGGTCACCATCGCGCTGAGGGCGGTCGGCCTGCCACTCTGGCCCGCGGCGGCGATCGCCAGCATCGGCACTGACATCATCGACAAGGCTATCTCGTTCGTGCTGGTGGCGCTGGTGATCGCGCGATTGCCGGCACGCATTCGGACGCGATTCGGCGGCGCGCACGAAGCGCCGGTCGCCGCGTGAGCCCCACATTGCTCGAGCGATGGAACCCACTCACGCCACTCGCGCTGGCGGTATTTCTCGTGGTAGCCACCTTTGCCGGACCGCAGCCGTGGTCCCCCATCGTCGCACTGATCGTCGCACTCGGGTTGGCGGCGGCCAGCGGCGTCGGCGGGCGTGTGCTCTGGGTGACCGTAGGCGTTGGCCTGCCGACGTTCGCGCTGCTCTTTGTGATGAACGGCGTGGTCGCGCCGCCTGACGCGGCTCCATTCGTCGAGAGACTGCGGCTGACGTATCCACCGTTGCGCGACGCGCTGCTCGTGGCGACGCGACTCGCCGCCTCGGTGTCGGCACTCGCCTGGGTAATCGCCGGCATCCCGCCTCGGCGCCTAACGAGTGCGCTGGCCCAGCGCGGGCTGCCATCGTGGGCTGCGTACGTCGTCGTGGCGTCGCTGGAGGCAGTGCCACTCGCCAGGCGACGCGCGCGCGAGGTGCTCGAAGCGCAGCGGTGCCGCGGGCTGCGAGTGGGAAAGGGGATCGGCGGGCGCTTGCGCACGTTGGTTCCGATGGCCGGACCACTCATCGTGTCGTTGGTGACCGAGACCGAGGAGCGAGCGCTCGCGCTCGAGGCGCGCGGCTTCGTACCTGGCCGCCGTCGTACGGCGCTCGCTCCCATACCGGATCGTGCCGGAGAGCGCCTAACGAGAACGATGCTCTGGACGGCGACCGTGGCGCTCATCGGTTGGAGCGTCATACGGTGGGCGAGGAGCATGTGAGCGTTCTCGATCTCGACCTTCGCCGCGTCCGATACGGCGAGCGCATCGCGCTGCGCGATGTGACGCTACGGGTGGCGCCCGGTGAGATCGTCGGCGTCGCCGGACACGTCGGTGCCGGCAAGACCACGCTGGCGCTGGCCGCTGCCGGGCTCCTCGGACGCTCGGTGCCAGCGCGCATCGAAGGCGCGGTCTCGCATCCGCTCGGCGGCGATCCTCCTGCCGGTTTCGTGTTCGCCAACCCCTGGACGCAACTCACCGAGCTCGGCGGGACGGTGGAGGAAGAGGTCGCCGTCGGACCGGAGAACCAGGGTCACTCGTCAGGCGAGATTCGGCGGCGAGTGGACGACGCACTCGCCACCGCCGGCGCCGAACGGCTCGCACGACGCTTTCCGTACGAGTTGTCAGGCGGCGAGCTCCAACGCGTGGCACTGGCGTCGGCAATGGCGCTGGAGGCGCCGCTGTTGGTGCTCGACGAGCCGACGGCGCAGCTCGATCCCGACTCGGCATCCGAGCTCGTCGCGCGGCTCAGGGGAAGTGCGTCGAGAGGGCGCGCGATTCTCTTGGTGGAGCAGAATCTCGACATCCTGTTGGCGCTGGCGTCGAGACTCGTGCTGCTGGCGGATGGTGGAGTTATGGCGACCGGGTCACCGCGCGAGCTATTGGAGCGCTGGCCACCGCTCGAGCCTCGCGTCGGATCCGCGGCGCACGTCGCAGGCCTCCATGCGATTGCACGCGATGCGGTGCCGCCAGGACCTCGCACCCTCGAAGTGAACGAGCTGACTGTCTCCTACGACGGCAACATCGTGCTCGACTCGCTGAGCACCTCCATCAATGAGGGCGAGGTCGTGGCTTGGATCGGTCGCAATGGAGCGGGGAAGAGCACGCTGGCCAAGGCGATCGTCGGCCTCTTGTCGCCGCGCAAAGGCAGGATTCGCGTCGGCGAGGTCCTGCTGGATGCGCTTCAGGTGGAGGATCGGGCGCGGCACGTCGGGCTCGTCTTTCAGGATCCGGGACGTCAGCTCTTTTCCCGGACCGTCATCGATGAGACGATGTTCGGACCGCGCATGCTCGGCCTGCCTGACGAGGAAGCACGCGTTGCTTCAGAGGAAGCGCTCGACGCGGTAGGGCTGCTCGGGATGCGCGGCTCGCACCCGGGCGACCTAACTCCTCAGGCGCAGCGGCGGCTGGCGATCGCGGCAACCATGGCGGGCCGCCCGCAGTTGCTCCTGCTGGATGAGCCAACGGCGGGACAAGACGCCGAGGGACGAGCGCACATCGCGCGTGCCCTCATGCTGCAGCGGAAGAGGGGTGCGGCGGCCGTAATTACCCACGACCGGGTGTTTACGCGCAGTGAGTGCGACCGAGCCGTGACGATCGCGGGGGGTCGGGCATCATCTATGGAACAGATGGCGCGCGGCACCTAACGACAACCCACCTCGCATCCGCCACGTGACGTACCCCAAACAGTCGCTCTCCGAAGCCGGCACCGATTACCCAGTCGCATTCGCGCGACACTTCGCGCGCCTGATCTGGCTCCTGCTCAACGACATGACCGCGTACGATGCGCAGCTCGCTACGCTGCGCGCGCTGGTCAACGCGTCGCGTGAAGGATCGGTTTCGCTTGCCGTCGACGACTGGCGGCTACTGGTAAATGGCAGCGAGCTCTCGGACCGGTTCAGCGGTGCGCAGGATCTGATGGCGCAGTTCATCGAGCACTCGGTCAGCGAGCTGGTTGCCGAGCACAACGCGTCGCCCGCCGAACTGTTGGGCGTGGCGCGCATCTTGTCAGGCACGCCGATGCCGGGCGATGGCGGCCGCAACGTACAGCGCCGGCTCG
>DATFBY010000120.1:0-7658 GCA_035253585.1 Gemmatimonadaceae bacterium | reverse complement strand
ATCGAAGAGACCGATCTCGTGGACCGGGTCGTGAAGTGGGGGATCGATGCGTACTACCGCTGAGATACCGGGCGACTCCTCGTAAGGCTTGCCGCCTCCACGATCGCGGCCACTAGAGCATCCACCGACGGCGCGTGGGCTTCGGCGATCACTTCGACGCCCGCCGCGCGGGCCGCGTCGCTGGTGATCGGTCCGATCGAGGCACCGCGTACACGGCGCGCGGCATCGGCGCCCACGGCGTCGACGAAGTGTGTGACCGTCGACGCGGATGTGAACGTCACCAGATCGGCCCGGCCCGACGCGATTGCTTCGCGCACGCGCGCCGCTCCGCGCTCGTCAGGCACGGAGCGATAGACAAGCACGCGGTCGACGCTGGCACCCATCTCGCCGAGCGCTCTTGGCAACGCATCGCGCGCGCCCTCGGCCGACGGGTAGAGCACACGGGCGCCCTTCACATCGTCACGCGCCTTGAGCGCATCCGCCAGGCCCTCAGCCACCGAGCGCTCGGGCAGTACGTCGGCAACCAGTCCGTGCTCGGCGAGCGCTTCCGCGGTGGCCGCGCCGATCGCTGCGATCTTCGTCCGCGCGACCGCGCGCGCGTCGAGGCCGGCGCTACGAAGAGCCTGCCACACAATGTCGACCGTATTGACGCTGGTGAAGACGATCCACTGATACTCGGCGAGATGACCGAGTCGCTCGAGAAGCGGTCGCGCATCGAGCGGCTCGATGCGGATCGATGGCGCCTCGAGGACGTCCGCGCCGAGCGCTCTCAGTCGCGCGGCCAGCTCGGACGCCTGGGCGCGAGCACGGGTGACGACGATACGGCGTCCGAAGAGCGGCCGCCGGTCGAACCATGCGATCTCCCGGCGCAGGGACACGACGTTCCCGATGACCGTTATGGCGGGCGCTCCGATGCCGGCCGCGATCGCGTGCTCGACGATATCCGCCAGCGTGGCGACGATGGTGCGCTGGCGCGGATGCGTGCCCCACTCGATCGTGGCGGCGGGTGTCTCGGGTGCGAGCCCACCGGCGATGAGCGCTTCGGTAATCGGTGCCAGACGGCTCACCGCCATGTACAAGACGATCGTTCCACCAGCGCGAGCGAGTGCGGTCCAGTCGGTGCCGGACTCTTCGCGCGACGGGTCCTCGTGTCCGGTGACGAGGGTGACTGAAGTCGACAGTCCGCGGTGCGTGGCCGGTATTCCGGCGTACGCGGCGGCGGCGATTCCGGCGGTGACTCCCGGCACCACTTCGAACGGAATTCCTTCGGCGGCCAGGTGCTGCGCCTCTTCGCTGCCGCGCCCGAAGACATAGGGATCCCCGCCCTTGAGCCTTACGACGCGCTTCCCCTCACTCGTTAGGCGTACCAGGAGCGCGTTGATCTCATCCTGGCGGGTGGATGGCGCGCCACCGCGCTTCCCGACGTCATATAGCTCCGGTGGCGTCACGCGCGCCGCCAGCTCGGCGTCGAGCAGCTCGCGGCTCACCAACGCGTCGTGCACTACTGCATCGCAGCTTCGGAGTAAGTCGCGCCCGCGCACAGTCAAAAGGCCCGGATCGCCCGGGCCTGCGCCAACGAGATGAACGATGCCGCTCACGCGCCCTGGCGCTCACTCTCGCCGGCGAGCTCGCGCAGCCGTTGGCGTGCACGTCCGACGCGCCAGAGGAGAGTCAGGATGTACACGACGTAGATGGCGCCGGCGGCGATGTACGCCGCATGGTAGTAGACCGCGTTGTCGGGTGTCATCGCCCACTCTCCAGCTCGATCGCATCCCGCATCGTCGCCAGGCGGTACCGCACGCGTACCAGCGCGGCATAGAGCAGCGTGAACGACGCGATTGCCACCAACAAGGTGGTCAGCATCTCGCTAGGCAGCGAAGGTCGGCTCGGCTTGAGGATGATCGGCTGCGGATGGAGCGTACGAAACAGGTAGACACTCAGATGGATGAATGGAACGAGCAGCACGCCTAACGCGCCGAGGATGGCCGAGTAGCGCGCGCGCATGGCGCGGTCCTCGATCGCTCCGCGCAGCACGAGGTAGCCGAGATAGATGAACCAGATGAAAAGTGTGAGCGTGAGTCGAGCGTCCCAGGTCCACCAGGTGCCCCACACGGGCTTCCCCCAAATGGGGCCGGTCACGAGCACGACGGTCGCGAAGACGACGCCGACCTCGGCACTGCTCTCGGCGATGCGGTCGAGGCGGAAATCGCGAAGCCAGAGGTAGAGGAGACCGGCTACTGCCGTAAGCCCGAACGCGAGGAACAGCGCCACCCAAGCGGCCGGTGCGTGAAGGTAGAAGATCTTCTGCGCTGGCCCTTGCCGTAGCTCGATCGGCGTGAACCAGATTGCGCGCGCGTACGTCGTCGCGACGGCGAGAACGGCGAGGATCAAGAGCCAATCGACGCCCGAGCGAGACGCGCGCACGGCCGCCGCCGTGATGTCGCCGTCGCGCGTACGAGTTGATTCCGGAGTAATCGTGCCCGTCATTCTTCGATGGTGAACGGAAACGCCAGCATACAGGCCGCCACGAAAACTATGTCGAAGGCCAGGAGGATGCGGAGCCAGTTGGCAACGTCGGCGAGGGGACGACCCGCCAGGAGGCGCGTGGTCGCCTGCGCGGCGGGCATCACGATCGGCACAAAGAACGGCAGAGACAAGACGGGCAGTAGCAGCTCGGCGAGCCGTGTATTTACCGCCATGGCGCTGAAGAGTGTTCCGACCGCGACCAGCCCGACTGCCGCGAGCAGCGCAATCGCAGCAATGGGGAGCAACTGGCCGGCGATCGGCATGTTGTAGAAGAGCGCGACAGCCGGGATGGCCACCACCTGTACCGCGGCGACGAAAACGAGATTCGCCATGGCCTTCCCAAGGTAGATCGCTTCGCGAGGTGATGGCGACGCCAGGAGAGCGTCGATCGCGCGATCGGCTTGCTCGACGCCGAAGCTTCGCTGGAGACCGAGCAACCCGGAGAAGGCGAAGATCACCCACAGGACTCCGGGCGCGAGATCGATCGCGCCGACGGCGGTAGGGTCCCAGGCGAAGAAGAAGATCACGATCGCCAGCAGCGCGAAGACCAGCGCGCTGAAGAAGGCGGTGCGTGTGCGGAACTCGATCGCCAGGTCTTTGCGCGCGATCGTGACCGCAGCGGAGAGAAGGCTAGGCGCCACGTGCCACCACCAGCTCGCGGTACGCCGCCGCGTATCGTTGCGCATCGAGCTGTGCCCGCTGTTCGTATCGCGCGAAGCGCCCCTCGGTCATGATGGCCGCGTGCGTCGCGAGCGTCAGACCCTCGGCCAGATTGTGTGTCACCAGGACCAACGTGGCGCCGCCGGCTCGGAGCTCGCCCAGGAGCTCGGTCAGTGCCGCGGCGCCCGCTTCGTCGAGGCCGGTGAACGGCTCGTCGAGCAGGAGTACACGCGGCGCGTGCACCGTGGCTCGAGCGATGGAGACGCGCTGCTGCATCCCGCGGCTCAGCGCGCGAACCGGCACGTGAGCGCGGTGGTCGACGCGCATTCGCGCGAGCGCACGCTCCGCTGCCTGACGAGCATTGGCCACGCCGAAGAGCTTCGCCGAGAGCTCGACGTTCTCGAGCGCGGTCAGGGCGCCGTACAGCATGCTGTGGTGGGAGATCAACCCGACCGTGGCACGGGCCGCAGCGCCGCCGGGCAATGACACACCGTCCACGCGCGCGCTACCGGATGTGGGCTTCAGCAGCCCAGCGAGAATGCGAAGGAGCGTCGTCTTTCCGGCGCCGTTCGGGCCGAAGAGCGCGAGGCACTCCCCCACGCCCAGGGTGAAGGTGACGCCATCGACGGCGCGCCGCCCGCCGAACCACCGCCGGAGCTGATCGGTCTCGATCGCCGGCCCAACGGATGCATGAGCATCCTGCATTGTTAGGCGCCGCTCACCAGTTTCACGTACTTGGCGGCGTGTCGAGGGCTGCGCTGGCGCAGCGCCTGGCGGAGATCGGCGACGCCGACGGCGCGCGCGGCCAGGTGCGCCGCGTAGGAATGGCGCAGCGAATGGGGGGTGATGGCGGCGGCGACGTCCTCGTCGAGGCCGGCCGCGCGAGCGATGCGCTTCAGACGGTCCCACGCGCGTTGGCGGGAGGTGTGGACGCGCGTCGCAGGATGGATGAACACGAACGGCCGGTGCGCGGCGCGCTTCGGCGCCGGACGCTGGTGCAGCCAGGCGGAGAGCCAGCGCGCGGCGCGTCCATCGATGCGCACGTCGGTCTCTTCACCGCGCCGACCCACCACCTCGAGGTGCATGACCGATGGTCCACCACGCACGGCGTCCATCGTGAGACCGATCGCCTCGGAGATGAGGAGCGCACCGTGGTAGCAGAGTCCGTAGAGCGCGAGGTCCATTCGTTCCGCGCTGTTCTCGCGCTTCGCCTTGAGCTGCAAATGCGTGAAGATGCGCTCCACGTCGGTCTGATCGATGACGTGCGGTACCTTCGGCTCGGGCACGGGCTCGATGAGCGTTTCCGCGGGACCGGGTGGACGCAGCCCTTCATCGGAAACGAGATATCGATAGAAGGCCTTGATCCCCTGGAGATGTCGCCGGACCGTCGGCGCCGACCAGCTCTCGTGAGCAGTGCGCGCCGCGAGATAATCCGCCAGCTCGCGCTGTTGCAGATCGGTGACCGGCCGCGGGGCGTACGCGCGAACGAGATCCGCGACGTCGGAGTGATACGCGTCGATCGTCGCCTCCGCTTTTCCCATCTTCCCTAACCATGACGAAAATCGATGCACCGGGTCGTAATCGGGCTCCGGGTGCACCTCGGGATGCGGAGAGGGAGTGTCCGTCACGCTCGAAGAGTACGGCGGGAAGCGGAAAGCGGGAAGCGGGAAGCGATTGCGAAGCCCGCTGCCGCGCCGCCAGATTCGGCTCGGGAACACGCACGCGCCTCACGCTTCCCGCTTCCCGCTTCCCGCTTTCTCAATGACCGACATCGACGTTCTTCTCACGGAAAACCGAAAGTTCGACCCGCCGCCGGCGTTCCAGGCGCGCGCAGTGATCAACGACTCCGGCATCTATGAGCGCGCGACGCGCGACCCGGAAGGATTCTGGGCCGAGTGCGCGCGAGAGCTCGAGTGGATCGAACCCTGGAAGACCGTGCTCGAGTGGAAGCCGCCACGCGCCAAGTGGTTCATCGGCGGAAAGCTGAACGCATCGACCAACTGCATTGATAGGCACGTCCGCACCGAGCGCCGAAACAAAGCCGCGCTCATTTGGGAAGGCGAGCCGGGCGATCGACGCACGCTGACCTACTGGGATCTGTATCGAGAGGTCAACAAGTTCGCCAACGTGCTCGAGCGGCTGGGCGTACGCCGCGGCGATCGGGTCGCCATCTATCTCCCGCTCATCCCGGAAGTCGTGATCGCCATGCTCGCGTGTGCGCGCATCGGCGCGATCCACTCGGTGGTGTTCGGAGGCTTCTCCGCCGAATCGCTGCGCGATCGGATCAACGACGCGAAGGCAAAGGTGTTGATCACGGCGGACGGAGGCTATCGACGCGGCCAGGTGGTACCACTCAAGCGCAACGCCGACAAAGCGCTGGAAGAGACGCCGTCCATCGAGCACGTCGTCGTGGTCCAGCGGCGCCCGGGCGCGGCGGGCGACGAAGCTTTCGCGCAGATACGCGAAGGACGCGATCACTGGTGGCACCGTCTGATGGAAGACGCGCCACTGTATCGGGAGCCCGAAGCAATGGACGCCGAGGATGTGCTCTACATCCTCTACACGTCAGGCACGACCGGGAAGCCGAAGGGGATCGTGCATACCACCGGTGGATATCTCACCTGCTGCGCGGCCACGACGAAGATCGTCTTCGATCTTCACCCGGACGACGTGTACTGGTGCACCGCCGACGTCGGCTGGGTGACGGGACATTCATATCTCGTGTACGGACCGCTGGCCTGCGGCGCCACGTGCGTGGTGTACGAAGGAGCGCCGGACTGGCCGGACAAGGATCGCTTTTGGGAAATCTGCGAACGCTATGGCGTGACGGTGTTCTACACGGCGCCCACCGCGATTCGCGCGTTCATGAAGTGGGGCGATCAGCACCCGGCGCGACACGATCTCTCGCGTCTTCGTCTACTCGGCTCCGTCGGCGAGCCGATCAATCCCGAAGCGTGGATGTGGTATCAGGAACAGATCGGCAAAGGCCGCTGTCCGATCGTCGACACGTGGTGGCAGACGGAAACGGGAGCGATTCTCATAACGCCGCTTCCTGGTCTCACATCGACGAAACCTGGGAGCGCGACGATTCCCTTCCCCGGTATCTCGGCCGACCTTCTCGACGCGAATGGCAAGAGCATTCCGGTGGGCGGCGGTCTGCTGGCCATCACCAAGCCCTGGCCTTCGATGCTGCGCACCATCTGGGGCGACGACGAGCGGTACGTGCAGACGTACTTCTCCAAGTGGCCTGGTCGCCCGGATCTATATTTCCCGGGAGACGGCGCCAAGCGCGATGAAGACGGCTACTTCTGGATTCTGGGACGTGTCGACGACGTGCTCAACGTAGCCGGGCATCGCATCGGCACCATGGAAGTCGAATCGGCGTTAGTAGATCATCCGGCGGTCGCCGAGGCCGCGGTGGTCGGCAGGGCGCACGATCTCAAGGGCCAGGCGTTGGCCGCGTTCGTCACGTTGCGCGAAGGACGCAGCGCCACGCCCGCGCTGCGCGATGAGCTGCGCGAGCACGTCGCTCAGAAGATCGGTGCACTCGCCCGCCCCGACGACATTCTCTTCTCGGCCGACCTGCCGAAGACGCGCTCCGGAAAGATCATGCGACGTCTGTTGCGTGACATCGCCGAAGGACGCGCGTTAGGCGACACCACGACGTTGGCGGATCCAAACGTCGTCTCGCGTCTCAAGGATCAGTACGAGGAGCGGGAGGGATGAAGTGACGATCAGCTCTCGATCGGACTTGGAGGGGATGACGCGCGTCGGTCAGCTCGTCGCACGCGCGCGCAGGTACATGCGCGATGCAGCGCGCGTCGGCATGACGACCGAGCAGCTGGACGATCTCGGCGCGCGATTCCTTCGTCGCGCGGGCGCTCGCTCGGCGCCGCAGCTGGCGTACGGGTTCCCGGGTTTCAGCTGCATTAGCCTCAACGACGAAGTCGTGCACGGTGTCCCTGGCCCGCGCAAGCTCGAGCGTGGGGACATCCTCAAGATCGATGTGACGGCGGAGCTGGACGGCTTCATCGCGGACAGCGCCGAGACCGTGCTGCTGCCGCCGTCGAGTGACGAGGGACGGCGTCTTCGTCGCTGTGCGCACGTCGCCTTCGCTCGCGCCATGCGTGTCGCGCGCGCCGGCATCGCGCTCTCGGAGATCGGCCGGGCGGTGGAAGACGAGGTGATGCGCCACGGATTCAGCGTCATCCGGGATCTCACCGGCCACGGCGTCGGCCGTCGCATTCACGAAGAGCCGGCCGTGCCTAACTACTACTCGCCGCTCACGCGTGGGCGGCTCCGCGAAGGACAGGTGCTAGCCATCGAACCGTTGGTTTCCTCGCGCCCTGCGCGAGTGGTCGAGGAGCCCGACGGCTGGACGCTCCGCACGCACAATCGGGCGCTGGCGGTGCATCATGAGCATACGGTGATCGTGACGAGGGGGAGGGCGGTGGTGCTGACGGCTGCGTGAC
>DATFBY010000119.1:0-9344 GCA_035253585.1 Gemmatimonadaceae bacterium | reverse complement strand
AACAGCGTTGGATATGACTGGAAAGCCCACACGCCGCGGGCGGCGACGCCGGCTCGCTGCGATGCAGACCGCAGCGCACCGGCGGCGGAATCGACCGCGCTCGTTCCGTGTAGCCATCGCACAACACCAGAAGTATCGGCGATCACCGCGCTGGACAGGGGGCCAACACCGGGCGGCAGAAACTGGCGGCCATCGAGCACGACCCATCCCCACGGCAGCGACTCGAGAAACTGACCGGCGTTCACCGCGAGCAGTGCGCGGGGTGATGCGCGTTCCGCGCGCCACTCCGCTCGAAATTCGTCGGTGAACGCCGTGTCGAGCGTGATCCGCACCCGCGCCGGATCTACTCGCGCAATGACGACTCGTGTTCGCCACGCCTCGCCGGTCCCGGCGATCAGCAGCTCTCCCCATTCGACACCATCGGACGCGCGCTGCCACGCGATGTGACGGGCGAGTAGTGCTCGCTCATCCCACCGAGCAGGCGCGTCCGCGGATCGCCACCAGGTGCGCCAGACGCCGCGATCACGGACGCGAAGCGACGAATGCGGAAGCTCGTCGGACTGCGGTGCTAGCGCGACGAGCAACGCTGTGAGCATGACGTGGCGAATGGACATCGTGCAGCGCCTACTTGACGAAGCCAAGGGCCTGGCGAATCTCCTCGCGGCGACGCTCGAACATCTCGCGCTCCCGCCGCGACCACCTCGACATGTCACCGTCGCCCGACTGGTCCATGTACCAGGTGAGGATGCGCTCGCGCGCGAGCGCAAACCGCTGCGGGGGAAGCCCGCTCGCCCGAGCGGCGTTCGGCAGCGTTTGCTCCTGAATCGTGCGCTCTTTCACCATCAGGGTGTCGATCTGCGCGCGAACCCGCTCGAGCTCGAGGGCAACGGCGGGACGGCCGGGGAGCTCTCCGCATCGTCTCGCCGCGGCGGCGCTGTCGGCCGCAACGTCGATGCCGGTCGTCAGTTTCAACATGCGCCGATTGAGCCGCTCCATTGCCACGGAATCGCCCCGCTGAGCAGCCTGCGTTCCCGAGTCGTTGAGGGCCATCATGAGACGGATTTGTTCCTGGCTCATCGACGGCACAACCGCTCGAGCCTGAAGGTCCGCCTGGCGTCTCCGCATCAGCTCATCCGTGTAGTCTCGCTGACATTGCTCGACGCGCGAGTGACGCTCTCGCCACGCCGAATCCTGTGGGATTGCGGTTGGCAGCAGCTCGTTGACGCGATTCGATAGACGAACGCGATCGGCCTGCACGCCAGCGAACTCGCGCTGCACCGCATTCATTCCGCGCAGGACCGCGTTGAGGGTTGCCTCGTCCAGCTCCTGACCGATCGTTGCTTCCGTGTAGCGCTCCGCGTGGTGCGTCTGTGTTCGCTGAGTAACCCCAGCCTGCTCGCCTGCCTTACGAGCGACCCGCTCGGTGGCCTTCTGCTTGATGATCTTCCCGAGCTGGGCGTGCACGAGGCTGGGGGCGGTGAGCAGCATCGCGACGAGAATGAATTTTCTGAGCATGAGGACTCCTGTGTTGTGTGAGACAAGGAGCTGGTGGTCAGGGATCAGGGATCAGGGGTTTCAGGCAGTTCCCTCTGACACCCTTCCCTCACACCCCCTGAGGCCTGACCTCTGACCACGAGCTCCGCAGTCGACGTTCACCAGCATGTGCCGAGCGGCGCCTTCGCGAGCGGACTCTCTTCGGATTTGAATTTCTTGCTCGTGCAAAAGGCGGCGTCGGTGCCGTCGAGCTTCGTGCCCGGCGGCGCCGTCAGCACGATCGTCGCGCGACGCTCCTGACCGCGGTACGGCTGGTCGAGAATCGGAAGCCCGAGTGGGCCCACCGGGGCCGCCATCATCGTCCGGCGCGCGCGCACCGGACGGACGTCGTCGTACCACGACCGTCGCGCGGACATGTTCGTTGGATACGGACCGAACACCGCACGCCACCCGCGCCCGTCGATCACGTTCCAGGTCGCCTTGTGCCACTCGAGCGCGCCCGGAACGCCACCGTGCTTGGTGAGATCGGTGACGAGCTCCCACCCCTGACACGCGATCGCGGTTCCCTGTTGCGCGTCCATGCACACGTTGTCGTGCAGGATGCTGCCGACCACGACGCCCATCTCGACGTAGGCCATCTCGGTACCGTCGGGCATCGTGAAGTAGTTGTGCCACCGCGGGTGCACCCAGGCGTACAGGTCGGGCACGCCGCCTTCGCACTTTGGCCCCACACCACCGAAGCACTGCTCCGCCGTGCGTAACGTCGGAAAGCCGAAGGTGGCCTTCGCGTCCTGAAGCGACATAGGCGCCGACGCCCAGAAGCCGAACCGCTGCTCGCGCTCCGGTGACTGGGCCAGCTCGCGCCAGATCACACGCCAGTCCTTCCCTGCGGCGAGCAGGGCGATCTGCCGGGATAGCTCCTCGCCGTTAGGCGCTCGCGAGAGCACGGCTCCATAGAGCACGGCTGCCGTCGCGATGTGGCGCCACGATGTGACAAGCTCCTGCTCGGTGAGGGATGATCCCATGGCCGTCTCGATCCACCGCGCTCGCCACAGCCGCTCACCCTTGAGCCACCACCGCGTGTGCCTCGCTCGCCCAGTCATGTAGGCACGCTCCACGATGGCGTTCCGGTCGGGGACTTCAGTCGCTGGCGGGGCACTATCCGACACCGGAGTGGCGACGAAGCTCTCAGCAACGAGGATGGTGTCGGAGGTAACGCGTGGCGTGACCCTGGCACCCAACTGGGCCGCGACCTGGTAGGTGTACTTGCGGCCCACTGCCACGTTGCGGTCGATGAAGACCGTGTCTGTCGCGTTCGCCGGGTAGAGTCGTTGCCAACCCGACGGAGGAGCGAGCCGCGAAATGTAGTAGGTGGAGACACCCCGCAGCGTCGACCACGAGATGGTGATCTCGGCGGGACCACTCTGACGCGCGTCGATCGCCAGGGATGGAATTGCAACGTTTTCGGTGCCCCCCGGCAGCGGACGCTGGGCCGTTAGGCTGATGAAGGGGGTGGCGACTGCGGCCGTCGCCATGAGCGCAACACGGTTCATGGTCGGGTCAGAATGTGAAGTACGTGTCAGGATAGCCGGCGATCTTCACCGTGCCTTCGCACGGCACGCGAACGGTTCGCGTTCGCGTGACGCCGCGCGTGTCCTCGAGCTCGATCGTGTCACTGCAGCGGTTGTAGGTGATCGCCTGACCGGTTGCACCGGCAACGCCGTTGATCGTTACCTGGCCACTGAGAGGCGCATTCGTCTTCGCATCCTGAGCCGCGACCGTGACCGCGAGCGTGGTCGTCGTCGGCGTGGCTGGCGTGCCGGTGAGCGAGAGCAGGACCGGCTGAGGCGGCGGCTCCGGCAGCGCGGGCGGCGCCGTGTTGGTGGTCTCGGCGCCCGGGCAGCCGATCTCCGCCAGATCATGTCTGTACACGGCCATGTCGCCTGGCCGAAGGACGTGCAAGCCTCCGAGTCTGAGCACGTCGCTCAACCCGTACGCTCGTACGTAGTGCGTCACGTTGTTCACGTTGACCATGATTCCCGATCTCGCGTCGAGGACGAGACCGGCCGGCTTGATGAGGATCAGCATCGGCCCGCGAACTCGCACCTGCACCGAGCCAGTGCCACGGTTGACGGCGAAACGCAGGTGGCTGCCGTAGTAGGTCGTGCCGTCGTTTCGCTTTTTCTCATACGCCCAGTCGGTAGTGAAGCTCTTCTTCTGCCCCGGCTGAAGCGTGATCGTCTCGGCCCCGAGGTTCCCGCTTCCCCAGCTCTCCCACATGTTATCGGCTCGGTAGTACTCGAGCGTGCAGGACTGGGCGGCGATAACTTCGGCCGGCATTGTCAGAGCGAGTACCAGCCCCAGGCCGAGAGTTAGGTGACGTAAGCGGCAGCGCATGCGAGACCTCGTATTGAATGAATGGTGGTAGTGCATCGAGACGACGTTCATTTCATGCGGGCGACTTCGATGCGCGCGTAGCTCGCGTTAGGGTCCGCCGGCGGCCGCGTGGCGCCGAGACCCATGGCGAACAGCCGCTCGGCGGGCACACCGGCGGTGACGAGGCGCGCCTTCACGGCCGCCGCGCGTTTTTCGGAGAGAGCCTGGTTGGTGGCGGCGTTCCCCCCGTCGTCCACATGCCCCTCGATCACGAAGGTTGCTGACTGATCCCGGAGAACCTTCGCGAGGCGCTGGAGGTGGGGCTCCGAGGATTCGGCGAGCTCGCCTGTCCCCTCGACGAAACTCACCTCCGCGAGGACCAACCGTCCCTTCTCGAGCTCGGCGACGAGCTTCTCTTCGTCCTCGGCGCCGCTCAACGCGCCCGCGGCGCTCGACACGATTTCCCCCGTCTTGCTGACAACTGCGTCGGCAACGCCGGCCGTCTTGCTCACCGCCGTGTCCAGGACGCGCCCGGTCTTGGCGAGGGTGGAGTCCACCGTACGGCCGGCGCGGGCCACGGCAGCGCTGTCAGCCCTGGCCTTTGACGCTTCGACCTTCTTCTCCACCTGGTCCCGGATTTTCTTCAGGATCTGCGCGTTCGCGTGCGCCGGCATAGCCAGCTGGCTCGCTCCCACCAGGAGCGCGAGCGCGACCACCAGTCTCATCATCTCCATCTCCTCACTGACGAATTGCCCCCCGAGCGGCGAGAAATGTGGGGGCCGATCTCGACACCGCCTCAACACCGTCAACACGTTGGGGCATCGGAGTTTTGATGGGCTCGCCGTTGCGCGCCCCCGGTCCTCCGCTCATTTTGGCGGGCCGCATCGCGCCGACGCATGGACTCCCCCTCGCCCCACACCTCTCGACTCATCACGCTCGGACGTCTGGCGCTCCTCGCGCCGGATGGCACCGAGGAGGAGTCGCTCCAGAAACGGCGACGCAAGATCGCCGTGTTGGCGGTGCTCGCCCTCGAGCGTCGCCCGCTCTCGCGCGATGTGCTGGTGGAGATGTTCTGGGGTGATCAGGAGGAGACGCGAGCCCGCCATTCCCTGAGCGACGCTCTCTCCCACCTCAGGCGTGTGGTTGGGCGCGACGCCATATCCATCGGGCGGTCGGAGGTTGCGCTGGCCCCCGGCGCCCCGGTGGCTGTCGACGCGACGGACTTCGCGACGGCCGTGCAACGTCAGGAGTACGAGCGGGCAATCGAGCTCTACGGTGGCGAGTTTCTCGAGGGCGTATACGTCGGCGGGTCGGCGCGCTTCGAGCATTGGGTCGAGCGCCAGCGCAAACATCTCCACGACCTCTTCGTCAAGGCGTGCCGCCTGCGGTGCGCCAGTCTTCGGGATGCTGGCCGGTGGGAGGAATGCGCGACCGTGGCCGCGCGATGGCTGGACGTCGATCCGCTGTCGGAAGACGCCGCCATCCATCGATTGAAGGCGCTCGAGGCGCCAGGCACCCCCGAGGCGGAGCTCGGCGCCCGCGATGAGTACCATCGCCTGCGGGTGCGGCTCGAGCGTGAGTTCCAGCTCATGCCGAGCGCGCGGGTTGCCGCGTTGGGCGCCGACCTCACCGCGCGTGTCGGCTCGCGCCCGGTTCCGCCTTCGGTGCCTCCACCGATCACCACGGTGGTGACGGAGCCCGCATCGGTGCATCAACGACGCCGGTGGCGTCCGCGCCTCGTGATCCCAGCGCTCGCCATCCTCTTCATCGTGACCGCGCTCGGCGTCTTCGTCGAAAGTCGCGAAGCGAGCGTGCCATTCTCGGCGAACACCGTCGCGGTCATCCCCTTCGCCGTGAGCGGCGGGGACGGCGTCCAGTTCCTGGCGAACGGGATGGTCGATCTCCTCAGCACGAACCTCGACGGGGCCGGGTCACTGCGCGCCGTTGATCCACGGGCCCTGCTGGTCGAATCGGCGAAGACCGACCCGGAAGACCTAACGACGCTCCCCGGTGCGCGCGCGCTCGCCAGTCGGTTTGGCGCGGGACTCTTCGTTCTCGGCGACGCCGTCGTCGCCGGCGATCGATTGCGTATCAACGCCGCACTGTACGACCAGCGCCGCAGTGGCGCGCTCGCTCGCGGCACCGTCGAGGGGCCAAGCGCCGACCTCTTCAGGCTGGTGGACGAGCTCACCCGAAAGCTGCTCGCGGGATATCCCGAGGAGTCGCCCGACCGGCTCACCGGACTTGCCGCGCATACGACGACGTCGCTCCCAGCGCTCAAGGCGTATCTCGAGGGCGTCTCCCACTACCGCGAGGCACGCTACGAGGCGGCAGTCGCAGCGTTCGAGCGCGCCGCGCTGGGCGACAGCACCTTCGCGCTTGCCCACTACCAGCTCAGCAACACCGCCCTGTGGGCTGCGCACGGCGGGTGGGATTCGGTCGTCAACAGCAGTCGTCGCGCCGTCAGGTTCGCGTCGCGCCTCACGCGGCGCGCACGGCTCCTCGTCGAGGCGTACGAAGCGTTTCGCACCGGCCGCCTGGACCAGGCGGAGGCGCAGTATCGTTATCTCGTCGCCAACTACCCCGACGAAGTCGAAGGGTGGTATCAGCTGGGTGATCTGCTCTACCACGGGAACCCCGCTCGCGGCCGCTCGTTCGCCGAGTCGCGCGAAGCGTTCGAGCACGTGCTCGCGCTCGAGCCGGAGCACCGCGGCGCGCTGCTTCATTTGATGCGCATCGCCATGTGGGAGCGGCGAGCGGCCGAGGCCGATTCGCTGATCGAGAAGCTGCTGCCGCAGACGCACCCGTCCGAGGTGCCCGAGCTCGACGCCGAGCGCGCGTTCGTACTTCGCGACACGGTGGCGCAGGGAGCGGCGGTAGGCCAGCTGCGCGGCGCAAAGGACGAGGTCGTGCGAGTGACCGCGATGCGTGTGGCGCTCTACGTGCGCGATCTGGATGGAGCTGAGCGAATCAGCAGGCTCCTTCTCGAGCCGTCGCGCGCGCCGGAATTCCGCGCCATTGGACATCTGCACCTCGCCGATCTCGCGGTGGCGCGCGGCCGCTGGCGTGAGGCGCTTTCTCACGTCGACAGCGTCGTGCCGATCGTGCCTGTGATCGCCCTCGAGACTCGTGCTCGGATTCTTACCCTTCCCTTCGTGCCCGCTCCGCGCGAGGTGCTGGAATCCGCTCGCGATACGCTCGAGCGATGGGATGGAAGGGCGCCAACGACGACGTTCCCGATCTTCGCCGTCTTCAATGGTCTCCACGACCACGTGCGGCTGTACTATCTGGCGCTGCTTCGTATACGACTGGGGGATTTCGAGGGTGCAGAACGCGACGCGCGGCGGCTGGCGACACTCCGCGGCGCGCCCGGCTCGGCGGAGTGGGAAGCGCGCGAGCTGGCGCGCGGGCTGAGCGAGAGCGTGCGCGGGCATGTGCTGGCCGCGCGTGGCGAGCGTGAGGCGGCGCTGGAGCGGCTCGAGCGCGGACGCCTAACGATCTCGGAGGGTCTGCTCGATTCTCCGCTCGGCAGCCAGGCGCTGGAGCGGTACGTGCGCGGGGAGCTCCTGCGCAGTCTCGGCCGGACCGCGGAGGCGCAGCGGTGGTTCGGCTCGCTCGGTCAGACCGCCATCGATCAGGTGGACTTCGCGCACGTGTTGCCGCGGTGACACCGTAAAGGAGGATGTTGGCCGGATGCGCCGAGTCGGCGTCGTTCGATGACGCAACCGGAGCGCTGCCGCCGCAGCGTGGGCCGATGAAACAGCGGCACTCGCGATTCGGCGGCCCGGAGATGGAACACATGCGCGTCCGCGGGAAGCTCCTCGACCTCCTGCTGGATATTGCCCGCGATGACCAACTCGGTTGGCCGGCGCTCGTTCACATCTTCGGGATCTCGCAACCGCGGGCGAGCAATCTGCTCAACCGACACATCGAGAAGTTCAATAGTGAGACGCTCATCGACATGCTCGCTCGGGTGGGCGTGCGCGTGGAGGTCAGGCCCGTTTCACGGGATCGGTACCGACGCTTCAACGTTCCTCCGCGAAGCCGCGAGGGTGTGTGAGGGAAGCCTCATGCAAGTATTTGTATTAGGCTTGACGGCCAAGACACTCTCGAACGGGCGGTTCAGTGCTGGAGCGGCATGCGCGCGACATGCTCAGGCTCGGAATCCTGTTTCAGATCACCGGCAGCACGTTGTCAGCGGCGTTCCGGTCGATGTAGAAATTGTACGGATCGACGCCAGCATGGGTCGGCTTCGTGTCGCTCACGAACTTGAGCAGTTGCTTACCGGAGCGGACCGGCCGGCGTTCCATGACGAGCACCTTCGATTCGTCGAAGACGTCGCGGCCGGGCTCGGCGGTGAAAAGGCCGATCTCGATCCGCTCGGCGAGTGGCGTCTCCGTCTCCCCGTAGAATTTCTTCGCCTCGACCGGCACCGTCACATCCCATTTGCCGTCGGGGCGCCGCACCGCCGTCGGCTGGCTGACCTTCAGATCGTACAGCGTGACGCGCTCGAAGAGGTCGGTGATCAGTGTCTGCTCTTCGGTTGTTCTCGCTTCCGCGCGCAACGCGGCGACGAGATCGAGCGAGTGCGGGTAGGGCGCTCCCTTGAACCTGTAGCGCTGCAGCAGATTCCTCAGCGCCCGGTTGACCGCGTCCTCGCCCAGCCGCTCCTGGAGCATGTACATGACGAGCGCTCCCTTGCGGTACGTGACGTGGTCCTCCCCGGCCACGCGGACGAGCGCGGGCTCCGCGCCGCCGGTATATGCTCGCCCCTCGAGATAGCGGTCGAGCTCGTACTGCAGGTAGCGGCGCATGTAATCCTTGCCGCGGAGCTTCTTCATCACCATCTGCGCCGAATACTGGGAGAGCGTCTCGGACAGCACCTCTCGCCCCTCCATGTCCGCCCCCACGACCTGATGCGCCCAGTACTGATGCGCCATCTCGTGCGCGGTCAGATAGGTGACGTAGTCGATCTGATCCGGCTCGTCGAAATCGGAGATGAACCCCACTGTCTCCGAATACGGGATCGTACCGGGCAAAGCCTGAGCGAACTCGTTATAGCTGGGAAATTCGACGATCCGGGCGTGGTCGAAGGGATACGGACCGAAGCTCGCCTGGTAGTAGTCGAGCGACGCCGCGAGCGCGTCGAGCATGCGGTCGACGTTCCACGCATGACGAGGATGGTAGTAGACCGCGAGGTCGATGCCGGCGTGCCGCCGGTGCTTCTCCGCGTAGCGCGCCGACTGAACCGAGAAGCGCGGATGCACGGGCACATCCGAGACGAAGCGGGCGACGCGCCTGCTGCCGCGCACGACGTCGGAGACCTTGTTGCCCGGTGCGAGCGGCGTCTGATCAGCCGACGTCGACACGGTGATGTCCGACGTCGCCCATCCACGGCCAATCGCGGGCCGCGCGGTCGTGGCTGCCCGGGGTAGCGCCGGCAGACCATGCTTGCGCCGCAGCGCCGGATCCTG
>DATFBY010000118.1:0-38012 GCA_035253585.1 Gemmatimonadaceae bacterium | reverse complement strand
CAGATCCGCGTGCCTGACGACAATGGCGATGACCTCTGCGAGGACTTCATCACCGTGAACGCCACGGTGAAGGCGGTGACCACTCGCGTCGTGATCCTCCAGGACAACACGGCACCGGCCGGCGGCTTCACCGACACCGACTTTGCCGAGATCGCGGCCGAGTTCGACAACCTGATCTACCCGACTGTCACGCGGTACTTCGGTAACCCGTCGGATTTCGATGTGAACGGCCGAATCCTGATTCTGTACACACCCGAAGTGAACCGCCTGACGCCGCCTAACACGACGGGATTCGTCGGCGGATTTTTCTGGTCCGGCGATCTCTTTCCGCGCACCGGCCCGCCGCAGCAATCGTGCACGCAAAGCAACGAGGCGGAGATCTTTTACCTCCTCGTTCCGGACCCCACGGGCTCCATCAACAACAACCAGCGGTCGGCTTCATCGGTGAGGCAGGGAACGCGCGGCACGATCGCGCACGAGTTCCAGCACATGATCAACGCCGGGCGCCGTCTGACCGAGGGAGTCGCCTCTGCCTTCGAGGCAACCTGGCTCGACGAAGCACTCTCGCACATGGCGGAGGACTTCGTTGGTCGCGCGCTGTTCGGCTTTGGCGAGTTCCAGAACCTCACCTTCGCCGACGTCACATCGCGCGGCACGCCTGACTTCAACGCGTTCTTCTTCCAGAATCTCGCCCGCCTGCGATTCTGGCAGCAGCGTCCCGATACCGCCGCGGCCACCAGCACGCGCGCCGGCGAGCATCTCGCCTATCGAGGCGCGGCTTGGGCGCTCGTCAGGTATTCCGCCGACCAATATCACGGCGGAGATCTACCGAATCTGATGCGGCGTCTGGCGGGTGGCCCGGAGATCAGCGTCGCCAATCTCACAAGCAAGACGGGTGTGGTCTTCGATTCGTTGATGGCCGGCTGGATGATCGCCAACTTCGCGGACGACTTGCCCGTGACCGGTCTCAACAACAAGTACACATATCGCAGCTGGAACTTCCGCAGCGCCTCGGCCGGCATCAACGGCGGGAATTACCCGCTTCGCGTGACCGAGCTCGGAAACTCACTTTCGGAGAATGTCTCCCTGCGCTCCGGAACCGGCGTCTACTATCGGAAGGCGGCCGAGGGAGGGAACGCGTCGTTCACGTTCAGCATGCGAGGCTCGGGAGGCGCATCTGCGCCAGCCGGCGCCCGATTGTACGTGCTGCGCATCAATTGAGGTTCGCTAGGCAACGGCGCGACTGTATTGGTCGCGCCGTTGCCGGGCGTTGCAAATCCGTACCGAGTTCTTCATAGTGGTGACGCTTTCGCGGGACCTCAGCCGGTCCCGCGAGTCGCGTTGCGCCTCCCCTTTTCCGTCGCCCAACCATCATTTCGGGACCCCCCCATGCGCAGATTCGGTCTACTTTTGCCTGCTGTCCTCTTCCTGGGAGCCTGCAGCAGCGGCGGCGACGACGACGGGGGACCCGGCCCGGTGAACGTCGCCTCGGTCGAGATCAGTCCAAATCCGGCCGAGGTCGTCGTTCCCAGTCCGGGAAGCTTACAGCTCACCGCGACCGCGAAGGACGCGTCAGGCAACGTGCTTCAGCGAACGATCACCTGGAGCACGACCGGTGGCGCCTCCGTGAATCCGACAACAGGCAACACGACGACGCTGACCGCGAGCGGACCTGGCAGCGTCACCGCGACGAGCGAAGGCGTGAGCTCGACCGCTGTCCCCGTCACCGTGCGTACCGTGGTCGCGCCGATAGTCTCGTCAATCGCTCCCGCGACGCTCATCCCGGGCGGTGTTGCGACGATCGCTGGGGCCAACTTCAGCACGATACCAGCGAACAACACGGTCACGATCGCCGGTGTGGCCGCCTCTGTCACCGCCGCGAACGCGGGCGAGCTAACCGTGCAGCTCCCGGCCGCCGGCGGATTCCCGTGCGAGCCGTCCCGCAATGTCGACGTGCAGGTGACGGTGGGTGGCGCTAGCGGATCGAGGCAGCACCCGCTTCAAGTCGCGACACAGCGCGCTTTGGCTGTGGGAGAGCGCCTGCTGTTCGGTACCGACACGCGCTGCAACGAGCTGTCGCAGACCGGCGGCCGCTACATCGTCGCCGTCTACAATAACTTCGTCTCCAACACCAGCATCAACGCGCCGCCTGCTAACCCAGTCGAGTTGCGTGGCGGTCAGGGAATCGCGACACAGGATCCGATTCCAGCGGTGCCGACGCTCGCCGCCACTGCCGCGAGCTACTTCGCGCCGAGTTGGGAAGTGTCACCCCTCGCCGTTGCCAATGCGTTCGGCGAGATCGCGGCAGCGCGGCGTGCCGATGAAAAGCACATCAAGTTCCTCGAGGCGAATACGCGTCTGCTCACCGAGGCGCTGCCGACACTGCGGAAGCAGTACAACGACGCTCGCTCGGGCGCTCGTGCCTCGTCAGGCGTCAGCGCGTCGCCGTCGGTGCCTAACACCATTCGCCGCGCGGTGAATCCGACGCTGGGCGCCAACAACACGATCCGCGTTCCGGACATCAACTCCGGCAGCTTCTGCAACACCTTCATCGAGATTACGGCGCGCACCGTATATGCCGGGTCGCGAGCGATCATCCTCGCCGACATCGCCAACCCCGATGCCGGCGACATGAGCACCGTCTGGAACGCCGTCGGCCAGGAATTCGACAACAACATGTTCCCGATCCTCCAGACGAACTTCGGGAATCCGTTGGCAATGGATCCGGCGACCGACAACGACCAGCGGATCGTCATGGTGTTCTCGAACGCGGTGAACAACCTGGGCGGCGTCGCCGGCTTCGTGGTGAGCTGCGACTTCCTGCCGCGCACGCACGTGTACCAGGGCGGCGGAGGAAACAACTCCAGTAACTTCGGCGAGTTCTTCTACGCCATCGTCCCGGTAAACCAGAATCCCAACGGCGCGGGATCGAAGTCGCAGTGGTTCTCGACGATGCGGTCCACGATCATCCACGAGGTGAAGCACATCACCTCGTTCGCCGAGCGGATCTCGCGCAACGCGTTGAGCTTCGAGCTGGCCGCGCTGGAAGAGGGCACGGCTCGACATTCCGAAGAGCTGTGGGCCCGGCAGGTGATTTACAACCAGCCGTGGAAGGGCGACATCACCTACGCGAACAGCCTGTTCTGCGACGTGCGAACCGACGGCCAGCAAGGGGCGACGCAGTGCATTGGCAAGCCGTTCGCCGTGTTCCGCCACTTTCAGACGCTGTACACGTTCCTCACCTCGCCCGAGACGTTCACGCCCATGGGCCGCGTCGCGTCAGGCGACTTCAACTTCTACGCGAGCATGTGGTCGTTCGTGCGCTGGGCGATCGACAACCACGCGGCCACGGAGCCGGCATTCCTCGGCGGCATGACGCAGTCGGCGACGCTCGCCGGGATGCCTAACATCGCGGCGCAGACGGGCCGACCGGTCGATGAGATGCTCGGCGATTGGGCGCTGGCGCTCTTCCTCGACAACTATCCAGGCTTCACCCAGGCCGCGGGGCAGAAGACGAGCATCCTCACCTGGAACTTCCGCGATCAGTTCGCCGGCATGAACACCGACTTCTGCGCGGCGCAGCAGCTCTTCTGCCGCGTCTTCCCCCTCGAGCCGCGCCAGGTCGCATTCGGTGCCAACTACACGTCAGGCTCGGTCGACGTCCGCGGCGGCTCAGCGGCTTACTTCGAGCTCTCGGGTACGCAGACCGGCAAGCAGCTGCTGCACGTGAGAACGCCGGGCGGTGGGGACCCGGCCGCGGTGATACGGGTGGCGGTGGCGAGAATTCAATAGCATCGAGATTCGAGATTCGAGATTCGAGATTCGAAACAGCAAGAAAGGCCGGCGAGTATCGCCGGCCTTTCTGTCAGCTAAACCCGAATCTCCAATCTCGAATCTCGAATCTCGATGGTCACGCCTCTCTCAACGCCGCCATCGGCGTCTGCGCGAACACGGCCCGGCCGGTCAGCAGTCCGATCGCAACGGTGAGCAGCATCGTCGCGCCGGCGAGGATGATCAATGGCACGACCACCGGCGTGAACGGAAGCTCGAACACGAATCGCATCACGCCCCAGGCGCCGCCCACCGACAGAATCATCCCGGTCAAACTTCCCAGCGCGCCTAACAACGCATACTCGGCGAACATGATCCGGCCGATCTGCGCGCGCGTGGCACCGAGCGTCTTGAGGAGGACGCTCTCGCGCATGCGCTGACGGCGCGTGGCTGCAACCGCGCTCACCAACACCAAGGCGCCCGTCACCACGCTGAAGAGCGCCATGAAGCGCACGGCAACCGACACCTTGGTAAGCACCCGATTCACGACATCCTGGATGAGTGACAGGTCGATGCTCGAGACGTTCGGGAACCGGTCGACGACGTCGCGCTGGAGCCGCGCGCGTGCTGCCGGCTCCTCGGCGTGCGTGAGGAAGACGTACGATGCCGGTGCCTCAGACAGGGCGCGCGGCGGAAAAACCACGAAGAAATTGGGCTCGAAGCGCGCCCAGTTCACCTCGCGCAGGCTGCGAATGACCGTGGGCATACGCACGCCCTGGATGTCCCACACGACAGTATCGTTCACCGCCACGCCGAGCTCGGTAGCCACCTCGCGCTCCATGGAGACCGGAAACGGAGGCTGCTGTCGCGCCAGGTCGTCGCGCGAGAACCACTTTCCTTCGGTGAGCGTCTCCGACGCGATCAGCGTGTCTCGATAGCTGGATCGGTATTCACGGCGGAGCGCCCAACCTCCGCGCCCAGTCGGCAAGGAACCGATCGGCGTCCCCTTCACGCTCGCAATGCGCATGGGCACGATCGGGACCTGCTGAAGGATCGGGAGCTCGGCCATGCGGATGACCGAGTCCATGCCGGTCACCTGGTCCTGCTGTACGTCGAAGAACGCGAGGTTGGCCCTCGTCGCCTCACCGCTCAGCGTCAGACGCTGGAGGAGATTGGCCTGCACGACGTAGAGCGTGCTGATCAGGAAGACGCCGAAGCCTAACGAGAGCATCACCGGGCGGGTCTGATTGGCCGGCCGGTAGAGATTGGCGACGCCTTGCCTCACGACGAACGGCCAGTGCTGCCGCAGCACCGCCCGCGCGATGCGCGAGATGAAGGCGGCACTGACCCAGAGCACGAAGAGGGCGACCGCGATCGCCGCGCTCATCCCTATCCCATTGATCACGGTGTCGGCGCGGATGATGGCCAGCGTCACCACACTGGCGAGGAGTGCCGCCAGAGTGAGAATGCGGGGGAGATCGCGCCAGACTTTCACGCGCGTCGGCTCGAGCTCGCGGCGCAGAGTCTGTAGCGGCGAGATGCGCCTGACGCCGAGGAGTGGCAGCAGTGCAAAGAGCGTCGCCACCCAGATGCCGGTGCCCAACCCGACCAACAGCGCGCTCGGCACGAGCGAGATGGTGACATCGAGCGGAAGGAATCCGCCAATCACGTACGGCAGCGCAAGCTGCGTTACGATCCCGAGAACCACGCCGGCTGCCGCGCCGATGAAGCCGAGCGTCGCCGCTTCGATGACGTAGATGGCGAGCACCTGGCCCGCGGTTGCGCCGAGACACCGGAGAACCGCGACTGTGTCGTTCTTCTCCGAGATATGGGCGTGGATCGCGCTGGCGACACCGATCCCGCCTAACAACAGAGCGACCAGCCCGACGATGCCGAGGAACTGATTGAGCTGACCGACGGCCTCGGTGAGGTCCTCTTCCGTATCCGACACGGTCCTCGCGCGCACGCGGAGCGCCTGAAGCCGCGGTCGATTTGCTTCCACCCATTTGTCGGCGGCGTTCGCGCCGCCGGGGAGCTTGATCAACGTCTCGTATAGCGCACGGCTTCCGAAGCCGACCAGCTTCGTCTCTTCGAGGAACCGCTGCGGGATGAAGACGCGCGGGCCTAACGAGGATGCGAACCCGACCTCCCCCGGCACGTTTTGGATCGTCGCGATGATGCGGAACGTCGAGTACCCGAGCAGGACCGTGTCACCCACCGCCGCATCGAGCGCGATGAGGAGTGAGCTGTCGACCACCGCGTTGCGATCGTCGTGAAGGCGCGGCCACAGTCCGGCCGGCGCGGTCTCGATCTCGCCGTAGTACGGCACGCCTGGTGTCGCGGCGCGCACCTGGACGAGGCGCGTTCCCTCGTGCCCCCGAATGACGGCCATCGAGCCGAAGGTCACGTACCCGCCGGTCTGTGCACCCGCGCCGCGCAGCGAGTCGAGCAGGGAGTCCATCGGCGCTGGGAACGGATTCCGTGACGCCATCGTGAGGTCGGCGCCGAGCAGCGAACGCGATTGCTCCTGGATCGATCGCGTGACGTTGCTCGAGTACGAGTCGATCGCCACCAGCGCCGCCACGCCGATCGAGATCGACGACGTGAAGAGCAGAAGCCGGCGTCGGGCGGTGCGACTCTCCCGCCAGGCGAGCGCCAACAGCGCGCGAACGCGGCCGGCGTTCATTAGGCGGCGACCATGGCGCTGTCGTGTACGATCGCGCCGTCGCTCAGCTGAATGACCCGGTGCGCGCGCGAGGCGAGATCGGGATCGTGCGTCACCAGCACCACCGTCGTGCGCGCCTCGCGATTGATCGACTCGAGCAGCTCGATGATGCGATGGCCAGTGGAAGAGTCGAGGTTGCCCGTAGGCTCGTCGGCGAAGAGAACCTTCGGCGCGTTGACGAACGCACGGGCGATCGCAACGCGCTGCTGCTCTCCGCCGGAGAGCTGCGCCGGATAGTGGTGCACGCGGTCGCCCAGACCGACCCGGCCGAGGAGATCGCGCGCGCGATCGGCCGCGCCGCGCTCGCCTCGCAGCTCGAGCACGACTTGGACGTTCTCGGCGGCGGTGAGCGTCGGGATCAATTGAAAGCTCTGGAACACGAACCCAACTTTCTCACCGCGGAGTCGCGCGCGATCGTCTTCGCTGAGGCGCGTCAGGTCGGTGCCATCGAGGAGCACGTTGCCCGATGTTGGTGTATCCAATCCGGCGAGCAGGCCCAGCAGCGTGGTCTTTCCGCTACCGGACGGCCCCACGATGGCGACGAAGGCGCCATCAGGTATCGTGAAGGAGACGTCGTGCAGCACGGTCAGTAGTTGGCCGCCGCTTGGAAATCTCTTCGTCAACTGTCGAGCAACGAGCATGAGTGCAGCGTGGAAAGTGTGGCTCTGTGTGATGGCGGCGACCGTCATGGTCGCGGGCGCGTGCAAGACCGAACCCGATGTCGAGCCGGCGCGCGAGACCGCTGCGACAGCGGCGCCCGCGTCTCCGGCGTCGTCTACGTCCCCCGCGGTCGACAGCACCGCGGCTTCCAACGGCGCGTCGGCACGAACCGGCCGTCCGACGATCCTGTTCGTTGGCACGAGCCTGACTGCGGGGCTCGGGCTCGACGCGGCGCGATCGTATCCGGCGCTGATCGGGCGGCGCATCGATTCGCTCGGTCTAAACTACCAGGTCATCAATGCCGGGGTGAGCGGACAGACCTCGGCTGGTACGTTGAGAAGCATCGAGTGGCTCATGCGGCAGCCCGTCGATGCCGTCGTACTGGAGACTGGTGCGAACGACGGACTCCGCGCGCTCTCGGTCGATTCGATGCGCGCCAACATTCAGGCGATCATCGATCGTGTGCGAGCGGCGCATCCGTCCGCGCGAATTTACATCGTGGGGATGGAAGCGCCGCCGAACATGGGCCCGCAGTACACCGCCGCCTTTCGCGCGGTTTATCCGGAGATCGCGTCCAGGAATGGTGCGACGTTCATCCCGTTCCTCTTGGACGGCGTGGCCGGGGTCGACTCGCTCAATCAGTCGGACGGCATCCATCCTAACGAGAGGGGAGCGGAGATAGTTGCGGAGAATGTCTGGAGGGTGTTAGGACGCGATCTACGGTAGTGCCCACGGCAGCCGTTGACCATAGGCCTGAACGCAGCTAAATTGAAAGGCTGTTTACGTTTAGCTCAACTTTTGTACGGGATCGGAACATGGCAGTGCCGGCTACGCAAATTCGTCGCGGGATGGTGATCGTCTTCGGGGGCGACCCGTGCCGCGTCGTGGAGTTTCGGCATCATACGCCTGGCAATCTCCGGGCAATGGTGCAGGCGAAGATGAAGAACCTGCGTACCGGGTCGAGCTTCGAGCATCGGTTCCGCGCCGCGGATTCGATCGAGAAGGCCTCGCTCGAAACGCACGAGCTGGAGTTTCTCTATCAGGGTGGTGACACGTACCACTTCATGAACACGGAGAACTACGATCAGCTCGAGATGGATTCGGAGACGCTGGGCGACTACGCGCAGTGGTTGCAGCCTGGGATGCGTATTTTGGCGGAGTGGTACAACGGCCGGCCCATCGGCATCGAGATGCCGAATTCGGTCGAGCTCGAGATCGTCGACACGTCGCCGGTGATGAAAACGGCGACGAAGACGGCGTCGTTCAAGCCGGCGAGGCTGGAGAACGGAGTGACGGTGAACATTCCAGAGTTCATTCCGTCGGGCGTGCGGATTCGGGTGAATCCGAATACGGGGGAGTATCTCGATAGGGCGAAGTGACATCGGGACTCGGGACTCGGGACTCGGCGTTTTGGGGACTAGATTCGATCGCCACGAGCCGAGTCCCGAGTCCCGTTCCGGTTGATTCACCATCTTCGTCCAACTAAAATTCAGATCTGCCCGCGAAGCGATGTGCGGGCTCCATGGTGACTGTAGCTCAATTGGTTAGAGCACCGGACTGTGGCTCCGGGGGTTGCGGGTTCAATTCCCGTCAGTCACCCCTGTTTGGAGAGTTGGTGTCGGACCGTCGGTACCGAGCGCCGAACCGATGGCCGAGCCCGATGTAGGTCCGTAGCTCAACTGGTAGAGCACTGGTCTCCAAAACCAGCGGTTGGGGGTTCGAGTCCCTCCGGGCCTGTGCGGTGGTTGTTTGACAAGTGCGTCACGATCTTGGCGGTATCGTCTAGGGGACTAGGACACAGCCCTCTCAAGGCTGGAACGCGGGTTCGAATCCCGCTACCGCTATGGCGAGATTCGAGATTCGAGATTCGAGATTCGGAACGGCGAATTCGGAGCTCATCAGGTGTGCCGTTGCGAATCTCGAATCTCGAATCTCGAATCTCGAACCTGAAAGGGCCCCATCGTCTATCGGTTAGGACGGCACTCTTTCAAGGTGCAGAGACGGGTTCGACTCCCGTTGGGGCTATGACGAAGCCGACGGGATCGGCGAGTCGTTCGTTGGGGCTGTAGCTCAGCTTGGTTAGAGTGCCGGTCTGTCACACCGGAGGTCGCGGGTTCGAGCCCCGTCAGCCCCGTAGGTTGCTCGATGTGTTCGCCCTGGTGGTGAAATTGGTAGACACGCCATCTTGAGGGGGTGGTGCCGCAAGGCGTCGCGGTTCGAGTCCGCGCCAGGGCATGCAAGACAAATGATTCGACGCACATCGCCAGCGTAGCTCAGTGGTAGAGCACTCGATTCGTAATCGAGCGGTCGTCGGTTCAATCCCGACCGCTGGCTCTCGAGAAAAAACTGAAAGCTCGCGGGCGTAATTCAGTTGGTAGAATGCCAGCTTCCCAAGCTGGACGTCGCCGGTTCGAGTCCGGTCGCCCGCTCTGTCAGCGATTGCACCACAAAGCCTTACGAAAATGGCCTGCCGAACGCGGCGGGCCATTTTTCGTGGTCCCAACGGTGATCAACGGCGACCTCGCGCCTGGATACCCGGGTCACCGTTATACAACGGTGCCCTCCCGATAGGACCGGTTCGGGTTACGAAACTCGTGTTCTTCCTCTTCCGTTCTTGGTTGCAATGGCAATGCGGTAGAAGGCGATCGAGGATCGCCTCGGCCAAGTCGCCATCATGCAGGACATCGCCCAGGGCCGCAGCGGCTTGTTCCCGTTTCGCCCCAACTCGATCAGGGAAGGCAAATCCTCATGTTGTCTTTTGAAGCGAATGGACGGGGCGCATTCGGCGGTCTGCGCTTCTCGGGGCTCGACCTCAGGCTCGGCGGTCGCATGCTGGCCAAGCATCCGGCGCTCACGGTGATCGCAACGATTGCCGTAGGGTTCGCGGTCGCCGTTGGCACTGTCGGGTTCGAGGTCGCGCGACAAGCGCTCTGGCCGACGATTCCGCTTCCGGACGGGAACGCGATCGTCGCACTGCGCAACTGGAATGTCGCCGACAATGCGTCGGTCCCCGCATCGCGCCGTGATTACGCGCTGTGGCGCGACGGTCTCAGCACGATCACCGATCTCAGCGCCATCGAGGTGGAAGAGCGCAGCATCGCCGTCGGCGCCGGCCCCGGTCAGCCCGAGACCGTCGCCAACGTGACCGCGTCGACCTTTGCGCTGACGCGCGTTCCGGCGTTGATGGGACGCACGCTGCTGGAAGCCGATGAACGGGGCGGGGCAGAAGAGGTCGTGGTGGTCGGATACGACTTCTGGAAAAACAAGCTGGGCGGCGCGGCAAACGCCGTCGGCCGCGTCATTCGCATCAGCGGCACGCCTGTCACGATCGTCGGCGTGATGCCGCGCGGCTACGGATTTCCACGGCGGAACGGCCTCTGGCGACCGTTGCATCTCGAGCGGATTCCCGAAGCATCCCCAAGCCTGCAGTATGTCCTCGGGCGGCTGGCGCCGGGCCATCCACGCGAGGAAGCGACCGGCCAGGTGGCGGCGATCGGCGCCCGAGCCGCGACGATGTTTCCGGAGACGCACAAGAATGTGCGCCTGCAAGTGCTCTCGCTGCCCGACGCCGTCAGTGACTTGTCAGGCAGGGCGACGTGGGTGCTGGCGTCGATCAACGTCTTCCTCGTGATGTTGGCCGCGCTTTTGTGCGGCAATGTCGCAATGTTGTTGTTCGCCCGCGCCGTCAGTCGAGAGCGGGAGCTCCTGGTTCGCGCCGCACTCGGCGCCAGCCGTGGGCGCCTCATCATGCAACTCTTTGCCGAGGCGCTCCTGCTCTGCACCGTCGGCGCGGTGGTTGGTCTCATGGTTGCGCGCTTCGTCCTCGCGCGGGCTTGGACGGAGTTCGAAGCGCGAACGGGTCCGTTGCCGTTCTGGATCGACACCTCGCTTTCGACGACGACGATTCTGTATGCCGTTGGGCTGACGCTGTTCGCGGCGGCGATCGCCGGCGTCGTTCCCGCGCTCAAAGTGACGTCGGCCGCTGCTGGTCGGAGGCTGCGAGCCGCGTCAAGCGGCGGCGGCGGGTTGCAGTTCGGCGGCGTGTGGACCGTCGTCATCGTCGCGCAGATTGCGCTGACGACGATGCTTCCGGTGCCGCTGATCGGCGTGGGAACGGACGTCACGCGAAACACGCCAGCAGGATTCCCGGCCGAAGCATTTCTAACGGCCACGCTCGCCATCGATCGCTTTGGCGGCGTCGCGGCGAGTAGCGACACGGTGCCGGCGGCGCGTGCGGTGCGGCTCGAAACACGCTACCGCGCGCTCGCGGACCGGCTCCGACAGGAGCCCGGCGTGCTGGACGTCACGTACGCCGATATCATGCCGTTGACGCGTCATTGGTGGGACGGGATCTACATGGACCCTGGTCCGGCCGCTGAGCACAGTGAGCGCTGTGTGGGTGGCTACTGTGTCGGGTACGTGTCGGTCGATCCGCGATTCTTCGACGTGGTCGGTGCGCCCGTGATCCACGGCCGGGCGTTGACGACCGCCGACGCGGAGCACCGGACGCGTGCCGTGCTCGTGAACGAGTTTTTCGTCGATTCGGTAATGGGCGGCCGTAATCCCATTGGCCGGCGGCTTCGCTTCTCATCAAGCGAACCCACCGCCGAGTCGTGGTATCACATCGTCGGTGTCGTGCCCAATCTCGGCGTGACCCGCAACACGTCCGATTTCGGCCGAGCGCGCTTTTATCAGGCGACGCTGCCGCGGGAGACGGAGCCGCTTCGAGTCGCCATTCACGTTCGCGGCGATCCACAGCGTTTTGCGGTGCGCCTCCGCGAGCTTGCGCAGGCGATCGATCCCGCGCTACGCGTGATCGATCCGAAACCGCTGCCCCGTCTGGCGGAGTCCCAAAGCGCGTTCTGGTTGCAGTTCCTGATCGGCTTCACGAGTGTGACGCTGATGCTGTCGCTCGCCGGTGTCTATGCGGTGACAGCCTTCGCCGTCGCCAGGCGGACGCGCGAGATCGGCGTACGCGTCGCGCTGGGCGCGCGGCCGCTGCAGGTCTTGGCTACCGTCTTCAAGCGCCCACTCGTTCAGATTGCGCTGGGCGTCGGCGTTGGTGCAATCCTGGCGCTCGGTCTCGCTAACAACGACCTGTCGGATGTGCATCTCGATGATTTCGGCCGATCGGCAGTCTTCGCGCTGTCGACGATCCTGTGCTGTGCACTCGCATGCATCGTCCCGACGCGACGGGCGCTTCGCATTCAGCCGACCGAGGCATTGCGGGACGAATCTTGACTTCACGGGTCGAGTCCGGGTCGCCGCACTTCGGAAGTCGTGAGACAGTATGATTTGCGGACCGAATCTCGCGGAGGATCGGTTTTTGGCTTGACAATATGCCTTATAAGGAATATCCTTCATTAGACGTTTGGGCCAGACCTTCATCGTGGCGAGTCCGTGCGGGCACGAGACGCTGAGACGACCAGACGTACGTGGCACTTCGAGACGGTCGAAACGCTCGAGCGGGAGATCTATCTGCTCCTGCAGCACGTCTCGGGCGAGCTCATTCACGAGCTCTACACGCTACTCAAGCCAGCGGGCATCACGCCGGAGCAGTATCACGTGCTGCGCATTCTGCGCGACGCCGGTTCCGAAGGAACGCCGCTCAGCGCTATTGCGGAACGCTCGCCGGTCGGAGACCCGGACGTCACGGGACTTCTCGACCGGCTCGAGACACGCGGCCTGGCGAGGCGCGCGCGGGACGCGGATGATCGCCGCCTCGTCATCGCACGGATCACGGCGAAGGGGCGGCGGCTGCTCGGCTCGCTCGATGAGCCGGTCGCCGCTCTGCACGCGCGTCAGCTCGGCCCACTGGGCGAGCGCGGGCTCCGTGAGCTGCGGAGGTTGCTGCAGAGCGCTGCGGCCGTCGGGCCGGTGTAACGCGCTGCCCGCACGACGTTCGCCGCATGCCGTTCTGCACCATGACCGACGGGAACGAAACACGACCGGTGAATATTATCCTTATAAGGACATTACTTATAGGGTAAGACGGCGCATTCACTTCATCCGAGGAGGAATCACATGACGAACCGCTCACCTGGCCGGATCGGATTGCCGCCCCCAGCGGCCTGGAACCTGGTCGACGGGGACCGGTTGGTCGGCTGGACGAGGGACACCCGCATCGGCTTCCGCGGATTCGCAGACCAGACAGAAGCCGTCCACGCCGCGTGGGTGGCGTACCGCACGCTGGCTCGCCGACTCGCCCGGACCCACGGCATGTCTCCCGTTCCCATTGACAGTGCGCGGCTGGGCGTTCACCACAACGAAGAGCGTCAATCGATCGTCGCCGGACAGAGCGTGATCGGTACGCTCTTTCGGCCGGGTGACGAGAGTCCAACGGGATCGGAGTCGTTCGCGTTCGAGGTCGTGCTGCCGCACGACGCAGACGAGCTCGAGGTCCGCGCTTTGGCCTATCTCATGTACCGCGCGCTCCGAAAGTCTGGGCTGCGGTGGGCGCTCTGGCGTCCGGGCACGCGCCTGGGGAGCGCCAGCGCAGTCGCGCAAAACCCCGATAGCGAAAGAGCGATCGCGAGCACGATTGCCGCCACTCGTCGCCTGATACCCTCGCCGGTAGCTGCGACGCAATCGACGCACGGTCGCTGGAGTCGATCGCACCTTCAGCGTTTTCGATCGCGAATGACAGGCCGAGGAGATTGAGATGCGCACGTCATCCACGCTGACCGCCAAACAACTCCGCGAGCTCGAGGCCGAGCTCGAGCGTGAGCGTACTCGGCTCGAACGGAGGCTGGCCATCGCGAGCGAAACGGGCGCCACAAGCGGCGAGCTGCCGCCAGTCGGCGACGTCATGCATCCACCGGCAACCCACGATGTCGCGCTCGCCGTCATCCTCGAAAACCGAACGCAAGACCGCTACGATGCAATCGTCGCCGCGCTCGCGCGCATCGAGGCGGCGACGTACGGAACCTGCGCCGGGTGCACGAAACCAATCCCGTTTGGTCGATTGGTCGTGATGCCAGAGGCCACGCACTGCGTGCGATGTGGCCCTCAGCAATGATGCCGTGTGCGGGCAGAGCGTCTGCCGTCTCTGTAACGGTGCGCGTGCACTCAACACACGAAGGTGAATTCGAGATAGATTCGAGAAGAAGCTCGATTCGGCGCCTAGTGCCGCCGGGTGCGATCCGCGGTGCGTCGAGGCGCTGCGCGAGCATCAGGTGGTAGCGCACGGTTACGCTGGAGAAGAGCAATGACGAATGACAAGCGCTTTGAAGGCACACGGCAAGCCGAGGATGCGCCGCCACGCGGTGCGAACACGCGTTTGCCGGCGCAACCGCCTGACGAGGTCGATGAAGCCTCGCGGAGCAGTTTTCCAGCGAGCGATCCACCGCCATGGCCGGCCATGCACGCCGGCGCACCGAGACCGCCATGCTGAATACGCGCGCTCTTGGTACTCAAGGACTCACCGTCTCCGCCCTCGGCCTCGGTCTCATGGGGATGAGTCAGGCTTACGGCACCGACGAAGAGCGCGATGAGCGCGAGTCGATTGCGACGATCCATCGGGCGATCGAGCTCGGCGTCACGTTGTTCGATACGGCCGAGGCGTATGGTCCGTTCGTGAATGAGGAGCTGCTGGCTCGTGCGATCAAGGGAATGCCGCGCGACCGATTCGTCATCGCGACGAAGTTCGGCTTCAAGATCGAAGATGGTCGAAGCGTCGGTGTGGACAGTCGACCTCGGCACATTCGCGAGGTCGTCGACGGCTCGCTGAGACGGCTACAGACTGACTACATCGACCTGCTGTACCAGCATCGCGTAGACCCGTCGGTGCCGATCGAAGATGTCGTCGGCACGATGGCCGACCTGGTCCGCGAGGGGAAGGTGCGCTACCTCGGCCTCTCTGAAGCCGGCGAGAAAACGATCCGCCGCGCTCACGCCATCCATCGAATCTCCGCACTCCAGAGCGAATACTCGCTCTGGGAGCGGAATTTGGAACCGAAGATCATTCCGTTGCTCCGCGAATTGGGAATTGGTTTGGTTCCGTTCGCACCACTGGGACGCGGATTCCTCGCTGGCTCGGTGAAGCGAGCGGAGGAATATCCGGAGGGAGACTTCCGTCGAAACGATCCCCGCTACCAGGGTGAGAATTTCGACGCCAACATGCGCGCGGCGTCGGCGGTGGGCGACATTGCCACGAGAAAGGTCGCGACGCCGGCGCAGATCGCGCTGGCGTGGCTGCTTCACAAGGGCGACGATCTAGTGCCGATTCCGGGAACCAAGCGACGCAAGTATCTCGAGGAGAACGTCGCTGCCGCGGATATCCGCCTCTCGCCTGACGAGATGGCGACGCTCGACGCCGCGCTCAGCGCCGAGAACGTGGCAGGGCCGAGGTACAATCCCAAGCTCATGTCGCAAGTGGATCGTTAGGCGCGGGCCTGCGCGGTGGTCGTCTGACAAGTGCGTCGGTCGCCGGCTCTTTCGGACGGTCCTTGATTTGGGAAGAAGTTCCAGTCGCCGGAATCCGCACGGGCCCGGCGATTTTTTCTTGCGACCGGTTCTGGGACCCGTCGGGGTGCTGATTTTCGGGGCGGCGGATTCGTACTCGTTAGGTGGCACATCCGCCAGCACGAGCATCCGCCGTGCGGCTCCCGTTCAGCGCGGGGTCACACGGATCCGGCGGATCGGGCCTCGTTAGGCGATGCAGGTTGGTACATGGACCCGCGTCGGAGCTCTCCCGCGACGAACTCGTCGAGCGTGGTCAGCCTGACGTGACATTACACCGCGGGCTGCTCGACGTCACGCGACGCCACCCTCGCAGGCGCTCGCTGTTCCGGGTAAGCTGCAACGCGTCGAAGCAGCGCCGCCGCCTCCGCCGCGAGTCGGTGCACGATCTCGGCTGCCGGGAGGACCTCTCGGATCATTCCGGCACTTTGCCCCGCGAGCGGAACGTATTCGTGCATGCGTCCCGCGCGAATGCCTGCCAGGATTTCATCGCGCAGTCGCCCGGTGTCCCCGGTCTCGAGGGGTGATGCCTCCCATCGCGTGATGAACGCTGTGCGCAGGGCCCGTGGTATCGCGTCGTAGCTGCCGGCGACATGGCGCGGGAAGAGGTCGTTCCAGAACTGTACTTTCACGGCGTCCTCCGATTCCGCGTCGACGACCGCGCGCTTCCATCCCTCCCCGCAGCGCGCCTCCAGTGACGCGAGAAAGCGCGTGCCGATGTTGATCCCTTGCGCGCCGAGCACGAGCGCTGCCGCGAATCCTCGGCCGTCGGCGATCCCGCCAGCCGCGAGGACCGGAATCGGCGCCACCGCGTCAACGACCTGGGGAACGAGAGTCACGGTGCTCACGTCGCCGCAGTTGCCTCCCGCTTCGGTACCCTGCGCGATGATCGCGTCTACGCCGCGCTCCGCCGCCTCGAGCGCTTGCCGGACGGTGTGCACCTGGTGCATTACGCGCGCGCCAGCGTCGTGGGCGCGCTTCACGCGATTGCCCGGATCACCCAGGGCGAGGGATATGACTGCGGGGTGAGCCTCGAGTGCCGTCTCGAAGCCATCTTCATCGATGCGCGAGACCAGGAAGTTGACGGCAAACGGGCGGTCTGTCAGGTCGCGAACGCGAGCGATCTCTCGGCGCAGCTCATCAGCCGATCGCTCTACGGCCCCGATGCTTCCCAACGCGCCCGCGTTCGAGACCGCCGCAACCAGTTCGGGTGAAGTGATCGGCCCCATGGCCGCCTGGACGATCGGCAGGTCGATGTCGAAGAGATCGCAGAGAGGCGTGTGCAGCATGTCGCGACTCCGTCGTTGTGCATCCAGCGGCAATATCTAGCGCTTGAGTTCCGGTCAGCAGACGATGCGACGCGAGGCGCGCGGAGTGCAAGGACGCTCAGGAGCCGGGGCGGCCGCCGGCGTGCCCCCGGTCGATCTCCCATCGCGCTCGTAGTCGGCTACCGCGCTGCGTTGACCACCGAGAGTCGTTCGATCATGTGCGCCGCGGCGGCGAAGTGCTGTCGCACGTCAAAGCCTTTCGGATCGAGGACGGCCTGTAAGGCACATCCGTGAATGAGGCTCACGGCCACACTGGCCACGCCCTCAGGCGTCACGACCGACTCCTGAGACGCCTGACTACCGCGCGGAACCGCCAGCTCGTCGCTCACTAGCGCCGTGGCGACCGAGGCGAGCGCCGCGCGGTACGACTCGAGCGCCACACGAATCCTGCGGCGCATCGTGGCGCTGCGAACGCCGATCGTCCAGTACTCGAGAAAGAGTCGGAAGTGCCGGGGATCGGCCGACAATCGGTCCATCTCGGCGCGCAACAACGCGTGCAAGCGCTCAGACGGGCGGGTGATCTGAGCCACGGCGTCGGGCACGCGAAGAATCGCAGTGGCGTACAGCACGCGGTCGAGGAGATCGGCTACGAGCTCTTGCTTCCGCTTGAAATGGAACAGCACCGTGCCGTGACTCACGTCGGCGCGAGCGGCGACGGACCTCAGCGTCAGTGCCTCGAGCCCCTGCCGCGCCGCTACGTCGTAGGCGGCGCGCAACATGTCTTCACGTCGGGTTTCCTCGCTCGCCTTTCGTCCGCCCATGGATCGCTCCTCGCCCGTCGACGGACTAGTATAGGAGACGTCATCCAGATGGTCAATGCGCGTGAGTGGGCCCCAACCTGGGAAGCGGCCCGACCATTGACCAACCGGATGAAGCGTGGCAGTATTATCATACAAATGCTCAATACGCGCCGCGCACCAAACTCTTCGGCCAGACCGGCCTCTCAGCGTATCGCGCGCTGACGCGTCTCGCGCCATCACCGCCCCTTAGCTGGTAACGCCTCGATGCAGCTGCCTCCACCGACCGCCGCTCTCACGCATGCGCTACGGCACGCCGACTTCGCCGATGCCGCATCGATGGACCAGCTGCAGCGCCAAGTCGCGCTCTACGCGTCCGTTCTTCGGTCCATGGCCGTTCCCGCGTCCGTGGTCGCGGGAATGATCAGGGGAGTGGTGGATGACTCGCTCGCGACGCGCGAGGTGCCGGTGCGCACGAGCGAGAACCGGACGCGGCTGCTGCGGCTCGCCGAGGAGTGGAGCGCGCCGCCTAACGGGTGATGATGAGGGTCGGAAAAACCGCGCGGGTGTCTACTCGCCCGTGCAGCAGGCGGGGCAAGCGGCGGGCTTCGTATGGTGGGTCGGGGTTCGTGGTCGTGCGGCGGTCAGTCGCCGTCGGGGGTTCCGTCCGCGCCGTCGCGTTCAGTCCCCCAGTCCGGGACGGGGTGGCGCTCGGAATGGCCGGGTGGGACCCCCCACCCGTTGAACCGTCCCACGCGCTCGACCCGCTCGACAGCACACGACTTCCAGCCGCGAGCCCGCGCGATCCGAATGTTGGCGGCGAGACGGTCGAGGACGGCCGCGTGTGCCGCCCACGTATCTGACCGTACCCGGTTGTCAGTGCGCGCGTCGAGACGTGCGTATAGCACCTCCAGCGGATCGAGCTCGTCGCTCATCGCGAGTCTCCCGGTGGCCCAACCGGAGTACGCTCGTTACACACCGCCGCGTACGGCGACTCATGCGGACGGTCTGGCTCGATCATAGCGGGTGCTCCTCACTCGGGATGGCTCAGCTGTCGTGCGAACACCAGTGCCGCGACGGCTCGCCGGGCCGGTGCCACTTGACCACTTGGATAATGAAACATAGTCACCATTGTCCAAGTGGTCAACCCGATTCGGGACGTGCGTGATGCCGCCATGCAGGAATCCGGCACCGAAGCGCCGTCAAGCCCAGATCGCCGGGCGTACGTGGGCGTAACCGGGTTCGGGAGTCTCCGGGCAACCCCCCTTGCCGCGCGACTAACCCCGCCCGATCTGGGCCGCGCGCACTATGTGCATTGACAATATAGCCACTGTGGCTATATACTCGCCCCATGACGAGCGACCATGACATCGATACCCTGCTCCCCCTGCCGCCGGCGACCTTTCACATTCTGGTCGCCCTGAGCCGCGAAGAGCAGCACGGTTACGCCATCATCCAGCAGGTCGCTGCCAGCACCGATGGCGACCTGCGGCTGAGCGCCGGCACCCTCTACCGGTCGCTGGCACGCATGGTGGAGCAGGGACTCATCACCGAAGTTGTTAGGCGACGGACGAGGGCCGACGACGAACGGCGCCGTTACTATCGCATCACGCCGTTCGGTACCGCGGTCGCACGCGCCGAGACGCGAAGGCTGACGCAGCTCGTGCGCTTGGCGCGGTTGACGGGCCTCACTCCGGAGACCGCCTAACAGCACCTTCCACGAGGATCGCGCCGATGAAGCTCTACCGCGCGCTGTTGCGACTATATCCCGCGTCGTTCCGGCAAGATTACGCACCAGAGCTGGTTCGCACCTTCGAGGAGCTGGTCCGAGACCGAGGGCGTGTGGCCGCTACGTTCGCGGCGATTGCCGACGTCGTACCGAACGCCATTGCCGCGCACGCCGAGCTGCTCCGACAAGATCTGGCCTACGCCTTTCGCTCCTTTCGTAACGCCCCTGGCTTCGCCACCACCGCGATTCTCGTCGTCGCGCTCGGCGTCGGCGCGAACACCGCCGCGTTCTCGCTCGCTCACTTCGTCTTCTTCAAGCCCTTTCCGTATCCGCAGTCGGATGCGCTGGTGAAGCTGTACGAGGGTGACATCCAGAGCGAGGGCGACTACGGCGACATGTCCCCGGGAAACTTCCGGGACTGGCAACCGCGACAGCGGTCGTTCAGCGCGGTGGGCGTATACTCCTTCCGCCCCGCCAACCTGGTGAGCCGCGCGGAACCGCGCCGGGTCGAGATCGTGCGCACGACGTCACAAGTCCTTCCGCTGCTCGGCGTGAGTCCGATCGTCGGGCGGACGTTCAGTCCGGAAGACACGCTCACCGGCCAAGCGCTCGTGCTCAGCTATGCGCTCTGGCAATCGCAGTTCGGGGGAGACCCCTCGATCGTGGGCACGTTCGTCACGCTCGATGGTGTGCCTCACGCTGTCGTCGGCGTCATGCCTCCGTCCTTCCAGTTTCCGAACCAGGGGATCGATGGCTGGGCGCCGTTCACCGCCACCCCAGATGACCTGGCGGACCGGACCAATCGCTACGTTTTCGGGATCGGCCGCCTCAAGCCGGGAGTGTCACGCGCCCAGGCACGCGACGACCTCAACCGCATCTACGCCGACCTGGAGCAGCAGTATCCGCTCGACAACCACCGGACGCGAGCGGTCGTCTTCACGCTGCGCGGCGAGATGTCGGACCGCGCGCGCACGCTCATCGTCGCGCTGTGCGGCGCGGCACTCTGCATCCTGCTTCTTTCCTGTGCCAATCTCGCCAGCCTTTTCCTGATTCGCGGAGCGCACCGCGCCCGCGAGCTCGCTGTTCGCGCGGCGCTTGGCGCGGGTCGTGAGCGCCTCGTACGCCAGCTGATCACGGAAAGTTTGACGCTGGCCGCGCTCGGAGGCGTCGTAGGGATCGCTCTTGCGTCGGCGAGCATTCCGCTGCTCGTTCGTCTCATCCCCGGCGGCCTACCCGTGTTCGCGCAGCCAAGTCTCGACGGCCGTGTCCTGGCGATGGCGCTCGCCTTCGTGCTCATCACCGGGCTGGCATTCGGCATCGCACCGGCGATCCAAGGCAGCCGCAGCAGTGCGCTCGACGCGCTTCGCTCTGGCGCTCGTGCCGGAGGCGGCAGGACGCAACGGATCCGTTCGGGTCTGGTGATCCTCGAGGTGGCGGCCTCGGTGGTGCTCCTCGTTTCCTCCGGACTTCTCGTCCGCGCCGTATGGCGCGTTCATTCCGTGGATCCGGGCTTCACGGCGCAGAATGTCCTGACCGTGCGCACCGCGCTGCCGATGCCGAAGTACGACTCGACTGCCCGCCGTGTTCAGTTTTACGATCGTGTGCTCGAAGAGGTGCGGGCACTCCCCGGCGTGCAGAGCGCCGGCTACGTGACCGGCCTCCCACTCGTTAGGCGCGGTGGGATTCGCAGCGTGACGGTGCCCGGGCGGGAGGTGGTCCGCGACGGTTCCGAGCGCGTGAGCTACCGCTTCATCACGTCACAATACTTCGCCGCGTTAGGCATCCCACTGTTACGGGGACGCGATTTTACGGTCGCCGACCGCCGCGATGCCGAGGCCGTGGCCATCGTGAGCGAATCGTTCGGTAGGCAGCATTGGCCGGGCGAGGATCCGCTCGGCAAGCGCTTCACGATTTCTGACGAGCTTCGAACCATAGTCGGCGTGGTGGGCGAGGTGCGCGTCCGCGGACTCGAGCAGGAGAGCGAGCCGCAGGTATATGTCCCGGCGGCGCAAGTGGCCGACGGTGCCACGCTAGGCTATGCGCCGCAGGAGCTCGTGGTTCGATCGTCCCAACCGTCGAGCGCGCTCGTCCCGAGAATACGCGAGATCGTTCGCGCGGCGGACCCGGAGCAACCTGTGTCGCACATCAGGCCCCTGGCGGACATCGTCGCCGACGAGACGGCCCCTCGGCTCACTCAGCTTCGAGTGCTCGGGATTCTGACGGCTATCGCGCTGCTCATCGCCGGAGTCGGCATCCACGGAATTCTTTCCTTCGCGGTGTCGACACGGTCGAAGGAGCTGGGCGTCCGGCGTGCGCTGGGCGCACAGGTCGGAGCCATCGTCGGACTCGTGGTGCGCGAAGGGATCGTCCTCGCGATGGTCGGCGTCGCGATAGGCATTGCAGTCGCCTACAACGCCGCGCGGGGCATGACGGCACTGCTGGCTGGTGTGCGGCCGGAGGACCCCCTCACGATCACGGTCGCGGCCGCACTCTGCCTGGTCACGGCATTGGTTGGCGCGTTTCGCCCCGCGCTTCGTGCAGCTCGGGTGGACCCGCTTACCGCGCTGCGCGCGGAGTGAGCGCGCAGATGGAGACTATCTAGCGCTGTAGCGAGACGCGAGCGATTCCGCCTCGGTCAGGTGCGCGCGAATGCGCGGCTCGACCACGGTCGACAACATCGCCTGGAGATTGTCGTTTCTCGTCGCGCGCTGCGCAGCGCTCACGAGTGCCAGTATCCGCTTGTGCGCCTGCACCTGCTGCGTGACGTACTCGCGATCGAAGAGCGATCCTTGGAGACGCGCGAGCTCCGCCAGTTCCGAGCGCTGAAGCTCCGGAAGCGCGCTGTCGGGTAACGCGGGCGCGAGACCGGTGTACCTCGCGAGCTCCTCGCCTTGGCGATCGAGGCTCGTGTGGTCGTCGAGTATGCGCTGGGCGTAGCGCTGTACGTCAGGTGACCATGCGCGCTGCAGCGCGAGCTTGGCCGAAGTTATCTGACCCGAGTGCGCGACGTGCAGCAGCGCCGACGCGTGCTCGAATGAATGGATCGACGCCGCAATCGCACCGGCCTCGGCCGCCGGCGTCGTGACGTCACCGTACGAAGTCGCGGCGGGAATGGCCGGCTTGCCAGTTCGACCGTCGCGGGCAGTACGGCCGCAGCCTGCCACCAGCGCAAATGCCGCGATTCCGCAGATCAGTTCTCGCCTCATGGGGACCATCCTACGTGAGGTTTCACGAGAACTAGTTGGGGGAACGCGGAAAGGCAATGCACATCGGGACTCGGGACTCGGGACTTGGGACTCGGTATTTTCGCGACGAGAGGTGGTCGCTACGTGCCGAGTCCCGAGTCCTGAATCCCGAATTCGGCGCGGGTTGCGGTCACCTGCCGTTCACGCTAACTTTATGCAGCGACACATGCGTCCGCGCATGGACAAGTGCAGGCGATGTAGGGGCCAGCCAAACGCGCTGCCCCTTTTTTGTTTGCCGTCGCGTCCGCCGTCGGCGGAGCCCATCGTGGGGGCTCGACCACGATCGTTGTGTCGGTACGTACGGAATTGTCCGGACTCCGAACACAGCACAACACCAGGAGTCTGGAACAATGCGTACGACCGGCACGGTCAAGTGGTTCAACGATGCGAAGGGTTTTGGCTTCGTCACGCGTGATGATGGTCAGAAGGATTGCTTCGTTCACCACTCGGCGATTCAGGGGCAGGGGTTCAAGACGCTCACCGAGGGTGAGCGTGTGGAGTTCGATGTCGTGCAGGGCCAGAAGGGCCCGGCGGCGGAGAACGTGACGCGGCTCGGCCGCTGAATTCCTCCCATCGGCTGCGCACCTCGGTGCGCAGCCGGTGCCTCAGCGGCGGCCGCCACGACTTACGTCGGGCAGCCGCCGTTCGTATTTACCGGTGATCCACCAGCAGACACAGAGAGGGACGATGGTCGAAGTGCATCTTGCCGAGACGGACAAGATCGAGCTGGCGCTGAAGGCGTTCAAGCGTAAGCTCCAGCGCGCGGGGATTCTGAAAGATCTCAAGCGCCGCCGGCACTACGTCGCGCCGAGTGAGGCGCGGCGGATCAAGTCGAAGAACGCGCGGCGACGGAGAGAGACGAAGTAAGGCGCGCGAAGAGAACGGGACTCGGCCATCGGGACTCGGCACTCGGCGTCTTGGCGATAAGCATTACCGCCACGAGCCGAGTGCCGAGTCCCGATGGCCGAGTCCCGTTTCTTCTTCCCGCTTCCCGTTTCCGGCAATAACGTACGCTTCGTGTCCGACTCCTCTCCATTCAATCCGCGTCCGACGCTCGTTCGCGACGCTGCGCGTGAGGCCAAGCGACAGGCGCGGGCGGGACGGCTTGCCGGACGCGTTCCGTCAGGGCCACGGTCACGCGGGTTCTTCGCACTACTCGGACTCATCTTCCTCGGCGTGGTATTCATCGCGCTTCCCGTCGCGACGCGCCGGTATACCGATTGGCTCTGGTTCAGCGAGCTCGGCTTCGCGCGCGTCTTTGTCACCAAGATCGTCGCTCAGTGGGCTCTGGTTGGCGTCAGCCTGCTGATCGCACTCCCTTCACTCTATTTCACTGCGCGATTCGCGCTCCGCGGCGGTGACGATGAGACCCGCCGAGACGACGACCTTCGCACCATCGGCCTGACGAGTCCAACTCCGGCGTCGCGGCCCATCAGCGCGGTGGCGATTCCGTGGAGCATCTTCCTCGCGGTCATCATGGCGCTCGCCGCGTCCGCGCGGTGGCGCGATCTGCTCGCGTTCTTCTATCGCACGCCGTTCGGCACCACGGACCCTGTCTTCGGGCGCGAGGTTGGCTTTTATGTCTTCACGCTCCCAGTGCTCGAGGGAACGCTCGCCTTCGCGCAGTCGCTGGTGTTCGTGGCGCTTCTTTTCGTCGCACTGCCGATCTACCTGGCTCGTGGAGCGGTGTCCCTCCGGGATTGGAAGCTCGTGATTGGGCAACGAGCGCAGCTCCACGGCGCGTTGATGGTCGCCGTGATTCTCATTCTTTCGGCGATTCGCATCAACGCCGTGTCGATCCCGTCGTTGGTGCTTTCGCAGCATGCGCCGCTCGTCGGCGCCAGCTATACCGATCTACACGCGCGCCTGCCGGCGCTCCGATTGCTGAGCGGTGTCGCGGTGTTAGCGGCCATTCCAATCCTTCTCGCGGCGCGGCGCAGGCGTCTGATGCCCGGCCTGGCCGTCACACTCCTCGGCTACATCGGCGTGAGCATACTGCTCACGTGGATATTCCCGGCGGCGTACCAGCGCCTGGTGGTTCAGCCTAACGAGTTGGCGCGCGAGACGCCGCAGATTGCACATCACATCGCAGCCACGCGGCACGCGTGGGGATTGAACGGCGTCGAGCGCCGCGAGCTGAGCGGCGAGACGCAGCTGACCGCGGCCGACATCCAGCGCAACCGCGCCACGATCGACAACGTGCGCCTGTGGGATCGCGAGCCGCTGCTGCAGACGTTCGGACAGATTCAGTCGATCCGCACGTATTACGACTTCGTCGGCGTCGACGACGACCGATATCGCATCGACGGTGATCTCCGCCAAGTGCTGCTCTCGGCGCGGGAGCTGAACACCGCCGCGCTCCCGACGCGCACGTTCATCAACGAGCACCTCACCTTTACGCACGGAATGGGGCTGACGCTCGGTCCAGCAAACCAGGTGACGCCGGAAGGCCTCCCAGTGCTCTGGATCAAGGATCTGCCGCCGGCGTCGTCGGTGCCGGTCCGCGTGACGCGCCCGCAGATCTATTTCGGAGAGTTGGCCAACGAGTTCGTGATGGCGCCCACGCGTCAGCGAGAGTTCGACTATCCGGCCGGGGAAGGGGACGCCGCCATCTACTCGTCGTTCGACGGCCGATCCGGAGTGCCTCTCAACTCGTTCGTGCGGCGGCTGCTCTTCGCGTTTCGCTTCGGCTCGCTCAACATCTTGCTCTCACGCGATTTGCGGCCGGACACGCGAATCCTGTACTACCGCACGATTCTCGAGCGCGCGCGGCAGGCGCTTCCCTTCGTGCGCTTCGATCAGGATCCATATCTGGTCGTTCGAGCGGATGGCAGCCTGATGTGGATTCTCGACGCATACACAGCCACGACTCGTTACCCGTACGCGCAGCCGCTGACCGACGGCACCAACTACATGCGCAACTCGGTGAAGGTGACTGTCGGCGCGTACGACGGCCGTGTGCGCGCGTACATCGTCGATCCGAGCGATCCGATCATCCGCACATTCTCCGGCATTTATCCCGGACTGCTCAGACCCATCGCCGAGCTACCCGCCGACCTTCGCGCGCACCTCCGGTATCCCGAGGATCTCTTCCGCGCGCAGACGGCGCTCTATGCAACGTTCCACATGAGCGATCCGGAGACGTTCTACCATCGCGAGGATCAGTGGCAGATCCCGGGCGTGCGGCGCGGCGACGCGACCGATGCATTCGTCAGGCACATCGTCATGCGCCTTCCCGGAGGCACCGAGCCCGAGTTCATCATGATGCGGCCGTTCACGCCGAGGCAGAAGGACAATCTCGCGGCATGGATGGTCGCGCGGAACGACGGTGAAAGCTACGGCCAGCTGGTCGTGTATCGATTCCCGCGGCAGAGTCTCGTCTTCGGGCCCACGCAGATCGTGAATCGCATCAATCAGGATACCGAAGTCGCGCGTCAGGTATCGCTCTGGGATCAACGCGGCTCCGAAGTCATTCGTGGCGAGCTTCTCGTGATCCCGATCGAGGAGTCGCTCATCTACGTCCAGCCGCTCTACCTGCGAGCGCAAGGCGGACGAATTCCCGAGCTCAAGCGCGTCGTGGTCGCGCATGAGGGCCGGGTGGCCATGGAGGAGACGCTGGAGCGCGGGTTGGCGCGTCTGTTCGCTGGCGAGGCCGCGCCGCCACGCCCGGTTCCGGCGGCCGCCCAGGCGACAGCGACGCCGGCCCGCGATCAGCTCCTCAGGCAGGCGCTCGAGCACTACGAGCGCGCGCGTGCTGCGCAGCGCGCCGAAGACTGGGCGACGTACGGATCCGAGATGCGCGCGCTCGGAAACGTGTTGCGGTCGTTGGAGGCTGGGACGCCCTAGGGGTTTGTCGTCAGGCGCTCGCTCCCAAGCCGTGCCAACTTCTCGCGCAGCTCGGCCGCGCTCGGCGGCCGCGCATCCGGCACGCTCGCCAACAGCGAGAGCACGATGGCCGAGAGGGGCCACGGTACCTGCGGGTTGATCTCGTGCGGCGGCACCGGCTTGGTGCCGAGCAGCTGGCCCAGCAGGCCGGTCGGCGAGACTGCGTCGAACGGCCGCCGCCTCGTTAGGCATTCGTACAATACCACGCCCACCGCGAAGAGATCGGCTCGCGAATCGACCGTTTCGCCGACGAGCTGCTCCGGCGCCATGTACGCCGGTGTGCCGACGACCATTCCGGTTTGCGTCATGGTGACGTTGCGCGCGATGGTACGGGCGACACCGAAATCCATCACCTTGAGCACGCCATCGGGCTGCACGATGATGTTCGACGGCTTGATATCTCGATGGATGATCCCCTGCTCGTGCGCGACCTCGAGCGCACGACAAAGCTGCTTGGCGATCGCCAGCGTCGACTGCACGTCGATCGGACCTCGCGCGTCGATCAGCTCGTTGAGTGGTGTGCCGGCGATGTACTCCATCGTGATGAAGTACATTCCGCCGGCCTCACCGATGTCGTGTATGCGGACGACGTTGCGGTGCGAGATGCGGCGCGCGAGTCGGATTTCGCTCTTGAAGCGATCGAGCGTCACGGGATCCTCGAGCATCGAGCCTGGTCGCAGCGTCTTCACCGCGACCACCTCGCCCAGCTCCGTATCCGTCGCCTTGTACACGACGCCGTTGCCACCGACGCCGAGCACGTCCGCGATCCGGTAGCGGCCGGCCAGCACCTCTCCGATCTGCAAGGCGCTTGGCGCCGACGTCACCGACTCGATCGCCTCGCGCCGTGCACGCTCCGATCGCGACTCCCGTGTCACCTGGCCGGTAACCGGCGCGCCCAGGAAATCGGAAAGCACCTGTCGTTCGTGCAGATCGCTCAACATCGACCGCATGGCCGCGGCCAGCGAGCCGATCTCGTCGTCACCTTTGACGTCGAGATTCGCCGAGTAGTCGCCTTCGGCGGCGCGACGTGTCGCTTCGGCGAGCGCCCGCAACGGCCGTATGATCTGCCGTGTGAGCACGAATGAGAGCGCGATCGCCGCGCCCAGGCCGAGCAGACCAGTCAGCGCAATGTGGTCTCGAAGCTCGGCGAACGGACCCATCTCTGCCTCGCGCGAACGAAGCGCCAGGAAGCCGCCTAACGATTCTCCTCCGGCGGACCGGAGTGGCTGGATTCGGCCGACGTAGTGCTCGCCGCCCATCTCCAGCTGAGCCGGCGGCGCGGTCTCGGTGGTGTCAGCTCTAGCCGTCGACAGGAGCGAGAGGACAGCGCCGCTGTCGGCAATGGTCGACGCAGCAATTCTCGGTCGGCCGTCGCGTCGGATCAGGTAGAAGATGATCTCGCTCGAGGTCGCCTCGCGGATCGACCGCGCGAAGGCGGTATCGATCACCTGGGCCGCCATGAGCGTGCCGGCAGCCTGCGCCTCACCGACGGCAATTGGAACGGCGGCAGTTTGTATGAGCGCCGAGTCGCCCGCCACGCCGAATCCCGTGACTACTTCGCCCGATAGCGCGCCTCCGATGAGCGCCGAGCCGGCCAGCGTGTCGGGCGCTGCGGTGGGGTCATCGCTCTTGGCGAGGCGAACGCCCCGGCCATCCGTGATCTGCACCCACGTCGCGCCGATGCGCTGCACGGCCTCCGCCGCCTGATCGCGTAGATCTTCGGGGCGAGCATCGATTACCAGCGAGCGAAACACGGGTCCCTGCGCGAATACCAGCGCACCACTCGTCAGGCTGCGCTCTCGACCATCGAGCAGCGCCAACACGTGTTGACGGGTCTGCTCCAACCCGCGCAGGATGGCTCGATCGGCCGTGCGTCCCGCGAGCAGCGTCAGGACGATCAGCGTTCCAAGGAGAACGAGGGTGACGACGGCTGCGGTGCCGAGATAGAGCTTCCACGCCAGGGTGTGGCCCGGCTTCCCGCGTTGTGGCTCGGCGTTCACGATCTTGGTCGGCGCCGACGCGGCCGTTTCGACGGACGCGCTTTCTGGCTTAGTAGCGGTCACGGCCGGCCGGACTATATTCCTGGCCGAACTTGTTTCGGTGTTGCACGAAACGATGGCCGCGCGCGTCGAGCTGCACGTCGACGCCGGTCACGCCATTTGCCGCGACGTCGACTTCGCGCGTTTGCGCGCCACCTCGCTCGTGCCAGATGCGCAGCGTGTACGTGCCGGGCGGCACGCTCTCCAATCGATACGTACCGTCGCTACCCGGCTGCGTGTAGTAGGGCGTCGACACGCCTACGATGTACGCGACCATCGTCGAGTGGATGTTGCAGAAGATCGGATAGATGCCCGCGCGCTTCACTTCCGCCGCGCGGCTCTGACCACGCCCGTACAGCCCGAGGTCGAACTCGCTCGGACCGGATTTCGAGAATACGTTGTGGCGGAACGGATCGCTGTTTGGAAATTGCACCGCGCCGCCGACGGGTATCACTCGAACTTGTGGAATGAAGCGCCGCGATTCCATCACGATTTGTGTGGTCGCGCGAGTCGACGACCGCGCGCCGCCGCGCGGCTCGAGGTACACGACCGCATCCGCCAGATCATCGGTGCGCACACCTTCGCGCTCGAGAATCGTGATCCGGCCCGCCACCGTGGCGCCCTGTGCCAATGTTGCCGGAGGGCACAGGTGCGAGAGCACGAGACAGAAGGTCGCGGCAATCGCGCGCGGAGGATTCACCGTGAACCGATCGGTAAGGGCATGACGAGCATCTTCAGACCGCACGAGTACAGTAGCGGGCGCCGCTCCGGAGCGTCAAGCGCGTGTTGGTTCGCGTGTCTCCTCACGGCGGCGACACTTTCGCTCGGTGTTACCACCCCGGCTATCGCGCAGGACAGCACGGCGGCGCGCGATTCGGCGAAGGCGGCGATGGACTCGCTGAGCGAGCGGCTGAGGCGCGCGGAAGAGGCCATCGATGTCCTGCGCGAGCAGCTGGCGACGCAGGCGGCATCGAGCGTTCAGTCCGCTACGCGAGTGCAAGTGGAGCTCTTCGGCCGCGTGCTGATGAACGGCTTCTCCAACAGCACGCGCGTCAACAACAGCGACGTTCCGCTCTTCGCCCTTCCGACTGGCGGCCGCGGCGCGCTCGGCGCAACCGTGCGTCAAACATCGCTCGGCGTCGCGGTGACGATCTCTCGTGTGCTCGGTGGCGACTTCGCCGGCGACATTCACATGGATTTCTTCGGTGGACAACAGCCGAGCGGAGGGGGACGGCACTTCCCATTGATCCGCGTGCGTACGGCACGCGGCATCGTGCGATGGCAGCGAGGCGAACTGCTGTTCGGTCAGGAGGTGCCGCTCATCGTCGGGCTCAACCCGGTGAGTGTGGCCAGCTTCGGCACACCGAACTTCGTGGCCGCCGGAAATCTGTGGCTCTGGCTGCCGCAGCTTCGCGGCACGCTCGAGCTAGGGAGCCCCGCGCGAATCGCACTTCAAGGTGCCGTGCTGGCGCCGACGAGCGGCGACCCAGCCAATGCATTCGACACCGACAGCGATCCGGCGGAGCGCTCGCGGCGTCCTTACTTGCAGAGTCGCCTGCGCACGCGGTGGGGAGAGCGGGAGCGAGAAGGAGAGATCGGCGTGGCCGGTCACGTCGGTTGGCTTCGGCGTGACGATGGAGTAAGGGTACGAAGTGAAGCGTTAGGCATCGACGCCAAGATTCCGCTCGGTGGCTACGTCGAGCTACGAGGCGAGGCGTACACCGGCCGCGCGCTCCGCGGACTCGGCGCGGGCGGCATCGGTCAGAACATCACTCTCACGGGGAGCGCGGTCCGCGATCGTGGAGGGTGGGCGCAGCTTCTCCTTCGCCCATCGACGCGGCTGGAGCTTGGTTCCGGCTGCGGAGTCTCCGACCCGGACGACGAGAATCTTCCTGCCCAGCGTCAGCGCAATGTTGCGTGTGCCACGCACGTCATCACACGTCCCGGCGGGCCCATCGTCGCCGGTCTCGAGTATCGTCAACTGCGGACGCGATTCCCGGCGGGTACGCGCCGGAACCACCACATCAATCTCGCGGTGGGCTTCGAGTTCTAGCTCTTCTCCTTCTCGGCGCCGACGAACTTCGAGAGCACCATCGAGACGATCGTGACGACGAGCGCGCCGAGAATCGCCGACCAGATGCCGCGGACGTAGAACGCCATACCGAAGGCACCGGACATCCAGGCCGTGAGCAGTAGCAGAACCCCGTTGATCACGAAGGTGAAGAGACCGAGCGTGATGAGCAGCAGGGGAACGGAGAAGAAAATCAGCACCGGCCGCACGATCGCGTTGAGGATACCGAAGACGAGCGCCACGCCTAGCAATCCCAGCCACGTGCCGGAGTAGTCGACACCGGTCACGAGCCGCACCGCCGCCCAGAGCGCAACCGCGCTGATGAGCGTACGAATCAGGAAGCCCATGTCACTCCTCGTTCACGACGGCTCCGGTGGCGGGAGCTCGAGAGGACTTGGCGCGCGATCGGCGAATCGTGTCGCACTCTCGACCAGCAGCTCGCGGGTCGACTCAGCCGACGGCTCCCGGAAATCGTCGAACCAGGCGCCGGCGCCGTAGTATGGCTTGGGCGTGTGGAGGCAGACGACCTCGTCGGCGGCGCGTCGAATGACGGCGCATGTCTCGGGCGGCGCGACGGGGACCCCCGCGATGACGCGTGCCGCACCCGCTTTCCTGAGCGCGGCGATGGCGCTCAACATGGATGCGCCGGTTGCAATGCTGTCGGCCACGAGGAGCACGGTGAAGCCGGTGGGATCGATCGGCGCACGATCTCCGCGTAACACTCGCTCGCGGCGCTCGACGTCGGCGCGCGCCCGCGCTGCGGCGTCGCGCACGACCGACGCCGGGATGCGCAGCCGCTCCATGAGCTCGCGATTCAGCACGACGTTGCCGCCTGTCGTCACCGCGCCGATGGCGAGCTGGTCGTGTCCCGGCGCGGTGAGGCGGCTGGCGAGAAAGAGGTCGAGGCGGGAATCGAGCGAGCGCGCGACCTCGCTCGCCACGTGCACCGAGCTGGGAGAGAGAGCGAGCACCAGCACATCCTTGCGACCGGCGTACGAGGCAAACGCCTGTGCCAGTGCCACGCCCGCGTCGCGTCGCGAGCGAAAGCCCGGCGCGTCGGCTGGACGCCGCTGCCACCCCTCGCTGAACGACGACGAGTCGTGCGCGTCCGATGGCCTGTCCTGCCCAGCGCTGTCAGGGCTGTCGAACATGTACGGTTGTGAGGGGTGGCGCGAGGCAGCGTGAACAGGTGCGGCGCTTCAACTTAGCTCTTGGCGTTGCCTCTTGCCACCCGGTCCTTCAAGCCTAAAATAATTGCAGCCGGCCGCCTGCTGGCGGCCCGCGGTCACCCTGCTGAGGGAAGCCTCTGCGTGAAAGTCGTCACGATCGGCGGTGGGCCAGCCGGACTGTACTTCGCACTGCTGCTCAAGCGGGCGAATCCGGCGCATCAGGTGACGGTTCTCGAGCGCAACCGGCCCGACGACACATTCGGCTGGGGCGTGGTTTTCTCCGACCAGACACTCGAGAACTTCAAGAACGCCGACCCCGCGTCGTACGAGGCGATCACCGACAACTTCGCCCACTGGGATGACATCGACGTCCATTTCAAGGGCGTCACCATCACGTCCGGCGGACACGGCTTCAGTGGAATCGCCCGCAAGCGGCTGCTGAACATCCTCCAACAGCGCGCGGCGGACGTCGGTGTCGAGCTCCGATTCCAATGTGAGGTGCGCGACGATGCACACCTCTCTTCGATTGGGCTCGGCGACGCCGATCTCGTCGTCGCTGCCGACGGCGTGAACAGCACGGTCAGACGCAAGTACGCCGAGCACTTCGAACCCGATCTCGACGTTCGCAAGGCGAAGTACACGTGGCTGGGCACCACCAAGCGCTTCGACGCGTTCACGTTCATCGTCATCGAGACCGAGCACGGCGTGTTCCAGGTGCACGCCTATCGGTTCGATGAGCGACAATCGGCGTTCATCGTCGAGTGCGACGAGACGTCGTGGCGTGCCGCGGGCTTCGATCGCATGGACACCGCGCAGACGATCGCCGCGTGCGAAGCAATGTTCGCGCAATGGCTCGGCGGGCATCGGCTGCTGAGCAATGCGTCGCATCTCGTCAGCCCGTGGATCAACTTCACGCGCGTACGCAACGAGAAGTGGCATCACGGAAACATCGTGCTGATCGGCGACGCGGCGCATACCGCACACTTCTCCATCGGCTCGGGGACCAAATTGGCGATGGAGGACGCGATCTCGCTCTCGCGATCGCTCCAGCTCGAGCGGGATCTCCCGTGCGCACTTCAGCGATATCAAGACGAGCGCATGACGGAAGCGCTTAGGCTGCAGAACGCGGCGCGCAACTCGATGGAGTGGTTCGAGAACGTGAAGCGGTACGTCCACCTGGACCCCGAGCAGTTCGCGTACTCGCTGCTCACGCGGAGCCAGCGCGTGAGCCACGAGAACCTGCGGTTGCGCGACAAGGTGTATCTCTCGAACGTCGAGCGTTGGTTCGCCAGCCGCGCGAGTGGACGCGAGCACGAGACTCCACCGCCCCCGATGTTCACGCCGTATCGACTGCGCGGATTGGAGCTCTCCAATCGCGTCGTCGTAGCCCCGATGGACATGTACAGCGCGGTCGACGGCGTGGTCGGCGATTTCCATCTGGTGCACATCGGGCAGCGCGCGTTAGGCGGCGCGGGCCTCGTCGTCACGGAGATGACGTGCGTCTCTCCGGAAGGACGCATCTCGCTGGGCTGCGGCGGGATGTACTCGGAGCGGCACATCGGTGCCTGGAGGCGGATCACGGACTTCGTGCACCACTGGTCGCCGGCCAAGATCTGCCTTCAGCTCGGCCACTCGGGGCGAAAGGGATCCACGCAGCTCCCGTGGGAAGGCGGGGAAGAGGCGCAGCTCCCCGAGGGAAACTGGGAGCTGCTCGCGCCATCGCCGATCGCGCACGCGCCGACCATGCAGATTCCACGCGAGATGACGCGGGCCGACATGGACATGGTGCGCGAGCAGTTCGTGCGCGCAGCGCGCATGGCGGTCGACGCCGGTTTCGATATGCTCGAGCTGCATTGCGCGCACGGATATCTGCTGTCGAGCTTCATCACCCCGCTCAGCAATCGCCGCACTGACGCGTACGGCGGCTCGCTCGAGAACCGCTTGCGGTATCCGCTCGAAGTCTTCCGTGCGATGCGGGTAGTTTGGCCAGCGGATCGGCCGATGTCCGTGCGCATCTCGGCCACCGACTGGGTACAAGGCGGTGTCACAGGCGATGACGCCGTTCAGATCGCGCGCGCGTTCGGAGATGCCGATGCCGACATCATCCACGTGTCCACCGGCCAGACGTCGATCGATGCGCGGCCGGTCTACGGCCGCATGTACCAGACGCCCTATAGCGACCAGGTGCGGAATGAATCGGGGATGCCGACGATCGCCGTCGGCAACATCGTGGATGCCGATCAGGTGAACGCGATCATCGCCGCCGGTCGCGCCGATCTCACCGCCCTCGGCCGCCCGCACCTCACCGATCCGCATTGGACGTTGCGGGCGGCGGCCGAGCTGCGGTACGCCGAGCAGTGGTGGCCGCCGCAGTACCTGTCCGCGCGGCGTCAGCTCGAACGCATGATGGAGCGCAGGCTCGAGTTGTTAGGCACCAGTACCGTCTGAACGGAGAATCCTCTGCATGAGCGAGCGGTTCCTGGCGGGGCGGCACGCAATCGTCACTGGCGGGACGCGAGGCATCGGCGCGGCGGTCGCCGATGAGCTCGCTCGGCTCGGTGCCGACGTCACCATCATGGGGCGCGACGAGAAGCAGCTGGGCGCGCGCGCGAACGCCATATCGTCGGCGCATGGCACCAAAGTCGCCGCCGAGCGCTGCGATGTAGGTGACGCCAAGGATATCGCCCGTGCATTCGGCGCGGCCAAGACGCAGCTTGGCGACGCGTACGTTCTGGTCAACAACGCGGGGCAGGCCGAAGGCGCTCGGTTCATGGACACGCCGCTCGAGCTCTGGCAGCGGCTCATGTCGGTGAATGCGACGGCGCACTTCCTCTGCACCCAGCAAGTACTTCCGGCGATGATCGACGCCCGCGCCGGACGCATCATCAACATTGCGTCGACGGCGGGGCTCAAGGGATACAACCGCCTCGGCGCCTACACGGCGTCGAAGCACGCATCGGTGGGGCTCACGCGGGCGCTGGCGATGGAAGTGGTGAAGCTCGGCATTACGGTGAACGCCGTCTGTCCGGGATATACCGAGACAGACATGGCGAAGCTCGCGGTCGACACGATCGTGGCCGCGCGTGGGGTGAGTGAAGCGGACGCGTCGAAGATGGTGAGCGGCGTGCTTCCACGCGGTACGCTGATCACGACCGAGGAAGTAGCGAACGCGGTAGCGTGGCTCTGTTCGCCAGGAGCGACGGCGATTACCGGCCAGGCAATCGTCGTCGCCAGCGGGGAGGTCATGTGACGAACGGTCGGCAAAGCATCGATCGGCGCGACGCGGTGCGACTCTGGCTGCGCGTGCTCTCGTGCACCAATGCGATCGAGGCTCGTATTCGGAGCGAGCTGCGGCAGCGCTTCGACACCACGCTCCCGCGCTTCGATGTGTTGGCGCAGCTCGATCACGCCGAGCGGGAGGGCACCGGAGCGTTGACGATGGGGGAGCTCTCGCGGCGACTAATGGTGAGCAATGGAAACGTGACCGGGCTGGTGGAGCGTCTCGAGCGTGAAGGACTGGTGAGCCGCACCCGGCCCGCAAACGATCGGCGCCGTCAGACCGTACGCCTAACGAGCGGCGGACGACGTGCGCTGCGCGCCATGCTGCCGGAGCACAGCGCATGGGTGAGTGCGATGTTCGCGGGGCTCTCAGCGAAGGAGCGCGCGCGACTTTACGACCTGGTTGGGAAGCTCAAAGGTTCAGTTGGCGCCGGACGCCGAGAGACCATCGAACGAGGAGCGATCGAGTGACGACCAGGATCCGCGCGTCGGAGCTGACGCCGCGCCACTTTGGCTGGAGCATCGAGGCAAAAGTGGCGACCATCACGTTGAACCGCCCCGAGAAAAAGAATCCGCTGACGTTCGAGTCGTACGCCGAGCTGCGCGACACGTTTCGACAGCTCTCGTTCGCCACCGATGTGAAGAGCGTCGTCATCACCGGTGCGGGGGAAAATTTCTGCTCTGGCGGCGACGTCCACGAGATCATCGGACCGTTGGTGGCGATGAAGCGAAAGGGAGACATGGACGGTCTGCTGTCGTTCACACGAATGACCGGGGACGTGGTGAAGGCGATGCGCGCGTGCCCTCAACCGATCATCGCCGCGATCGACGGCGTCTGTGTGGGCGCGGGCGCGATCCTGGCGATGGCGAGCGATCTCCGCTTCGGCACGGCCCGCAGCAGCGTCGCATTCCTTTTTGTGAAGGTCGGCTTGTCGGGCGCCGACATGGGCGCGTGTTCGCTGCTCCCGCGCATCATTGGGCACGGGCGCGCGAGCGAGCTTCTCTACACGGGGCGCAACATGGGCGGCGAGGAAGCAGAGCGCTGGGGCTTCTACAACCGCGTGATCGCGCCGGAATCGTTGTTGGCCGAGGCTCAGGCGTTCGCCGGACAGCTGGCTGATGGACCGACGTTCGCTCACGCCATGACCAAGCGCTGTCTGCATCAGGAGTGGGCGATGGGGATCGACGAAGCGATCGAGGCGGAAGCACAGGCGCAGGCGATCTGCATGCAGACCGAGGATTATGGACGCGCCTACGAGGCGTTCGCCGCCAAGAGGCGTCCGGTGTTCGAGGGAAATTGAGTGGCCGACACCTCGTTCCTCAGCTGGCCGTTCTTCGACGACGCCCATCGGGCGATGGCGCCGAAGCTCGAGGCGTGGGCGGCGGCGGAGGTGGACGATGCCGAGCCCGCGCGCGATCAAGTGGGAATCGCATGCCGCCGACTCGTTAGGCGACTGGGGGAAGGCGGTTGGCTTCGCTACGTGGTGCCGTCGGCGTACGGAGGTGCGTTTGAACGGCTCGATGTCCGCGCGATCTGTCTGACGCGCGAGACCCTCGCGCGTCGCTCCGGCCTGGCTGACTTCGCGCTCGCGATGCAGGGCTTGGGGAGCGGGCCGATCTCGCTCTTCGGCTCCGAGGAGCTCAAGAAGCGGTACCTGCCGCGCGTGCGCGACGGTGTATCAGTTGCCGCTTTCGCCATCTCCGAGGCCGAGGCAGGCTCCGATGTCGCCGCGATGCGCACGACGGCGCGACGCAGCGATGGCGGTTACGTGCTCGAGGGCGAGAAGACGTGGATCTCGAACGCCGGCAACGCCGATCACTACGTCGTGTTCGGCCGGATGCCGGAGGAAGGGGAGCGAGCGTTCGGTGCGTTTCTGATCGATGCCGACACGCCGGGCTTCTCGGTGCGTGAGACGATCGACGTCATCGCTCCGCATCCACTCGGCACTTTGGTGCTCGACGGATGTCGCGTCTCCGCCGACCGCTTGTTAGGCGCTCCGGGGGACGGGCTCAAGGTCGCGCTTGGCACGCTCGACGTCTTCCGGCCGACCGTCGGCGCGGCGGCACTCGGTTTCGCGCGCCGGGCGCTGGACGAGGCGCTGGCCTGGGTGGCCACTCGTCAGGCGTTCGGACAGCCGCTGGCCGAGTTCCAGCTCACCAAGGCGCGTATTGCCGAGATGGCGTTGAGGATCGATACGAGCGCGCTGCTCGTGTATCGGGCTGGTTGGACGCGCGATACCGGCGCGCCGCGGATCACGCGCGAGGCGGCAATGGCCAAGCTCCACGCTACCGAGAGCGCGCAACGAGTGATCGACGACGCGGTGCAGTTGTTAGGTGGGCGCGGGGTCGTATCGGGCGCGCCGGTGGAGCGGCTGTATCGTGAGATCAGAGCCCTGCGAATTTACGAGGGGACGAGCGAGATCCAGAAGCTGGTGATCGCCGGCGAGGTGTTGAAGTCCGCCGCCGAGAAGCGAGGAGATTGATCACATGGCTCGGTCAGCTCACGTCGATACGTTCGCGCGAGATCATCTTCCGCCGGCCTCCATGTGGCCGCCGATGGATTACTCGGTTCGTCCGGAGCTGTGGTACTCGGAGCAGCTGAACTGCGCCGCCGAGCTTCTGGACCGGAACGTGATGGAAGGGCGCGGAGATCGAATCGCCGTCAAGAGTCCATCCGTGATGTGGAGCTACCGCGACCTGCTCGAGCGGTCGAATCGAATTGCGAATGTACTGGTGAAGGATCTGGGTATACGACCGGGGAATCGCGTGCTGTTGCGTGGCGCGAACTCGCCGATGCTGGCCGCGTGCTGGTTCGCGGTGCTCAAGGCCGGTGGAATTTGTGTTGCGACGATGCCGCTCCTTCGAGCGCGCGAGCTGTCTTACATCATTGACAAGGCGCAGATCGCACTGGCCA
>DATFBY010000117.1:0-2582 GCA_035253585.1 Gemmatimonadaceae bacterium | reverse complement strand
CACGCGCACCATGGAAATGGTGGCGACGTCGAAGATGAAGCGTGCGCAGGATCGCGTGGCGGCGGCTCGACCCTATGCCAACGCGCTGGCCGACGTGATTGCCGGTCTTTACTCGAGCGAACTGGCCGAGCGGTTCCCGCTGCTGCGCCAGCCAGCGCAGGTCCGTCGCGCCGCGGTGATTCTGTTGACGTCGAACCGCGGACTGGCGGGTGCGTTCAATGCGAACCTGATCCGCGAAGCGCGGAACACGATTCGCGAGCTCGAATCGCAGGGTATGGACGTCGATCTTCACATCGTTGGGCGCAAAGGACTCGGCTACTTCCGCTACATCGGCCGCGCCGTTGCGTCGTCACGCATCGACATCGGCGATCGCCCCACCGCCGAGCATGCGGCGGAGCTGGTGGACGCTCTGATGCAAGACTTCGTCACCGGCCGCCTCGACGCGGTATACGTCGTGTACGCGCACTTTCGTTCCGCGCTGTCCACACCGCCGACGACCGAGCGGATTCTCCCTGTCGCTCCTCCGGAGCGGAAGGGAGCGCAGCCTAACTACATCTTGCTCCCGTCGGCCGAGGAGATTCTTTCGGCGCTGCTGCCGTCGTACGTGCGGAATGCGGTCTATCGCGCGCTGGTAGAGACGGCGGCGGGCGAGCAGGGGGCGCGTCGAACGGCGATGAAGAACGCGACCGACAACGCCAGCGACATGTTGACTGTCCTTCGCCGCAACTTCAACCGCGCTCGTCAGGCGCAGATCACGCAGGAGATCGCGGAGATCGTCGGCGGCGCGGCGGCGTTACAGGGATGAGCATCGAGATTCGAGATTCGAGATTCGTGATTCGTGAAGGCGGATTCGGAGGTCGTTTGGTGTGCACTTCCGAATCTCGAATCTCGAATCTCGAATCTCGCCTTTACTAACTGAGATCCAGATATGGCTACCTCCAGCGTCACTAACATCGGCAGAGTCGTCCAGGTCATCGGACCGGTGCTCGACGTCGAGTTCGAGTCGGAGCATCTCCCTGAGCTGTACAGCGCGCTCGAAATCAACGGAAAGTCTCCGGCCGGCGCGGTCATTCGCGTCGTGGCCGAGGTGCAGCAGCACATCGGGCGTAATCAGGTGCGCGCGGTGGCGATGTCGTCCACGGACAGCGTCGTGCGCGGGATGGACGTCGAGGACACCGGCGCGCCGATCAAGGTCCCGGTGGGCGAAGCGGCGCTCGGCCGTATTCTCAACGTGCTCGGCGAGCCTGTGGACAACGGTCCGCCGATTCCGCCTGACGTGGAGCGCTGGCCGATTCATCGTCCCGCGCCTGCGTTCGCCACGCTCGAGCCGAAGACGGAAGTCTTCGAGACCGGCATCAAGGTCGTCGATCTGATCGCGCCGTTCGTGAAGGGCGGCAAGATCGGGCTGTTCGGCGGCGCGGGCGTTGGCAAGACCGTCGTCATTCAGGAGCTGATCAACAACGTCGCCAAGGGACACGGTGGCCGGTCGGTGTTCTGCGGCGTGGGTGAGCGTACGCGCGAGGGGAACGATCTCTACCTCGAGTTCAAGGAAGCCAAGATCTTGAACCAGGTGGCGCTCATCTACGGTCAGATGAACGAGCCGCCGGGCGCGCGTCTGCGCGTGGGTCTCTCCGGTCTCACCGTCGCCGAGTATTTCCGCGACGTCGAGAATCAGGACGTGCTCGTCTTCATCGACAACATCTTCCGCTTCACGCAGGCAGGCTCGGAGGTGTCGGCGCTTTTGGGCCGGATGCCGAGCGCGGTGGGTTATCAGCCGACGCTGGCCACGGAGATGGGTGAGCTGCAGGAGCGCATCACGTCGACCAAGACCGGCTCGATCACGTCGGTGCAGGCGATCTACGTTCCGGCCGACGACATCACCGACCCGGCGCCGGCCACCGCGTTCGCGCACCTCGATGCGACTGTCGTGCTCTCGCGCGCCATTACCGAGCTGGGGATCTATCCCGCGGTCGATCCGCTGGCGTCGTCGTCGCGTATTCTCGACGCCCAGTACGTCGGCGATCGTCACTACCGCGTCGCCACCGAAGTACAGCGCATTCTACAGCGCTACAAGGAGCTGCAGGACATCATCGCCATTCTCGGAATGGACGAGCTGTCGGAAGACGACAAGAAGATCGTCGGACGCGCGCGTCGCATTCAGCGCTTCATGTCGCAGCCGTTCGCGGTCGCGTCGCAGTTCACGGGCCGCGAAGGGAAGTACGTGAAGCTCGAGGAAACCGTCTCGTCGTTCGAGCGCCTCGTGGCCGGCGAGTTCGATGAGTTCCCCGAGCAGGCGTTCTTCATGGCAGGCGGGATCGACGACGTCGTCGAGAACGCGCGCACGCTGCAGGGCTGAACGGTGCTCACCGTCTCCGTCATCTCTCCCGAGCGCGTGCTCTACGAGGGCGACGCGACCTCGGTCGTGGCGCCGGCGTACGATGGTGAGGTTGGCATCCTCACCGACCACGCGCCGATGATGACGTTGCTCGGCCGCGGGACACTGCGCGTGGAAGGAAGCGGCGGGACGCAGCGTTATTCGGTGCAGGGCGGCTTTCTGCAGGTGCTCGACAACAAGGTGCGGG
>DATFBY010000116.1:0-28232 GCA_035253585.1 Gemmatimonadaceae bacterium | reverse complement strand
ACGAGTGGCGCTGACGACGGTCGGGTCGAGCAGCACCGCCTGCGGCGTGAGCTGGAAGTTCACCTCGGCGGGCGCGCCGGCGGTGACAGCGGCTCCCGGCCGGCTCTGCGGCGCGTAGCCGTAGAGGCGCACGTTCACCGTGTACGTCTCCTCGCGCAGAGGCGTAAGACGGTAGCGGCCGTCGGCGTTGGCCACCGACCGAGCGGCGACCGCACCGGTGGAAGTCACGGCCTCGACCTGCGCGCTGGCGAGCGGCTCGTTGGTTGCGGCGTTCGTGACGCGACCCGTGATCGCGCCCGTTTGCGCCGCCACCGAGCTGGTCACGCCTAGCACCAGCAGGCAGCAGAACAACAGGCCCTTCCGGACGTGCATGCTCATAGACACTCCGTGCGGTTGTGAAATCGCGTGCGGCGATAAGGCTGAGGACCTGGCCCGAACGAGGGCGAGGACGGAGGTGAGAGGCCGAGACTGGGTCCCGACTCGGTGACGATCGCGGGACTCCGTCTGAGACGCGCTGCGTGGGGTGGCGTAGAAAATGGGACATAGCCTCTGTTTCGCCAAGACCCCCCGGAAGTTCCGGAGGGTGGATAGCGGGCGCGCCGGGGCGAATATTGTGTCAGGCGGGCCTCTTGCCTTTGTCCGATCGTAGACACTCGGGCACGATGTAGGGGGGAGGGATGGCTGTTTCGCTGGTCACGTTTGTCGCATCGCTGGCGGCGACGCTCCAGTTGACCGCTGCCGGCTTCGAGCACCCCAGCGCGCGCGAGACCGGCCGCGACTCGGTGCGCGAGCTTCGTCGCGCCCGATCGGCGCAGGACGAGTTCGAGCGCACACGGCGCGCGCACGCGCCGCGCACGTGGGACCGCCCGCCTCGTCCGTGCGATGACCAGATCATCGGCCGCTTCTGCTACTGGTATGGAGACACCTCCGAGTCGAAGCCGCCCGAGGAGCCGTCTCGGATCGTCAGCGCCAGGAAGAAGTTGTTAGGCAGATTGGCCACTGCCGCCAAGGCCATCTCGGGTGATGACTGGGTGGCGGGCCAGCGCATGAGATACATCCTCGAAGCAGGAGACACGGCGGGGGCGGTGGCGCTGGCCGGCGAGTGCAAGGCGACCGCGTGGTGGTGCGACGCGCTGCGCGGCTTCGCGCTGCACGCGGCGCGCGACTATCCCGCGGCCGAAGTCGCATTCAACGAGGCGCTGAGCAGGATGCCCGAGCGCGAGAGATGCCGGTGGACGAATCTATCTCCGCTGCTCGATGGCGATACGCGCAAGAGATACGAAAAGCTCCCTTGCGCCGCACGCGAACCGGAAAACGCTCGAATCTGGTGGCTGGCCGATCCGTTCCACGCCATCCCGGGAAACGATCGACGCACCGAGCACTACGCGCGCCTGACGATGGCTCGCATGCACGAGCAGGCGTGGAACGCGCACGGCATTCCGTGGGGCGACGATCTCCGCGAACTGGTCGTGCGCTACGGCTGGGCGACCTGGTGGACGCGCGGCGAAGCACCGCTCCACGCGCCTAACAATTCACCCATCACCGGCAACAGCCGCACACCGGCCTATCATTTCCTCCCTGAAGGGAAGATCGCCACCGACGCGCGGACGGCCGACCATTCCTGGTCGGTCGAAGGCCTCCTCAGGAATGGGAAGACGGCGCAGGAGTACTACTCGCCGGGTTACGCGATCTCGGTTTCTTCGCTCGTCGATGATGCGCAGCTCTTCAAGCGCGGCGATAGCGCACTGGTCGTGGTGACGTACGATGCGTCGAAAGAAGAGAAGCTCGGTGGGCTCACCCTCGATGCCGCAATCGCGCTGTCCAGCAGCGAGCGCGACTCGGTGCTCGTCAGGCGGGTCGCTAACGTGAGCACGACCGGCCATCTGACCGCGACGTCGCCCTGGCGATCGATGCTGCTGAGCCTCGAGCTGCTGTCTCCGACCGGCGAACGTGCCGCGCGTGCCCGCCATTGGGTCGGCCCCGCCGACACGGCGGCCAAGGGACTCTCCGGCATGCTGCTGCTGGAGGGCGACGCACCTCTGCCGAGCACTCTCGATGCCGCACTGCGTCACATACGCATCTCCAGCGAGGTCTCACAGGGCGGGAAGGTCGGCCTGTACTGGGAGGTGTACGACGTCGCACCAGACGACACGCTCCTGGTCACGGTCGCCGTCCAACGCGAAGGCGCGGGAGCGATGCGGCGCATGGCCGAGGCGCTCCGCCTGACGAGGCAGTGGACGCCGGTCACGCTCGCCTGGCGCGACCCGGTAGCCGAAGCGCGCGCGATCGCCGGTCGGTCGGTGCTCCTCGATCTCTCGGAGCTTTCGCGTGGCAGCTACCGCATCCGCCTACGAGTGACGCGGCTCGGCGGCGAGACGATGCTCGCCGAGCGCCGGATCGACGTGGTGGGGTCGAGACGCTAGCCCCGATTCCGTGAACGATCCGCGCGTCACGATCGACTATCCGGCGTGGGTGGACGACGTCGTCGAGTGGTCGCGCCCATATCGCGGCGATGAGGAAAAGATGCGCCTGGCGATCCGCATCGCGCGCGAGAACGTGGAGCGAGGCGACGGCGGGCCGTTCGGCGCGATCGTCATCGAGCGAGCCACCGGCCGGCTCGTTTCAGTCGGAATGAACAGCGTGTTGCGCCTGCAGAACTCCGCGCTGCACGCGGAGATCGTCGCGTTCATGATGGCGCAGCGCGCTCTGCGGTCGTATACGCTTTCTCTTCCGCACGGCGCGGAGCACGAGCTCGTATCCTCGTGCGAGCCCTGTGCGATGTGTCTGGGGGCCGTGCTCTGGAGCGGCGTGAAGCGCGTCATCTCCGGCGCCACGCGTGACGACGCTCAGCGCCTCCGCTTCGACGAAGGGCCAGTGTTCCCCGAGTCGTATCGATACCTAGAGGATCGAGGCATCGAGCTCGTACACGGCGTGCTGCGCGAGGAGGCGCGCGAGGTGTTGGAGACGTACGTCGCCCGCGGCGGCGTAGTGTACAACGGCTGAGTCGTTAGGCGCGGACTGACGGCTCGGAGACCCGCGCGGTCGGAAGCACCAGCGTGAAGATCGAGCCGCCGTCGGGCGTGCTGCGCGCGCTCAATTCTCCGCGCATCCCGCGCGCCAAGTCGCGGCTGATCGCCAGCCCGAGTCCGATGCCGTCGTGCGATCTCGTGAGGCGGCGATCGACCTGGAAGAATGGGTCGAAGATCGTCTCCAGCCGTTCGGGCGGGATGCCGACACCGGTGTCCCGCACCAGGACCGCGACCGCATTGTCGCGCGCCTCGCAACGGACCTCGATCTCGCCGCCGCTTGGAGTGAACTTCACCGCGTTCGAGAGGAGGTTGAGCAGGATCTGCCTGACTTTCTCTCGATCCGCACGGGCCGCAAGCTCGAGGTCGGACTTGCGATGCGTGTAATGAAGCCCCTTGGCGCCGATCTGAGGAGCGATGAACGGCTCGAGTTGGTCGATCAGGTCGTCGAGCTTCACATCCTCGACATCGTACTCGATGCGTCCGGCATCGAGCTTGGCGAAGTGCAGTACGTCATTGATCAGATTGAGCAGGTGCATCTGGCTCTTCCGGATGCGCTGAAGATCTTGGCGCTGCTCATCGGTCACCGGTCCGCGCAGTCCCATCTCCATGAGCTCGGTGTAGCCGCCGATCGCGTTCAACGGCGTGCGGAGCTCGTGACTCATCGTCGCCAGGAAGTCGGACTTCGCTTGATTCGCCGCCTCGGCCGCGCGCCGTGCTTCGTCGGCGCGGGCGCGCGCGTCCTCCGCTTCGCGACGCGAGGCACGCTCTGCTTGGTAAAGGCGCGAACGATCGAGGGCTTGTGCGCACTGCTCGGCGAGGGTGCGCATGAAGGCTTGTGCTTCGGGAGAGAATGGGCCCTCCGTGGCGAAGCTCAGCCCCATTGCACCGAAGACGCGTCCCTGCGCTTTCAATGGCAGCGCTGCCCAGGCGCGGCTGATGGGAATCGTCGGTCGATACTCGGGATAGCGCGCGACGTACTCATCTATGGATGAGATGAACTCCGGCTCGCCCGTGCGGACCACCGTGGTGAGCGGCACGTTCAGCGAGAGCGGAAAGCGCATCCAGTCGGCGAGCATGGCCGGCGAGTATCCCTCGGCGCGTATGATCTCGAGCGCCGCGCCATCATCGCTCACCAGAGAGATCGAGCCGGCCCGCGCCTCGACCGCCGCGATTCCCTGCTCGACGATGACCGTGGCAACGTCCTCGAAGGTACTGGCGCTCGAAAGCGCCGCGGTCACCGCTTGCAGACGCGCGCTCTGCGTCGCCGCGCGCAGCGTCTCCGTCTGCGCGCGCTCCAGCTCGCGCGCGAGGGTCCGCGCTTCGCTGACCTGCCGCTCGAGCTCTTTACGGGATTCCTGGACGCGCTCGGCCATCGCGTTGAACGAGGCGGCCAGGACGCCGACTTCGTCGCCCGACTTCACGCTGACCTTGGTCGACTCGCCTCCCGATGCGAGCGACTCCGCCGCCTCGCGAAGGCGAACGATGGGGCGAGTGATGTGCCGGCTCAGAAGCCAGGCCACCGCGGCTCCGGCGACAATGACCAGCAGCGCCACCAGTCCGATCCGCCGAACGAAGTCATCCGAGCGTTGCATGACGACGGCGCGAGGCATCTCGGTCACGACGACCCAGGGTGTCCCACGGATCGGAATGCGCGAAGCGAGAAGTTGGCGCCCGGCCCGCTCGTAGGCGAAGATCGAGTCGGGCGTCACCGACGCCGGCACGGGCTCGCGCTTGCCGACCAGTGTCACCCAGAGATCGTTCGACGCGTTGCCGACGTACACTCGCGCATCGCGGGTACCTAACAAGTTTACGATCTGCTGCTCGGCGCGCGGCGTATTGGTGACCAGACGACGCTGAAGCAGTACGCCGGCGGTGCGACGACCGATCGAGATCGGTCCGGCGGTCCAGAAGAGGACGCTGTCGCCGCGCGCATAGAGCGGCGAGTTGAGGACCGAACCGGTGGCGATTACGTCCTTGGCCACGTCGGCGCTGTGCTGCTCGTCGTCGGTGCCCAGCGTCGCGGTGGCTGCTCGAAGCCGGCCCGAGCGGTCGCGGATTTCGACGACCAGCGACGAATCGATGGGACCGATGAGTCGGTGGAGGCGGGCGGAGTCGATGCGCAGCTCGGTGGGGACCGTGAGGTAGGCCGCCACCAGCGGATCCGAGCCTACCGCCCGCATGACAGCCGCGCGCTGGTCGGCTGATGCAGCCGACAGGTCGGCGAGCTGCGTCGTGAAGCGCTTGAGTCGCTCTTCCGCCGCCGTGACCGAGGCCGTGCGCACTTCCGTATATGAGGCCCACGCCAGCGAGCCGACTACCGCAACGAGCAGCAGCGAGATCCAAAGCGGAAGCTTCCGCTCGAGAGAGAGACCTCGTTGGGGCGAATTCGCGGGCGAGACGGACATCAGCGGCAACGTATTGGGAACGGAACCGGCACGCAATCGCGACGCGCAGTCACTCGGCCGGCACGCCCTTGTTGAGCACTTTTGCCTCGACGCCTCCCATGAGCGCGAGTCCGTTCAGGCGGACGAGCGGGGCGTTTGGCGACAACACGACGCCGGGCTCGACCACCTTGTCCTCGAAGCCGCCCATCAATGCCAAACCGTCCGCCTCGACGCGGACCCCGGGCGGAACGATCACTTCGATTCCGCCCATGATTGCGATGGCCGTGATCTCGACGACTGGCGAGGTGAGCTCCGCGTCTCGCAGATCGAGCTGGATGCCGCCCATGAGCGCGACCGCGCGGATGCGTTGCGGCACGCGCCAGGGCCCGCGTCTGAAAACGCCGCCCATGACGGCCAACAGCGTTTTCGACGTCGAGGCAGCGGCCGGCTTCGAGGCGATGGGAGCCGGTGCAACGGCGGCCGAGGGCGGAAGATCGTCAACGAGCTTCGCCAGATCGTCCATCGAGCGCGCGCGCCACACTAGGGCCATGCGTGACTCGAGCTGCTCGATCGCGAGGTCATCGGCGGCGAACGCGTCGCTGAGGCGCTGCACGACGCGCTCGCGCTCGGCGTTGAGCGTGGGCTCGCTTGGAATCTGGGGATGGCTCAATGAGGGTCCCTCCGCCCGAACGATGCCCTGCGCGCGGAACCCTCGCCAGGTGGACGAGGTTCCGTCCACCCTTCTCGATTGTGGAAAAAGACTAGAGCGCGAGCGTCAGGAAGAAGAGCGCGCTGCCAGCCACCGTGAGGAAGAGCGCCAGCCCGGTGCCGATGACGCGGGCGAGCTTGTCTTCCGGAGGGAGCTCGCGGTGTGGGAGTGGGACGGAGAGCGGGATCGCGTCGAAGCGACCCGACGTCGTGGCGGGGACCGCGCCCAGTGGCTGGGGCGGCACGATCACGGAGAGCGGTGACGGCACGGACGGCATGCGGCGGCGACTCGGAATGTGCGACGGACTTACTGCGGGAAGAGCTAGCGAACCGGGAGTCGTGCGTCTCGGGTCTTCACGAGGCACGGTAGAGACGAGCGCCCGTCGCACCAGTCACAAGGAGAACAATCTGATCGAGAGCGACGGTAGCCCGCGTCACGTTTCGTGTCAGCGGCGGCATCGATCGTTCCGCCGTGATGTGCGACGCGCGCGCAGTGCGGATACGCCGAAAGTAGTGGAGCCACTCCCAAACACCAACGGCCTTGGGCAAATTTTTTCAACGTTTCGTCCGAGGGTCGCGTGGAAGAGGGGGACGGTTCATCGGCGCCAACCAGGGTTTCGGGGATGGCGGAGCTGGCGCTCCTGCGCGGGCTGCTGCTCGTCGTCGTGGTCGCCGGCGCCGCCGGACTGATCCTCGAGCTGCTGTTGCTCGAGCATACCGAGTCGGTGTGGCAGTGGATACCGCTGGTGCTTCTGGTGGTGACCCTGGTGGCGAGCGCCGCCGTCGCGTTCCGACCGGGGCCTCGCACCTTTCGTTTTTTTCGGTGGACGATGGTTTTCTGCATCGCCGCGGGAGTCTTGGGGCTCTACTTTCACTACACTGGGAATGTGGAGTGGGAGCTCGAATCGGATCCTTCGATCCGAGGCCTCGACCTCGTCTGGAATGCGTTGCGGGGCGCGACTCCTGCCCTCGCTCCCGCGGCGCTCGCCCAGCTGGGCGTCATTGGCCTCCTCTACGCGTTTCGGCATCCCAACGCGCACACTGCGCGACTGACCTCGAAGCACCAACCGGCAACACACACGGAGACACGATGAATCGATCGCATTACGCGGCCGCTCTGCTCGGAACGACCTCCCTTCTTTTGACATTGGCCGCGTGCGGTGGTGGCGCGCGCGATGGAGCCGACAGCGCGGCGGCGACGCTCGACACCGCGGCCGCGGCACCAGCCGCGCCGGCACCGGCCACGGATTCGAATGCTGCGGCGACCTCGACCAGCGGAATGATCGATCCCGGCACGGCGACGCGTGAGCAGCTGGTCGCCATTCACGGGATGACGCCGGCCGCCGCGGATGCAGTGATCGCATCTCGGCCGCACACGACGATGCTCGATGTGGACAAGGCGCTGGCCCCGCATCTCAACGAATCGCAGCGCGACACCGTGTACGGTGTGCTCTGGAAGCCGATCGACCTCAACAGCGCGAGCGCAGATGAGATTCTTCTAATCCCGGGCGTCGGCTCGCGGATGCGTCACGAGTTCGAGGAGTATCGTCCGTACAACTCGATGGCGAAGTTCCGGCGCGAGATCGGCAAGTATGTGAAGCCCGAAGAGGTTGCGAGGTTGGAGAAGTATGTGACGATCAAGTAGCGGCAAGCGGGAAGCGGTAAGCGGGAAGCGGGAAGCGGGAAGCGGCGGCGGAGACGGTACTCGTCAGGTGTGCCGGGCAGTCGCTTCCCGCTTCCCGCTTCCCTGCTCTCCCTGGCGCGCCTAACGATTCTCCACCACACTAGGTGCGTCATCAAAAGGTCGGGTAGCGTTGCTCCCCCCTCCGCTCTCCTCTACGTCGACCGTGGTGCCGGTGCACCGGCACCTTCGTGGTTACGCGCTCGACCCGAGTCTCGCGTACGCGCTCGATACCGCCAGCATCAGCGCGATTACGCTCGAGTTGCCCTGGGAGAACCTCGAGCCAGGTCCGGTCGATGAATACCTCGAAGTCATCGACTACGATCCGTCGACGCGGTGCTTCTACGCGCCGGTCAATCTCGATGACCGGTACCTGCTGGCCCAGGATGGACTCGAGCCGTCCGAGGGAACGCCGCAATTCCATCAGCAGATGGTCTACGCCGTCGCCCGCCTAACGATTGACAACTTCGAGCGTGCGCTCGGGCGCGTGGCGCTGTGGTCACCGGGGCCGTCACCTGATCCAAAAAGCCCAAAGGACGATTCGCACTTCGTGCGGCGACTGCGCATCTACCCGCACGCGCTCCGCGAAGCGAACGCGTACTACAGTCCGTCAAAGAAGGCGCTGCTCTTCGGCTACTTCCAGGCGCCCGAGAGTGATTCCGCCGATCACGTGCCCGGGACGATGGTGTTCACCTGTCTCTCGCACGACATCATCGCGCACGAGACTGCGCACGCGCTGCTGGATGGATTGCATCGGCGACTCAACCGCGCGACGAACCCCGACATGCTCGCCTTCCACGAAGCATTCGCGGACGTCGTCGCGCTGCTTCAGCACTTCACTTTCCCGGAGATTCTCCGCCACCAGATCGCGCGTACGCGCGGCGATCTTCGCGCGCAGGAGAACATGCTCGGTCAGCTCGCCTGGCAATTCGGCCGCTCCACGGGATCACGCGGCGCACTGCGTGATGCGATCGGCCAGGTCGATGAAGACACGGGCGTGTGGTCTCCACGAAAGCCGGATCCGCTGCTATACCAGCGCACCTTGGAGCCGCACGCGCGAGGCGCCATTCTCGTGGCCGCGGTGTTCGACGCGTTCCTCTCGATCTACCAGGCGCGCATCGCCGATCTTCTGCGCCTCTACACCGGCGGCACCGGCGTCCTGCCGGCCGGAGCCATCCATCCCGATCTCGTAAATCGGCTCAGTCACGAGGCCACCAAGTCCGCCGGCCACGTCCTCAACATGTGTGTGCGCGCGCTCGACTACTGTCCCCCGGTCGACCTCACCTTCGGAGAATACCTGCGCGCGATCATCACCGCCGACAAGGACATCGTGCCTGACGACGATCGCAACTACCGTGTGGCGTTCGCCGAGGCATTTCGAAAGCACGGGTTGTACCCACGCGATGTGCGCACGCTGTCGGTCGAAAACCTGCTGTGGCGCGGACAGCAGACGGATGAGCTTCAGCCCTCGGACGAGCTGCGCGACATGGCGATGCGTCTGCGCGAGCACGCACACAGACAGCTGTACTCGAAGACCCGCGAAGAAGTGTTCCACTGTGAACGGGAAACTCGCCGCACCATCCACAGTCGCTTGAAACAGCGCCTGCGTGATCCAGCCGCGAAGTCCGATGCTGTCTTCCTGGGGATCGATCCTTCGCTCTCGTTCGAGGTGCACACGGCCCACTTCGCCGCGCGCACGGGACCGCGCGGCAAGGTGCAGCTGCAGTTGATCATGCAGATCGTACAGGAGCGCGAGGTGACGCTCGATTCACGCCGTAACGGGCGCTCGAAAATGAAGTTCGACGGCGGTTGCACCGCGGTCGTGAACCTCGAAGAGCCGGCCTACTCGTACGTCATCCGAAAGCCGATCGGCAGTGCAACGCGCGCCGAGCGCCAGCGTGAGTTTGCGCGGGAGCGGGAGGGCGCGTCGCTCCACGCCACGTACCTCGGCGCGCGTCCGCTCGATGTCCCTGACGAGCCATTCGCGGTGTTGCACCGCGGCGCGTTCTAGGAGAAGCCATGCCTCCCACTCCACGACCGGCCGTTCGCGTCCGCATGTATCGCCAAGGCCTCGGAGACTGTTTCCTCGTCACCTTCGACGACGGAAACACGCCGCGGCACATGGTCATCGACTGCGGCACCCTTGGCGCACGGCTCACCAACGTCGACATGGATGACGTGGTGGACGACATCGCGGCGATCACAAACAACCATCTCGATCTGCTCGTGCTCACGCACGAGCACAAGGATCATCTGTCCGGCTTCAATTCGGCGAAGTCGCAGTGGGATGGTATAACCGTCGACCGAGTCTGGGTTGCGTGGACCGAGAACCCTAATGACTCGAAGGCGGTGGACCTGAAGAAATACAGCAACGATCTGGCAATGTCGCTGGCCATGGCTGCCAATACGCTGGCCGCCGTCAACGGTGGCGGAGCGACGCAGACCAAGGCCGCTCATGAGGCCGCCGGCGACGTGCGCCAGTTGTTAGGCTTCGTCGGCGATGTCCCGGGCGAAGGCCAACCGATGCTCGGCGCATTCGCCAAGACCGTGCACCAAGCCATGAGCTATGCGTCGTTCAAAGGTCCCGGTAAGCCAAGCTACTTGAAACCAGGCAGTGTGAAGAGGCCGGCCTGGTTGCCGGGTGTTCGCTTCTACGTGCTGGGCCCGCCTCGCGACGACGCCAAGCTTCGCAATCTGGGCGAGCACGGTGATCCGGAGCTTTACTCGCTCGCCGGTCAGCTCGGCGCCGACATCTCGGCGTGCGCGGCCTTCGCCGCCTCGGGGCAGCCATTTCGAGATTATCGAGATTCGCTGAGCGCGTCCGAGCGCGTCGACCTCGAGCGCCGTCTTCCCTTCGATCCTCGCTTCCGGCTGGAATCGGCCGAAGAGTCGGCGAGACGCGAGCAGTTTGCGGCGTACTTCGACGACCAGAACGACTGGCGCCGAATCGATCACGATTGGTTGGCGGCGTCGACCGATCTCGCGCTCCAGCTCGACAACCTGACGAACAACACGAGCCTAGTGCTGGCGATCGAGCTGATCCGCGATCGCATCATCCTTTTGTTCGCGGCCGACGCGCAGTTAGGCAACTGGCTGTCGTGGCACGATCACAGCTTCAAGATCAACGACAACGGGACGATGAAAGTCGTAAAGGCGGCCGACCTGCTCGCTCGCACAGTGCTTTACAAGGTGGGACACCACTCCAGCCACAATGCGACGGTGACGACGCAGGGCTTGGAGATGATGGTGCGCGACGACCTGGTTGCCATCATCCCGGTCGACACCGAGGTGGCGAAGGCCAAACGGCCACACCCGTGGATCATGCCGGCCGAAGCGCTCTACACTCGGCTTCTCGAGAAGACTACCGGTCGCGTCCTCCGCTCCGACATCGGTTGGGCCGCCGACGCTGACCGCCCGGATACGGTGACGAAGCAGAAGTGGGATCAGGCGCGCGCGCAGATAAACTCGCGGGTGACGATCTCTGACCTCGCGGTGGAAGTGAGGATTTGACGCGCGCGGGACTCGGGACTCGGGACTCGGCATGTCCATAAGGAAGCGCCGGTCGGCAGAGCCGACCGGCGCATTCAGTTTCCGCCGAGTGCCGAGGGCGGAGGGCCGAGTCCCGCTACTGCACCGGAAATCCTCTCTCCTCGAACAGCGCCTTCACGTCCGGATCCCGGCCCCTGAACTTCCTGTACGCCTCGGCCCGGTCGATCGTGTTGCCATCGGAGAGGATGAACTTACGCATGCGATCGGCGACGGCTTTGTCCCATGGACCACCGGCTTCAGTGAACGCCTTCCACGTGTCGGCGGCCATCACGTCGGACCATAGATAGCTGTAGTAGCCCGCCGAGTAGGCATCACTGGCGAAAAGATGGTTGAACTGCGGGAGACGATGGCGCATGGCGACTTCCTTCGGCATGCCGATGCGCGCCAGCACATCACGCTCGATGGCCGCGGCGTCGATCCCCCCGTCGGGACGCGTGTGCATCTCCATGTCCACGATCGCCGAGGACAGATACTCGACCGTGATGTATCCCTGATTGAACTTGTCCGACTGCTTGATCTTGTCGACCAACGCCTGCGGAATCGGCTCCTTGGTCTGGTAGTGACGCGCGAATCGATCGAGGACTTCGCGCGTGAGCAGCCACTGCTCGTTCACCTGCGACGGAAACTCGACGTAATCACGCGGCGTCACCGAAAGCCCAGGGTACGTGATGTCCTGGAGCAGCGAGTGCAGCGCATGGCCGAATTCATGGAAGAGCGTCTGCGCATCGTCGAGCGAGATCAGGACCGGCTCGCCGGGTGCGCCCTTGACGAAATTGTTGTTGTTCGACGAGATCGCCGTGATCGGCCCGTTGAACTTGCTCTGCGTGCGGTACGTCGTCGCCCACGCACCAGAGCGCTTGCCAGGGCGGGCGAAGTTGTCGAGGTAGAACAGACCGCGGTGCTTCCCGGTCTTCGCGTCCTTCACCTCCCAGACGCGTACGTCCGGATTGAAGACCGGCACCTGCCCGGTGATCTCGGTGAAGCTGATGTCGTAGCGACGCTCGGCTGCCCACAGTGCGCCGGCGGTGATGTTGCCCAACTCGAAGTACGGCTTGAGCTCCGCCTGGTCGAGATCGTACTTCGCCTTGCGGACCTTCTCGGCGTAGAACAGATAGTCCCAGGGCTCGATCGTGATGCCGGCATTCTCCTTGTCGGCGACTGCCTGCATGTCCGCGACCTCTTCCTTCACGCGCGCCACGGCCGCGGGCCACACCCGCATCATGAGCTCCTGCGCCGCCTTCGGGTCTTCGGCCATCGTGTCCGACATGCGCCAGTGCGCGTGCGTGGCGTAGCCTAACAACTTGGCGCGCTCGGCGCGCAGCTTCACGATTTGCGCGATCGTCGCCTTGGTGTCGTTGGCGTCGTTGTTGTCACCGCGCGCCTTGAACTTCTTCCACACTTGCTCGCGCAGATCGCGCCGCGTCGAGAACGTGAGGAACGGGTCGACACTCGAGCGGGTGTTGACGATGACCCACTTCCCTTCCACACCGCGCTCGCTGGCGGCGGACTTTGCGGCCGAGACGAAGGAAGCCGGAAGTCCGGCGAGGTCGGCTTCGCTGTTCAATACCGTCCACGTGTTCTCGTCGGCCAGCACCTTCTGGCTGAACTCCGAGAAGAGGCGGGCGAGCTGCTGGTTGATCTCGGACAGGCGTGCCTTCTGGGCGGCGTCGAGCTTCGCGCCGCGCCTGACGAAGCCCTCGTACGTCCGTGTCGCCAGCCGCTTCTGCTCGGCGGTGAGCTTCGCGTTAGGCAGTGACTTGTACACTGCCTCGACGCGGGCGAAGAGACCTGGGTTGAAGGCGATCGCGTCGTCGGCCGCGGCGAGCTTCGGTTGCCATTCGCGCGTGAGCGCCTGATACGCAGGCGTGCTCATGTTGTCGCGCATGACCCCGAACAGACGTCCGACGCGGTCGCGCGTCTGCCCCGAGCGCTGCAGTGCCGCGATCGTGTTCTCGAAGGTCGGCGCGTCCTTGGTGTTGACGATCGCATCGATCTCGGCGCGCTCTTCTGCTAGACCGGCCTCGAAGGCGCCGGCGAAGTAATCGGGCTTGACCTGATCCCACGGCGGAACGCCACCGTAGCGACCCGTCCATTTGGTGAGAAGCGGATTCGCTTCCGCGGAGGTCGCCGACGGTTTGGCGACATCGGACACGGCCACCTGGGCCAGGGCCGACGAACTAGCGGCGCCGAGCACGATGAGGCCGACGGCGAGCTGGGAAAGGCTGCGCATGGTGCGTTCTCGGTTCTGAGTAGAGTGGCTGACCATTGCGATTACAGTTGCCGTGCATCGTTGCAAAGCTAGATGGGCAAGCGGGGTGATTCAAAGCGCGAGGGACGAAGTGCGGCCAGGAGGGCCGAACGCGCCCGAGGCCGGCCGACAAGTGCCGGCATGCGGGTTCGCCCGCAGATCGGCGCTGAACGCGGCCCCGCCGCTTCTCCACAACGAGCCTACGCTGCTGCACCGAAGATCGCTATTGAACAAACGGTCAATAATGATTATCCTTATTGAACATCTGATCAATAACACGGTCTGGAGGAATAATGCCTGGAACAAAGGCCACCGAAGCCGAGCGTCGCGAGCAGCTTCTCAATGCCGCCTACGAGGTGGCGTCCCGAAAGGGATTGGACGGACTGACCGTGCGTGCGGTCGCCGGCAAGGCTGGGCTTAGTCCGGGACTCGTGCTCTACCACTTCAAGCGCAAGGATCAACTGGTTCGTGCGCTCCTCGACTGGCTGCTTCGCTCGACCTCGCTGCTTCAAGTGCCCGAAACGATCTCAGAAATCGATGATCCAGTGGAGCGGTTGCACACACTGCTGCGCCAAGAGATGGACCGCGCATCAAGCGACACTGGGCGAAGTCAGCTCCTCTTCGAATATTGGGCGCTCGGGACCCGACACGCCGCTATTCGTCGCCGAATCGAGGTGGAGATGAATCGCTATCGCCTGGCGTTTCGGGAAGTCGCCGAGGACGTGCTCAGATCGGAGATGGGCCGGTTTCTCGGTGTCACCCCGGATGGGCTGGCGGCCGTTGCGGTGAGTCTCGTCCACGGTTGTGCGGTGCAGGCGATGATCGACCCCAAGCACTTCGACATCGCCGAGTATCTCGATGCCGCGGAAGGGCTGGTCGGGCAGATACCGTTGCCGACTCGTTAAGCGCTGGCCATCACACAGTCGCCGCGCTGTTCACATCCTTTATTTGGTTACTCACTCTTATCGGGAGCTTTCATGTTGGATCCAAAGGAAATGAAGAAGGGTGGCTTCGGCGCGTCCGCTGAGCTCGCGCGCCAGCGACGCGAGGATCGCGAGAAGGCGGCACCGAATGGCACCGCGCCGCTTCCCGCTCCTACGCCCGCCGCGGCAGAAACGGACACTCCAGCCGATCCCGACGCGCCGAGCAGAAAGCCGGATGCGCTATAGCGTTTTCTTGACTGTCGCGTTTACGTGCGCCCCGCGAAACCGCGTAGACGGCGAAGCGATGCGCCGTCCGCCGCAGATCGAAAACGAGAGCGGGCTCGCCGATGTGGCGAGCCCGCTCTGGTTTCTCGAGACGATTTCCTTTACTGCGTTCCCGACAGCGTGCTGTTGGTCACCGCGCGGTAGCTGTTGAGCCGCCGGCCCGCCGTCACGTTGTCGGTGCTTCCCTCAAGCCGCGTCCGGAGATTGCCGCCGCGAAGGGTCGTCTTCGACGCGACGATCCCCGCCGTGCCTGTCACCTGCGGCGCCGCCATCGACGTGCCTTGATTGTACGCAAAACCACCCGGCACCGAGCTGAAAATGCCGGCTTCATCGGAGGTGTTGGTGTAGAGCTCGCCACCGGGCGCCCAGATGTCGACTCCGCTGCCGAAGTTCGTGTAGTAAGAGCGCGTATCCGACCAAGTGCTCGCGCCCACCGCTATGGCGTTCGGATCGCACGCGGGGCACGACACCGTATTCGAGCCATCGTTGCCCGCGGACGCGATCACCAGAACGTTTTTCGAGAGTGCGTAGGCTATGGCGTCTTTCTCGGACTGCGCGAGGCTCGGTCCGCCGATGCTGATGTTGACGGCGACCATTCCCGGTTGATCGGCGGCAGCGCGAATGGCACTCGAGATGGCCGACGTCGGGCAACCGCGACGGTCGCAGACGCGCTGGACGTATACTTTGACGTTCGCGCCCGCGCCCGAGACCCCGCCTACTCCGACCGTCCTTCCGGCCATCGTGCCAGTCGTATGCGTGCCGTGCCCATGCGTGTCGCTCGGATTGAAATCGCCGTCGATCCAGTCACGCCCCGCGATGAGCTGACCCGGGAGAAACTCGCTGTGCTGGAAATCGACGCCCGTGTCGATGCTTCCAATGACCACCGCACTTCCGCCAGCGGCGTAGGCCTCGATGTTGTCCTCGTCGGCGTCGACTTTGGGAACCAGGGAATTCACGACCTGGCCCTTTCCAGAGCCGCGCGTGAAGATGACCCGGCGCGTACCGTCATTCCGGAATCCCCACAGCTCTGGCCGAATCGCGTGGAGCTGCCGCAAGTAGTTAGGCTCGGCGTACTCGACGCGCGAATCTTTGGAGAGACGGGCGGCGAGCGCGCGCTCCTGACCGGGCTCCGTCCGCACCACGCTCAGTCGGGCGCCGCTCGCCTCGGTGACGCGGATGTCGAAGCTCACCTGGCCGCGGAATCCGTAGTCGCGCATCACCGCGCCAAGGTCCTCACCCGCGCGCGTTTTCACGATCACGTCGCCCGGAACGATTGCCTCGGCTGAGGCTTGAAGGCTTCGCGGAAGCGGCGTTTGATCATCGCCGCCAGTGATCGGCGAGTCGGAGCACGCCGCGAGAATGGCGGCCACGCCCGCCACCGCGAGCAGATTGCGGTTGCGCATTCGTCTTTCCTCCTGAGACTGGATTCTAGCGGGACCGATCGATCCCGAGCACACGAAAACGGTCGCGATGGACTTCGCGCCCTGAGAAACTCACAGGAGTAACGACCTGCACAGCGTGCGGCGACAACCGCAGCAGCCGCTCAGACTACATGTGTTTTGCCCGAACTTCAAGGTCTCGCCCCAGGCTCTTGCTCCGAAGCGGAATGACTCCCTAAGATCGGCCAAAGGATCCCAGCCACGACCCGACCACGGATCGAGAGGGCTCACCATGCCCAACGAGAATGCGGGTGACTTGGAGACGGGCCGGCGGCTCGGCGACATCCGCGCGCGTTCTCAGAGTGAGCGGAGCTCGGAAGAGCTGCCGTCATCGCGTTCCCTCGAGCACGAGCTCTCGCTCCTCCACCACACAGGTGCGTTCGCCGTCGAGATGGGCGGACTCGCCTCGGCGTCCGTCGACGCCGAGAGCGCGTCCACCGCCATGCTCAGGGAGGCACTCGACAGCCTCGTCAGGCTGATCGAGCGCGTGGCGCCAGGGATGCGCGGATCCATCCTGCTGCTCGACAGCGACGGCGTCACGCTACGGCACGGCGCCGCGCCGAGCTTGCCGAATGCCTATTGTCGCTTGATCGATGGCGGACAGATCGGTCCCGAAGCGGGTTCGTGCGGCACCGCGGCCTACAGGCGTCAGCGTGTGGTCGTGCGCGACATCGCAACGGATCCGCTGTGGGCACGCTATCGAGCGGTGGCCAAGCCCTACGGTCTCGCGGCGTGCTGGTCGACGCCGATCATCGATACGGATGGGGACGACGGCGTGCTGGGGACGTTCGCGATGTACTACGATCAGCCCCGTGAGCCGACCGACGCGGACATCGCTCTGACGGAGACAGCCACGCTGCTCGCCAAGAACGTCATCAAGCGCGCTCGCGCAGCGGCAGCTTTACGTGCGCGTACTGAAGCCGCCGAGCGATTGGCGCGTGCGTTGGCGGAGAGTGAATCGCGCTTCCGTGAGATGGCGGAAACGATTCCGGTGCAAGTGTGGACGGCCCTTCCCGACGGCTCGCTCGACTTCGTGACGAAACGCACCGCGGAGTTTTTCGGACGAAACGTCAAGGAGCTTCTGCACACCGGGTGGCGGAACATCGTACATCCACTCGATCTCGAGCGCGTGTCCGCGCGTTGGCGACACTCGATCGAGACCGGCGAACCCTACGAGATGCAGTTCCGCATGCTCACGCGCGACGGCCAGTATCGATGGCAGCTCGTTCGCGCGAACCCGATGCGCGATGCTGATGGACGCATCACACAATGGTTCGGGTGCACCGCCGACATCGAGGAGCACAAGCAGCTGGAAGCAGCACTCGACGCAGCGCTTGCCGATGCTAAACAGGCGAACAAGGCAAAGTCAGACTTTCTGGCGATGATGAGCCACGAGCTGCGCACGCCGCTCAACGCGGTCGGCGGGTATGCGCAGCTCATGTTGGATGGCATCCCCGCGGCCGCCAGTGAAGCTCACCAGAACTATCTGCGTCGGATCGTGAAGAGCCAGCAGCATCTTCTCGGACTCATCGAAGCGGTGCTGACGCACGCGAAAGTCGAAGCGGGGAAAGTCACGTATCGGATCACCGACGTGGTCGCGTGCGAGGTGCTGGAGGTAGTCGAGTCCCTCACCACGCCACTGCGTCAACCCAAGCGATTGAAGTATGATGAAGCGAGCTGCGATCAGAAGCTCGTGTTCCGCGCCGATAAAGAGAAGCTCGTGCAGATTCTGCTCAACATCGTGTCGAACGCGGCGAAGTTCACTCCGGTGGATGGAGGAATCACCCTGAGCACGGGGATTCTGTCGCCGGCGATGGCGTCCATTTCCGTGCGGGACACCGGGATCGGGATGTCACCAGAGGAGCTGCGCGTCGTCTTCGAGCCCTATACGCAGTTCGACAGCTCACTCTCCAGAGAGCACAAGGGCACCGGCCTCGGCATGCCGATCAGCCGCGAGCTTGCGCGCGGAATGGGCGGCGACCTCGTAGCGACGAGCGAGCCCGGTGTGGGATCGACGTTCACTCTCTCATTGCCGCTGGCCGCTCCCGCCTAACGAGAAGGCGGCGATGGCACTTTGCAACGCCGACATCATGGGTTTGTAGCCGCTCGCCTGGAGCAAGGCGACGGCACGGGTCCCTACGACTCAGGCCGGGATCGTGACGCGGCGCGGCAACACTCACCGCGTGCGCGCGGGTCCTGACGTACGATTGCAACTGTCGCGAATCGGGAGGCGGAGGATGACGGAGCGCATCGGTTTGTCCGTCGGTGCGAGCGTGTTGTCCGATGCGAGCCGGCGGAGCTGTGCGTTGGCGATGTAGAACATCGCGCCCGCCACCAGCGCACCTGTGGTGGCGGCGTCGTACGCCGGATGCCGCCTCTCCAGCGCTTCGCTTCGCGTGATTCGTCGCCCATCCGCCGATAGTTGGAAGCGCGTCACCTGCTGGAAACCGAAGCGGCTCTGGATGGCGTACAAAGCGGTGCCACAGGCATAGAGTCCGTCGATGCCACCAGTCGGCTCGCCCGGCGGCGCGAGCACGCGCATCAGCGTGTCGTTGCGCGCTCGCAAGTCGAGCACGCTCAGACCTTCGACGTGCGCGACGTAGACTCGCGCGCCATCGGCCGTCACCGCGATACCGTTCGGATAAGTGAACGACTGCGATCCGATCGGCACGCGCTCGAGTGCCGCGGAACCGGCACGAAGGCGAAATAACGCGGCGCCCTCGCTGTCCGTCACGTACACATCGCCATTAGGAGTGAGGGCGATGTCGTTGAGCAGGTGTGGGCGCGTCGAGTCGGGCGCTGGATGCCGTGCAACCAGCTCGCCCGACTCGAGATCGTACGCGTGGAGTGCCGCCCAGCCGCCACTCCCCCGCGCGAATTGTGGGGCCGCAGTGTCCGGAAACAGTGCTGCAAGCCAGAGACGACGTGCCGGCGCGTCGATTCGGATGCCGAGAACCTGAGGCGGCGCGGTGGCGGTAGACGAGAAGAACGAGACCGCACTGCCGTCGCGCATCAGGCGCAATACTCCACCGCCCACCAGCGAGCCGACGTAGAAAACATCCCGCGCGGGGTCGTGCGCAATTCCTTCCGGAATGAAGTCTGGATCCTCCAGCACGAAGGCGGTATCGCTCCGTACGAGCGGGGCCGACGCGCGCGCCAACTGGCGCGTCGCGGCTGCGAACCGGATCGCGTACGGTGCGACTCGTAGCGAGCGAAATGCGGTATCGGCAGCGAGGTCGACTACCGCGCCTTGAATTGCGAGCCGCTCGAGCGTGCGGAGCGCGTCACCGGGATCGCCGGTGAGCGCCTGCGCACGGGCGAGATAGACGAGTACGCTTCCGTCGTTCGGGACGAATTTGCGCGCGATCTCCAATGCTCGCCGGGCGCCATTTTGGTCCCCGCGGCCGAGTGCCTGACGAGCGTGCGCGAAGGCTTGCGCGAGCGTGCGCGGCGTCGTATCCGACGGCGCACCTGCTGACTGAGCAAGCGCGGGCGTTCCAAGGAGCCAGGCGCCAATCACGACTGCTAATGCGACGCCGTCCATCACGCGGGCCGGAGCGAGCATCTCGGTGCCAAGAACGCCACGCTGCATGAGCGCACCATTCACTCGTTAGGTGGTATCCCGCCACGCGTCAATGCGTGCCTCAGCGCGAAAGACGCATCCGCGCCAGCAGCGCCACGAAGCGAGGATCCTGTCGAAGCGTGTCGAAAGCTTCGGTCACGTCGACGCCGTCCATGAAGGACGCTCGCTCAGCGTACCCACGCTCGAGCCACTCCAGCGCATTTTCCGAATCGCCGAGTCCAGCGTACGCCAGCGCGAGGTGAAATGGAAGCACGTATCCGCTCTTCGGATTCGCAACCAAGGCGCGAACGATGCGCTGTCCCTCTCGCGGCTGTCCCGCAACCGCATAGCCGTATGCGAGGTGGGCAGAATCGCGAGCGCCGCTCAGCTCGGCGGCGCGGCGAAAGGCAGCGAGAGCCTCATCGTACATCCCTTTGGATAGGTAGGCGTGACCAAGCTGCTGAAGAGCCAGATCGTGGTTCGGATTGAGCTCGAGCGCCTCCCGCAGCGCGCGGATCGCCTTGTCCGGCTGGCGCGCGTTCACGTAGGTGCGGCCGAGGAGTCCGGGGATCAGAGGGTTGAGCGGATCGAGAACGCGTGCCTTCTCGAGCGATGCAACCGCGTCCCCGAACCGGCGACGATCCTGGAGAAGAATGGCGTATCGATAATAGCTCGTCGCGTTAGCGGGATCGAGCGCGAGGGCGTGATCGAATTGCTGAATGGCCGCGCTCCAGTCCCAGTCGAAGGCAAAGAGAATGTGCGCGAGCGTGCCGTGCGCTTCGGCGAGTGTGCTGTCGAGCTCCAATGCCGTCCGGACCGCAGCGCGGGCCTTCGGGAGCACATCACGTGGCGGTTCATAGCCGAGAATACCCAGAGCGCCGTAGGCATCAGCAAGACCAACGTACGCGCGCGCGTAGCTCGGATCGCGTCGCGTCGCCTGTTCGAAGTACTGCACCGCCCGGAAGAGCGCATCCCTCTGGCGCATGTTCCAGAAGTAGCGGCCCTTCAAATAAAGATTGTGCGCCGCAGTGTCCTCAGTCGCTCGGCGAACCAGACTGGCACCAGTGGCGCGCGGCGTGAGTTTGATGCGCAGCGCGCTGGCGATGGAGCGCGCAATCGAGTCCTGAACAGCAAAGACGTCTCCGAGCTGGGAGTCGTAATCCTCCGCCCAGAACTGATAGCCATCCCGCGCTCTGACCAGGCGCGCCGAAACGCGCAGCCGGCCACCGGACATGCGAACGCTCCCCTCAACCAGCGTTCCCACTCCTAGCGTGTCGCCGATCGTCCGAATATCGAGCTGCTTTCCTTTGAGGCTGAACGCTGAGGTGCGCGCTGCAACGCGAAGCTCCCGCACTTTGCCGAGTGCGCTGATGAGCTCCTCCGTAAGCCCGTCGGCGAAGTACTCATTCTCGCGATCCGCGCTCATGTCGACGAAGGGAAGCACAGCGACGGACGCCTCGAGAGAGGAGTCGGCCGCTGTCGCACTATCGTCTTGCATTGCGAGCACGCGGAGACTCAGAAAAGCGCCAACCGCCACTACCGCTGCACCGAGAATGAGGAGTATCGTGCGCGACCCGAGAGGCACGCGTCTCTCACGTCTCTGCTCGGACGATGAGGATGTCGGGTGTGCCTCGAGCGGGGACGACTGAAGGGCCGCCAGGACTTCGGTGGCGGACGAGGGACGAGCGTCTGGTTCCTTCTCCAGCAAGCGCATGACGAGCGCGGAGAGCGTGCGTGGCGCGTCCGGGCGCACTTCCTGAAGCGGCCTGGGAGTTTCCGTCAGGTGCGCTGCGAGCAGGCGCTGACGCGTGCCGCCAGCGAATGGCGGAGATCCCGCGAGCATCTCGTAGCCCATCACGCCGAGCGCGTAGAGGTCGGCGCGCCCGTCGACGTTAGTCTCACCGGTGAGCTGTTCGGGGGCCATGTAGCCAAGGGTTCCGAGGCCGAGACCAGTCCCCGTCAGGCGGTCTCCGACATTCGCCTGCTCCAGCGCGCGCGCCACACCGAAGTCCGCGAGGATGGCGTGATTGTGCGCGAGCAGAACATTGTCTGGCTTTACGTCGCGGTGGACGACCCCAGCGGCGTGGGCGCAGGCAAGGGCGTCGGCGACCTCAGACAGAATGCGACGCGCGGTTTCGACGGAGAGGCGTCCGTCCCGGTGGAGACGTGCGCCTAACGACTCGCCTTCGATGAACGGCGTGATGTAGAACAGCAGTCCGTCATCGGCTCGGGCCGACAGCACCGGAAGGATGTTGGGGTGTTGCAGACGCGCGGTCACCAACACCTCACGCCTGAAGCGCTCGGCACTCACGTCGCTCGCCAGCTCGGGCGGGAGCACCTTGACGACGACGGCGCGCCCCAGTCCGCGCTCGGTAGCCAAAAAAACGCGCGACATACCGCCGCTGCCGAGCTCGCGATCAAGCGTATAGCTCGGCCCGAGGACAGCTTGCAGTCGAGCGGGCAGGTCGGCCGTCAGGTTGATTCTCGCGGAGCGCGGCTGAACCTCAACATAGGACTCACGCGTTTCCGCGCCAGCGCGGGTGATTCGAGTCGTTTCGCGGCCCGCCGGAAATTTGCCACGGCACAGGCGTAAGTTCCGCGCGAAGAGCCAAACCCCGCAATGGCAGCAACCATTGCGGGGTGATCACGACACGGAAGCCCTCCGGCCCTCCGGCGATCGGATGACCGGCTCAGTCTAGGAGCCTCACGACGAGGGGTCGCGCAAGCTCAGGTCCAGCGGCCACCTCTTGTGCGTCCCCACTCACGAGCCGGAGCTCGGCGGGCGGACAGACGCGATTCGGCCCGGTGCCTTCATCGCTGCACGCGCTGGCGAGCGGGATCGACGAGAACGCCAGCGCCGGCGTGTGCGAGCGGGTGAACCTCGGGGCCTTGCTGCTCTGGCTAGTCTCGTTGGCGGTGGACGCTGTTGCGGCAGAGGGCGGAGCGTGGCGAGCGTGATGCCGAATGATAAGCGCCTAACGTTGAGTGCCTAACGAGGTCCGCCTAACGAGCCTATCAGGCGTAGACGACACTTTGGATCAGCAGTGCGGCGCCGGCAGCGCTCAGGAGCCCGGCCGACACGCCCTGCATGGAGCCGCGCAACCGGAGCATCGACTCGAGCCCGGGATCCGCCATTGTCCTCGCCGTGGAGGCTCGCCGCAGCGCTGGACGGAAGAGAAGCACCATAAAGGGGGCGAGGAAACCGACCGCATACGTGGCGCCGGTCCACCGCGGTGCCAGCCCGAGCGTCGTCAGGCACAGCGCGCCCCAGCTCACGGCGGCGACCCGGAAGGTGGTGACGACCAGCCCGGTGTCGAGCCCCCATAGCGACGCGGCAATCGTCAGGCGGTGGCGGCGGAGTAGCGCGCGCGGCGTTTGCCGCCGCCAACCCAGCGGGCAATAGGTTCGCGCGGCGCGTGCCAGGAGATCGACGGCCGCGAGCAGGAGGAGCGCTCCGCCAGCGATCCCGAAGCGCCAATGCGGAGGGAGGCGCGCCGCGCCGAGTGCATTCCCGACGACGTGGGCAACCAGAAACGTGATGGTGCCGCCGGCGAGGAACGCGACCATGAACGCCGTCACGATCCTCGCCCGCAACCCTCGACTTGTCGACGACCCCTGCACCAGAGGCCCCAGGGTTCCCTGGATCGAGACCCCTCAGGGGCTGAAGAGCTGCGAGAAGCCAGCTGCTGACGCGAGCACCACAGCGATCGCGCCAGCTATTGTAACGTCGCCCATCAACACGACTGCCCGGTGTACCACAAGATCGAGCAGGCAAACGAGCCCGACCAGCAGGTGTTGGGGTTCGTGGTACACTCTGCACAGGCGATCTGCTGCGAGCCCTCGCAGCAGTACCACCACTGCCGATAGTAGCCCTGCGGGCAGCTGAAGTTCGACTTACTCCCGATCCAGTTGCACTCGTTGTCCGGACGCGCGAGTACGCAGCACTTGTCATCCGGGATCGTGCCACCGCCGCCCCGGTTGCGCAGCCAATCGAGAATCCACTCGAGGATGCGCCACCACCACGGCCAGAAAATCACCCACTTGAGGATCTTCCAAAAATTCTTGAACCAGTTCATACGCGCGCCCTCTCCTCGACGGGGTGTGAGACGGGTCGCTCAAGCCGCACGCGATTCGGCAGGATCGACGAGAGATATCTCCTCGACGGCACCGTGGTGGCGCCGGCGATGCGCCCGTTTTCGATTCGGAACGCGACGGGCGTGGTGCGGAGGCCGATCTGGTCGGCCACTCTCCCCGCGACGTCCACCCAGAGCCGGCCGGCCGTCGACGCGGCGGTGAACCGGTAGCGCGCGAGGAACTCCTCCGTCGCCTCTGGACCGCGCGCCTCGAGCACGACCCAGAGTCCGGGAGGGAGCGCGCCGTCGAAGCCGGCGGCGAGCGCGTGGCACGTACCGCAGCGGTCGGAGAGAAAGAGCAGGAGACCGGAGGCGACGCCGTCGAGCGCTCGCGGAAGTCCGTAGCGCGAAGGCTCGGTCCCCGCCACCTCGCCGACGTCCACATCGAGTGGTCGGTCGAGGATCCCGTTCACCTCCCTGAGCTGCCGCACGTCACGGTACAGCTCGATCATGACGCCCAGGAGGACGAAGGTCAGGAGCGCGAGCCCTCCGACGGCGAGCGTCAGCGTTTCAGCCATACGAGCATCTCGCGTGCGGATCGACGATCGGCTCTCGCTGCTCGGGCGGCCCGAAGCGCGGCGGCTGCGCGCAAGCCGGCCATGGTGAGCGCGACGGCGACGAAGAGGAACGCCGGAGGCGGCTCGTTCACCGACGGGGACGTCACGGCGAGTATGCCCGCGCCGGCGAGCCAGAGCGGAAGCGTCTCCAGCTGCGTCCTGCCAAGAACGATATCGCTCCCCGCGCCGAAGCAGCCGCACCGGATCTGCTCGCCGCGTCTGAGCGCGATGAGCCCGACGGCGGCGAAAGTGATAGCGAGCACGACGACCGCGAGCAGCGTCACCCCGTCCTCCGGACGAAAGAGCAGCGCTGCGCCGGTCGCGAGCTCGAGGATGATCAGCAGCGGGGCGACGACTGGGACCACGGTGGCAGGTGCTCCGAGCCGGCGGGCGACGTCGACCACGACCGCGGGCGCTCGCAACTTCTCGAGGCCTGCCCAGAAGAGAACGGACGCCATCGCCACACGCGCCGCGAGCGCGAGGATGCTCATCGCGACGATACGGTCAGCGGCGGCGGCGTGCCGCGATCACCTGTTCGGCGGGCTCCCCCTCCGCGGTGCGCTCCACGACCCAGATGTCGTATTCCTCAGTTGCGGGGCGCTCCGCGCCGGTTTCTCGCTCATCCACTACGGTGCTCGGTTGCATCTCGAGCTGCCGTCCTTCCGCTTGAATGGCACCTCGCGAGGCAGCGTCGGCCGACGAGAGACGGGCGGTTATCGCACGAACCAGGGGGCGGGCGACCACGCCGCCTTCCTCATCTCGGAGGATCACACGCCGTCCGGGACGCAGCTTGAAACCGGGCGGGAATCCGCGCATCGGGACGGTCATGCGATCGCCCCTGTGCTCGACGTGAACGCGATCTCCTTCCTGCGAGATCACCCTCGCGGCACCGCTTCTCTCTTCCGTCATGGCTCGACCGCCTGGTGAGCAACGTTGAGTTCGCACTCGCGCTGGTCCGCGCACCCTGAGCAGGGCGGCGCGGGAGCGCAAGCACCAAACGTCTCGCCAGGTCCCACTTTGTCCTGGACCGCTGCGAGGAAGCGGCGCTCGAGATCGGCCCGCGCCCTCTCGTCCAACGCGCCCAGGGTGCCATTGGCCAGCCGCCTGACGAGTCGGGCCAGCGTGTGCTCGTGCGTCCCGAGTGAGTGCGCCACGTCCGCCCAGGATCGTGAGGGGGACTTCTCGTGCGCGGCGTGAAGAAGGAGCACCCAATCGATGAAATCTTCGAGGCGAAGCGCCGTCCCGTTGGTCTGGTGCCAGTGCCGCCAGAGCGTGCGCCGGTTGCGGTTGAGGAGCGAGGCCAGCTCGCTGATTGAGCACACAGGCCACTGGGTACGGCAGGTGAAGACGAGTGCGCGCCGGAGCGGCGGACTTAGTCTCGTGGAGCGCTCGATGAGCCGCGCCGCTCGGTCGAGTACGACGCAGTGACGGCGTGCGCCGTAGAGGAGCGCGCTCAACTCACGCTCGGCGTCGGAGAGCCAGACGATGTGCGTGGCACCCGAGTTCAAAGCCGAACGCGCGTTGTCGGCGTCCTTAGTCGTGATGAGAATGACTGGGACGGCGGATGCGCCACAGGCCGCGTGGCGCAGCGTGAGGCACACCTCTCTCGATAGCCATCTGCAGGCGACGAGCAGACAGTCCGCGCGCTCGACGATGCCGGCGAACTCGTTCCACGAGGTCGTCGCCCACCCACGCTCCTCGCTCGGCAGCGCACGCCGCACGCGCTCGAGGACGGGATGCTCCGGAGAATACAGAGCGTACATCGGCACCTTCACCGCATGCCCAACTCTTCATTGTAGAGAGCCTATCGCGCATTAGCACGTTTTAACCCGCGCAGCGTCGGCGCGGTACGAAAAACGGCGGCATGCGCACGCGCGCGTCTCATGGTGCGCAGAGACGAAAGTCGAATGCGCGCAGACGAAAGTAGGATCGCGCTCCGGATCGCGCGGCTGGCTGGGAAACGTCCTCGCGTTCTCCCCTGGCTAGTTGCGACGCGCTGCGTCAAGCAAAGACCGACTGAGCGCTCGCGGGTCAGCGCCATTCGCGTTGATGAGTACCACGACGCCGATCTGTTCCGACGGAGACAGTAGTACGTTGCTCGCAAAACCAGGATCGCTGCCGCTATGGTAGACCAGCTGGCGACCGTCCTGAACCGGAAGAAACCAGCTCAGTCCGATTGCCATGCTGTCATATGGAAACACGAACCCGGCTCGGCGCGACTGCGCGGCGATCGTCGCCCGGATGTCGCGATACGGATGCCAGAGCTCATCATACGCAGACGACGGCAGGATTCGGCGGCCATCGAGAGTGCCGCGTCGTAGGTTGGCGGCCACCCAGCGCAGCATATCATCGAGCGTGGAGTGCAGCGTGGAGCTCCCGGCATGGCGGCGATTGTAGGGGTAGTAGCCGACAGCACTTCCATCGCGCCGGTGACCGAGCGCCATGCGGGCAGAGTCTAGGTCGCTCATTAACAAGGTGCTGCGCCGCATGCCGAGTGGAGTGAGGATGCGGCGCTGAATAACGACTTCGAAGGGCGCACCATCGGCTTTTGCAATCGCGTCTGCGAGCACGTCGAAGCCGCGATTGCTGTAACGCCACTGCGATCCCGGCACGAAGTCGAGCCGCGCGGATGACAAGCTGCGGACGTATCGTTCGACCGCTCCGTCGTCGTATTCCGGCGTAGTCCAACGGAAGTCGCTCGTATCGCCCGTGCCAGCGGTATGGGTAAGGAGCTGCCGGATGGTGATCCGGTCCGCACCGGGGCCCTGCATCGAGAAGTACGGCAGGTAGCGACGCAGCGGACAGTCGAGGCACATCTTGCCTTCTGCCACCAACTGCATCACGGCACTGGCGACGAAAGGCTTGGTGACCGATGCTAGATGGAAAACAGTCTCGCCGTCGATGGCCGGCGATCCGGCGCCGCCCTGATTGCCCAAGCCAATTCGAAGAATGACGTCGCCTCGCCGCCAGACACCGGCCGCAATACCAGGCAGGCGATTTTGGCTCGCAAAGTCGCGCACGATCGCCTCGAGTTCTGGAAGCGTGTGCGCTTGGGAAGGGGCCGCGTGTCCTGCTTGCGAGCATCCGCCAAAGCACAACAGCGCTCCGACGGAGGCCAGTGCAGCCCTTCGCGCCGCTGGGGCATCCGCTCGAATGCTCATTTCATTCCTGCGCGCATGCCCGCGTCTCAGTAGAGCGACTGATGCATGGGTTCGCGATGTCGCAACAGACGCTCGTCCTGCGCTTCGCGCCCGAAAGCGAACCCCGCATCGACACAGATCGATGCGGGGTCGCGACTTGAAATGAGTGGGCCTGGGTAGAGTTGAACTACCGACCTCACGCTTATCAGGCGTGCGCTCTAACCACCTGAGCTACAGGCCCTGCTTTGGCGCGTCCCACGAAAGCTAGTGAGTCGAGGACGCTGATCAAAGTGACGCGCGACTGACGTCGGATGTACGTCGTGATGACGCGCGCCCCGAAAGCGGATGCTCTCGGGGCGCGTGATCTATACGATCGACAATCGACTGTGGCTCGTGGATGGCGCGACATCCGAGCGGTTTTCCGCGAACGCTTTCGCGTCGCTTACTCACCGACTCCGGAAAGGAGGTGATCCAGCCGCAGGTTCCCCTACGGCTACCTTGTTACGACTTCGCCCCAGTCACTGCGCTCGCCTTCGACCGCTTGCCCCCTTGCGGGTTGCGGCACGGGCTTCGGGCGCTCACAGCTTCCATGGC
>DATFBY010000115.1:0-8742 GCA_035253585.1 Gemmatimonadaceae bacterium | reverse complement strand
AACGAGATCGCATACCACCGGAAATTCCTCGGCGCGCTGGACGACGTACTCATCCCGGCGGCCCGGAACGCCGAGCTGCGCACCCTGCTCACGAATGTGCGCCCCGCGGTCGTCGGCCATCTGAACCACGCAGAGCAGGTCCGGGCCGACGTGCTCGCCAAACGCTGACCAGCCTGAGGGTTGGCGCGGAGGGTGCGACGCGGGAAGGTGTCCGAACCCGCCGTGTCTGCACCAATGGGCACAACTGGTGAATCGGAAATTATGTGATTTTTGCAGAAATCAGCCTGAAAACCTAGAATTCTGGCGGCAATTCTGACTCTCTGATCTGGTTTTCGTGCATTTCTTGCACGAATTCAGTGTCAATTCATCCGAGGCCGCCACATGCCCCCAAAGACCATGCAGCCGCGCAAAGCCGTCACCCGGGAGCTCGCTAGTCGCACTCCCAAAACGCCAGCCGCCGTGCAGAACGGACAGGGTGCTCAGAACGGGGCCCAGCCGTCGCGGGTGTCCGATTACTTCGGGATCAACACCTTCGGCGTGCGCCAGATGCGGGACAAGCTCCCACGCGAGGCATACCAGAAGATCCTCGCGGCCGTTCGTCAGGGTAAGAAGCTGGACATCGACGTGGCGGGGCGCGTGGCGCAGGTCATCAAGGAATGGGCGGTGGGCCGCGGTGCGACGCACTTCACGCACTGGTTCCAGCCGCAGACGGGGCTGACCGCGGAGAAGCACGACGCCTTCCTCTCGTTCGACGATCAGCGTCAAGCAGTCGAGACGTTCTCGGGGTCGCAGCTCATCCAGAGCGAGCCTGATGCCTCGAGCTTCCCGTCAGGCGGACTGCGCGCCACGTGGGAAGCGCGTGGCTACACGGCGTGGAACCCGGCGAGCCCGGTGTTCATCGTCGAGTCGGGCGGCGCACGCACGCTGCTCATCCCGTCGGTCTTCATCGGCTACAACGGCGAAGCGCTCGATGAGATGACGCCGCTCCTCCGCAGCTCCGACGTGCTCTCGGAGAAGGCGATCGAGCTGCTCGAGCTGCTCGGCGACAAAGGCGTGCACCGCGTGTTCACCACCCTCGGCCCCGAGCAGGAGTACTTCCTGATCGACCGCGTGCACTTCGCGCTGCGCCCGGACCTGGTGATGGCGGGCCGCACGCTCGTCGGCGCGCCGCCGCCGCGCGGGCAGCAGCTCGAGGACCACTACTTCGGCGGCATCCCGGAGCGGGTGCAGGCGTGCATCGCCGAGGTGGAGCACGAGCTGTACAAGCTCGGCGTGCCGATCATGACGCGCCACAACGAGGTCGCGCCTTGCCAGTTCGAGATGGCGCCGATCTTCGAGGAGACGGACCTCGGCGTCGACCACAACCAGCTGGTGATGGCGACGCTGCGCAAAGTCGCGCTGCGGCATGGGCTCCGCGCGATCGTGCACGAGAAGCCGTTCGCCGGCATCAACGGCTCGGGCAAGCACTGCAACTGGTCGATGGCCATCACCTCCGACGATCCATCGCTCGATGGCTACAACTTGCTCAAGCCCGGGAAGACGCCGCACCAGAACCTTCGCTTCCTCGTCTTCCTCGCCGCGGTGCTTCGCGCGGTGCACAAGCACGCCGCGCTCTTGCGCGCCGGCGTCGCCACGTCGGGCAACGAGCACCGGCTCGGCGCCAACGAAGCTCCGCCCGCCATCATCTCCGTCTTCATGGGCGCCGAGCTCACGCGGATGATCGAGAACATCGCCGAAGGGAAAACGTCGACCAACGCCACCCAGGCGATGATCAAGCTCGGCGTCGCCAAGCTGCCTGAAGTCGAGAAAGACAACACCGACCGCAATCGTACTTCGCCCTTCGCGTTCACCGGGCAGAAGTTCGAGTATCGCGCGGTGGGGGGAGGGCAGTCGATCGCATTCCCGATCATGATCCTCAACGCGACGGTGGCCGAGGCGATCGCCGAGATCACTGCCAAGCTGCGTGAGGTGCTGCCCAAGACGAAGACGGTCGACGACGCCGTGCTTCAGGTCGTCCGCACCATCTTCAAGGAGACGGCGCCCATCCGCTTCGAGGGAAACAACTACGCCGAGGAGTGGGTGACCGAAGCCGAGAAGCGCGGGCTGCCTAACTACCGTCACTCGCCTGAGGCGCTGGGCCAGCTGGTGAGCAAGCAGTCACGCAGGCTCTTCACCGATCTCGGCATCCTCACCAAGGAAGAGCTCGAGTCACGCTATCACGTCCGCCTCGAGCGCTACGTGAAGGACAAGCTCATCGAGCTGCACACGCTCGAGCAGATGGTGGACACGATGATTCTGCCGGCGGCGTACAACTATTCGCGGATGCTGCTCGAGGCCGCGGCACTCGCCAAGCGCGCCGGTGTGACCGTCGTTCCGCAGGTGGACGCGGCCAACGAGCTTGGCAAGCAGATCGAGAAGCTTCGCGCGGCGCGCGCCGCCATGCACAGATCGATCGAAAAGGCAGAGGGGATGCACGACGCGTTGGAGAAGCAGGCCACCTTCCTTTCGACCGACGCCGCGGATCGAATGGCTGACGTCCGCGCGGCCGCTGATGCGCTCGAGCTGTCGGTGGCAGACGAGGTGTGGCCGCTCCCCAAGTACAGGGAGATTCTCTTTCCGGTCTGAGCCTCACTGAGGTGTGGTAGACACGAACGAAGAAGCTCGCCATCGCAGCACCGGCGAGCTTCTTCGTTTCGGCGTTGGTCGCTATGTTTATCGGCCCGCCAACCCCATCCTTTTCGTCATCCCCACCCCTCTGCATCGGAGTACGAGAGTGTTTCGCAAATCCTTCATTATCTCGATCGCGGGCGTCGCGTTTGCCGCCGCATCGCCGGGGTCATCGGAGGCCCAGCTCAAGAAGCTCGGGAAGGCGATCGGCAGCCGCATGGTCGACAAGACAATTACCAACGCCGGCAACGATTCAACGAATACAGCGACGCCAGCGACCAGCAGCTCGGCCGCGCCCTCGACCGCATCCGTGGAGATCACTAGCGAGCGTCTGACGCAGTTCTTCGCAGCCATCAAGCCGCAGATGGACGAGGCGAAGGTTCGCTTCGACGCGATCGCGAAGAAGAAGGAGTACGAGGAAAAGAGCAAAGCATTCGAGATGTGCAAAGTGCAGATCATGCAGGATCCCGCGGAATTCCAGGGTATGGACGACAGCGATCCAGCGGCGATCAAGGTCAACAAGCGGCTCGAGGTTGCGAACGCGGCGCTGGAGAAGGAGATCGCCAAAGGGACGGCGATGGACCAGAAGAAGATCGCCGAGCTCAATGTCGAGGTTCAGGACATCCTCGCTACTCAACAGCTTCTCTCGTACCCCGGGATCAAGAAGTGCGGGCAGCGGCCGGTGCAGCCGCCCGAGCCTTCCGCCGCCAGCTCGTCAGGCACCCAGCTCGCGGCCAGTGCGAAATCGAATTTCAGCCGCAATCAGTTCGGCCTCTTCCGCGAGCGCGTTGGTGCCTGGGTGTTGACCCAGGGGAAGGGCGATCAGCGGATCACGTTCACCGCCGGCGAGCAGGCGGTGATGAAGGCGCACGCCAAGGAGCTCGCCGTGCTCGAGCCGTTCTTCCGTGATGGGAGCATCTCATGGTCGTATTGGGGCGATCTGCCCAGCGACTGGCAGTAGTCGCCGCCGGGGCGCTCGTCCTTGGAGGTGCCGCCTCACCGGCGCGCGTTTCCGACGCGCTCGCCGTGTTCGCGGGCGACGCTTGGCAGAGTTGGTGGAGAGCGGATCGCGCACCGGCTCGTTGGGCGTCCGAGCACCCGGTCGTGCGCAATGCGGTGACGTGGCATCGCGCGGTGCCGGGTCTCGAGTGGGGTGAGCTTCGCCTCTCGGGGGCCGGTGAAGCGTGGCGCTTGCGCGTGATCCTCGCGCGCGTCGAGCCATCGCGTTTCAATCTTCGTTTGGCGGCAAAGGCGGAATCGCGCGGTAGACTGGGCCCGTGGTCCGTGAGCGCATCGCCGGAGCACGCGTCGCTGGCGATGAACGTAGGTCAGTTTTCGGACGAGGGGCCATGGGGCTGGGTGATGCACGAGGGGCGAGAGTTCCGCGCTCCCGGCGTGGGCCCGCTGTCGATGGCAGTCTTAGTCGACACGAGCGGTGCAGTTCGCTTCGTGACCGCGGAAAGCTTGGCCGTCGTTCGCGCCCGGGGCGGCATCGTCGAGGCGTTCCAGTCGTATCCCGTGTTGCTGACGGGCGACGGAGCGGTACCTGACGCCATTCGCGAATCGGGTCGGGGAGTCGACCTCGCGCACCGCGACTCCCGTCTGGCAATTGGCGAGCTGCGCGATGGCCGCCTTCTGGTCGCGCTTACCCGCTTCGAGGGACTCGGCGGCGCTCTTTCCGAGCTTCCATTTGGCCCTACCGTCCCCGAGATGGCCGCGCTCATGGGCGCCCTTGGCGCTCGTCAGGCAGTGATGCTGGACGGCGGTCTCTCAGGACAGATGCTCGTTCGCGGGCACGATGGGTCGAAGCGGGAGTGGCAGGGGTTGAGGAGGGTGCCGCTTGGACTAGTGGCTGTGCCGAGGGATTAGGATTGGGGATTAGCGCCTGCGCAATTGGACCTTATCAGGCGCGCCGTTCCTAATCCACGATCCTAGATCCCACTCCCCACCGTTGCGCTCGCCCCGCCTAACTTCTATCGTAGTCCCGCTCTGTTAACGCACGTCACGCTGTGAACGCGATTAACGAAACCGCGTCCCGTGACAACTCTCGAGCGCCGCCAACGGGAGCGGGCGGTGATGCGGTCCAGGATCCTGGACGCTGCCCGCGAGATCTCCATCAGTGAGGGATACGACGCTCTCACCATGCGTCGTATCGCCGAGCGCCTCGACTATTCGGCCGCCGCGCTCTACCGCCACTTCCACGACAAATCCGAGATCGTCAGCGCGCTCCTCGCCGCCCAGTTCGAGGAGCTGACCGCGTCGCTCGAAGCAGTGTCGTCCATCGCCGACCCGATCGAGCGCATCCGGCGGGCGGCCCGGGTGTACGCCGAGTTCGGCGTTGCCGACTTCGATCGCTATCGCCAGATGTTCGTCTCGCCGCCCGAAGTAGCGGACGACATTTCCTTCCTGTCCGCACCCCCACCATCAACGGCCGCGAGTCCGGCCACCGAGCTCTACGCGATCCTCCGGCGCGCCGTGGCCCAAGCGATCGCCGGCCTTCGCTTCCGCCCCGACATCACCGACATCGACCTCGTCACCCAAACCCTCTGGGCAGGTCTCCACGGCGCCGTCTCACTCCACGCCGCCCGCACGCGAGACTCCGATGTACCATGGAGGCCGCTACAACAGACGGTGAGTGTGGTGATCGATGCGATGTTGCGCGGGTTTGCGAGGGCAAGACCGGCGGAAAATGTCGGTAACAGGGGAGAGCTGAAGGCGTAAAAAGGCGCCATCTGCCATCCGCCATCTGCCATCCGGGTCAAACGAGGAGATCGCTGCGCCCAAGACGCCGATGGCAGATGGCGGATGGCAGATGGCGGACGTCTCTCGTCTCAGTATTTCGCCAGGTAGTTCTCAAGCTCCCACCCCGACACCTGCGTGATGTACTCCCTCCACTCCTCCCGCTTCGCCTCGAGAAAGTGCCGGGTGATGTGCTCGCCTAACGCGGCGGTGATGACCTTGTCTTTCTCCAGTTCGTCGCACGCTTCATTCAAATCGTGCGGGAGATCATCGATGCGAAGCCGCCGCTTCTCGCGGTGCGACATCTCCCAGATGTTTTGATTCACCGGCTCGCGATAATCGGCATCGGTCTCGATTCCATCCAGCCCCGCGGCGAGCATCACCGCCAGCGCGAGATATGGATTGGCCGCCGGATCCGGCATCCGAAGCTCCACCCGCGTACCTAACCCACGCCGATCCGGAATCCGAATGAGCGGCGAGCGGTTTCGCATCGACCAGGCGACGTTCACCGGCGCCTCGTATCCGGGAACGAGTCGCTTGTAGCTGTTCACCAACGGATTCGTGATCGCGCAAAAGCCCCGCGCGTGCTGGAGCAGACCGCCGATGTAGTGAAGCGCGACCTTGCTCAGCTCCCACTCCGCCTTCTGATCCCAGAACGCGTTCTCACTCCCGCGAAAGAGCGATTGATGCGTGTGCATCCCGCTGCCGTTCTGCCCGTATATCGGCTTGGGCATGAACGAAGCGAACAACCCGAACTGTCGCGCGACGTACTTCACCACGAATCGGAACGTGGCGATGTTGTCGGCAGTCGTCAGCGCGTCGGCATACCGGAAATCGATCTCGTGCTGCCCGTGGGCGACTTCGTGATGCGCCGCTTCCACTTCGAATCCCATCTGCTCCAGCACATCCACGATCGCGCGTCGTGCCGCTTCGCCCAGGTCGACGGGAGCGAGATCGAAGTAGCCGCCGACGTCGTGCGTCGTCGTCGTTGCCTCGCCCTCCGGGCCGGGACGGAACATGAAAAACTCGGCTTCCATTCCGGCATTCATCGTGAAGCCGAGCTTCTTCGCGTGCGCGATCTGTCGCTTGAGCGTGGCCCGCGGATCCCCGGGAAATGGGGCACCGTCAGGCATGGAGATGTCGCAGATCACGCGCGCGACACGATCGCTCTTCTCGCCAACCGGAAAGATCTTGAACGTCGCCAGATCAGGCGTCAGCAGCATGTCCGACTCCTCGATCCGAACGAACCCCTCGATCGATGAGCCGTCGAACATGATGTCACCGCGCAGTGCTTTCTCGAACTGCGAGGCGGGGATCTCGACGTTCTTGTTGATCCCGAGAATGTCCGTGAATTGGAGGCGCAGAAAGCGCACGTCGTTCTTGGCCGCAATCTCGAGAATGTCTTTGCTGCTGGCCCCTTCGAGATCGGGAATCAACGCGCGGTTCTTCGACGGCAAAGAACTCCTCCGGGCGGAGCGTGGGGGCGTAAGCTAGACCTACCGCGCCGCGCTAGAAAGTAGGCCGCCTCGGGCTACATTTCTTCGCGATGTCATCCCCCTCCCAGCCGTCGATCACCGAGACCACGTGCCCGCGCTGCAAAGCTCCCGCGTCGGGACGCTTTTGCGCGAGCTGCGGCGCCCCGCTCGAGGGTGCCATTTGCGCCGCCTGCGGCACCTCGCTCTCGTCCGGTGCTCGCTTCTGTCACCGATGCGGCACCGCAGTCGGTGCGGCGGGCGTGCCGACCGGGGCGAAGCATGGAGAGCCCCGCTGGCTCGCTACCGCGCTCCCCTGGTCAGTTGCCGGGATCGCCTTGCTCGCGCTCGTCGCACTCGTCGCCGGCCAGCGCTTCAACGCGCGGCCAGCCGCCGATGCCGCGAGCACGACATCCGGTGCCGATGCCGGCGCGATCTCACCTGCCGAGGTTCGTCGTGGCCCCGACATCTCCGCGCTCACCCCGCGCGAGCGAGCCGATCGTCTCTACGATCGCGTGATGCGAGCAGCGAGCGAAGGCAAAGCCGACAGCGCGCAATTTTTTGCGCGGATGGCGGTCGACGCCTATCGCTCGCTCCCCGAGCTGGACCTCGACGCACGCTACGACCTCGGCCGAATCGCCGAGACCACGGGCGCGCTCGACATCGCCGGCGCACAAGCAGACACGATTCTCCAGCGTGCCCCAACGCACCTCCTCGGTCTCATCCTCGCGGCAAGTGTCGCCGAGCGGGCGGGCGACACAGCGCGTTTCGCGGAAATGCAAAGACGTCTGCTCGCGGCCGCTGACGCCGAACGCCGTAAGAATCTCCCGGAGTACGAGCGCCACGATCGCGAGATAGAAGGCGCGCTCTCGGCCGCCAGACAACGAGTACCCTCGAGATGACCCGAACCATCCGCGTCGCTCACAGCCCCGATTCCGACGACGCGTTCATGTTCTACGCGCTGGCGGAAGGGAAGATCGATACCGGCGACATCGTCTACGTGCACGAGCTCCAGGACATCGAGACGCTCAACCAGCGCGCGCTTCGCGGCGAGTTGGAGGTGACCGCGGTCTCCATCCACGCCTACGCCTATCTCGCCGACAAGTACGCGCTTCTCCCTCACGGCTCGTCGATGGGCGATCGCTACGGTCCGCGACTCGTCGCACGATCGCCGATGGCCAAGGGCGATGTGCGCGGCAAACGCATCGCGATTCCGGGCCCGCTCACTACCGCGTACCTCGCACTTCGTCTCTACGAGCCCGACTTCATCGCCGTCCCAATTGCCTTCGATGCGATCGAAAGCGCGGTACTAAACGGAGACGTCGACCTCGGTCTCCTGATCCATGAAGGGCAGCTCACCTTCGGCGATCAAGGCCTGCATCTTGTGGCCGACATGGGAGAATGGTGGTTTCAGGAAACGGGCCTCCCTCTCCCACTCGGCGGCAACGTCATCCGCAAAGACTTGGGACCGGAGCTCATGCGAACGATCTCGCGTCACCTAAAAGCGAGTATCGTCTACGGTCTGCAACACCGCGTGGGTGCGCTCGACCATGCAATGCGCTTCGCCCGCGGACTCGATCGCGACCGCGCCGACACCTTCGTCGGCATGTACGTGAATGAGTGGACGGTCGACTACGGACCGCGCGGACGTGAGGCGGTTCAGGAGCTCCTCGACCGCGGCGCGAAAGCCGGCATCATTCGGCGATCGGTCACGGTGGAGTTTGCTGAAGATTAAGCAAAATCTAACGTTGCACGACTTCCCTCCGACTCGTCCTAAGATAGTGTCACGCTGACATTTCCCCGCTTCCTCGGTTCATGACTTTCAACGCTGGCGTCACCATCCACGAGAGTCGCGTGATCCAGC
>DATFBY010000114.1:0-55922 GCA_035253585.1 Gemmatimonadaceae bacterium | reverse complement strand
GACGGCCGCGCGCTGTATTTTTCGCGGGCGGGCATCCCGCATCTGCGTGACGGCGCGGACGCGGCGCTGCACGCCGGCACCGTGCGCCAGCACATCGGCGTGTACGCGTACACCCGGGACGCGCTCGCCCGGTGGGTCGCGCTCGCGCCGCACGCACTGGAGCGCGTGGAGCGGCTGGAGCAGCTTCGCCCGTTGGCGGCCGGGATGCCGATCGGCGTCGTAACCATCGACGGTCCGGCCCCCGGCGGCATCGACACCGAGGACGATCTCGCGCGCGCGAATGCGCGATGGCCGGACTTCACCGCGGAACGAGCCTAATGCACAGCACTGCGAGCAGCCAGACGACGAGGTTCATCTTCGTGACCGGCGGCGTGGTCTCGTCACTGGGGAAGGGAATCGCCGCGGCCTCGCTCGGGCGGCTCCTTGTCGAGCGCGGGCTGCGCGTGACGATGATGAAGTTCGACCCCTACATCAACGTCGACCCGGGGACCATGTCGCCGTTTCAGCACGGCGAGGTGTTCGTCACCGACGACGGCGCGGAAACGGACCTCGACCTCGGCCACTACGAGCGCTTCATCGACCGCGCTCTGTCGCAGTCGAACAACGTTACCACCGGTCGCATCTACCTGAACGTCATCACGAAGGAGCGCCGCGGCGAATACCTCGGCTCCACCGTGCAGGTCATCCCCCACATCACCGACGAGATCAAGGCGGCGATGAAGCGCATCGCGCCAGACAACGACGTGGTGATGGTCGAGATCGGCGGCACCGTCGGGGACATCGAGTCGTTGCCGTTCCTGGAGGCGATCCGGCAATTCCGTCAGGAGATCGGCCGCGAAAACGCGATCTTCATTCACCTCACGCTGGTGCCCTTCATTGCCGCATCTGGTGAGGTGAAGACAAAGCCGACGCAGCACTCGGTGCGCGATCTCATGGAGATCGGAATTCAGCCGGACATTCTGATCTGCCGTACGGAGCGTCCGCTCTCCGAGGACGTGAAGCGCAAGATCGCCCTTTTCTGCAACGTGGAATTCGGGTCCGTCATCGAGAGCCGGGATGTGCCCACGATCTACGAGATCCCGCTCGCGTTCCACGAGCAGGGGCTCGACGAGCGCGTCGTACGCCGTCTGAATCTCGGCGGACGCGCGCCCGATCTGGGGACTTGGCGCACGATGGTGCAGCGCGTGACCTCACCGCGCGAGCGCGTGCGTATCGCTGTAGTAGGCAAGTACACCGATTTGGTGGACAGCTACAAGAGCGTCCAGGAGGCGCTCATCCACGGTGGCATCGCGAACGACGTCGGCGTCGACATCCGTTGGCTGTCGAGCGACCTGTTCGTCACTCGAGAAAAGACGGCCGAAGTCCTGGGGTCGTACGACGCGCTGCTCATCCCGGGAGGCTTTGGGGTTCGCGGCGTTGACGGAATGGTCGAAGCCATTCGTGTCGCGCGCGAGAGCGGATTGCCATTCTTCGGAATCTGTCTCGGAATGCAGACGGCGGTCATCGAGTTCGCGCGCAATCGCTGCGGGCTCGATGACAGTCACTCGAGCGAGTTCGCGCCGGAGTGCGCGAACCCGGTCATCTCTCTCATGGAGTCGCAGCAGCACGTCACCGACATGGGCGGTACTATGCGGCTGGGCGCGTATCCCGCGCGGCTGCGACCCGGCTCGCTCGTGGCGGAGATGTACGGAGTGCTCGAGATCAGCGAGCGGCACCGTCATCGGTACGAGTTCTCGAACGCGTATCGGGAGATGTTTACCGAACACGGCATGCGGCTCAGCGGCCTTTCGCCCGACGGATCGCTCGTCGAGATCATCGAGCTTCCCGATCATCCGTGGTTCGTGGGCTGTCAATTCCATCCGGAGCTCAAGTCTCGTCCGACACGTCCGCATCCGCTCTTCGCCGGGTTCATCGCGGCGGCGGTTCGGTCGAAGCACGTACGGCGCGCGCCTGACGACGCGTCGCTACACGCGCACGCGGGCGATTGACGTGGGAGTCCGCACGGATGCGCTGTTTCTCATTGCCGGCCCGTGCGTGCTCGAGGACGACGCGCTCAATCTCCGCGTGGCTGAGCATCTCGCGCGCGTGGCCGAGCGCGTACCGGGTGGCGTGATCTTCAAGGCGAGCTTCGACAAGGCGAATCGGTCGCAGGCCGGAGCGGTACGTGGCCCGGGACTCGACGCCGGCCTCACCGCGCTCGAGCGGGTGCGGAGCGCGACCGGTCTCCCCATCCTCACCGACGTTCACCTCCCTGAGCAGTGCGCGCCGGCCGCCGAAGTCGCCGACGTGCTGCAGATTCCGGCGTTCCTCTGTCGGCAGACAGATCTGCTCGTCGCCGCGGGCAAGACCGGGCGCGCCGTGAACATCAAGAAGGGGCAGTGGATGGCGGCGGAGGGGATGAAGGGTGCTGTGGACAAGGTGCGACAGGCCCGAGATTCGAGATTGGAGATTCGCGATTCGCGAGGGGATTCGGAGGTCGTTAGGTCTTCGTCGAATCTCGAAGCTCGAATCTCGAATCTCGATGTCCTCCTCACCGAACGCGGCTCGTTCTTCGGCTATGGTGACCTCGTCGTCGACATGCGCAGTTTGGTGCGAATGAAAGCAGCCTGCGGCGTACCGGTCGTCTTCGACGCAACGCACAGCGTGCAGCAGCCGGGAAAGGGAGAGGGCGGGGCGAGCGGAGGTGTAAGAGAGTTCATTCCGCCGTTGGCACTGGCCGCCTGCGCGGCCGGAGCAGATGGCCTCTTCATGGAGACGCATCCCAATCCGGAGCGTGCGCCGAGCGATGGGCCGAACATGATTCCGCTTTCGGAGCTCGACTCGCTGGTGGCGAAATGCGTCGACGTGTGGAGCGCGGCGCACCGATGATCGATAGAGAGCTCGCGTTGCGCATTCGGCTCGTGGGACTCGATGTCGACGGCGTCCTCACCGACGGCGGTATCTACATCGGCGACGTCAGCGGCGAGCGACTGGAGTTCAAGCGCTACGACATCCAGGACGGGCTCGGCGTGTTGCTACTGCGAAGCGCGGGGATCAAAGTCGTGATCGTCACCGGGCGCGTCTCGGAGAGCGTCAAGCTGCGAGCCGAGGAGCTGCGAGCCGACGATCTGGCGCAGGACGAGCTGGCGCGCAAGCTACCGGCGTTCCAGAAGATTCTGGAGCGGCACGACATCTCGCCTGACGAGGCGGCGTTCATCGGCGACGATTTCCCCGACCTGGCAATTCTGAGGATCGTGGGCCTGCCAGTCGCCGTCGGCAACGCCGTGCCCGAGATCAAGTCCATTTCGCAGCTGAAGCTCGAGCGGCACGGCGGACGCGGAGCGGTGCGCGAGTTCGCCGAGATCTTGCTGCGGGCACGCGGCGAGTGGGAGCGCGTCACCGAGGACTACGTCGCGTCGCGATCGAAGGCGATGCCGGAGCTGGTGCGGTGAGCGGCGATGATGGGAAGCTCGTCGAGCGCGGTCGTCAGGTTTTGCGACTGGAGCGCGACGCGATCGCCGAAGCTGAGCGTCGACTAGGCCAGAGCTTCAGCAACGCGATCGAGCTGCTCGCCAACTCGAAGGGCCGAGTGATCGTAGCCGGCGTCGGCAAATCAGGCATCATTGCACGGAAGATCGCGGCGACGCTCACATCGACCGGCACTCCAGCCACCTTTCTGCACCCCGTAGAGAGTGTGCATGGAGACCTTGGTCTCGTCGGCCCCACTGACGTCGCCATTTTGCTGTCAAAGAGCGGTGAGACCGCGGAGCTTTTCGGCTTGCTGGAGCAGTTGAAGCGCCTCGGTGTACCAACCATCGCGTTGACGGGGGCCCCGGATTCGACGCTGGGCCGACATGCCGATCTGGTGCTCGACACCTGGGTGAGCGAAGAGGCATGTCCGCACGATCTGGCGCCGACTACGAGCTCGACGGTGGCGCTGGCGGTGGGTGACGCGCTGGCCGTGACGCTGCTCGAGCGGAAGGGCTTCACCAGCGAACAGTTCGCGCGACTGCATCCGGGAGGGACACTCGGGAGGAAGCTGCTCACGCGCGTGTCGGACGTGATGGAGCGCGAGCGACTTCCGATGCTCGGTCCCGATGCGACGATGCGCGAGGCGGTAGTGCTGCTCGCCGAGCGGCGCGGCACGGTGGCGATCGTGGATGAAGAAAAGCGCGTCATCGGAGTCGTCACCGCCGGTGACCTGACGCGGCTGATGGAGCGAGATGACGACGTCTTCTCAGTGCGCGTGGCGCAGGCGATGACAAAGAGCCCGAAGGTGGCGCGCGAGCACGAGCTCGGGAGCGCCGCGGTGTACCGGATGGAGCGTCATGGCATCATGGCGATGCCGGTGTTGAACGCGGAGGAGCGGATGGTGGGGATGGTACACCTGCACGACTTGATGCGAGCGGGCGTGGTGTGAGAGCGCTTCTCTTACCGTGCGTGCTCGCGCTCTGGTTCGCCACGCTCGCCTGCAACGACACGACCGAACCTCCGGTCGCGGCCGCGAATCCGCTCGCCGATTCGGCGGACCAGGTGATGTGGTCGATCAAGGTGATGCTCACCGATCAGGGTATCAATCGCGCACGGCTCGAGTCCGACACCGCATTCTTCTTCGACCAGAGCTCGCGCATTGAGCTCCGGAACGTCCGAACGACGTTTTTCGACCAGCAAGGAAAACGGAGCGCGGTGCTGACCTCGCGTGAGGGTACCTACGCGACGCGGGCCGGGATCACCGAGGCGCGCGGCAATGTGATCGTCCTCAGTGAGGACGGACGTCGTCTGGACACACAGCAGCTCAAATACTCTCCGCAAACGAATCGGATCTCGAGCGACAGTGCGTTCGTGCTCACGGAGCCGACGCGGCGGCTGGAGGGCATCGGATTCACGTCCGATCCGGACATGAACAACGTTCAGGTGCACCGCTTGAGGGGTGGCGAAGGGGGCCAGATCAACCTTCCCGGCCAGGGGCAAACGCCGTGAGGCGACTCGCGTTGCTCGTCGCCATCCTGCCGCTCTGCGCGGCACGTTCGGCCATTGCGCAAGCTGCTCCGGGAGGCGGAGGCACCTGCGAGCTCCAATACTTCGCGCGTACGCCTGGCGCGGAGCCGCGCGTGAACGCCGTTCGTCAGCCGAGTGGTGCTTTCAACTATTTCATCGGCGGCGGGGTTGTGGCGCGATGTCCTGCGCAAAGCATGACTCTGGAGGCTGACAGCGCCGAGTATTACGGCGATTCGCGCACGCTGTTCCTGATTTACAACGTGCACTACACCGAGCCGCGGGCCACGCTCGATGCCGCGCGTCTCACCTACTTCATGCCTGAAGAGCGCATCTACGTCGAAGGAGACGTGCGCGCATCGCTTCCGAGCGGCACGACAATGCGCGGACCGGCCGCCGACTATTTCCGCGCGGTGCCGCGCCTCCGTCCGCGCGCGCGGCTGGTCGCGATCGGCCGGCCGACGATCAATCTGGTTCAACGCGACAGCGTGACCGGCCAACCGGCGCCGCCGACGGAGATCGTCGCCAACACCGTGGTGATGGACGGGGACAGTCTGGCGTTCGCATCGGGGCGCGTGGTAATCACGCGTACCGACGTCATCGCGCGTGGCGACTCGGCGGCGCTCGATCAAGGGCGCGAGTGGGCGCGTCTCATGCGCCGCCCTTCCATCGATGGTCGAGGGGAGCGCCCGTTCACGCTGTCTGGCACCGTGATCGACCTCTTCGCCCGCAATCGCGCGCTGGAGCGAGTGCTGTCGATGGGAAGCGCACGCGTGGTGAGCCAGGATATGACGCTCACCTCCGATACGCTCGACTTTCGGATGCAAAACGCCTTGCTCCAGCGTGCGCACGCCTGGGGGCGCTCGCGCGCGCGGGCCGTTTCGCCGGCGTACGACATCGTGTCCGACTCGATGGACGTCCACATGCCCGCCCAACGCCTGCGTCAGGTCTTCGCCGTGCGCGACGCGCACGCGCAGAGCCGGCCCGACACCACACGAATTCGCACGACGGACCGCGACTGGATGCGCGGCGACACGATCATCGGCTCGTTCGAGGATCCGCCGAGCAGCGACACGGCGGCGCGGCCGCGCATCCGTGAGCTCATCGCCAAGGGCAGCGCGCGGAGCTACTACCATCTCGCGCAGACCGATACCGTGACGAGCACGCCCGCCCTCAACTACGTGATCGGCGGCTCGATCGCGGTCGCATTCGCCAATCAGCAGGTGCAGACCGTCACCGTCAGCGATCAGGCGACCGGTGCGTATCTCACGCCGCGCACCGCGGCCGATACAGTTCCGACAGAGTCGTCACCAACGACTCCGGCGCGAACGACACCTCCAGCCGTGCCCACGGCGCCACCGACGCCTACGCCACGGCCGGGAGCGAGGCCGTGATCGAGCGCCGACTCCCGGAAGCTGTCGAGCGGTTCATCGAGCACTACTCGCACGGCGACCGCTCGATTGCGCTCGCCATGTACGCGATGCTTGCCGTCGCGCGCGACGACGGGTCGGTGCCGTTCCACGAGTCGGCGATTCACTATCGGAACGACCACCTCGAGATGATGCGGTCGCAAGGCCGCGACGTGGAGCGCGAAGCGGGGCGTCTCTCACTCGACGAGGTGCGCGAGTATCTGGCGCGATCCGTCTTGCCGCGAATGGCGGGAGATGGTCTGGTCGTGCTGCCGGAAGGGCCGATCAACACCCCCGATGCGACCTTTCGCATTGCCGATCGTTATTGGCAAGAGTTCCTGCCGTATCGCGGCGAGATGGCTCGCGTCGACGTGGCCGACGTCCTTCGGCATACCGGCGAGCACCCGTCGGTGCCCACCGCGATCGAGCGCGCGGTCCGAGCGCGCGGAAGCATATTGCAGGGTGAAGGGCTGACGAAGACGTATCGCCGGCGTCGCGTCGTGAACGACGTGGCCCTGCGATTGCAACAGGGGGAGATCGTCGGACTTCTGGGCCCCAACGGGGCCGGGAAGACCACCACGTTCTACATGATCGTGGGCCTCATCCAGCCCCAGGAAGGCCGGATCGTGCTGGATGGGAAGGACATCACCGAGATGCCGATGTACCGGCGCGCTCGCTTGGGCGTCGGTTATTTGTCGCAAGAGCCGTCGGTTTTCCGAAAGCTCTCTGTCGAAGAGAACATCCAGGCCATTCTGGAAACGATGCCGCTATCCGCCGGCGAACGGCGGGAGCGGCTCGAAAAACTCCTCGACGAGCTGAGCATCAAGCACCTACGAAAGAACAAGGCGTACTCCCTCTCGGGAGGCGAGCGTCGGCGATTGGAGATCACCCGCGCGCTCGTGACGCAGCCGAAGTTCATGATGTTGGACGAGCCGTTCGCGGGCGTCGATCCGATCGCGGTGCACGACATTCAATCGATCGTGGCCGGCCTCCGCCACCGCGGCATCGGGGTCTTGATCAGCGACCACAACGTAGAGCAAACTCTGGATATCGTGGACCGAGCCTACATAATGTTCGATGGACAGGTGAAAGTGTCGGGCACCGTGCGCGAGCTCGTGTTCGATGACACCGTGGCCAAGATCTATCTCGGGCCCACGCTCACCGCGCGGCTGCGCGCCCGCTTCGCCGATGGCGGTTCCGCCGATGGCGGTTCCGGCAACGGCTCGCGTCCGCCGGAGTCGATGTCATGAAAACGGGAATCTCGCAGAACACGCAGCTCCGACAAGAGATCAAGATCAATCCACGCCTGTATCAGGCGATGGATCTCTTGTACATGCCGCTCCTCGATCTGCAGCAGCACCTGAAGCAGGAGCTGCTCAACAATCCCTTCCTCGAGATGGTGGAGCCGGAGGAGGAGGACGAGGACGAGACGACGGCCGAAGGTGAAACGGAGCAGCAAGAGAAGCAGACCAACGACGAGATCGACTGGGAGGAAATCCTCCTCAACGGGTTCGATGCCGGGGGCCGCCCCGAAGAACACGAGGAGAAGGAGTACTACGAGCCCGTCACCGTCGACACGCGCGATCTGAGCGACCACCTGCGCGACCAGGTAACACTGCTCGATCTTTCACCACGGCAGATGCTGCTGGCCGATGAGTTCATCGGAAACATCAACGAGGACGGCTACCTCGCCTGCTCGCTCGACGACGTTCTGACGAGCATCAACGATCTGGTGAAGGAGACGGCCGAGCAGACGGGGCGGGATGTCGAAGACGCGCCGCTGTACACGATGCAGGAAGTCGAGGACATGCTCGCCGTCATGCAGAGCCTCGACCCGCCAGGCGTCGCTGCGCGCGACCTCCGGGAGTGTCTGCTCCTCCAGCTGAAGGAAGCGGGGCTCGAGCAATCGGTGCCATATCGACTGGTACGCGACTGCTTCGATGAGCTGATCAACCATCGCTGGAGTGAGATCTCGAAGCGCTTCGCCATCAGCCCGGCCGACGTGCAGAAGGCGGCCGACGAGATCGCCAAGCTCGATCCGAAGCCCGGGCTCGTCTACAGCGATACCGGCGACAACTACATCATCCCCGACCTCATCGTCGACAAGATCGACAGCAAATATCACGTCTTCTTGAACGACGCAAACCTCCCGCGCCTCAAGCTGAGCCGCGCCTATCAAGAGATCGCGCGCGACAAGAAGAAGTTCGAAGGGGAGAACAAGGAGTTCATCTCCAACAAGCTGAACTCCGCCAACTGGATGATTCAGGCGATCGAGCAACGCCGGCAGACGATGCTCAAGGTCATGAACTTCATCGTCGATCGGCAGCGCGATTTCTTCGAGCGCGGCGTCCAGTATCTCAAGCCGCTCACGCTGCGGGAGGTGGCCGAGGTCATCAACATGCACGAGTCCACGGTCAGCCGCGTGACGAACGAGAAGTACGTGCAGACACCGCGCGGCGTGCTTCCACTCAAGTTCTTCTTCTCGTCGGGTCTCTCGACCACCGCCGGAGAGGATGTCTCGGCGCGCGGCATCAAGGCGCAAATCGAGAAGCTGGTCGCCGAGGAAGACGCCAAGCATCCGCTCACCGACCAGGCGATCGTGAACATCCTCAAGGAATCCGGTGTTCAGATCGCCCGCCGCACCGTCGCCAAATATCGCGACCAGCTCGGCGTACTCTCGGCGAGAATGCGGAAACGGGTGTGACCGAACTGCCGGGAAGCGGAAAGCGGGAGGCGGGAAGCGCAGTGGCCACCAGGTCAGCCACCGCAGCCTCGGTCGGGCGACCGCCGGCGCTTGCCACTTCCTCCCGCCCGCCCGAGGGGGGCACCCGTCCGGCTCCCGCCGTATCCATCCTCGTTCCAGCCAAAGATGAAGCCGAGAATCTGCCGGCGTTCGTAGAGCAGACGGCCGCGATGCTGCGGGGTGCGCAGTTCGACGGCGAAATAATCGTCATTGACGACGGATCGGACGACGACACGCAGCGTGTGCTGGCGGATCTCGAGGAGCGGTATCCGTTCCTTCGCAGCGCGAGACATCGGACCCGTCGCGGCATCGCCGACGCGCTGAGGACGGGATTTCTTCACTCGCGGGGCGATGTTCTCGTCTTCTACCCGGCTGACCTGCAATTCAAGCCCGAGGACATACCACGTCTCGTCGGGCCGATCCTGGCCGGCGAGTCGGACATCGTCACCGGGTACAAGGAAGGGAAGTACGAGAAGGCGTTCGTCTCCAGCGTCTACAACGCGCTGAGCCGCGGGCTGTTCAACGTTCGCGTGCGCGATCTGAACTCGGTCAAGGCGTACAGGCGCGAAGTGATGGAGGCGCTGCCGCTGCGGCCCGATTGGCATCGCTTCATGGTCGTCCTTGCGGCGGCCGAGGGGTTCAGCGTCAGCGAGGTGCCGGTTCGCCTCTACCCTCGTCAGGCAGGCAAGTCGAAGTTCGGCATCGGGCGCATTCCCGTTGGCGTGCTGGACATGCTGGCGGTGTGGTTCGAGATGCGCTTCGGACGGAAGCCGCTCCTGCTATTCGGCATGCTCGGCGCGGCGCTGTTCGCCATCGGCGCGCTCGCGGGTATCGCGGCCGCCCTCACGCTGGCCGTTGCCGGCGTCGGCTTCCGCAGCGTCTGGACCGTCATCCAAACTTGCCTCATCCTCGGTAGCGTGTTCTTCGCAACCGGATTGCTCGGAGAGGTCGTAGCCGGCCAACGGTCCGAGATCCGCGAGCTGCGCCGACAGCTCGACGATCTGGCCGCATCGCGCACGCAAGAGCGCTCCAACGAGCGCGAGTAGCCATTGAAGATTCTGCTCGTTGCGCATAGCTATCCGCGCCGCGAGCAGGACATGGCGGGCTCGTTCTTACTTGCGCTGGCGCGCGAGCTTCAGGCGCTCGGCAACGAGCTCCTGACGGTGGCGCCGCACGCGCCTGGCACTCCCGAGCGGGAGACGCTCGGTGGAGTGCCGGTCCAGCGCTACCGCTACGGCACGGATGACGAGGAGACTCTTGCCTACGCGGGAACGATGCACGAGCAAGTGATGCGCTCGTGGCCTGCGCGCCGGCGGCTCCTTGCTTTCGTTTCCGCCCAGCGTAAAGCCGTGAGCGACGCGACGAGGCGATTCTCGCCGGACGTCGTGCACGTGCACTGGTGGTTTCCAGGCGGTCTCTCGGTGTGGCCACGGGCGCGAGGTGCGCCGCCTGTCGTGCTTACGTCGCACGGAACCGATCTCTTCTTGCTCGATCGCCTCGCGCCCGCGCGCATGCTGGCCCGCCCTGTATTCGCGTCGGCGTCGCAGGTCACGGTGATCTCGACGCCACTCGTCGACCGGGTGAAACGACTCGGCGTTCCCGCGGATCGCATCAGTGTCATCCCGATGCCCGTGGACCGGCTCGTATTTGCGCGGACGTCCGAAGCGAGCCGGACGAACTCGACGCGCGATGCGAAGCGGCTGCTGTTCGTCGGCCGGCTGGTCGAGCGGAAGGGCGCCGAGTTCGCCCTCCGTGCCGTGGGCGAGCTCGTTAGGCAGGGTAGGGAATTGACGCTCATTATCGCGGGCGATGGTCCCGAACGTGATGCCCTAACGAGGCTGACGACCGAGCTGTCGATCTCGCGCAACGTGCAATTTCTCGGGACGCGAACACCGGACGAAGTGGCGAAGCTTTACGCGGAATGCGGTGTGCTTGTCATGCCGGCTGTCACCGACTGGAAGGGAGAGCAGGAAGGATTTGGAATGGTGCTGGTGGAGGCGATGCAGGCTGGGCTCCCAGTAGTCGCCACACGGAGTGGAGGCATTCCGGATGTCGTTCGCGATGGCGACACGGGGCTGCTCGTGCCCGAGCGCGACCCGCTGGCGCTCGCGATCGCCATCGCTCGGTTGCTCGATGAGCCCACGCTCGCACACGCGCTCGCCTCGGCGGCGAGGGACGATGTGCGCGCGCGCTTCTCGCCGGAGCACATCGCGCGTGCGTTTCACGGTGTGTATTTGCGCGCGCGCTCCGAGCGAATGACACACGCATGACGCACGCATGACTGGCGCGGTGTTCGCGACCCGATCACCTTTCACGTTCCATGACTAATTCGAGATCGCAGGCGCCCGTTGCGCCGACGCCGGCATCTGCCACCCTGGAAGCGAGCCCGCAGCCCGCCGCGCCACCAACGCCGGTTGCACCGCCCGCCGATGTGCGGAACGGCGGATGGTGGGCGGCCGGGCTCTATGCGTTGGTCACGCTCGTTCTCATGTGGCCCGCGCTCCAGGGACAGTTCCTCGTCAATCCGGCGAGCGACCTGCTGAGCGCGTATGCCTATCGCGTCTTCGAGGCCGAGATGCTGCGCGCGACGGGCTCGATCCCGCAGTGGAATCCATACATTCTCGGCGGAATCCCGTATGTCGCCGGAAGCGGATTCGGCGACGTGTTCTATCCAGCGGTGCTGATGCGGTTGTTCATGCCGGTCGATGTCGCGGTCTCGTGGGCGTTGGCGCTGCACATTTTCCTCGCCGGTTTCTTTACCTACCGTTTCTTGCGCGCGTGGGGTTTCGGGTATTTCCCGTCGTTGATCGGTGGAGTGGCGTACATGCTGAGCGGGCAGGTCGCGTCGCTCGTGACACCGGGACATGATGGCAAGCTCTACGTGAGCGCCCTCACACCGCTGTTGTTATGGATGATGGTGCGGGCGCTGCGCGATGGCCGGCTCTGGGCGTACGGCATGATCGCCATCACGACCGGGCTCATGATCGTGAGCCCGCACTACCAGCTCATGTACTACACGGGCGTGATGGCCGGCGCCTTCGCGCTGTATCTCGCGTTCCGTAAGGGAGAGGACGCGCTCGAGCGTCCGGTCGCGCTGCGCCGGCTGGCGGGTGCGGCGGCGGCCGCATTGTTAGGCGTGGCGATCGGCGCGATCCAGTTCGTTCCGTTCTTCGAATACATTCAGTACTCGCCGCGCGCCGGCGGGGGCCGTGGGTGGGAGTACGCGATCTCGTACTCGATGCCGCCAGAGGAGATGATCAACGTCTATCTCCCGCAGTTTTCCGGCATCGTCGAGTACTACTGGGGACGCAATCCGCTCAAGTACCACGGGGAGTACCTCGGCGCGTCGGTGCTGGTGCTGGCGGGAGCGGCGTTCGGATCGTCGCGGCGGAAGGGGTTCGTCTTCTTCTGGAGCGCCATCGCGGTGTGGGCGCTCCTCGTCGCATTCGGGGGTCACACGCCGTTTTACTACCTGTGGTACCGAATGCCGATGATGAGCGTCGTCCGCGCACCGGGGATGATCTTCTTCATCGTCTCGCTCGTCGCGGCGGTTCTGGCGGCTGTCGGCGCCGAGCGATTGCTCACCGAGCCGCTGCGCCGGTCGTATCTGCTCGGGTGGGTCGCGTTCGCCGTGCTGAGCGCGGTGCTGGCATGGGTGGGATTCTTCAGCACCATCGCGAACCTGTTCGTCGAGGGCGGGAAGGCGCCGCTCATTTCGCTCAACGAGTCCGCGGTTCAGTTCGGCGCGCTGCGCTCGGCGCTCTTCGTGATCTTGACTGTCGCCCTGATTTGGCTTTTGGCCCATGGACGACTCAAGCCCGTCGTGGCGGCGAGCGCTTTGGCGGTCGTGGCCGCGGCGGATTTGTGGAGCATCGATCGCCATTACTTTCGGTTCTCGCCGAATGCCCGGCAGTTGTACGCGGCCGATGAGGCCATCAATTATCTTCGGCAGCTTCCCGAGCCCGCACGCGTGATCTCGTTCTCGGTGCCTAACGAGGCATCGGTCGGGCGCAGCCCGTTCACCGAAGGTGATGGGCTCACGATCTATCGGATCAGGGCGACGACGGGACACCATGGCAACGAACTACAGCGCTGGGTAGACCTCGCCGGCGCGAAGTCGCCGGCGATCAATACCGAGCGACTGCTCAGCCCCGAGTTTCGCCGTCTGACGAACACCAGGTTCTTGCTCACCGACATCGAGCTACCTCCGAACACCGGTCTCATCAAGCGCGTGGGCCCGGTGAAAGGATCGGTCGGATCGAACGTATACCTCTACGAGTTTCCGGACGCGGCCCCGCCAGCGTGGGTGGCGCCGGTGATCGTGGAGGCGCCGCCGGAGCCGATCTTTCGCACCGTGCTCGATCCACGATTCGATCCGCGGCAAGCGGCGCTATTCGACTCGACGCCGGACATTCAAGGAATCCAGGTGAGCGTGCTCCCGGATCCGAGTCCCGTCGTCGCTCGCATCACGGCGTACGAGCCCGCTCACATCTCGGTGGAGCTCGATCGACCGGCCACCGCGGGGTCGGCGCTCGTCGTCTCCGAGAACTACTACCCGGGCTGGTCGGCGATGGTGGATGGCACGGCGGCACCGGTTGGTCGCGCGGATTACACGTTCGTCGGGGTGGCGCTGCGCGAGGGCGCGCGGCGCATCGAGCTGACATTCAGGGATCCGCTGTATCCGCGCGGCAAAGCGATCACGCTGTTGGCGCTCGCGGCGAGCTTGGCGCTCGTCGTCGCCGGCGTGTGGGGCGACGTGAGGCGCCGTCGTGGCTGAGCGAGCGCTCGTCATCATCCCAACCTACAACGAGCGCAACAACATCCTTCGAATCATCGAAGCGGTGCTGGAGCGTGATCCACGCCTCGAAGTGCTGGTGGTCGACGACGGATCGCCTGATGGAACGGGTGCGATGGTCTCGGAGGTGGCGGCGTCGAACTCGAAGGTTCATCTGATCGAGCGCACATCGAAGCTCGGCCTGGGCACCGCCTACGTGACCGGCTTCAAGTGGGCGCTCAAGTGCAGCTACGATTACGTCTTCGAGATGGACGCCGATTTTTCGCACGACCCTGGCCATCTGCCGCAGTTCCTGGAAGCCATCAAGACCGCCGACCTGGTGCTGGGCTCGAGATATCGGCAGGGGAAGGTGACAGTCGTGAACTGGCCGATGAGCCGGCTGCTGCTGAGCTATTTCGCCAACATATATGCGAAGATCGTAACTGGCCTCCCATTCGACGATTGCACCGGAGGCTTCAAGTGCTTTCGTAGGTCGGTCCTGGAGGCGATCAACCTCGACGACGTGCGGTCGAACGGCTACGCGTTCCAGATCGAGATGAGCTTTCGCGCATGGCGGCGTGGATTCCGCATCGTCGAGATACCCATCGTCTTCGTGGACCGTCAGGAAGGACAGAGCAAGATGTCGAAGCGCATCGTGCGCGAGGCCGTCTGGATGGTCTGGCGACTGCGCTGGTGGGCGATCTCCAAACGGGTCTGATTCGACGTGTCCAGGCGATTCTACAAGATGAGCGGCTCGGGGAACGACTTCGTCGTGTTCGACGCGCTCCGCGGAAATGGCAGGGACACGCGCGACCTCGAACGTCCCGAGTTCATTCGAGAGATCTGCGCACGGGGGACGGGGGTTGGTGCGGACGGAATCGTGATCCTGGCACCCGAGCCGGACGCCGACTTCCGCATGATCTACTACAACAGCGACGGCTCGCGCGCGTCCATGTGCGGCAATGCCGGCCTCTGCGTGACGGCGCTCGCGGCCCAGCTCGGCGCGGCGAACGCGGACGGGATGCGTTTTCAGAGCGACGCCGGTCTCGTATCGGCGCGAATACGATCGGGCCTACCGGAGATCGAGCTCGACCCGGTGCGGGAGATGCTCGTTGACGCCGGCATCGCGCTGGCCGCCGGCGAGCAACGGATCGGTTTCGCCGTTGCCGGCGTTCCGCACCTGATCGTGTTGTGCAATGAGGTGGCGAGCGTCGACGTCGTCGGTCGAGGGCGGCTACTCCGCCGGCACCCGAGCCTGCGCGATGGCGCGAACGCCAACTTTCTGAGCCGCCGTCAGGACCGGGACTGGGACATCCGAACCTACGAGCGCGGCGTGGAAGGGGAGACGCTGGCCTGCGGGACCGGCGCGGTGGCCGCAGCGGTGCTGCTCAATGCCTGGGGCCTCAGCGACGGCGAAACGCGGCTCAGAACGCGTTCTGGGAGCACTCTGAGGGTCAATCTCCGCCGGAGCGGCCAGGAGTGGCTGTCGGCGTTGAGTGGCGAGGGGAGGCTGGTTTTCGTCGGGGAGTTGGCCGATTAGGCCTTATCCACATTATTCAACGGGCGGTAGTTTACATAACATCTCTTATACGTAGTAATGCGGGACTCGGCACTCGGGCCTCGGGGCTCGGGACTCGGCAGCACGATTGACATTGCGGTGAGACAAAAAAAGGACTCGCCAGGCCGGCCGAGTCCTTCACGTCGCTTTCGAGTCCCGAGTCCCCGGTTCCGAGTCCCAGTCTTTCACCCCCTCGTCGCCAGCTGCGCGTTTATCTCTCCCAACCGCACGCGCGCCTCAGACGACGTCGCTGCCGGCGTCCGAGGATCCTCGGCGAGCTGCGTCCAAATCTTCTTCGCTTCTGCCAGGTTCCCCGCGCCCCCGTATGCCCGCGCTGCGCTGGCCAGGTACGCAGCCTTTTCGTTCGGGAACTTGGTCGTCTCCGCGGCCTTCTGGTACGACTCGGCGGCCTTCGGAAACTGCGAAAGCTGCTCGTAGCCGGCACCCACCAGGTTGTGGGCAGAGGCAGCGATGTGCGGCTCCTCGCTTCGCGTCAACGGCTCGATCCGATTGATGCCGTCCTGATACCGCCCCTGCTCGTAAAGCAGCTGCGTCAAGATCAGCGCGCCCTCCTGCGCCGACCTCGTGCCCTCGAACCGCGTCACCAGCTGCTCGAGATCGCGAGTTGCGAGCGGAATGTTGTTCGATTGAAGCGAGCCCGCGGCGCTGCTCAGCTGGCGCGCGGCGTTGCGCTCCTTCGCCTCGCTTGCCTCGCGGTACAGATAGACGCCACCCACGACGCCAAGGACGAAGACGGCCCCGATGGCGATCTGCTTCACGTGCGTCCGCGCCCATTCCGAGAGCGTCGCCGCGCCCTCCTCGAACGACGCGGGTCGGACTGTCTTTCTTTGTGGCATCTAGGAGGCGAGTTGGAGTGGTTCGTCGATCGAGCTCGGACGGACCGGCGACCAGGCGCCCCTGGGGTGACTCGAACACCCGACCAACGGTTTAGGAAACCGCTGCTCTATCCACCTGAGCTACAGGGGCAATTCGGTCGGCCGACCGATGAATAATAAAAGGCATTGAGTCCCGGCGCTCGGCGTATGGCACACGGATGCTTTCGTTGGGCGCCTTCGGGGTGCTGTGCTGTGGGACTGGCGTGGTTACGACGACGGGCGAAAAGTTTGACATAACTGGCCGCTCCAAGCGCCCGTCAGTACGTCACCAGCGTCTCCACCCGACGCCCGGTCAGCGCCGACAACCCAGGCAAAAAGCTCAGGCCGATCAGGAAGGCACAGCCGACGACCTTCGCGTCATGCCGCTCGATCAGCTCACACGTCGCGCGCGCGGTACCGCCCGTCGCCAGGACATCGTCCACGAGCAGAACGCGATCCCCTTCCCGCACGGCGTCGCTGTGCATCTCCAATGCGTCGGTGCCGTACTCGAGCGCGTACTCAATCCGCGTAGATGTGTGCGGCAGCTTCCCTGGCTTTCGCACGGGTACCAAACCGGCGGCCAGCTGTTGCGCGATCGGCGCGCCAAAAAGAAATCCGCGGCTCTCGATCGCCACCACATGCGTGATCCCGTCGCCGGCGAACGCACTCGCCATCGCATCGGTCGCTCGTCGAAATAGCGCCGCGTCGAGCAGCACCGGCGTGATGTCCTTGAAAAGAATGCCCGGCTTCGGGAAGTCGGGCACATCACGGATTCGCGCGCGGAGCGCGCGCTCAATGTCTTTGGACGGGCTCATTCAGCGGACGATGGAGAAAGGTGAGTCGAGCGACGGCGAAGGATCGAGCGCGACTCGGCGAACTCGATCGATACGTGACCCAGGCGGTCCGTCGCGCACTTCAGCGATGAAACGTTCGACGACATCGGCCTCGCCCCCGACGGCGATCTCGACGCTCCCATCCGGCCGATTGCGAACCCATCCGGCGAGACTGTGTCGCCGCGCGCGCTCGCGCGCCCACCAGCGAAAGCCGACGCCCTGAACGATCCCTTCGATCTCGAGGCGGACGGCCAGCATGGTGTGAGTACCTCGGCTACTGCTCCGGTGTGCGAATGATGGCGGCGAGCACGGCGGCGAGTGCAAGCTCGTCGGTGCCGGTGGCCGCGCCACTCGGCAATGCAATCTCGCCGCGGCGGAGGCGCTGCGCTATCCGCTCCAGTGCGTCGGCCGCTTCTTGCGGTGCGTGCGCCGTCGCGCCGGCTCTTTCATTCGTCATGACCGGCACCGGCCAGGGCTCGCCCTCCTTGAGCGCCTCCAGCTCGTCGGACGACACGGTCTCCTCTCGCTCCGTGGTCATCTGGAACTCGGAGATCGATGGGAGTGACAATACCGGAGGGTGCGGCTCTTCCTCGCGCGCGACGGTTTCGGCCACCGCCGTAAACTCTACCTCCGGATGGTCACCCATCGCTGCTTCATCGATCTCCGCCACCGCGTCGTTCGCGGCAGGCTCATGTCCGTCGAACGTGTTGTGCGACGCACCCATCTCCGATGCCTCGGGAGACAGCTCGTGTCGATTGATGACGAAGCCTTCGCCCTGCGCCGCAAAGTCGGACGTATTTCGGCCGAACTCCCACGAGTCCCAATCGAGACCGCCTTCGCTGGTGATCTCGAGCGCATCTTTCTCGTCAGGCGACGCCGGCGGGTCGTCGAGCTCTTGCGCGCGCGAGCTCCAGTCCGTGACCGGCTCGACCTCGGACTCTTCGCTCGGCTGCAGCGTCTCCCATCCTACCTTCGGGTACTCGCCAGTGATCTCCAGAAGAGATTCACCGACGACGATGTCGAGAGGCTCGTCGCTCGTTTGGGGCGCCTGCGTCTCCGCAACTTCGGGATCGTGCAACTCCGTTTCCCGCTCCGGCTCATTCGATGCGATCTCCGGCGGCCTGGCTACAGCTTCGGGAAAGGTGGGCATGACGATCGCCGGGACGATGATCGGCGTCTTGGATAGCACGGGCACTGGCATTTCCGTGACTGCCGGCCGCACGGGGATCGAAGGCGTCGCGGGCGTCGCCACGGTGGCAGGAGTGCGAGTAGGCCGTACGCCGGACGGTACCTGAAAGGGACGGACATTCAACCGTCGCTTCTGATCTGGCGTCGTAGCACTGTTTTCTCGTCCAGTCACGGGACGAAGAAAGGGCCTCGACGGCGCCTTGCCGGGTTTGGGCGTGCGGTCCTTCTTCTCGTCCATCAGCTCCTCCGGAGCCGCGGTTGGTGCGGCGTTCTCCGCGGTGCTCGAGCGATCAGCAGGGTTGGCCTGGTACCTCGGTTCGGCGCCTAGTTTGGCCAGCCGTGGGTACCCACCAGCGGGACGAATCTCGCCGGGGTGATGTCACGCCGTTCCAGCTCCGTCCCTCGCTTTGTGAGGAGTGTGAGCATCTGCTCTTCACGCCCACCTATCGGGATGAGCATCCGACCGCCGTCGGCTAACTGCTCGGCGAGTGGCGACGGAACGTCCGGCGCACCGGCCGTCACGAGTATCGCGTCGAATGGTGCGTACTCACGCCAGCCGAGTGTGCCGTCGCCGACGAGGATGGAGACATTTCGCACTCCCGCCTCACGAATCGCCGTGCGTGCGCGCTCGATCAACGCACCGACGCGCTCGATCGAAAAGATCTGTGCGGCCACGTGCGCCAACAGCGCGGTTTGATATCCCGAGCCCGTACCGATCTCCAGCACGCGCTCGTGTCCGGTAAGGCGTAGCAGCTCCAGGTAGCGCGCATGCGTCGATGGCTGCGAGATCGTTTGCCCGTTGCCGATCGGCAGCGCGCTGTCCTCGTACGCGCGGTGATGCATCCCCGTCGGCACGAAGAGATGCCGCGGCGTGAGATCAAACGCGCGGAGCACGGCGAGATCGGTGATTCCTTTCTCGCGAAGCTCTTCCATCAGGCGGCGTCGTGCGCCGCCGAACTTGTGGGTCAGAGATCCCGCCACCACGATGTGGCGTCCTCCAGGAGCTTGTAGTTGGTGAGATCGAGATGCAGTGGCGTCACCGAGATGTAGCCGTCGCGTACCGCGCGGAAATCCGAGTCTTCCCCTCCCGACCAGGCCGCCGATCCGCCACCGATCCAGTAGATCGGCCGCCCTCGCGGATCGTGCATTTTCATGAGCGAGTCGGAGTATACGCGGCGCCCCAGCCTCGTCAGGCGTGCGCCGCGAATCTCAGACGCGGGCCGGGCCGGCAAGTTGACGTTGAGCAGCGTGTCGCGCGGGATCCTCTCCAAGCTCGTCAGATGACGCAGCAGCTCGGTGAGGACGTTCAGCTGATCCTCCAGCATCCGCGGATCGGCGCCGAGGTCGCCGCCGGCAAAGGAAAGCGCGATCGACGGAATGCCTAACGTGAGTCCTTCCATGGCGGCGGCGACGGTCCCGGAGTACAGCACATCCTCGCCCATGTTGTGGCCGTGGTTGACGCCGCTCAGCACGAAATCGGGGCGCTCCTCCATCAGCGCTTCAACCGCGAGCATCACGCAGTCGGTCGGCGTGCCATCGACTTGAAAGCGGCGCTCGCCGCGAAGCACCGGCCGAACGGGATGATGCAGCGTGAGCGAGTGACTCGTGGCGCTCTGCTCGCGGTCCGGCGCGACGATGGTGACCTCGCCAAGCGGGCTGGCCGCGCGTACGAGGCAGTCGAGACCGTGCGCGAGAATACCATCATCATTCGTGCAGAGGAGGCGCATCAGGGCTCTACCCGCGCGCGATGCCGCCAGATCGTTCGAACGACGCGCACGGAATCGGAGAGCGCGCGAAAGTGGCTCGGTGCACCGTATGTGGTGGCCACGGGAATTCCGACGATGCGAAAGCCGGCGGCGGCGGCGCGGATCAAGAGCTCGGTCTCGTATTCGTATCGCTGTCCCGCTGCCTTGACACGCTCCAACACCACTCGTCGAAATGCGCGATAGCCCGACTGCGGATCGGGGATCGAGATGCGCGCAATCGCGCTCACCGCGGTGCTGGCCAGGTGATTCGTCAGGCGGCGTCCGAGGGGCATTGTCGTGCCGCGTCGAGCGCGCGTTCCGATGGCGACGTCGGCGTCCGTCAGCGCATCGAGCAGCGCGGGCGCACTGGCCGGGTCATGCTGTCCGTCGGCATCGATCGTCAGCACCGATTGCGCTCCGCGCCTCAGCGCCGACTCGAAGCCCAGGCGAAGCGCCGCACCCTTTCCTCGATTCTCGCGGAACGAGAGTACGGCGTCGGCGCAGCCGCGGGCGGCGGCTGCCGTGGCGTCGGTCGATCCGTCGTTGACCACAATGACGGCGGCACCGGGCACGGCACTCCGCAGTCCGTGGACGACGGATTCGATCGTTCGCGCCGCTTGGTATGCGGGGATGACGCACACCGTACGGCCATAGTCTGCGATCATGCGGGCGATCACGGGCCTCGGCTACCGTCGAGCATTCCGAGAATTTCCTTCAGCTCTCGCTCCATTCCCGCCAGCGTCTGCAGCTCGAGCGCTCCTCGGGCCAGCGGCTTTACGCCGCCCTTCTTGCGATGCTCCTCGACCTTCTGCCGCGCGCCTTCGATCGTGAACTTCTCGACGTAGAGCAAGTGCTTCACGAGCTGAATGAGCTCGACTTCCTTGCGCTGGTACACCCGATTTCCGGAGCGATTTTTCGCCGGACTGAGAAAGCGGAACTGACTTTCCCAATAGCGAAGTACGTGCGGTTTCAGGTCGGTGAGCTCGCACACCTCTCCGATGGAGAAGAACTCCTTCACCGGTTCCCGTGCGGCGCTCATGAGTCGCGCTCCGCGCGGAGCTCGCGCGTCATCAGCGCCGCGATCGCGTTGCGCGCCGGCTGCTTCTCGAACAGGATGCGATGGACCGCGGTGACGATCGGCATCTCGATTCCCTCCCGCGCCGCCAAGGCGTGCGCGCTCTGCGTCGTGACGATTCCTTCGGCAACCGTCTCACGTGTCGCCAAGATCTCTTCCAACGTGCGTCCCCGCCCCAGCTCCATGCCCACGGCGCGATTGCGGCTGAGCGCACCGGTGCACGTCAGCACCAAGTCCCCCATGCCCGCGAGGCCGGCGAAGGTGAGCGGCGAGGCGCCTAACGCGGTGCCCAGCCGCGTGATCTCCGCCAGGCCGCGGGTGATGAGCGCGGCGCGCGGATTGAATCCCAAGCCCAAGCCCTCCGCGATGCCGGTGGCGATCGCCATCACGTTCTTCAGCGCGCCACCAAGCTCCACTCCGATCACGTCGTCGTGCGTGTAAACGCGAAACGAATCACCAGCGAACGTGCGCTGCGTGGCCAGCGCCGCGTTCGCATCGCTCGACGCCGCCACCACGGCCGTGGGCTGGCCGCTGGCGACCTCCGCCGCGAAGCTTGGACCCGACAACGCGACGACCGGCCGGTCCGGTAATTCTTCGCCGACCACGTCAGTCATGAGACTGAGCGAGCCGCGCTCGATCCCCTTGGTCGCCACCACGAGGATGGCAACCGGAGTCACGGCCTCCGCGCTTTGCCTGACGACATTACGAAGCACGTGTGAAGGCGCCACGTAGATGACCAGCTCCGCGTCGCGGGCCGCCGATGATACGTCGCCAGTGGCGCGCACTCCCCGATGCAGCTCGACCTTGGGCAGGAAGCGCGCGTTCTCGCGACGGCTCGCGATCTGTTCCACCACGTCGGGCTCGAAGGCCCACAGCGTCACCTCATGTCCGTTTCGCGCCAGGAGATCCGCCAGTGCGGTGCCCCACGCTCCCGCGCCGATGACCGCGCATCGTGTCACGCGGTCGACTTCCGCCCAAAGCGATGCTCCTCGCCACGGCGCAGCCGGCCGATGTTAGCACGGTGCGTCCAGAACACGAACAGCGCGACGATCACCGCCACGTACAGTACCGGCGTCCGCCAGCCGTCGAAGATCAGCACCGCGAGAGGGAGAGCCACCGCGGCGCTCAGCGAGCCTAACGAAACGTATCCCCAGGCGAGGAGCACGCCGACGAACACGACCAACGCGATGAACGTGGCGAGCGGCGCCAACGCGAAGAACACACCCGCGGCGGTCGCCACTCCCTTCCCTCCTCCTTTCCACAGCAGAAAGATCGGACGAACGTGGCCGATGATCGCCGCCACACCATAGGCGATCGCCCAAAGCTCGGGCTGCGTCGTCGCCGTCACGCGCGGCAGTAACAGCACCGGCAACGCGCCCTTCAGGATATCGGCCAAGAACACCGGGAGTGCGACGCGCCAGCCGAGCACGCGCATGACGTTCGTCGCCCCGAGGTTCCCCGAGCCGTGCTGTCGGAGATCGACGCCGCGCAGCTTCCCCGCGAGATACGCCGACGGGATCGAGCCGACGAGGTACGCGATGCCGAGCCCAAGGAGCGGATGCATCTACGCCGCCTTCCGTCGCATCAGAATCCGCAGCGGATTTCCCAAGAAGCCCCATGCTTCGCGAAAGCCGTTGTGCAGGTACCGCACGTAATGCTCTTGCACCAGCTCCGGATGATTGCCGAAGACGGCGATCGTTGGAGGCGCGACCTCGACCTGCGTCGCATACAGAAGCTTGACTTCCCGACCGGCGGCTTGAGGCGGCTGTCGCCTCGCCAGCAGCTGCTCGAGTGTGTCGTTCACCTGCGATGTCGCGATGCGCTTGACGCGCTCCGCTTCCACTTGGAGCACGACATCGAGCGCCTTGGTGACCCGCTGCCCCGTGAGCGCGGAGGTGAACAGGAACGGGACGAACCTGAGAAACGGCGCCTTCTCCTCCGCATCTCGCTGAAAGTGCGGCGCTGTCTTGTCGTCTTTCTCGACCAGATCCCACTTGTTGACGACCACGATCAAGCCACGGCCGGCCTCCCACGCCAGCGCGGCGATCTTGAGATCCTGATTCTCGATGCCCGTGGTGCCGTCGATCACGAGCAGGCAGATGTCGGCGCGCTCGATGGCGCGCCGGCTCCGCAGCGCGGAGTAGAACTCGACCCCTTCCTCCACGCGCGATTGCCGTCGTAATCCCGCGGTATCGATGAACACGAGTTGGCGACCGTGATAGTTCATCGGGGTGTCGATCGCATCGCGCGTGGTGCCGGCGATCTCCGAGACCACCATCCGCTCCTCGCCTAACAAGCGATTGAGCAGCGATGACTTGCCAACGTTCGGCCGCCCGATGACGGCGACGTGGAGTGCTTGCTGGTCCTCTTCGAGCATCGGAGGGAATCGATCGACGACCGTGTCGAGCAAGTCTCCCGAGTTCGTGCCGTTGAGCGCGGAAACGGGAATCGGGTCGCCGGCGCCCAGGTTGTAGAACTCGTAGAAGTCGGCGCTGCGTGGGTTGTCGACCTTGTTGGCCACGAGAAGCCAGGGCTTGCCCGACTCCCGAAGAATGTCGACCACGCGAGCATCGCTCGGGTGCACGCCGGTCTTCGCGTCGACGATGAGCAGCAAGAGATCGCTTTCCTCGATCGCCTGGAGCACTTGCTTGCGGATCTCGACGTCCATTGGCCGATCGGGATCGTCGGTGAGTCCGCCCGTGTCGACGAGCCAGAAATCGCGTCCGGCCCAATCGGCGCGTGCGAAGTGTCGATCGCGCGTGGTGCCGGCCTCTTCGCTGACGATGGCGGCGTCTTTGCCGACGATGCGGTTAAAAAGCGCTGACTTGCCGACATTCGGCCGTCCGATGAGCGCGACGACCGGAATATTCACGGGCTGCTCACTGCGGCCGATGCGTCGCGGCTCACCTCCTCGCCTTCCGCCGCCAGTGCATCGATGAAGTCGTACGACGGGTGCACCGGCATCGGCAGCGAGTCGCGAACCGCGACGAACGTGTCGTCATCGAGAAAGATCCCATCTTCGTTGATCGTCTCGGCCGGGATCAGTGCCAGATCGAGATCGTGACGGCCGGCGAGCGCGCGGCGAATGTCGGCGCCAACGAGCAGGCCAGCGGTAGTCGTCGTCGGACCGAAAAGCGAGTTCTCGACGGCGATCATCTCGAACCGGCCGCCGGTCGCCGACGACAGCTTGTCGAGCAGCGGCGGCATGATGCCATTCGCCATCGAGCTTCCGGTGACCACGCCGATACGACGTCCATCGAGACGTGGAAACGATTCGAGCGCTTCGTCCACGCGCTGTCGCAGCAGCGCGACCGCGCCAACGCCGTTCTCGATCTGCGGAAAATCGCCATAGTGCGACGCAGGCGGGAGCTCGCGCTCGGCGAGCAGATACAGCTCGTCGGAGCCGAACACCCATCGGGTCTCGCGCTCGACGAGCGCCCGCTCTTCCCAACGCTCTACTGCGTCGAGGAGTGTGCGCGCCGTGTCGCGGTCCATCGAACGGCCGGTGTAGAGATGCGAGAACTGCGTCAAGCCAACTGGCACAACGGCGACCGAGATCACGGCGTCGCCGAACGAATAGAGATCGGCCAGCGACTGCTCGAGCACGGCACCGTCGTTGAGTCCAGGAACGATGACCATCTGCCCGTGCACCTGAATACCACCATCCGCCAACCGCCGAAGCTGCGCGAGAATGTCGGGCACCCGTGGATTGTTGAGCAGGATCTTTCGCGCGTCGTGGGGAGTCGCGTGCACCGAGACGTAGAGCGGCGAAAGGCGATACTCCAAGATCCGCGCGATGTCGCGCTCTTTCAGATTTGACAGTGTGGCGAAGTTGCCGTAAGCGAAGGAGAGGCGGTAATCATCGTCACGGATGTAGAGATTGCGACGCAGCCCCTTGGGCAGCCCTTCGATGAAGCAGAACTCGCAGCGATTGGCGCAGCGGCGAACGGTGGGGGGCTCGAGCTCGATGCCGAGTGGCTCTCCTTCCGGGCGGTCGACGTCGTAGAGCACCGTGTCGCCCGAGGGCTCGCGTGCTTCGATCTGGAGCGCGTCGTCGGCGGAAAGAAATTCCCAGTCGAGGAAGTCGTCGAGTGCGCGACCGTTGACGGCCAGCAGCTCGGTACCGGCTTCGATCCCGAGCTCTTCGGCGATGCTGCCGGCGTGAACGCGACTGACTCGAACCATTGATGTAACTTAGGAGATTCCAGAGGCCAAATCAATCGCGGATCACGACTTCTGATCCGTGGCGCGGCACGAAAAATCGAGCCGCCGAATCTCTCCGGCGGCTCGAAGAAGAGGTGCCAATTCGCGCTGCTCAGCTCACCGGCTGATAGCGGAATGCAGCGATCCCGGCCTGATCGACTTCGACATTGAACGTGCCCTTCCCCGGCGTGCAATTCTGCGGCGCATTGCGCCCGGTGCCCGCCTTGCAGGTGCGAGCCGGCACGTTGACGGTGGCCTCCTTGGTCGCCACGACCTGACCTTTGGCGTCCAGGAACTCGAAGGTGACCTTGACGTCCTGCGCCGTCGCGGCGTTGCTCTCGACACTGCCCTTGAGCGTGTGCTTCGGGCCATCGTGCGAGAACTCCGAGAACGCCAGGCGCGTCTTCAGCTGCTGACCGCGACCGGCGATCTTCCGCACGGAATCGGTCTGCGCCGCGGTGAGCGTCGGCTTCGAGCCCTTGAAGATCCCTTCCTGCGCGATGGCCAGCAGCTGCCAGTTGTCGGGATTGTTCGGGTCGACCTCGATCAGCTTCGAGGCCGTCGCGTGCATCTTGTCCCACTGCTTCAACGCGAAGTACGTGTTCGTCAGGTTGTAGAGCGCCGGACGATACGCGACGTTCTTCCGAAGCCCAGCCTCGAAAAGCTTGGCCGCCTGCTCCCGATTTTGCGCTTCGAAGGCATCGGTGCCCGCTTCGAAGAGCTGCGCATCGGAGTAGTTGTCAGGATTGCTCGCCATGTCGGCTTGCATCTTGGAGATCGTCGCCGTGTCCCCTGCCTGTGCCAGCGCGCTCGAGAGGCCAGTACGCGCCGCGGCGCTGTTGAGGCCGCTCGGATACTCGGCGAGATAGGTCTGGAACGCTTCGGACGCTGCTTTCATCGCCGGCTTCTTTGCGTCGCCCGTCGAACGCTCGGCCAGCCGGAACTTCTGGAGCGCCGAGCTATAGAGGGCATACTCGCGAACCTGCGCGATCACCGAATCCTGCTTCGCGGCCGCCGGCGTCGCGTGCTCGAGCGTCTTGACCAGCGCTTCCTGCGCCGCCGTCGGATCGTTCTTGCGTTCGGCGATGATCGACTGGAAATAATACGCGAACGGCGACGCGCGATAAATCTGATTGGCGCGCGCGAGGAGCACGGCCGCGGTGTCGTACTTGCCGGCGTCGATGAGCGGACCAGCCGCGTTCACGAGCCGCGCCCACGGCTGCGAGCGATAGCCGTTGATCTCATCGACGCAGGTGGGATTGGCCGCCTCGACTGCCGTAAAAAGCGAGTCCGCCGTCTTCAGCAGATCGACCTGAGCCGTCGCGTCGCCCGCCCATCCCAGATCGCCTCGCGTTAGGCGCTCGGGGGTGCCCGGTTGAGCCGCCCACCAGGTGAGTGCGCGAGCGAGAAGTAGGTCGCGGCCCGCCGGCGCTTTGAACTTGTTCGGGTCTTTGGTGAGAAGACCGACGGACTTCTGCACCTGCTTCTTCGATTCTTCGGGGCGATTCTGAATGCTGACCAACGTCAGCGACGCGTTCGCGTCCTTCAGCTCTTTCGGCTGATCGAACACGATGTTGCACGCCTGCGCTTGCCGGGCGGGCTGCCCTTGGGCCGCGAGGCCGCTGGCAGTCGCCACGGCAGCCAGCGACAGTAGTGCGGTGTTCTGCCAAGCTCTCATCGAACGTCTCCTCATAGTGAATCGGACGGCAGCGAGCCGCGGCTCGCCGCACCGGGTACCCCCTCGTCCAGCACCTGTTCCGCCGCCAGCGCGGCGACTCTGCTGACCTCACGGGGCGCGAGCCCCGTCGCTTCCGCTACCGCCACCACGTCGTCGTACTCGGCCTTCGCTTGATGGCGGCCGCTGGGCAGCGTCGCCACTTTCACGCGAACGGCGTGACCCATCACCTGCACCGTGCGCGTTTCGCGTGGAAGCGCGCGACGCTCGACTGTCGTGCGTCGCACGCCGAGCGAGCCGCTCTGCACGAAGAGCACGCTCTCGAGCGCATCGGCGTTCGCGGTCGTGCAAAGGACTTCGATTCGCGCCCCTGGCCGACCCTTTTTCATGGTGGTCGGCACCAGCACGACATCGAGCGCACCGTCGGCGCGCAGCGCATCGCTCACCGCCGCGATGTACTCCCCGGGCAAATCGTCGACGTCGGTCGCCAACTGCACCAACGTCTCCACCTGCACGCCGTCGTAGCCGACGCTCTCCGCCACAATCAGGCGCAGCGCATTCGCGCGCCCTTTGAACTCCTTGGTTCCCGCGCCGAATCCACTGCGTAGCGGCACGTATTGCACGGGCGGTGGTCCGGACGAGAGCACGCGCACCAGCGCCGCGCCAGTCGGCGTCACCAGCTCTCCAGCACCATCCGGGCCCGGTCGCACGACGTGCCCTTCGAGCAGCTTCATCGTTGCCGGCGCCGGCACCGGCAGCGTCCCATGCGCCGCCGTTACCGTTCCATCTCCCAGCGCGATCGGCGCCGAGTAGACGCGCTCGATGCCTAACAACTCGAAGCCCCAGACGGCGCCGACGACGTCGAGGATCGCGTCGACGGCGCCAACTTCGTGCAAATGTACGTGATCGGGCTCGACGCCGTGGATCGATCCCTCCACCGTGGCGATCGCCGCGAAGGTGCGGTTCGCGCGCTCGCGCACCGTCTGCGGCACACCGGCTCGCTCGACTAGCTGCTGTATCTCCCGGATCCCGCGCGCATGCGGCTGTGGCGGGATCTCGAAATCCACCTTGGTGCACGCGATCCCGGCGCGTCGTACGCGTTCCACGCGAACGCCAACGCCATCGAGCTCCAAACGCGACGGCAACGCACGAAGCCAGTCGGCGTCGAGGCCAACCTCCACCAGCGCTCCGAGCGTCATGTCCCCGGAGATGCCGCTGAAGGGATCCAGGATACCAATGGCCATAGCTATGTAAAGTTACCTTCGGGCGCGGGCGATAAGCTAGCGGCGCGAAGCGCACGTCCGCTCGAGGGCTCACGCGCGATACGAGGCGCCGCTCCCGGTGTTGTATATCACAATTTCCGCGTCGGCGGAGATGCGGCCCGCCCGTAGCAGCGCCGCGCACACCGCGAGCGCGCAGCCGCCTTCGGGCGCGGCATCGATGCCCGTCGTTTGCGCCAGCATCGCCGTATGCTCGCGGATCGTGTCCTCATCCACCGTGGCGGCGTCGCCGCTGGTCTCTCGGAGGGCGCGAAGCATGAGTTGGTCGCCGAGTGGCGACGGCACACGAATCCCGCTCGCGTGCGTCACCGGGTCGGGCCAAGGCTGGGCGCGTTCGGCGCCCGCATGAAATGCCTGAACGATCGGCGCGCAGCCACTGGCCTGCGCCGTGATGAGCCGCGGAGAAACGGCGTCAGGCGCTAGCCAGCCGGCGGCGCGAAGCTCTCCGAACACCTTCCACATCCCGATGAGCCCCGTGCCTCCACCGGTCGGGTACACGACGACGTCCGGAAGGCGCCAGCCGAGCTGCTCTGCCAGCTCGACGCCGAGCGTTTTCTTCCCTTCGATCCGGTAGGGTTCGCGGAGGGTCGACATATCGAACGCACCGGATTCGGCGGCGAACGCGCGTGCAGCCTTGCCTGCGTCGCCGATATGACCGGGAAGGGTGATGAGCTCGGCGCCTAACGAGGCGATCGTAGCGAGGATTGCGGGCGGCGTCGTCTCCGGGGCGTACACCCGCACTGGGATCCCCGCGGCCGCGCCGTATGCCGCCAGTGCCGCGCCGGCGTTGCCCGCGGTGGGCACGACGAGCCCGCGCACGCCCAGCGCCTTGGCGCGCGTAACGGCGGCACTCATGCCCCGCGCCTTGAATGAGGCGGTTGGGTTGAGACCTTCGTCTTTGATCCAGATGCGGCGCGCACCGAGCCGGGACGCGAGCGACGGTGCGTCGAGAAGCGGGGTACCGCCCTCGCCTAACGAGACGGGCGATTCGCCATCGCGGAGCGGTAGTAGCGCGGCGTAACGCCACATATCCCACCGATCGTCGAGCTGCCGCCTCGTCGGCAGAGAATCGTATTGAACGAGAAGCGGCCGGCCGCACCGCGGACAAAGGCTGGCGAGCTCATCGCCGGAAAGTCGTTCAGGGCACTCCGAGCATTCCAGCGTCCAGGAAGGCACTACTCCGCCGGACGAGTCGGCTCGCTGTCGCGCAGCGACTCGAGAAGCCGTTGCGCGCTCCGCTCACTGAATCCTGGGAGCTTTGCTATTTCCGCGGGACTCGCGTTCCGAACGCCTTGAATGCTGCCGAAGGTCTGCAGCAGCAGGCTGCGCTTGTTAGGCCCGATGCCTGGAATTCGGAGAAGCTCCGAGGTGACGGTGCGCATGGTGCGTCGCTTGCGATTATACGTCACCGCGAATCGATGCGCCTCATCGCGCGCGCGCTGTAAGAGCCGCAGCCCGGCCGATCGACGTGAGAGACGCAGCGGCTCGGATCGGCCGATCTGAAAGATCTCTTCATCTCGCTTGGCGAGGCTTATGAGTGGCAAGCCGCCCTGCCCCAGCGTTTCGAGCGCTGCATGCGCGGCACTCAGTTGCCCGCGACCACCATCCACCACGACCAGATCGGGAAGCGGCTTCTGCTCCTCTATGCGGCGCTGGAAGTAGCGCGTAACCACCTCGCGCATCGAGGCGAAGTCATCGGTGCCGCCCACCGACTTCACCTTGAACTTTCTGTACTCGGCGCGCTTCGGCCGTCCGTTCTCGAACCACACCAACGATCCGACCGTATCGGTGCCTTGAGTGGTAGAGATGTCGAAGCAGACCATGGAGCGAGGAATGCGCGTGAGAGCGAGCTCGCGTCCGAGTGTGTAGACCGGATCGGCCGCGCGCTCATCGGTCTCGAGCGAGGCGAGCTTGAGCTCTTCGAGGAGGTGACGCGCGTTTTGCTCCGCCAGATCGATGAGCTCGCGGCGCGGCCCGCGCTGCGGCACTCTTACTTTGGTTCCGGCAAGCGCGCCCTCCAGCGCCTCACGATCCTCAAAATCGAACGGCACGAGAAGCTCTGGCGCGCGCTCCTGGCTCGGTAGATACGTGCGAGCGAGATAGGCCGACAGGACCGCTGGATCGCCCTCGTGCTCCAGATTCTCCAGGAAGTGATGCTCGCGCGCGAGCAGCTTTCCGGCCCGAATTCGCATGATGGCGACGCAGGCTTCGTCTCCGTCTCGCGCATAGCCGACGACATCGCGATCTCCGCCTTCGACCTCCACCACGACGGTCGGTTCCTCTAGCCGCTCGAGGTGACGCAGCACGTCACGCAACTCGGCGGCACGCTCGAAATCGAGACGCGACGAGGCCTCCTCCATGCGCTCCCGTACGCGCCGCGTCACTTCATCGGCTCGGCCGTCGAGAAAGAGCAGCACCTCGTCGATCATCGCGCGATACTCAGCCTGCGTTTGCGCGAGGATGCACGGGGCCTTGCAGCGCTTGATTGCGTAGTCCAGGCACGGGCGCTCGGGCATCTCCCGCGGCATGTCGTAGTTGCACGACCTCACCGTGAAGATGCGCTTCACGACGTTGAGCGCGCGGCGCATCGCCCCGACGTCGGTATACGGGCCGAAGTAGCGCGCACCATCGCTCACTAGACGGCGCGTGACGAAAACGCGCGGGAACGGCTCCTGAACGGTGACCTTGATGTACGGGTAGCTCTTGTCGTCGCGCAGCGCGATGTTGAATCGCGGGCGATACTCCTTGATGAGGTTTGCCTCGAGGATCAGCGCGTGCGCTTCGGATGGGACGACGATCGTGTCGACGTCGGTGACGGCGCGCATGAGCGCGCGCGTCTTCACGCTCTCCAGATGGTCCGTCGCGTAGTAGCTACGGACGCGCGACCGCAGTCGCTTTGCCTTGCCGACGTAGAGCACACGACCCTCGGCGTCCTTCCAGAGATAGACTCCGGGGGACTCCGGGAGGTGGGTGATCTTGAGTGCTACGGGCTCGGGCGCGGTCATGGCTACGACTCTGCGATGCTTCGGATGCGACTTTAAATATAACAGCCCAAGTGGCCGATTTGCAGCGAGTTAGTTGCGTCCGCGACCAGCTAGACGTACCACCCGCCGGACGACGCCGGCCGCGTCATCGACACCCAGTGCGGCTGCCAACAAGAAATAAAGCACGCCATACGCTCCGAGCACAAAAATTCCGAGCAGCACGGGGTGGGTGCCCGTGGGCAGGGCGAGACGAACGGCCCAAGCGACCGCCGCGGCGGCTCCCGCGGCCAACCAGAGCCGAATGAGAGGCCCTCTGGAAGCACGAGCGACTCCGACCTGCCCTTCCAAGGCACGTCGGAGCAGTGCCAGCTCCACCCATGCCGCGATGCCTGACGCGAGCGTGATCCCCGCCGCACCCCAGCGGCGATCGATTCCAAGCATGTCGGGCAGGTGCAGCGCTGCCACATAGCCAAGGCCAGTGGTGAGCACGACGCGCACGAGCGCAAAACGGAACGGCGTGCGCGTGTCGTGAAGCGCGTAGAACGTGGAAGCGTACAGCCGGCCGAATGTTGCCGGCACCAGCCCGAGCGCCGAGCCGGCCAGAATTCCCCATACGTAGATCGAGTCGCCGCGCGTGAAACTGCCTGTTTCGTACAGCGTGCCGGCCACTACGTCACCGAGCGCCAGAAAGGCAACGGCCGACGGAATCGTGAAGAGCGCGATGCGACGAAGTCCGCTCGTCAGGCGTCCACGCAGGTATGTCGCGACCTCTTGCGTCTGGCCGACGGCGCTGGCCATGGCGGGAAGCTCGGCGGCCGACACCGCCATTCCGAACAGGCTGACCGGAAGCGTATAGAGGATCTGCGCGTAGTACAGCGCGGCTACCGCGCCGGTCGGAAGCAAACTGGCCAGCAATTGGTCGATATACGCGCTGATTTGAACGATGCCTCGGCTCACGAACACCGGCACGAAATTTCGCGTCACCGCGCGCTGATGCTCACTCGTCAGGCGGGTGGTGAGCGGAATGCTTCCGAGGATGCGGATGACCGCAGGGAGCTGGACGAGGATCTGGAGCAGGCTCCCCGCCACTGACGCCCAGGCGGCCGTGATCGCCAGGTCGTCCTGAACGAGTCTCGTACCACCGACGAGCAGTGCGACGATGATCGCCGCGTTCCAGATCACAGGCGCGACGTACGAGAGAAAGAAGCGCCGATGACTGTTGAGAATTCCCAGGCACCACGCGGAGAGGACGAGCAATCCAGCGCCGGGGAAGAAGATGCGAACGAGGCGAATGGTGAGCTCACGCTTCGCGCCGCTGAAGCCCGGCGCTATCAGGTCGATCAGCAGCGGCGTGGCCAGGACACCAAGGAGCACGAGTACAGACGTGACGAATGCCAGGAGCGCGAGTACGCCGCCTGCCAGTCGACGTGCTTCGTCGCCATCACCTCGCGCGAGGAGGCGCGAGTACACGGGGATGAACGACGCTGAGAGCACGCCTTCCCCGAAGAGGTTCTGAAGGAGGTTCGGGATGCGAAACGCCGCCGAGAAGGCGTCGGCGGCGGCAGAGTTCCCGAAGTAGAACGCGAAAACGCGCTGGCGAATGAGTCCCGCGATGCGGCTCAGGAAGATGCCGGCGGCGACGAGAAACGCGAAGCGTCCTCCGCTGTCGCCCGTCGGCGGCGCTGGTGTGTCGGCCGCCGCGTCGCCGGCGGGGGTGGCGCCCATGCCTAACGAGTGGATGGCGCGCTTGCCCGCGAGCTGGCCCCCACCAGCTGCCGCCCGTGGTCGCGCGCCTGCTCGAGCATCGCATCGAGGAGCGGAGTGCCATGACGCGCCAATATCGGAATGAAGTTGAGCACCCGCTCTTGCGGGCGGCCGAGCGGGAAAAGCGCGGCGCGCGCTGTGGCGATGTCTTCCGCCGCTTGCTGATCGCGCCGCTTCTGCGCTGCCAGCACACGGCGCTCGAAGCGGTCGAGTCGCCGGCGTACAGTGGCCTCGAGCCCCTTCACGATCTCGGGAGCCAGCGGGAAGTCGCTGGCCGCGACCGCACGAGCGATCTCTTCGACTTCTTCGGTCAGCCGATGTCGCGCACGCTCGAGGGCGGCGCTCACTGATCGCGGAAGCGCCCGGCGCGCAAGGATTCGCTCGGCGGCTCCCTCGTCGCGTAACGCGTCGAGCTTGACCTCGTAACGCTGGAGAATGCGGTCTATGTGCGGCTCGATCACCAGCGCCGACCAGCGCGGCAGCGCCACGGGCTGTGGTGCGCCGAGCGCCGTGGCAACCGCGCTCACCTGCGCGAAGTACGCGATCTCTCCCGGGCCAGCGACGTATGCGCCGGTTGGCAGAAGAGCACGCTCCACGATCGGACGCAAGAGTACGTTCGGTCCGAGCGAACCGGGTGTGGCCTCCTGTGCGGCTGCACCGGCCGATGCGATCGGAACGCGCTGCCGCTTGCCATCCCGGTACTCGAAGACGATGCTCAGCGAAGGTACGTGTGCCACCTGCGGCTCGAAGCCAGCAGCATGCATCTCCGTCGTGCGGGCCATGAGCGCTCTCTCTTGCGCGGCTGCGAGCTCGAGGGCTCGCAGCAAGAGCGGGTGCGCGGCGCGCCTCACCGCGGGATGACCACCGTCGAGAACGGCAATGCCTAACGGCTCGAGCAGATCGCGCAGCAGCCTGAGATAGGCCTCCCCGATGCTGACGCCCGGCGTGTACGCGCGACGCGCCCGTTCGAGCACGCTCGGATCGACGGCTGATGCCGTGGCACGCGCCAGCACATCGAGCTGCGGCGAGACATCAGGCAGCGGTACGTCGCGCAGGCTCGCACCTTCCAGCGTTTCGTCGACCGAAAGCGTGAGCGACTCGAGCCCACCGCGCACCGCGACGTACGTCGTCCGCGCCTCGACGATGTCCGTGTCGTCGGTGGCGGCCCAGAAGACCGGGGCCACCGGTATGCCGGTCGCGTCCTGGATCTCGTCGGCGATGGCCAGAACGGCGAGCGCTTTGGTCCATGTGTACATGGGGCCGCCGAACAGACCTGGCTGCTGGCCGGTGGTGAGGACAATGCCGTCTTCGGCCGCGCTGCGCTCCAACCGCTCGCGCCCCGCGCCGCCTGACGAGAGCGCCGGCAGCAAGGGAGACAGCCAATCGCGTCCGTGCAACTCGCTGCGCAGCTGCTCTACATGCGAGCGCCATTCGGCCGGATCCGCGGGTCGCGGCGTGAGCCAGGCGCCACCCGAGCCGTCGAGCAGCGCGCGGGTCAGCGGGCTTCCGCCTAACGAGGTCGTGACGACGCGTGGACCGCTCATTTGTGATACGGCTCCCCGCGCACGATGGTGCCCGCGCGATACAGCTGCTCGGCGAGAACGAGCCGCGCCATCTCGTGTGGAAGAGTCCAGCGCGAAAAAGCGAGGCGGGTGCCAGCGCGCTCGAGGACGCTCGCGGCAAGCCCGAAGGCACCTCCAATGATGAACGCGATGTCGCGCGACGCGCGTTCCCGTTCACCTTGCAGCCAGGCCGCGAACTCCTCCGACGTCATCTCACGCCCGCCGGCGTCGCAGGCCACGACCAACGCACCGTCGCTCACCGCGCCGAGGAGGCGCTCCGCTTCCTTCTCCCGCACCCTGTCAGGCGGGCCACCACGCGCGGGCTCCTCACGCAGCGCTCGCACCTCGAGCGGCCAATACCGCTCTGCGCGTCGCTCATAGTCGGCAATGACCGCGGCCAGCTCCGCGTTGCGCGGCTTGCCGATGCAGAGGACGGTGATGCGCATCCCTCACGCGTAAATACCACGGAGCCGGTGCACCGTTGCGACCCGGCTGATCGAAAGCATGTAAGCCGCGGTCCGCATGTTGACACGGTGACGGCGCGAAAGCTCGAGCACGTCGGTGAAGCTTCGCTGCATGATCTGCAACAGCCGGTCGTTCACCGAGTCCTCCGTCCAGAAGTAGCCTCCACGGTCTTGTACCCACTCGAAGTACGAGACCGTCACGCCGCCAGCGTTGGCGAGAATGTCGGGGATGACGAAGATCCCCTTCTCATCGAGAATGGTGTCGGCGGCAGCTGTCGTCGGGCCGTTGGCACCCTCGGCGATCACCTTGGCGCGGACGTCGCCGGCGTTCTTGGTGGTGATCACGTTCTCGAGCGCGGCAGGCACCAACACGTCCACGTCGAGCTTGAGGAGATCGTCGTTGGAAATTCGCTCGCCCTTCCGGTAGCCTTCCAGCGACTTGTTCTCCTTCACCCAGGAGATCGCGTCATCAATGTCAACGCCTTTCTCGTTGACGAGACCGCCCGAGCGATCGCTGATCGCCTTGATCACACATCCCTCACGCTGCAAGAGCTGCGCGGCCACCGAGCCGACGTTCCCGAATCCCTGCACGGCGACCGTCGAGCCAACGATGGGCATTCCGAGATTTCGCAGTGCCTCACGAGTGACGATCATGACGCCGCGTCCAGTCGCTTCACGTCGGCCGAGTGAGCCACCCATCTCGACCGGCTTACCGGTGACGACGGCGGTCACCGTATGCCGAACGTGCATGGAGTAGGTATCCATGACCCAGGCCATGACGCGCTCGTTGGTGTTCACGTCAGGCGCCGGCACGTCCGAATCGGGGCCGAGGAGGCTGATGATACCGGCGGTGTAGCGTCTCGTTAGGCGTTCGAGCTCGCCCACACTCAGCTTGAGGGGATCGCAGATGACGCCGCCTTTGGCGCCACCGAAGGGAATGTTCACGACGGCGCACTTCCACGTCATCCATGCCGCGAGCGCCTTCACTTCGTCGAGCGTGACCTGCATGTCGAACCGAATGCCGCCCTTGGCCGGACCACGCGACGTGTTGTGCAGCACGCGATAGCCCGTGAACACCTCGATGTCGCCGTTGTCGAGCATGACCGGGACCGAGATGATGATCTGCTTTTCGGGATGGCGGAGGATCTTGTAGAGACCCGGCTCGAGATCGAGGAGCTCGGCCGCGCGGTCGAAGCGCGACATCATGGCCTCGAAGGGGTTTTCCTCGTTGAGGAAACGGTCCTTGTCCGGCCGGACTATCCGGTGGGTAGGGAGTCGGAGATCGGTCGTCATGAGGGTTGGGAGACGGCGCCCGGGGCGGCCCCGAGCGCGCGGGAGGCTGGGCGTGCGGACAGCTCGACGAGGAGCGCATCCAGCCGCTCCTTCCCCGATTCGACCACGACGCGCTGAGAAACATACCACAACGGCGCCCCGGCGCGAGTCCAAGCCGGGGCTAGCTTTACGGCGTCCTTGAGCGTACAGACGACGACGTCGGCGCTGGCGGCACGGGCGCGCAGATCGCGCACGTCGGCATCGTCATAGGGATGATGGTCGGGAAAGATGGCGGCATCGATCGAATCGGTTCCCGCATCGGCGATCTGCTTCACGAATGCGGTGGGATCGCCGATGGCGCAGATGGCGAGCACCCGTCGACGCAACAGCGCGGACATCGGCTGGCGCTCGCCTGCAGCATCGAGTCGACGAAGCTCCCCCGGCTCGAGCCGGACGACCGCCACGGCGACATCCGGAGCCGCTTTCGCGATCGCGGCGCGAACGGCGTCGGCCTCGTTAGCCGTGGCTGCCTTACGAGTCACCACGACGATCGTCGCGCGTTGCAGCGCGCTGAGTGGCTCGCGCCACGCACCGGCCGGCAGCACGTGTCGGGGACGACGCCATGTGTCAGCGCTCAAGAGCACGATGTCATAAAGGCGCTTGACCCGACGGTGCTGAAAGGCGTCATCGAGCACGACGACGTTCGCGCCCGTCGCCGCCGCGGTCGCTGCGCCGGCGACGCGGTCGGGCGAGGTGATCACCGGCAGGTCGGGGTTGAGAAGCTGGTGCACCTTCGTCTCATCATTGCCGACGCCTCGCATCACGATCGCCGGCCGCGCGCCGCGCCCTTGGAGCTCACTGGCGAGCCAAGCAGCCAGTGGCGTCTTCCCTGTCCCACCGACGGTAAGATTTCCGACGCTGAGCGTCGGGATGACGGGTATGTGCGACGGTGCCAGTCCGAGGTCGTACGCGAAGTTTCTTGCAGCGACGACCCCTCGGAAGAGCACCGAAAGAGGAAGCAAGAGAAGCCGAGCCGCCCGAGCTCCGGGATCTCGGCCGAACCAGATTCGCTCGGCCACCCGCCGCCAACGCTCGTCAGGCATCGTCAGGCATCGGCGCGGGCGGTGAGCTCGCGCAGCAACGCGCCGAATCGCTCGGCCTCGGCGGCCGCTTCCCGCGGCGTATTGGCGTCGACACGCATGGGATCGCTGTAAATCACCTTCATCGACGCGAAGGGCTTCGGAATCAAGAAACGATCCCAGCTCCCGAGGCGCCAGCCCGACCGAGTACCGGCGCCAACCAAGACGATCGCCGCGCCGGTTTTCTGAGCTACCAACAGCGGACCAGGCGCGAAGCTCTCCGCCGGTCCACGCGGCCCGTCGGGTGTGAACGCGACATCACGTCCGTTCTCGATCTCGTGGATCATGCCGAGAAGCGCGCGAGATGCGCCGCGAGAGGTCGACCCGCGAACCGTGCGGAAGCCGAATCGCTCGATGACGCGTGTGATGATCTCGCCATCGGAATGCTCGCTTACCAGCACCGCCACACCCTGATCGCGGTGATGCTGCGCCAGTGGGAGCATGCGCGCGTGCCAGAACGCCCAGATGATCGGCTTCCCTTCCCGGCGCAACGCGTGCCAGGGAGCGGCATTGTGCTGCTCGAAGCGCCAGGTGCGCGCGAGCAGCTTCAGCAGCGGCGTTCCAAAGGTCACGACACGGCGAATGCGGCGCTCGCGTTTCGCACGGCGTGCCGCGGCGGCGTCGCTCACCGCGTGCTGACGGCCGCCGGCGTAGCGCGCGGCTCGCTGGCCGCGTTCGCCAGCGAGAGCGCAATTTCGGCGGTGCGGGCCGCGGCGCCTGGACTGCCCAGGCGTGAGCGCACCTCGGCCAAACCTTCGCGCATCACGCGGCGGGCTTCGCTGGTTTCGTCGAGTAGGGGTTCGAGCGCGGCCGCCATTGCCGGTGGAGTCGCGGCATCCTGTACGAACTCCGGTGCCACCTGCTTCTCAGCGACGACGTTGACGAGTCCGATACGTGGAATCGTCACCACGCGCCGGGCGATTGCATACGTCCATCCGCTGGTGCGATAGGCAACGACCAAGGGGCAATCGGCGACGGCTGCCTCGAGCGTCGACGTGCCACTCTTGCACAGCGCGGCCGTTGCGGCACGCAACACCGCGAACGACGCGCCGGAAATCGTCGGATATGGACAGCGCGCCGGGTCGATGGAGAGGCCCGGCGCAACGCTCACCACCACGTGTAGATTCCGGATTCTGCGCTCCAGCTCGCGCGCGGCTCCGACGAACGGTTCGAGATGCCGCCCGATTTCCTGTGATCGACTGCCCGGGAAAAGGGCCAGCACCGGACCGCCGACGGGTATGCCTAACGAGCGCCGAGCCTCGTCACGAGACGGGAGCTCGCTCGCGCGGTCGAGAAGTGGATGACCGACGAATGTCGCGCGGACGCCGTGCGACGCGAGGAGCGATTCCTCGAAGGGAAGAATCACCGCGGCGCGAGTGACTGTGCGCGCCATCTTTTCCAGCCGCCCCGCACCCCAGGCCCAGACCTGCGGGGTGATGTAGTAGAGCACAGGAACACCGGCTCGGTGCGCCTCGGCCGCCAGCTTCATGTTGAAGCCGGGATAGTCGACCAGGATGAGGAGCGCGACACTTCCACTCTGGAGGCGCTCACGCAGCCGGCGCAGTAGGGCGTAGTGCTGAGGGATGTGCTTGACGACTTCGATGAACCCCATCACCGCCAGGCGCTCGGAGCGCTCGAGGAGCTCGACACCCGCCGCGGCCATTCGCTCTCCGCCAATGCCCACCAGGTGAAGGTCCGGCGCGCGACGTCGCAGCTCCACGGCGACACCCGCCGCGTGCAGATCGCCGGACGTTTCACCGGCGACGAGCATCACCTCACGCACCGAGCGTCCCCGTGAGCGCGGGCATCGTGCGCTCGATGTCGCGCATGATGCGATGCGCGACGGCGAGTGCTTCCCGTCCATCTTCCCCGCTCACTGCAACGGTCTGCTCGCCGCGAACCGCGGCCACGAAGCTCTCGAGCTCGACGCGGAGCGGCTCCTGGGCCGGGCCGTCCAGCGCGACGCGCTCGACGAATGCCTCCACGGAGAGCGGCGCCTTCGCCAGCTCCGCGAGGTCGAGATTCTCGCGGAGCCGGAAGAACTCTCCATTGCCCTGAGCCAGATCGAGCGACAGGTAGCCGCTCTTCTGGAAGATGCGGACCTTTCGCATCCGCTCGCGCGAAATGCGACTGGCGGTGATGTTGGCGACGGCGCCCGTGTCGAACGTGAGCCGCGCGTTGGCAATATCGAGCGAGGGCGTGAGCACCCCGACGCCGACGGCGGTGACGTCAGCCACGTGACCGCCTACGAGCGTTCGCACCAGATCGATGTCGTGGATCATCAGGTCGAGCACGACGGCGACCTCGGTGCCTCGCGGGTTGAACGGCGCCAATCGATCGCTCTCGATGAACCGGGGCGAGTCGACGTATGGCAGCGCCGCCAGGATGGCGCGATTGAAGCGCTCGACGTGCCCGGTTTGCACGATCACGCCGGCGGCCCGCGCCGCCTCGATGATGTCGTCCGCTTCATCGAGCGTCGATGCGAGCGGTTTCTCGACAAAGACGTGCTTACCGCGATCGATCGCCTCGCGTGCAACGACGTGGTGCGATGTCGTTGGCACCACTACGCTGACCGCGTCGACGTCGCTGAGCAGCTCCTCGAGCGATCCGCGCGCCTTCACCTGAAGCTCGCTGGCCACCGTGCCGGCGCGCACCGGCGCGAGATCGAAGAACCCGGCGAGCTCGACATTCGGAAGGTCACGAAGCAGCCGGATATGGTGATAGCCAAGTGCGCCTGCGCCAACGACGCCCACCCGTGTACGACGCGTGGCCGAGCTCACACGACCAATCCGCGATCGCTATTGTCGACGAACGACAGGAAGTGCTTCACCTCGGGGTACATCTCCAGCTCCTGCTCGGCGCGCTGACGCGCCTGCGAGAGGTTGAGCTCCGAGCGAAAGAACAGGCGGTACGCGCGCTTGAGCTCCCGCATCACGGCGGGGTCGAATCCATGACGCTGAAGCCCGACCGAGTTCAGACCGTAGAGCTTTACCGGATTGCCAACCGCCTTGATATAGGGCGGAATGTCTTTCGCGACTCGCGAGCAGCCGCCGATGAATGCATGAGCGCCGATCTTCACGAACTGGTGCACCGCGGTGAGGCCCGCCAAAATCGCGCGCGGCTCGATCACCACGTGCCCCGCGAGCTGGGTCCCGTTCACCAAGATGACGCCGTCTCCGACGTGACAGTCGTGCGCCAGATGGACGTACGACATGACGAACGCTCCGCGCCCGACCGTCGTCTTCATGGACTGGCTCGTTCCACGGTTTATCGTCGTGTACTCACGAATCACCGTGCCTTCGCCGATCTCGACCGTCGTCGTCTCGCCACCGAACTTGAGATCCTGCGGATCACCACCCAGGATCGAGCCGATCCCCACCTTGACGTTGTTGGCCAGGCGAACGTGCCGCTCGAGCACCGCCCGCGCGGCGATGACGCAACCGTCGCCGATGATGCAGTCCTCGCCGATCATCGCATACGGTCCGACCTGGACGTCGACGCCTAACGTGGCGTCGGGCGAAACGATCGCGGTGGGATGGATCCGCGTGCTCATCGCGGTGCTCATCGATCGCGCACCATGGCTGCCATGTCCGCCTCCGCCACTACTTCCCCGTCGACGTAGCCGACGCCGCGCATCTTGCAAATCCGACCGCGTATCTGTTGCACCTCGAGCTCGAAGCGGATCTGATCGCCCGGCCGCACCGGCCGCCGAAACTTCACGTTGTCGAGCGACATGAAGTAGACCACCTTGCTTTCCGGATCATCGAGCGTGCCCATGAGCAGCATGCCGCCCACCTGCGCCATCGCCTCGATGATCAACACACCGGGCATGATCGGATGACCCGGGAAATGTCCTTGGAAGAACGGCTCGTTGATCGTGACGTTCTTCAGACCGACGATCCGCTTCATTGGGTCGATCTCGAGGATCCGATCGACCAGAAGGAAGGGGTAGCGGTGTGGAAGGACCTTCAAGATGTCTTCGATGCCGAGCATCCGCGTCTCCTTCGCGGCGAGTTGAACCATCTGTCGAACCAGCATCACCGTCCCGCGATGGCTGGGACGTGTGGCGACGATTCGCGCCCGTACGCGCTTCCCGGCCAACGCCAGATCACCCACGCAATCCATCGCCTTGTGCCGCACGAACTCGTCGGGCCACCGCAACGTGGCGTCGATCACGCGTTCGTCGTCCAGCACCAGCGCGTTCGCCGTGGACGCGCCGCGAATGAGTCCCATGCCCCGCAACATCTCGATCTCACGCATGAAGCCGAAGGTCCGCGCGGGCGCCAGCTCGCGCGCGAACGAGTCACGCGTCACCGCGTACTCTCCACACTGTGTACCGATGAGCGGGTGCGGAAAGTCGATCGTCACGCGCACCGACAACGATTGCGCCGGCCGCACCTCGTACACCGCCTCGCCTTCCTCCACGCGCAGCGGCGCCGTGACGTCGAGATACTGTACCTCACCCGGCTGCTCGGCAATGCCCGCCGACTCGAGAGCGTCGAAGTACGGCTTCGCGCTGCCATCGAGGATCGGCGGCTCCTGCTTGTCGAGCTCGATGAGCACGTCATCGATCTCGGCGCCCGCAACGGCGGCGAGGACGTGCTCGACCGTGTGCAGAGCGCGCTCGCCCTCGCCGAGCTGCGTGCGACGCTCGGCAAGCACCGCGTTCGCTACCACCGCCGCCAGCTCCGGGGCGCCAGGCAGGTCGGTGCGGCGGAATACGATGCCGCGTCCACTCTCCGCCGGACGGAACGTGAGCTTGCAATGTTCGCCGAGATGAAGTCCGATCCCGTCCAGGGTCACCGAGCCGGCGATCGTGCGCCGCTTGGCACTCACGTCTCCTCGTCTCCCAACAGCTTCTCGAGTCGCTTGAGGAGCGATGGCATCTTGAAGAGCGCCGCCTGCGCGCGAAGCGCCTGACGATGCGGGCGAGCCGGGTACCCCGACCATGTTTCGTCGGCGGGGACGTCTCCAAAGACACCAGCCTGCGCGGCGATGCGCGTGTGATCACCGATGGTGACGTGTCCGGCAATCCCGGCCTGACCGGCGAGGATGACGCCATCCCCGACGTGTGCGGATCCTGAGAGGCCGACTTGCGCCATCAGGAGACACAGCTTGCCGATCCGTACGTTGTGCGCAACGTGAACCAGATTGTCGATCTTCGTGCCCGCGCCGATCACGGTGTCGTCGATGCTGCCGCGATCGATCGTCGTGTTGGCGCCGATCTCGACGTCGTTCTCGATGATGCACCGGCCGACGTGCGGGATCTTACGATGCTCGCCCTGGTGAAAAACGTAGCCGAATCCGTCGGAGCCGATCCGCGCTCCTGAATGAATGCGGACGCGCTCACCCAGCGTCGTGCCGGCGTAGAGCGTCACGTTCGGCAGAAGCTCGCTGCGCGCGCCCACTGTGACGGCACGGCCCACGTAACAGTGCGCGCCTATGCGAGCCCCATCTCCGAGCGTCGCGCCCTCGTCGAGTATCGCGTAGGGCCCTACCGCGACGTCACGCCCGAGCCGAATCCCACGTCCGAGAACAGCCGTTGAGTGCACTCCAGCATTGTCAGGCGCTTCGGGATACAACGACGGCAGAACACGCAGCATCGCTTCGTACGGCTCGCCCACGACGATCCGCGCCCGCACGCCGCCCGGTGAATCGGCCAGCTCGCGAGAGAGTAGCACCACACCGGCCTGCGAGCGAGAAAAAAGCGGGACGTACTTCCCGCTCCCGAGAAAGCTGAGCTCGTCGCCGCGTGCGCGGTCGAGGGGCGCCGCGGCCCGTACGCGCACGCTCGCGTCGCCGACGACAGTCCCCCCGACCAGCTCGGCGATGGCAGCAGCGGTGAGAGAGTTGCCTCCCTCACCGCCGCTGACCTCGCCTTTCCCGCGAGGATGAAGGGACTGATTGTCGCTCAACGGCCCGGATTCTTCGGCCGCGTGACGCCCGCGGGCTGCGACACCGGTCCCGTCGGAGTTTTCGTCGGCGTGGTTGCCGGCGCGGCCGGCGCCGTCTTGAGCCGCGCGATCACTTTGCTGGTGATGTCGAGGGTGGTGTCGGCAGCCACGATCGCGCCGCCGGTCGAGCCGGCGTCGAAGATCATCGAGTAGCCCTCTTCCTTCCTGATGGCATCAATGATCTGGTTGATCTGCTGCATCACCGGACCCACCAGCTCGCGCTGACGCTGCTGCGCCTGAAGCTGGAGCAGCTGCGCGCGCTTCTCGTACTCATCGCGCTTCGTCGTGATTTCTTTCTGCCGCGCCGTCTTCGCTGCCGGGCTCAGGGTCGCCTCGGCTTTCTGATAGGCGGCCAGCAGCTGACTCAGCGAGTCATCCATCTGCTTCACCTGCCGTCGCAGCCCTTCCATCTCCTTGTCGAACTGCGCCTCGACATTCGCGCGGCCAGGCGCCTGCTCGAGGATGACTTGCGAATTGATGTATGCGAGCTTTGGAGTGCCCGCCTGCGCCGACGCATCAGCCATCGCCAGCGTATGGAGCGCCAGCGCAAGCAGCGTGGCACGGACGAAGCTTTTCATGACGTACTCCGGTTAGAAGATGTTGCCAAGTCTGAAGTGAAGCTGCCACTTCGGATCCGGCCTGCCGGCGATGTCGAGCCGGTCGAAGCCGTACGCCCAATCGAGTCCGAGCGGACCGAGCGGCGTCACCAACGCGACGCCCATCCCGGCACCGCGGAATAGACGTGTAGGGTCGAACTGCCGAGGGCGCTCGTACACGTTCCCCGCGTCATAGAACAAATTCAGATAGATCATCTGATTGAAGCGCAGCCCGAGCTCGGCGGTCGTCGAGAAGAACGCGTTGCCGAACGAGCTGCGGCGAGCATTCTGATCATCGCCCGCGACGAAGCCCGCCGGCGTGATCGAGAACTCCTCGTAGCCGCGCAGCATCTCGCCGTACTGCGTGCCGCCCATTGCGAACTTCTGCGTACTGAAGAACGGCCCCACGTCGCCGAACACGACGCCGGCGCGCGCCGTGAGACCAAGCACGAACTTCATCGGCTGCGAGCCCGGCTTGTCACCACCGAACTGTCCGAGTGGCGCATACGTGCGAAGCTCGGTCGTGTAGCGCTGGAAGGACGACGATCCTCCAAGGAACCCGCCGTTGAACTGCGCCGCCACCGTCTGTAAACCGCCCGCCGTGGCGAACGGGAGATCGATACGATTGTCACGCGTGAGCGTGGTGCCGAGCGTCGAGCGGAAGCCGTCGACGTCGTCCACCGTCGTGTCGCGCTCGAAGAGTCCGCCCTGATTCTTCACCGCCTCGCCACCGTACGACACGAAGAAGCGCGTGAAGAACGAGCGCGGCACCGGGAAGCCAAACTGGAGCGAGCCGCCGGTGCGCGTGATGCGCCCGAGATCCTGCACGATGTAGCGCGATCTGGTGTGGTATGCGTTCGCCGTGCCGGAGATGCGCGAGCGGCGAATTGCCGGATCGGTGTAGCTGAGCTGGAAATCGTTCACGTAGCGGCCAAACTGCCATTGCAGCGAAGCGCGCTTGCACTGCCCGAAGAGATTGGGCTGATCGAGTCCGAGAAACCCTCCGACTCCAGTTCCCTGTCCCACCGATGCGCCGAAGTTGATCGTTCCGGTTTTCTTCTCCTTCACACGGAAGATCACGTCGACGTCGCCTTTGTCGTTGGCCGGGCGTGTGTCAGGCGGGGGCAATGGCGCCTCGAAGAACCCCATGTTGCTGATGTTCTGATAGCTGCGGATGATCCGGTCCTGGCTGAACACGTCTCCGGGCACGACGACCAGCTGCTCGCGGATGCACGCTTCGGTCGTGTAGTCGTTGCCGACGATGTCGACGCGATTCACGATTGCCGGCGTGCGCTCCGTGATCTCCCAGCGAAGATTCACCGTCGGAACGGAGTCGTTCACGTTCTCGCGCTCGATCACCGGAGTGACCTGCGCGTAGATGTAACCTTCGTTGGCGTACGCGGTCTGGAGATTTCGGGTCGCGTCTTCCCACGCCGATTGGCTGAAGACGCCGCGCTCTCGTGTGGAGCGGCCGATCAGGCGGCCAACGCGCTCGGTGATCGACGGGTCGTCATCGATGAACGGATAGAAGCGATTGATCTCTTCGGTGGAAAAGCGCTGGTTCCCCACCACCTCGAAACGTCCGACGCGATACTTTTTCCCTTCGTCGACGCCGATTCGCACCATTGCCTTCCCGCGCTCACGGTCCACCACCAGCGTGTCCTGCGTCACCGTGAAATCGACGTAGCCACGGTCGCTGTAGAGCTGGGGCAGCCGCTCGCCGAGGTCGGCAGCCAGCTTGTCTTCGTTGAAGTCGCCCTTCTGCCAGAAGAAAAAGCCCTCCGGCTTGGTGTCCATCGCGTCGACGATCTCGCCTTCGCGGAGCCTCCGATTGCCCGTGATGTCGACGGCCGACACAGCGAGTCTCCGCCCTTCGTCGATCTGGAGCACGAGGTCGACCTGTCCGTCCCGTCGAACGCTGTCGACCTTAACCTGCGCCAGATAGTAGCCGTTCTTCTCGTATAGCGAATCGATGCGCGACAGGGCACGCGCGACGGACGCCGGGTCGAGCGGTTGACCACCAGGGAGGCTGGCGCGGTCGCGCACAGCGCCCTCGCCCACGGCATTTACGCCACGCACGCGGACGGTGCCGAGGATCGGTCGCTCCTTGACCTCGATCACCAGCATGGGCCGGCCCGCCGGGTCGCGGTCGCAGACGACGCGTGCGTCCTCGAACTGACCCGTCGCGTAAAGATTCCGAAGGCCACGCTGCACCATGCGGTAGTTCAGCGTGTCGCCGACGAAGATGCCGGCGTCTCCCACCACCGTGGTGACGTCGACGCGGGAGTTGCCGCGGACGGCTATCGTATCAGGGGTTACGCAGGCTGGTTGAGCCCCCTCACCCTGTGCCAATGCGCTGGCGCCCACCAGTGAGAAGGCGAGCAACGCCATATACGGTCGCAACATGCCTGTAATGTACACGTGAAGCGGCCGGTTGTCCCAACAGGGGCAACCGGCCGCTTTCTCGAGCCCGCTGGGGGCTCTGGGATCAGTAGCGCGCGGTCAGATCACGTGGTCTTTGTGAGCACCCGGAACTCGAGCTTCGCCCGATCGCCGGAGACGTCGACCTCCACTTCCTCGCCCTTCGCAAACTCCCCAATCAGAATCTTCTCGGAGAGCGGATCCTCGATGAAGCGCTGGATCGCACGCTTGAGCGGCCGCGCACCAAAGTGCTCGTCGTACCCCTGCGAGCTCAGGAAGTCGACGGCAGCATCCGTGAGCTTGAGCGTGATCTCTTCCTCTGCCAGCCGCTTTTGCACGTCGCGCAGAAGAATCGCCACGATCTGGCTGATGTGCTCCTTCGTGAGCGGGTGGAAGACAATGACGTCATCCAACCGGTTCAGGAACTCGGGATTGAAGACCCGCTGAATCTCTTCCTTCACCTTCTCCTGTATGCGGTCGAAGTTCACCCGGTCGTCAGGCTCGGCGAAGCCCAACCCACGACTCTTGGTGATGTCTCTCGCGCCGACGTTCGAAGTCATGATCACGACCGTGTTCTTGAAGTCGATCACACGACCGTAGTTGTCGGTGAGATGACCTTCGTCCAGCACCTGGAGCAGAATGTTGAACACATCCGGGTGCGCCTTCTCGATCTCGTCCAGCAGCACCACGCTGTATGGCTTGCGCCGAACCGCCTTGGTCAGCGTTCCGGAATCCTCGTAACCGACGTAGCCAGGAGGCGCGCCGATGAGCCGCGACACGGAGAACTTCTCCATGTACTCGCTCATGTCGACGCGAATGAGGGCCTGAGGATCGGCGAACAGGAACTTGGCCAACGCGCGAGCCAGCTCCGTTTTCCCGACGCCCGTCGGACCCGAGAAGATGAACGAACCGATCGGCCGGTTCGGATCCTTGAGTCCGGCGCGCGAGCGACGGATCGACCGGGCCAGCGCCTTGATCGCCTCGTCCTGACCGACGACGCTCTCGTGCAGCTCCTCTTCCATCCGAAGCAGCCGCGAGCTCTCCGCTTCCTGCAGACGCATGACCGGGATGCCCGTCCACCGACTGACGATGAACGAGATCTCCTCTTCGCCTAACACCGGACGGTACGACTGCCGGCGCTTCTCCCAATCGTCCTGCTTCTTACGAATGTCTGACTGTAGCTCACGCTCCCGGTCGCGCAGACCCGCGGCCTTCTCGAAGTTCTGATCGCGAACCGCCGCTTCCTTCTCGGAGTTCACTCCCTCGAGCTGCACCTTGAGATCAGCCACTTCCGGCGGAGGCGCCTGCGCGGCCAAGCGCGCCCGTGCGCCCGCCTCGTCGATCACGTCGATCGCCTTGTCAGGCAGGAATCGATCGGTGATGTAACGCTCACTGAGCTTGGCTGCCGAAAAGAGCGTGATGTCGGGGATCGTCACGTGGTGATGATCCTCGTACTTCTTCCGCAGCCCCTTCAGGATCTCGACGGTCTCGTCCACTGTCGGTGGATCGACGATCACCGTCTGGAACCGGCGCTCGAGCGCGCCATCCTTCTCGATGTACTTGCGATACTCGTTCAGCGTGGACGCGCCGACGCACTGAAGCTCGCCGCGCGCCAGCGCGGGCTTGAGCATGTTGCTGGCGTCGATCGCACCCTCGGCGGCGCCGGCGCCCACCAGTGTGTGCAGCTCGTCGATGAACAGGATCACGTTCTTGTTCTGCGCGATCTCGTTCATCACCGCCTTGAGACGTTCCTCGAACTGTCCGCGATACTTGGTGCCGGCGATGACAGCGGCCATGTCGAGCGCGAGCACCCGATTGTCGCGGAGCGACTCGGGACACTCGCCGTTGGCGATGAGCTGCGCGAGTCCTTCGACGATGGCCGTCTTGCCGACGCCTGGCTCGCCGATGAGGACCGGATTGTTCTTCTTGCGACGGGTGAGAACTTCCATGACCCGCTGGATCTCCTTCGCTCGACCGATCGTCGGATCGAGCTGCCCTTCGGCCGCGAGCTGCGTGAGGTCGCGGCAGAAATGGTCCAGCGCCGGAGTCTTGGACTTCTTCTCGCCCTTTTGCGTTTGCGGCGCGGGCTGGCTGCCCTGCTGTGCGGCGGCACCACCCTGCGGCATCTCCGTGCCGAGGAGGCGCAGCGTCTCAGCGCGCGCTGCTTCGAGGTTGACGCCCGTGTCCGTCAGCACCTGGGCGGCGATCCCCTTCTCCTCTCGGAGGAGACCGAGAAGGAGGTGCTCGGTGCCGACATAGCTGTGATTCAACTCGCGCGCCTCGCTCATGGCGAGCTCGAGCACTTTCTTCGCACGCGAGGTGTAGGGAAGGTCTGGGCCTGTCGTCTGCGCCGCTTTCCCCTTCTTGACCGTTTCCTCGATCTTCTGCTGAATCTCCTCGAGGTCGACGCTCAAGTTCTGGAGAACGGCCGCAGCCACTCCCTCACCCTCGCGGATGAGGCCGAGCAGGATGTGCTCAGTCCCCACGTATTCGTGGTGGAGACGCGCGGCTTCCTCGCGGGCCATCGCGAGAACCTTTCGCACACGCTCGGTGAAGTTGTAGCCGTTCATGTGTCCCTCAGTGCCGGGTGTCCCTCGTCGGATTACCCGATCGTTCCTGCCTCATCCGCAAGCGCCTGTCGCACGTATCGTGCGCGCGCGAGATTCGCCTCGCTCTCGGAGAGAGCACGCCCCTCGGCATACACGAGGTGCGCGGATTGGGAAAAAATCAGGAGCTTGTTGAGGGTATATACACTAAGGCCGTTGATCAGTTTCAAACCGACGGCCAATCGTACGCCGCTGAGGTAATTCATCGCCTCGTCGAACGTGAGGCTGCGGGCGTACCGGAGGGTTCCATAAGCTCGCCAGAGCTTATCTTCAATAATAAAACCCGCGTCGCGAAGCAATACTCTTCGCGCTTCCTCTTCGCGCTCGATCACGTGCCGCACCACCCTCGTCAGGTGGTCGATCAGCTCGTCTTCCGAACGCCCGAGTGTCGTCTGATTGGAAACCTGAAAAAAGTTTCCGACGACTTCGCTTCCCTCTCCGTACAACCCGCGATACGTCAGCCCCATCTGCTGCAAACCTGCCAGGACCTTCCCGATCTCCTTCGTCAGGACCAACCCCGGCAGATGAATCAACACCGAAGCACGCATTCCAGTGCCCGTGTTCGTCGGGCACGACGTCAGGAAGCCAAACTCTTGGTGATACGCGTACGGCACGCGCGCGCCTAACTCACCATCGACGCGATCGATCGACGCGTATGCCTCCGGAAGATCGAACCCCGAGCGTAACGCCTGGAGCCGTAAGTGATCCTCCTCATTCACCATGACGCCCAACCCGTCGCCGAGAAACACGGCGGCCCCACTCCGGACCGGATGCTGAGGATCCAATCCCGCCAGTTCCTTGCTCACCAGATGCCGCTCGTGAAGCAACAACCGATCGGCCGCTGGAAGCTCATCCACCCGGACGCAGACGTTATGACGCAGACTGGGTGCCGCGTCCACCGCCTCGCGGATGGTCGACAATACTCGTAACCGTTCCCCGTCTCTGGCCCGCGCTCCGAAGGCAAAACCGTCCAGATTTCGTGCAAGCCGAATCCGCGTAGAGAGCACGATTCCCGAGTGCTCCCCGGAGGCATCAAGCCAGTTGACCCCGCCGTCGGGCAGGAGAGACAGGTCAAGGCTCATTCGAGCACCTTGATCTGATCCCGGATCCGGGCAGCCAACTCGAACTGCTCCGCGTCGATCGCGCGACGTAACCTGTCCCGCAGCTCCGCCAGCTCTCCATTCGCCGTCGAGCCCAACATTGCGGGTGGCTCATAACGTTTGCCCACGTGGCGCGAGCTTCCGTGGACTCGACGCAACAGATCGCGCAAACTCGCCTCGAACATTGCGTAACAGCGCGCGCAGCCGAGCCGTCCGCTGGCGCGAAAATCACGGAGCGTCGCCGAACAGAACGTGCAACGGCCGGCTTCCGCGGGGACAGCCGGAAGCTGCTTCTGTACCGGAAGCAGAAACTTCGTGAGAGGGTCTTTCGGATGGACGGTAGACGTCTCGATGCCGCGCTCGCCCGCGCACTTCTCGCAGAGGTGCAGGGTCGATGGTCCGCTCTCGGTCACCTTCGTGAGCTGGACAACCGAATCTCGCTCGTGGCAATTGTCGCACAGCATCAGGCGACTACCTCTCGCACGTCGGTCTCGCGCAACCGGCCGTCCTCGAGCAGCAGCGCGCGATCGGCGCGCGACGCGAGCGATCGGTTGTGCGTGACCACCACCATCGCAATCTCCAGATCTCGAACGAGCTGGACGAAAAGATCGTGCAGCCGCTCGCTGTTCATGTGATCGAGGTTGCCTGACGGCTCATCGGCCAGGACGATCGCCGGATCGAGCGCCAGCGCTCTCGCCACCGCCGTCCGTTGCTGCTCGCCGCCCGACAACTCGGCCGGCCGGTGCGTCATTCGCCCGCTCAGCCCAACGCGCGACAACAGCTCCTCGGCCCGCGAGCGTGCGACCTTGACGTCCGCGCCGCTGATCCTGAGCGGCATCATCACGTTCTCGAGCGCCGAGAATTCGCGCAGCAGGTGATGGAACTGGAAAACGAAGCCGACCTTGCGGTTACGGATGGACGCCAGCCTCTCCTCGTCGAGCGTGGCCAGCGACTCTCCATCGAGCACCACGCTCCCACGTGTCGGCGCGTCGAGCGCGCCTAACAAATGCAAGAGCGTGCTCTTGCCGGCGCCGCTGGCGCCGACGATGGCAACCATCTCGCCACGGCGTACCTGAAGATCCACGCCGTCGAGAACGGTGATGAGTCCGCCGTCACCGCCGCGGTACGTCTTCGCCAGATCCTTCGCCTCGAGCACCATCATTCGTGTCTGATCGCCTCCACCGGATATAGACGCGCAGCCTGGAGCGCCGGATAGAGCGTCGCGAGGGCCGCAATGGCGATGCTCGCCAGCACGATCCAGGCGACGTCGAGCGGTTCGAGCAGAACTGGCAGGTGATCTATGAAGTATACGGAGGGGTCCAGCTTGATGAACTGCCCCCGGTCGAGTGCAATGCCCGCCGCAATGCCGAGTGCCAGGCCGATTCCGGTCCCGACGATGCCGATCACCAATCCCTGAGCGAAGAAAATCTTGCGTATGGAGCGAGAGGTCATGCCCATCGCTTTCAGAATGCCGATCTCGCGCGTCTTGTCCTTCACCACCATGGTCAGCGTGCTGACGATGTTGAACGCGGCGACGATCACGATGAGCAACAGAATCACGCCCATCGCCAGCTTCTCGAGCTGCAGTGCCTGGAAGAGCGACGAATTCTGCTGCTTCCAATCCAGCACACGATATGGGAAGCCGAGCGTCTCGCCGAGCCTGGCGGAGATGTCAGGTGCCGCCCATCGATCTTCTGTGGCCGCTTCAATGCCGGTGACGCCGTCATCGAGACCGGCGAACTCCTGCGCCGCGGGCACCGACATGTAGATGTACGAGTTGTCGTATTCGTACATGCCGGTCTCGAAGAGCCCGGTCACTTCGTACTGAAAGAATTTCGGCACTACCGAGCCGAGCGCCGCATTGACCTTGGCGCCGGCAGGCGAGACCAGCGTGATCTTGTCGCCAGGAAAAACGCTCAGCCGCTCGGCGAGCCGCTTGCCGAGCACCACACCTCGCTGCAGCCCGTCCGAGCTGGCGAACCGGAAGTCGCCGGCGTTCTGCACCGCGTACTTTCTGATCGACGTAGGCTCGGCGACGCCCGGTGCCTGCGGCTCGATGCCGACCACCATCGCGCCCTCGGCGTAGTCGTGCCCCGCGCTCGCCAGCCCCTGTGTCATGACGAATGGCGCGGCTGCGGTGATACCCGGGTATTTGCGAACCTTCTCCAGCGCTTCGCGCCAATTCGTCATCTTGAGATCTTCACCCCAGGTGACGATGCGAAGGGACGGACTCGCGACGAGAATTTTTTCGCGCAGATCGTTTTGCAGTCCGTTCATGACGCCAATGATGACGATGAGCGCGCTCACGCCCACCAGTACGCCGCCGATGGCGATCACGCTGATGAACGACAGCAGCTTGGATGAGCTGCGGGCGCGCAGGTAGCGCCAGGCTACCGAAAGCTCGAGACGGTTCATCATGAGTTCATTCCGGTCGCATCGTCGGGAACAAGATTACGTCGCGGATGTTCGGCGTGTCCGTGAGGTACATGACCAACCGATCGATCCCCATTCCTACCCCTCCCATAGGAGGCATACCGTATTCCATGGCGCGGATGTAATCCTCGTCAACGCCCGCCGCCTCCTCATCGCCGGCAGCGCGAAGCCTCGCCTGCGCTTCCAGACGCCGGCGCTGGTCGACCGGGTCGTTCAGCTCACTGAAGGCGTTGGCCAGCTCCTTCCCGTGGGCAAAGAGCTCGAATCGCTCGGTGAGTGCTTCGTCCCCACGCTTCGGCTTGGCCAACGGCGAGAGCTCCACCGGATAATCGACGACGAAGGTTGGCTTATCGAGACGGGATTCGACGAGGGCCTGAAAAAGCTCATCCAGCAGCTTGGGCCGGCTCAGGGTGGATGTATGTAAAACCCCTACGCGCTCAGCGGTGTTCCTGAGCTGCATGTCATCCATTGCGCGCGGATCGGCGCCCAGGGCCGCAATGAGCGATGGCACCCACTCGATGCGCGGAAACGGCGGCGTGAGAACCGGCACCTTGTCGGCGAACTGAGGTACGGACCGTACCGTCATCGCCGCGCGCTCGATCAGCGATTCGACGACGAGCATCATGTCGTTGTAATCGGCATATGCCTGGTAGAACTCGAGCATCGTGAACTCGGGATTGTGCGTGCGATCGATCCCCTCGTTCCGAAAATCGTGCCCGATCTCGTACACGCGCTCGAAACCGCCGACGATGAGCCGCTTGAGGTACAGCTCATCGGCGATACGCAGATACAGCGGCATGTCGAGCGCCTTGTGATGCGTGGTGAACGGCTTTGCCGTGGCGCCGCCATAGAGTGGCTGGAGGATCGGTGTCTCCACCTCGAGGTAGCCGCGCTCGTCGAAGAAGGAGCGTATCGCAGTGAGCATCCGACTCCGCGCAACGAACAGCGCGCGTACTTCGGGGTGGACCGCCAGATCGGCGTAGCGTTGCCGATAGCGCTGCTCCGGATCGGCAAAGCCCGAGTGCCTGACGACACGGCCGTCGATGAGCTCTTCCTTGCCGAACGGCAGCGGACGGAGCGACTTCGCCAGCAGCTCGAAGCTTTCCACGCGCACCGTGATCTCGCCGGTCTTGGTGCGAAAGAGCGGTCCGCTGACGCCGATCACGTCACCCATGTCGAAGAGATCGAGCAACGCGAAGCGCTCGTCGCCGAGCTCGTCCTTTCGGAAGTAGAGCTGAATACGACCGCTCTGGTCGGCCAGGTGGGCGAACGCGGTCTTTCCGTGCGCACGCCAGGCGACTATGCGCCCGGCCATCCGCACGCGGTCACCCTCCTCCGCATCGCCTAACAAAAACGGCGCTTCCGCCGCGTGGTGTGTGCGCTCGAAGCGGTAGGCGAAGGGCGGGATCCCGGCTGCGACGAGCCGGTCGAGCTTCTCGCGCCGTGCCTGCAGAATGTAGTGGAGCTGTTCCTTCTGCTCGTCGGATACGTTCCCGCTCCGGTTGTCGCTCACGCCACCGCCTGGCTCGCGCCGAACTTCTTGAGATACGCTTCGATGAAGGGATCCAGATCTCCGTCCATGACTTTCTGAACGTCACCGATCTTGAGCTCCGTTCGGTGGTCGTTGACCATCGTGTACGGCTGGAAGACGTAGCTGCGGATCTGGCTGCCGAACGTGACGTCGGACTTGGTCGCCTCGAGCGCTGCCTTCTTCTTCTCGCGCTCCTCGACTTCCCGCTGGTACAGGGCGGCCTTCAGCATCTTCATCGCGGTTGCCTTGTTCTTGAATTGCGAGCGCTCTTGCTGGCAGGATACGACGATGCCGGTCGGTATGTGCGTGAGGCGGACCGCGGAGCTCGTCTTGTTGACGTGCTGTCCGCCCGCTCCCGACGCGCGGAACACATCCATGCGGATGTCTTCCTCACGGACGTCGATGTTGATCTCCTCATCGACCGACGGATACACGAAGATCGAGGCGAAGCTGGTGTGACGGCGTGCCTGCGCGTCGAATGGCGAGATTCGGACGAGTCGATGCACACCCGTCTCACCGCGGAGGAAGCCGTAGGCGTACTGGCCGCGGATCTCCAGCATTGCACCCTTGATCCCGGCCTCTTCACCTTCGGTCCAGTCGAGAACGTCGATCCCGTACCCTTTTCGCTCGGCCCAGCGCCGATACATGCGCGCGAGCATCTCGGCCCAGTCCTGAGCTTCAGTGCCGCCGGCGCCGGAGCTGATTTCCACCAGCGCATCGCGGTGGTCGTCGGGTCCTTGAAGCAGCGAACGGAGCTCGAAGGCATCGAGCTCGTGCTCGAGCGCGTCGGTCTCGTTGTCGAGCTCCGCGGCGATGTCGTCGTCAGGTTCGGCCGCGATCATCTCCTCGAGCTGTAGCGCGTCGGTGGCGCGCTTGGCGAGGTCGTCGTACGGCTCGAGTGTCCCCTTCAGCGTCTTCATCTGCTGAATGGACTCGCGCGCTTTCTCCTGATCGTCCCAGAAGCCGGGCGCGATCATGGCGCCCTCGAGCGCGGTGTGCCTCGAGCGCTTGCCTTCTATGTCAAAGATACCCCCTCAGCTCCGCCAGTCGCTCCTCCACGCGACGCAGCCGGCGAGCTCGTTCCGTTTCCGCCATCGTTCGCTCCCAGTTCCGAGTAGCACACGAGCCGTTCCGCGAGGATACGGAACGGCTCGAACATAAGAAATATATGTTGGGAAGCCGAGAAAAACACGCTTTATCGTGCCATTAGCCATCGGCCATCAGCCATCCGCCATCCGCCATCCGCCATCCGCCAGCTGGACACCTAAGGACTTCCGAATCCGCCTTTCCCGGATGGCGGATGGCGGATGCCTGATGGCTGATCACAGTTGGCTCGCCTAGAACACCTTCCTCCCGCCCGTCAGCACGTCGTTCAACGCGTCCTGGAAGTGCGTCGTCGCCTCGGCGAACTCGCGGCCCATCTGATCGACGTATTCCTCGTAGCTCTTCTTGATCTCCTCACGGAAGAGCTCCTTGAGCGTTCCGTTGCGCAGCGCTTCGGCGTGCTTCTGCGGATGGTACGCGATGATGTCGGAGATGAGAGCGCGCGCGAGACGCTTCGCCTTCTGGTTCGGATCGTTGGCGAGGAACGGATTGATAGGCGCGCGCGCGGCCGGCGCGCGCGGCGCGGATTGCGCGGCCGACGGCGCCGCGGCCGGCACGGCCGTCGGCTCGTTGGGCGCCGTCGTCGCCGCCGGGACCGGCTCGGGCTCGATCGCCGGGATCGGAGTCGTGTCGACCGGGGTCGCGGCGACGGTCGGCGTC
>DATFBY010000113.1:0-8476 GCA_035253585.1 Gemmatimonadaceae bacterium | reverse complement strand
ATCCGCGCGACGCGGCGACGCCGATTCGCTGGTGCGCATCATCCGCCACCATCACGAGGAACAGCGACGAGCGGCTGAGCGCGAGCAGGCCATGCGAGATGAGATGGCGCGGCGTGCGCGCGCGCCGATCTGCCACGTCGTGAGGCGGGGCGAAGCGCTCGAGCGCATCGCGTCGCGGTACAACACGACGTCGGATGCGATCGCGCAGAACAACGGATTGAAGGGCAGCCGTATCCGCGCCGGCGATACGCTACTGGTTCGCGCGGGTGCATCCGCCGACGCTGGGGGAAAACGCTGCGAGACTCCCGGAACCGCGAGCCTCAGCGAGTGGGGATTCGGCGTCGCGGGCGCGACGACCGAGACTCGCCGCTAGAATCCCATGTAGGCCCGGATGCGCGGCTCGATGCGCTCGGGCGTCCAAAAAGGGCTCCACACCAGGTTGACGCTCACGTCGGTCACCTCTGGTATGCCCCTCAACTGCTCCTCGGCGCCCTGCATGATCTCCGGTCCGGATGGGCATCCGGGTGAGGTGAGACTCATGTCGATGCTCACCTTCGAGCCTTCGATGTTGATCGCGTAAACCAGACCGAGATCGAGGATGTTGAGATTGAGCTCGGGGTCCTTCACGCGTCGGAGCGCCATCTTCACCGCGTCGGCGGTGAGCCCGTCGACGGCGTTCGTCGAAGTCACGGTCGGTCCACCGCCAGAGGATGGCGAAGACGCGTCCGATTGGGCGGGACCGGGAATGGTGTCGTCTGGAGTCATTACAAACTCAACGTGGTGTGCCGATCGGAAGTTCACCGGCCACCCACAGGCCTGCAAGACGACTGCCGCCCCGCGCCCTCAACGCTCGGACCACACCGCCAGCTCGTTTCCGCTCGGATCGGCGAAGTGGAACCGCCGCCCACCAGGGAAGCTGAAGATCGGCTTCACGATCTTGCCGCCCGCTTGCTCGACCTTCTTCTGCGCGGCCGCCAGATCGACGGCGTAAACGACGATCAGCGCTCCCCCGGAACCGACGCTCGGTGATTTCCGAAAGCCGCCGGTCAGTCGACCATCTTCGAAGCTCGTATAATCGGGCCCGTAGTCGGTGAACTTCCAGCCGAACGCATCGACATAGAACTTCTTCGTCTTGGCGACATCGGTCGCCGGAAATTCCACGTAGTCGATCCGTCGATCGTTCTGCGGATCCTGGGCGGGATTGGTCTCGCTCATGAGAAGCGGCGCGGTGAAAAGTGAGACTGCGGCGGCGAGCAGCAGGGCGACGATGCGGCCACTTTGCACGGATGCCTCGGCGATGGGGAGATAATAGTACCGCCAATGTAAAATGGGCGCCCTCGTCAGGGGCGCCCTTCGTGTTTCCCTACGCCTGGCTCGGCGTCAGCTGGTGCGTTTCGCTGTGGACTTCGAGGTCGACGTCTTGCGGACGCTGGACTTCTTCGCCGCCGCCTTCTTCGAGCGCGACGACTTCCCGCGCGACGCGCTCTTCTTCGCCTTTGACACGCGCTTCTTCATCACGCACTTGGTCTTTCCGCTGACCTTGCGGCAGACCTTGTAGTACGCAGTGCGACGCGCGGTACGATTCCAACCCACGGCGCGGTCGGCGCGGAAGGCGGCCGGCATCGCCAGGATCGCGTCCGGATCATCGGTGACCGCGATGGCGGCCGCGTCGGCCAGATCGGCCCGCACGTCCGAGATCACTTTTGCCGGACGTCGCGCGCGGGCCGCATGGACGCGGTTCGTGAGCAGGATGACGAACATCTCACGGTCCGGGTCGATCCACATCGACGTCCCGGTGTAGCCCGTGTGACCGTAGGCGCCATCGCTCAGATAGCGACCGGAGCCGCCAGTGCCGTCTGCCATCGCCCAACCGAGCGCTCTGCTTCCGGCCGCGCGGTTCGTGAATAGCCGAACGGTCGAGTCGCTCAGGATGCGCACACCGTTGTACTCGCCGCCGTTCAGCAGCATCTGGGCGAAGATCGAGAGATCGGCCGCGGTACTGAACAGACCGGCATGCCCCGAGACGCCGCCTAACGCGTAGGCGTTCTCGTCGTGCACTTCGCCGCGGAGGGGGTATCCACGTGGCGGGGTGACTTCGGTCGGGGCGATCCGATCGCGCAGCGTCTGCGCGGGTCGGAAGAAGGTGTCCGACATTCCGAGTGGCGCGTAGACGCGCTCCTCGAGGAAGGCGTCGAGCCCCATCCCGGTGATCGACTCGACGACGAACCCGAGAAGGGCGGCGCCGAGGTCGGAGTAGATGAAGCAGTTGCCCGGCTGGCAGACGAGCGGGCTCTCGATTACCGCGCGGCGCGCATCGTCGGGGGTGAATGCGACGCGCCAGAGATCGCGGCTGGCTGCCAGCCCTGAGCGGTGCTCGAGCAGGTGGCGGACGGTGACGCGGTCCTTCGATCCGCCCTGGAAGGAGGGGATGTACGTCGCAACCGGCGCGTCGAGGTCGATTCGGCCTTCGTCGAAGAGCACCATGATGGCGGTGGTAGTGCCGACCACCTTGGTGAGCGACGCGATGTCGTAGATGGTGGTATTCGGGGAGACGGCGGAGCTACCGGTGCGCCAGTCGAGCCGGCCGAACCCGCGCTGCCAAACTGCCGCTCCCTTCCGTCCGACGACGACTGCCGCGCCGGGGTAGCCGCCGGCCCGCACACCACGCGCGACCACGCGATCGATGACCGCCAGACGCTTGGCGGACATGCCGACGGAGGCGGGGGTCTTCACGGGAAGACCATCACCAGCGTGCAGCATGAATGCGGCAGCGATGAAGGGAACCAGCATCAGCTCTCCAACGCATACGACGGCCCGCGCTCAGTCCAGAGCGTGAGCCGAACAACAACGGGACTCGGCCATCGGGACTCGGCACTCGGCGCGGGTCTCGAGGGACGATATGGCAATCGGTACACCACGAACGAAGAAACAGAAGAAGCGCGAGGCGCTTCCTGGAAGTACCTAAGAGCGAACGGAGAGTTCCTGCAGGAAGGCAGGACTCAACCGGGGGACGCCGAATGACGAATCCCGATGGCCGAGTCCCAAACTGGTGGGAGCGCGGGCATTATAGGGATCGTCCCCCTCATTTGGCAAGACGAGAGTGTAACATTTCCGGTCACTGTTCGGGTCGAAATTTTCCCATCTCCGGGCAACCCAACGCCTTCGCTGCGTGACCAATTTCGTGTACCGCATGCAGACGGATCACCTTCTCATCCGACGCGCCACCGAGGGCGACGAGCAGGCGCTGCGCCAGCTGTGGGCGCAGTACTCACCGTACATCGATGGAGTGATCCGCCGGCTCTGCGGAGATCCCGAATTGGCGGCCGATGTCGCGCAGGAGGTGTGGATGCAGATCTTTCGGGCGCTGAAGACGTTTCGGGGTGATGCGCAGTTCGGAACCTGGGCGCATCGGATCGCGGTCAACCGCACGCTCAACGCGCTTCGACGCTACCGTCGCCTGTCGAAGGCCGAGGTCGAGATCGAGGACGAAACGGCGTCGATCGAGATGGACAACGAGCGGACGTTCCTGGCGCAGTCGATCGAGGACGCCACCAAGCGGCTACCCGCCGGCGCCAGGACAGTGTTTCTGCTACACGACGTCGAAGGGTACACGCACGAAGACATAGCCGAGCAGCTCGGGATCACGACGGGCGCCTCCAAGTCACAGCTTTTCAAGGCACGCGCGAAGCTTCGCCGGCTCCTCGCGCATCTGGTCGAAGGACACACGCCGGCATCGGGAACGAGACATGTCGCACCTGGATACTGAGCGGCTGGCAATGCTAGCCGATGACGAGCCGTCCGCGGCGGAGCGCGAGCATCTCATCGAATGCGAGCACTGCGCCAGGGAGTGGCGTGGATACGTGGCGCTCCGTGATATGGCCGCGCAGGCGCCGAGTGAGATGACGATGACGCCGTTGACGACATGGGATGCATTGGCCGCGCGGTTGCGCGATGAGGGGCTGATCCGCGCGGGCGACGTGCGCGGCGCCACCATCGCCCGGAGCGGTGGCCGGTGGATGCGCGGCTGGATGCAAATCGCCGCATCGCTGTTGTTGTTGGCGGGAGGGGTAATCGCGGGCCGCATGAGCGTGCAGGGCGATGGCGGGGCTCCGGCGCTGGGATCTCGCGGTGGCGCGAGCGGAGTGCAGCTCACAGCCAACCGCAGCGAGGATTCGAGCTTCACGTCGGTAGAGGAAGCGCGCGCGGTCCTTGAGACCGCGGAGCGGCAGTATCGTCTGGCGTCGCTCTGGCTTTTGGAGCAGCAGGACTCGAGCGGAACGGATTCCAATCCGGAGCTTTACCGGACGCGTCTGGCGGCGCTCGATCAGATGGCCGGAGCGGCGCGTGAGGCGGTGTACGAGGCGCCGCACGATCCGGTGATCAATTCGTACTACATCAACACGCTGGCCGCGCGCGAGGTGACGCTCAAGCAGCTGAACGCCTCACTTGGCGGTCAGGTGAACAGATTCTAGGAGTGGTGGTGAACGTTCTTTTTTTCCGTAGTAACAGCTTGCTGGGCGCGCTCGGCGTTGCCACGCTCTTCTCGTTAGGCGCAGTGGCCGTGTCGGCGCCGCGGCTCGACGCGCAGACGGCGTGCGCGCAGTGCACGCCCGAAGCGCGCGCGGAAGCCCGTCGCCATCTGGAGCAGGCGACGCAGGAGTTCCGCACGGCGCTGGCCGCGTACGAGCGAGCGTTGGAGTCGATGGCGCGCGACACCAGTACCGCGTCGCGCGATCGGCTGAGCAAGATGAACAAGGAGCTTCGCAGTGCCACGCGGCGTCTCGAGCTGGTGACCGCGCGCCTGACGAGGCTGGAGGGGGAGATGGCGCCGGTTCGCGCGCCGCGGGCGGCAGCCACCGCGATACCGCGCCAGCGGACGGGATACATGGGAGTGAACCTGTCGGCCAGCGCCAGCACGCGCAGCGGACAGGATGGACAGGTGTACTGGGCGTTCGAGCACTATCCGCTGATCGAGTCCGTCGAGCCCGGATCGCCGGCGGAGCGCGCGGGGTTGGTAGCCGGTGATGTTCTGGTCGCGCTCGACAACCGCGATCTCAGGGAGAACGTGGTGCCCTTCGCGCAGCTTCTGGTCCCGGGAAAGCGCTTGGCCGTGAAGGTGAAGCGTGAGGGAGAGACGAAGAGCTTCAATCTGCTGGTCGACGAGCTGCCGATTCGCCGCATTGTGCTCGCCCAGCAGCCGTCGCCGAATGCACACGCCGATCCGTACGTCGAGGTGATTCCCGCGCCGGCGCGCGTGCGCGTCCCACGGCCGCCGCGCACTCCGGCTCCGCCGACGCCATCGGACGCACCGACGCCGACCACGGCGCCGATGGCTCCCATGCCACCGATGTCGCTCGAGTGGCACGAGAACGAAACGCTGCCGCTGGCCGGTGCGAGCCTGGTGCCGATCAAGGGCGATTTGCGCGAGTACTTCGGCGTGGATCGCGGCGCGCTGATCACTCAGGTCGCCGCCGGCACTCCTGCCTCACGCGCCGGTCTCAAGGGGGGCGACGTCATCGTCAAGGCAGGCTCGCAGCGAGTGAGCATGCCCCACGACGTCCAGATGGCGCTGGAGCAGGCGGCCCACCGGCGTGCAATCACGGTCGAGATCATCCGGAAGAAGGAAAGGAGAACGGTCACGATCCGCTGGTAGGCATCGCAGATGGCTTTCGCACATCTGCGATTCACTCGATCCTGATTTCTTCGGGCAGCAGCGATTTGTGTATCGCCAGTGCCGCGATGCACCCATCCGCCGCCGCGGGGACAGCGAGATGCGGGCCGGGGATGAGATCGCCGGCCGCGTACACGTTAGGCACCGACGTCCGGTAGGTGCGATCCACCACCAGAAGTCCTTCCTCATCTCGCTGGCAGCCGAGCTGGACGCCGATGTCGTCGGCCGGGTACTGGCCGATCGCAAAGAAGACGCGCTCGCAGTCCAGCAACGTTCCATTCTCGAGCTCGACTCTATTCACCTCTTCGCCATTGGCGATCAAGCCCGCGATGCGCTCGGTGCGAATGCCCACACCGAGCCGGCGGAGCTTGGCCAGATTCGCGTCGTCGATTTCGTGCGGCTGCCCGTTGGTGCAGATGACGAGTTTGCGGGTCCACACCGCAAGGTTGAACGCCATTCCCGCCGCCTTTCGTCCCGATGCGATGACCACCGTGCGGCATCCGCGCGCTTCGTAGCCATCGCAGTCCGGGCAGTGGTGGGCCGTACTTCCGTAGCAGGTCGAGAGACCCGGTACATCGGGCCAGACGTCGCGAATGCCATAGGCGAGCAGCACCCGTCGCGAGTCGAAAGTCCGGCCATCTTCGAGCGCCACACGAAAGTGCTCGTCGTCTACCGCGTCCACGAGCGATGCGACGCCGTCAACCAGCTCGGCGCCGAACCGCTTGGCATCCTCGCGACCTCGCCCGCGGAGCTCCTGCGGCGTGATGTGGCCGAAGCCTAGGTAGCCATGGATGCCGCGCGTCTGCCAGTTGCGCGGATCACCCGAGTCGATGAGCACCACCGAATGGAGGTAGCGGGCGAGCCAAACCGCGGCACTGAGGCCAGCCGGCCCGCCGCCGATGATGGCGACGTCGAACGTCGAATTGCCGGTCGGGGAAGGTCGGCCTATGTCGGACATGAAAGCGCCGCCCGTGCAAGAAGCGGGCGGCGCGTGTCACTACTACTGCCGTTTCTTACCGGATGCCCTATTTGATGGAGCCCGGCGGCACCGTATAGAGGAGTCGAACCGTAGCGCGGTCGGCCTCGGAGAGATCACGCACACGCACTCGGGCCGTCATGATGTTCCCGGTATCGGTCGTGTGGTCGAGTCCGAGCAGGTGTCCGACTTCGTGCAGTGCGATCGCCTTGATGGCGCGACTATCGAGTGGGTCGCCGCCGTTGTGATGCAGCGCCAGGGTGATCGTGGCATTCACGATCCACCAATGCCGGTCGCGCGCCCATAGCGTCTTCCCACTGATCGGCTCTGAGAACTGGCTCGTCCAAAAAACGCGAATGTCCGCTTCGGCCGAATCGAGCACGAAGGTGAAGTGCACCGGGATCCCTAGATCCTGCCACTCGGCGAACGCTTCACGTACGCGCTCCTGGTAGCCGAGCTTCCAGCCGGGGAAGTAGTGTCCGTCGGAGACCCAAACGCGAAGCGGTTGCGCGATCCGCTCGGGCCAGCGAGCGAGTGCCGAGTCGCGCTGAAGGAGGATCTCGGGAAGGTATGTGCCGGTTGCCTTTTGGCGGATCGTCTCCCGGATCTCATGAACGTTGCGCGCCGCCATCATCGGCTCCATCGCCTCGAGCGCATAGTTGTCACGCCTCGCCTTCGCCTTCTTCGATCGCGCCGTCTTCGCAGCCGGCTCGAGAACGGCGGCCTGCTCGGCCGTCGAGAAGATCGGCTGCTGCCAGACGTTCCAGGCGGCGGTGCCGACGGCGACGAGTGAGAGGAGGAAGAGAGGGAGGGCGAGGAGGAGGAAGGCGCGCTTCATGGCGGTGTTGAGGCGATCGCAGCATCGTCGCTGGAGTCGCTGGTCGAACTTGTTAGGGTGGCTCGAAAAAGGTCTCTACGAGCTCGAAAAAGGGCTCCGGTGATTCGAGGAAGGGCATGTGTCCGGCGTCAGCTACCGACGCCAGTGTTGCCCGGCGCATCGTCGAGGCGACTTCGGCCGCCACGGCACGCGGCAGGAGATCGCGCTCTCCATGCACGACGACCGAGGGCGTCTCGACGGCACGCAGGGTAGCAGTCCAGTCGTACCCGTCCCGCCAGATCCTGGCGTAAACGGCCGCGCCGGTTTCGCTCGTCGAGCGAGGAAGCGGGATGAACTCCGCCATCCGCGGGTCGGCAAACCAGGCGGGGAAGATCGTGCGAGCGAACGAGCTGTGGATGTTAGGATCGGGACGGGAGAGCGTGTCACGATCGAAACGGTCGAGTACTGCTCGTGCCCCGGGGGAGAGGCGCTCGCGAGCCGCGGCGATCAACGAGTCTCGCCAGGCGCTGGTGGCACCGACGGGATCGATGAGCGCGACACGTCTCGTACCCTCAGCATCGCGCCCTGTTCCGAGAATTGCAATGCCTGCACCGAAAGAATGTGCAAGAACATCCCATCGTGAGATGCCGAGCGCGATGCGAAGCGAAGCGACGTCGGCCGCATCATCCTCGATGCGCGCGGCCAAGGGATCTCGCGGCGTTTCGCTGGCGCCGCGTCCGCGCTGATCGTACAGGATCAGCTGTCGTCGCTTGGCGAGAGGCGCGACCGCCGGCCAGAGAAGAGTGTGATCGAAGAGCAGACCGCCGTTGATGCAGAGGAGCGGCGTCGATCCCTTCACCGGTGGCGACGTGAAGACGGCGAGCTCGAGTCCCCGAACCTTGACGTGTTGCTTCGTCAGGCGGGGGACGGGACCGAGCTGTCGGCGGAAAGCGATGAGACGGTCGCGCGGATTAGGCGCTGGCGTCACGCGATCCGGCAGATGAACGTGACG
>DATFBY010000112.1:0-62987 GCA_035253585.1 Gemmatimonadaceae bacterium | reverse complement strand
TTATGCCGACAGCGTCTTCGCCGGGGCCGGCCACGGATTTCTGAGCAAGCAGGATGCGCACGATGGTGCCAACCTCCGTGCGAGCAATGCTGCTTGGCCGATGGCAGTCCGATGGTTCCGGCAGCACCTCGGCGGCTAGTTAGGCACGGCGATACGCGCTACTGCGACGCGCGCTCCTCGATGGGCGGAATCCATCGCTTGAACCAGTCCAGATTGCGCTGGACGAGAAGCGCGAGCGTTTTTGGCGGGTAGAGGCCCGCCGGCGTAGTAAAAGGCAGCACCTCGACGGCTACACCGTTCTTCACGAGCGCCTGCCGAAGCGCGTCTCGCTGCTTGGCGACCGCGGAGGCGTAGGGCGAGCCTTCATCCATCGTGATCAAGGTCGGCGTGTGGATCGAGTCGGCGTACGTTGACGGGGAGATCCGCGCCCACTCTTCCCTCTTGTCGGTTGGAGTTCCTCCGACAGGGCGATCGATCAGCGCGCTATCGCCGCCTATGTCGGCGCGAAGGCGAATAAGATCGTACATCGGCGAATCGACGCTGAGCGCTTTGAACCGGCGTGTTCGAGCGACCGCCAGCAGCGCGCGATGTGAGTCGTAACCGGTGCCCATGATCCCGATGCGAGCGGTGTCCACGTCCCCACGTGCGACGACCGCATCGATTCCGCCGAGTATGTCGGCGACCGGGCCGGTTCCGAAGTCGCCCGCGCCCTTTCGCGCGAACACTTCACCGAAGCCCCAACTCCCCCTGGGATTGGGGAGCAGCACCATGTAGCCGGCACCGGCGAATACCTGTTGCTGATAGATGAACGGAAAATTGTCGTCAGCCGCCACGCGGCCGGTAAACGACAGGTCGTACGTTCCGAACGTTCCTTCCATCTGCACTAGCATCGGGTAGCGCCGGCCTCGCGTGTAGGTCGGCGGCTTGACGAGCAGGCCTTCGACCTCCAGTCCATCCGCACTCTTCCAGGCGATACGCTCGACGCGTCCCAGGCGTACCGAGCTCAGCTGTGGATTGAGATTGGTGATCCGTCGCGGCGATAGTGGCGCCGACGCGAGTGGCGCTATGACTACATCCCCGGCCGATGCCGAGTCCGAGGCGAGGTATGCCAGCGTCCGTCGGTCGCCCGAGAGAGAAAAGGACCAGAATGCCTGAGGACCTGGAGTGACCTCACGGACCGAGTCGGTGGCGATGTCGATCGCATACAGCAGGTGCGACATCCGCGCGATCGCCGAGAAGTAAAGCGCGCGGCCATCGGCCGACCAGTCGAGAAAGCGCGGGGGGTAAGCGAGCAGCCAGCGATCGAAGGTGGTGCCTAACTCCTTGGGTGTGCCGCCTGACGCGGGCACAATGCTCAATCGCACGGGTCGGTGCCAGCTTCCCTGCCCCGAGGCAAACGCGATCTGCGATCCGTCCGGTGACCATCGCGGTAATCCATCGTACCCATCTCGCCTAACGAGCTCGCGTGGCGCGCCGCCACTCGTAGCGACGACGTAGAGGTCGGCGCGCGATTCGAGTACCAGCGCGTCGCCGCGTGGCGACCAGGCGAGGTCCGAAGGCGCAAGTCTGCCGACGTCGAGTCTGCGCCGCGCTCCGCGCCGAGTGTCGATGAGTATCAGCTGCGGCGGCCCGGGTCGCTGCTGCGAGACGATCGCGGCTATCTCGGCGCGCGGCGACCACGCGAACGAGAAAACGTTGGTGCTGTCGTCGGTGAGGGGAACAGCTACGCCGCCGGTTGCCGGAATCCGAAAGAGGCGACGAGGTCCGCTGCCTGACGAGAGGAACGCGATCTGCTTTCCGTCACTCGACCAGCGAGGCGATCCGCCTTCGGTGAGACGTCGAGGCGTGCCTCCCGCGGCCGGCAAGACATGGATCGTCAGGCGCGGGACAGTGGCTGTCGTGTCGCGATCTTCGACGACGAATGCGACGTGTCGCCCATCGGGCGACAGCGCCACGTTGGACGGCGTGCGCACCCGCATGAACTCGGCGACAGTGAATACCGGCGGGGCAGCGGCTGACTGGGCGCGGGTCGCGCGGCCGGTCAACAGTACCACCACCGCCAAAATCACTGCAAACCTGAGCTGAACGATCGAAGACACGTCATCCTCACGTCGAGCGCTCGGCGAACATGCGAGCCCTGCCGGATCACGTGAAAGAGACGAATGGCGGGTACGGTGTCAGAGGCGGGTCAAACGTGCTCGTCTGGCCATCAGGCAGCGAAGCGAAAGACGCACCGGTGAACTCGCGCTCGTGGCGGGGTACAATGTGTGCACGACGCGACCGCCACACTCGACGCACGGGAACTTTCATGATTCGCTACGCTGTTGCGCGCCCTCGCCTTGCGAGAGCGATGGCTGTAGGCGCGCTGATCGCTTTCAGTGGCGCATGCGCTGACTCGGGCAGTGCCGAGGCGGGTGATACCGCTTCGGCGGCCGGCGCCATTTCCGATTCGAGCTGGGCGGAGCTCCAACCGGGCGTGCAGACACGCGACTTCGTTCTGGCGTCAGACGGAACGTTGTCGTGGCGTGGGCGTCTTCTTTCGCCCTCGTTGCCGTTGCGGAGCACCGACGGTGCGAATACGCCGGTGACGTACAGAGTCTCGCCCACCAATGCATCGGAGCGGTGGGTGCTCGTCGAAGGGCGTGATTCGACTTTCTCGAACGTGTATGTCGTCGATCTGGAGCGAGGCACTATTCGTCCGACGCCGGTGACCAAGTACGGCATTGCGCCGTGGGTGGCGTGGGCGCCGGGTCTCCCTTACGCCGTCGTCAGCAACCGCATCGAAGGCACCGCTCTCCTTTATCGCATCGATGCGCGGAATGGTGAGGCGAAGCAGATCGAGTTCGATCGTGTGATCAGCTCACCCCTCAGTGCCACGCCCTTGGAGCCGACGCTCGAGTGGGTACGGTCCGATGGCAGTTCGTTCGCCATCGACGCGCGTGTGGCGTGCAACAGCGTGATGGAACGCTGTGACGGCGCGCCCGACGCGGAGACGAAACGGTTCGAGGTCGACCTCCGCACGCTCCGCGTGACTGGCACCGGATCGTGACTACTCGTTAGGCGAAGGTCAGATCAGCAGCCCCAAGGTGACGGGGATGTAGCGTACACGCACGTCGTGCTGCTTGGTTCGATGATAGCGCGCCTCGAGAAAGGTTCGGACGCCGAGGAAGTGGAAGACGGTGCCTAAGCCCACGTTCCAGCCGTAGTGCGTATCGCTGTCGCATCCTGGTCCATCCGAGCACTGGGTGCGGTACGCTCCCAGTCCGGAGATGAGATATGGCGACAGCGGTGCACCGGCAGCGGGGAGTCGGTACGTGAAGTTGAGTGTCGCCGAGCTCGCGCTGGTATGCCCGTCGACCGGTGCCTCGTCGAAGGCGAATCGGTTGTAAGCGAGGTCGAGTCGGAGACCGATGGGCTGCATGGGCGATGTCAGCGCAAGGGTGCCCAAGGCGTGCCATCCAGCATTCACGCCGTCGTTGAGTCTCCCCTCCGGCACCGAGACGCCGCCGCCGATGCCTAACGAGAGAGGACGTTGGGCCGCGAGTGTCGTTGCCCACGTCGCCATGCACGCACAGTACAGCGCCAGGATCCGCGATCGCATGTGTCCTCCTCGCTAGAGCGACTTGAGGTACTCGACCAGATCGCTCTTCGCGCGGCCGCTGAGCTGGAGATTTCGAACACGGACATAGTGATCGACGACGTCGTCCAGCGTCTTCGCGCTGCCATCGTGGAAGTAAGGCGCGTGCTGCCAGAGGCCGCGGAGCGGGGTAGTGCGATACTTCTTGGCCGTAGTGCGAGCGGCATACGCCGCATCCATACCTGTTTCGGCTGGATCGTGCAGCGTACCGTTGTTGTTGTCGGTCGAGTTGCCTCCGACGTGGCACTGCGCGCAGTTCGCATCGAACACTGTCTTTCCTCGTCGCGCGGCACCACGATCATAGAAAGCAGGCGGCGGAGGCGGTGCTGGAATGCTGTGCTGGTAGGCGCGCAGCGCGGCAAGCTTCGGCGTGACCAGATCCGGTTCGTTGGTGACGGTGATACCAAGCCGGGGATCGCTGAAGTTTCCGCGGCCGTGCATTTGCGTCACCGCAACGTACGCGTTCCAATACGAGATCGGGCCTTCAGCTGTGTACGTCTCGTTCTCGACGTGAGCGAGTCCGTAAGCAGGAGGAAGGACCAGTGGAGTACTCTTGCCATCGAAGTTGAACCGCGGATCGTACGTGCCCTTGGGCCACGAGCGCAGGGTGCGCTTCTGCTCGTCGGTGAAGATCGGCAGCTTGGCGAGAATTTTCCCGACCTCGAGATCACCGTTTGGAAATCCGTCGAGCCGATGACCGATTCCTGGGAGGAGTGCGTTGTCGACCGTAGAGTGACAGAGCGCGCAGGTGATTCCGATGCGCGTGATGCGCCCATTCTCGACCTGCGCTTTGAGCCCTACGACAGCATTTTGCTTGAGCAGCTCGCGCGTGCCGCTGATACCGAATGGATTGTGCAGCACGAATTTGAGCAGATTGAGCCGGCCCATGTCGACCTTGAGACCCAAGTCGAGCGCCTCGAGCGGCTGGATCTCGTCATCGATGACCTCGTGCAGTCGCGCGGTGTCGGTCCAAAACACCTCGTTTCCGAAGGTGTCGTGGCGGAATATTTCCTGGCCCTGCCGCTGGAGGTCGTCGGTGAGCTTCGGCTCCGGAAATTGCCGGCAGCCCGCGAGTGCGGCGGCGAAGCAAAGCAGCGCGATCGGTTTTGAGAGCATGGAACCCGCCTTGCGTAGCAACGACTTAGGCGATAGTGAAGATATCTTCGAAGTATCTGCAAGAATTGCTCCGCTAAGGTCTTCTCCATAGGAGTGCGATGGCCGCGAGCTTTGGATCAGCTGACCCGCGCCGCGGAACGCGCGGTCGAATTCTTGGTGAGCTCCGCCGATCGGCGCGGACGGCCAACGAGATCGCCGACGCGCTCGGAATGACGCACAACGCCGTGCGCGCACACCTGGCGACCTTACAGCGCGATGGGCTGGTACGAGAGGCAGGTCTTCGACGCGGCGAAACCCGGCCGTCGGTGATCTACGAGCTCGTGCCTCAGGCGGAGATGATGTTCTCCCGCGCTTACGTGCCGTTCCTCGCTCAGTTGCTGGCGGTTCTTGGGGAGCAGATGCCGGCGAGCGAGCTGGATAACCTGATGCGCACCGTCGGCCGTGCACTGGCCGCCGAATTTGCTCCGCTTCGCGGAGATCTTGGAGAGCGCGTGCACGCCGCGGCGAGTCTCCTAGAGCAACTCGGCGCTCTTACCAGGGTCGAGCACGAGGATGGCGGATTCGTGCTGCGCGGCTATGGCTGCATGTTGGGCGCTGCGGTACACGGGCGGCCGGAAGTATGTCGCGCGATTGAAAGTCTCCTCGCCCAGCTCGTGAAGGCGCCCGTACACGAATGCTGCGAGCGTGGCGAGCAGCCCCGCTGTTGCTTCGAGATTCTTCCGTCCGACAGCACGCCGGCGTCCGCGCTCGCCTAACGACGATCCAGCGCTGCTCGGCTCGAGTCGACGTCCGCCTCCCAGGCAGCGAGCATCCGCCGGAGCTCGGGGAGCATGACAGACTGCACCGCGGTCACATCGCGTCGCTCTCCCGGATCGGTGTCGAGGTCGAAGAGGAGCTCGATCGTACCGTCACGCATGTACTTCCACTTGCCGCGTCGAATCGCGCGCTGCGAGCGCATCGGTGATTGGATGCGCCAGAAGAGTGTGCGATCGACGACGCGTCGGGCTTGGAGTAGCGGTATCAGATCGATTCCTTCGAGGTGATGTGTAGCAGGCGGGGTAGCTCCCGCCGCCGCGATGAGCGTGGCGGTGAGATCCATCGTGATTCCCACCTGCTTGGAGACCGCGCCTGCCGGCAGCCGCGCTGGCCACCGGAAGAGCGCCGGCACACGAATCCCGCCTTCCCACAGCGTTGCCTTTCTATGAAAGAGCGGCGCGTTGCGTGACAGCCACTCGCCGCCGTTGTCGCTGGTGAAGATCACGAGTGTATTGCGCGCGAGGCGGAGCCGGTCGATGGCGTCGAGGATGACGCCGATGCCGCGGTCCGCGCTCTCGAGCATCGCGATGTAGTCTGTGCGAGTGCCGTCGCGACCATCCGGTGGTCCGCGCCTGCTCGATTCGAGGTTCGGTCGTTGAAAGGGCCAATGCGTGGCGTTGTACGAGATCTCCAGGAAGAACGGCTCTCCTTTGTGCTGCTCGATGAACGTGACTGCGTGCGTAGTGATCTGGTCTGTCAGGTAGGCGGAGTCGCGCGTCGGCATCTCGCCGTCGAACAGATCGTGGCGATCGAACTCACCGATGTTGCTGTAATAGTCGATGTAGCCGCCGAGGAATCCCCAAAACCGATCGAAGCCGTGACGATGCGGATGAAACTCGGGTTTCCAGCCGAGATGCCATTTGCCGACGAGGCCCGTAGCATAGCCCGCGGCCTTGAGAAGCTGCGGTAGCGATGACGCCGAGGGCGAAAGTCCTCGCGTCGAATCCGCGGGGAAAGTTCCGAGCGGATATTCGAGGCCGTATCGCTGTTGGTAGCGGCCGGTGATGAACCCCGTTCGCGTCGGAGTACAGGTGGCTCCGTTGGAGTAGAAGTCGGTGAGCTTGACGCCTTCGCGCGCCAGCCGATCGATGTTCGGCGTCCTCGCGTCGGGTGCTCCGTAGCTCCCGAGGTCGCCGTAGCCCAAGTCGTCCATGAGGATCAGGACGATGTTGGGGCGCGCTGCAGTTTGCGCAGTGCGCTGTGCGGCCGCGTTAGGCGCGGCCAGCGCGATGAGCCACAGCATACTGGTGGTGAGGGGACGGAGCACCAACCCTCCATGGGCTCGATCGTGGCGTCCGAATTTGGCTGGGAACCCGCGGGCAGACCAGACGTCAGAGGTCCGTAAAGCTTGCGCGTTACGGCGAGCTCACGGTGACTGCGCCAGGAGACGCGCGCCATCATGGAGTGGTCGTGTCATCTCCATGGTGTCGACATGAGAACCTCTACAATCTCATTCGTGGTGGCGCTGCTCGTCATCGGAGCGGCACAGGTGCCGCCAATCGCCGAGCTGCACGCGCAGGCTCCCTCGACGTCTCGAGGGGTGCGCGGCGATTCAGCGGCGTTGACTGCCGTGCAGTTGATGCTCAATCACCTGGGCGGCCGCGAGCTGTGGGCGAAAGCGAGAAGCCTGCACGTCCGAGAGCGCGCCTACAGTGCCGCGCTCAAGCAGGAGATGCAAGCCGAGTTTTGGCGGGATGTACGCGAGCCGCGCATCTGGTATCGGCAGGTGAGCCCGGAGACGGAGCGGACCGTGGCGATCACGGGTGAGCACGGCTGGCAGCTACGAGATGGAAAATTGACCGAGCATTCCGCAGCGGAGATTCAGCGATGGACGACCCTCTGGCCCAGGCTGCTCTACACCATGTTCTACCGTCTCGCCGCCGGCGATTCGACAATCACCGTTCGTCTCGAAGAGCCGCGTACCTTGCTGGTGCTCGATGGCGCCGGTGTCGAGCTCTGCCGATTCTTTCTCAACGCGGCCGGCGAGATGATTCGGTGGCGCGTCGATGATCGTGAGGATCACCTGTACGGTCCGCTGCGGTCGTTCGGCCAGGTACGCATGCCTGACTGGGGCGCGTCGACCGACGCACGCTACCGGTTCTACTACACGGCGTTCGAGATCAGCCCCGACCCGCCGCCGATCTCGTTTGCGCGTCCATCCTCGAGTGGAACCGCGCGCTCACCGCGGTAATTGGAGGACAGCATGCGTCATCTCACGCTCATCACGACCGGAGTCATTCTCGGCATCGTCGGGACGCTCGGAGCGCAGACCGCTTCGAATGTGTTCGCCGATCGCGAGACGACGGACGCGGTGACCGCAGTCAAGAACGCAATCGTTCGCGGTCACATGGAGAAGGATTCTACGGCACTCGCGCGGCTGTATGCCGATGACTACGCGGCGGTGGACGCGGACCGCACGGTGCGAACGAGAAGCGATTTGCTCGCCGGATTGCGGGACGACCCGACGCTGGTCGAAGGTCGATATACGCTGATCGCCGTCAGGCGATGGGGCTCGGTGGCCGTGGCCAGCGGCCGCGGGCACCTCGTCAGCAAGCGCGACGATGGCACCACGCGAACCGCCGACTATTACTCGTTCAACGTCTTCGAAAAGCGCGACGGGGAATGGAAGTACGTGGGAGCGTTCCTGCCGTAGCGCGCATCGCTCGTTAGGCGCTCTTCTTCCTGGAAATCGGGAGCGGCTCGTACTCGAGACCGCCGCTTCCCGCGGCACCAAATAGCGGTGCGAGGAACCAGCCCCAGCTGAGCGTGAATCGCTTGGCCAACGTGCGTGTACGGTGCTCGCCCGTGACTTTGTTACGCTGCGCGGCCGTTTCTGCCGTGAAGTTTCTCATCTCGTTCTCCCTCCGACATACGGTCGGAACGGGACGCGCAATGAACTTTGCTCTACGCGCATCCTTTATAAAGGGAACGCAACGAAGGGAGATGAGGTTCCCGGTTGCCAGCTCATCCCGCGCGGCAGGACCTTAGATGCGAAGGGCCGCGGACTACCGCAGGGCGCCGCCGCGCCACGTCGGCATCGGCCGCCTGCCTATGGCGACTTCTACCGCCTCTCGGGCAAGGAGTCGTGTGGAGTCCAGCGTCGGGAGGGGAGAAACTTCGGGTGTCACGAGCAATGGGATCTCAGTACAACTGAGCGCGACCGCGTCGCATCCCTCGTCGCGCAAGGTCTCGATGATGCGCACGTATTCGTCTCGAGAGCGGTCAGCAATGATGCCCTGGCAGAGCTCCTCGAAGATGACCCGATCGATGATCGCTCGGTCCGCGTCCGCGGGCACTCGCAGCTCGAGTCCGTGCCGAGCGAATGCTGCGGGATAGGCCGGACCTTCCATGGTCAATCGAGTGCCGAGGAGTGCGACCCGGCGACGACCATCGGTACGCGCCCGTGCAGCGACGATGTCGGCGATGTGAAGGCCCGCCAGCGGCAAAGGATCACTGACGGCATCGAGCGCGATGTGCGCAGTGTTGTCGGGGCAGACGAAGAAATCGCACCCCGCGCTCGCCAGGCGCTCGGCAGTCTGTCGGAGGTGAGCGATCACTGTCGCAAGATCGCGATGATACGCAGGAAGCACCTCCCCCATCGGCAGGATCGAGAGGGTGATCTCGGGATGGCGGTGCGCGCCTAACGAGCGCGCGCTCTCGCGCACGATCTCCAAGAAGCATAGCGCGGCTCCGTCCGCGCTATGCGCCAGTATGCCAATGTGCTTGCTCATGCCAGTGCTGGTATCGCTGCTAGGACCATTGCTGGAAATCGTCGTCGCTTTTATGGTTGATGCCCCCCACGGTTATAAGCCAGTACCGGGGCGCAGTCACTCCGGCAGCCGAGGATGCTATGCCCAAGACGATTCGGCTTTGCGGCCAGGAGATCGATCAGCCTGGTCACATCTGCGCCTTCTTCACCTCGCGTGAAGAGGAATACGAGACGCTTATCCCCTATTTAAAGGACGGCGTCGAAGAGGGCGAGCAGGTGCTGAACGTGCTCGACGCCGAGCGTCTGGCCGATCACCGGCAGCGTCTCGAGGAAGCTGGCGTGTCGACCACCGACGGTCGGGTCAAGATCGCGAGCTCCGAGGACACGTATCTCGCTGGCGGTCGATTCGACATGGAGCGAATGGCTGGCTTCGTTCGCGATAGTCTCGCGGCCGCGGCCGCCCAGGGGCGCTGCGTCCGGACGGCCGGCTGGATGGACTGGATGCGCCGCAATGCGCCGGGCACGGAGCGCGCGATGGAGTACGAGGCACGCATGAACCTGCTCGTGCCCACCTTCGACTGCACATTTATGTGTGTCTACGACCTGACGGCACTCGATGGCGCGATCGGAGCCGACATCTTGGCCACGCACCCTTACGTGATACTCCGCGGCCGGGTCCGCCGGAACGAATTCTACGTCCCGCCCGACATTTACCTCAAAGATTTGCTCGCCGGCGAGCACGGTCGGTAAGAAGCGTCGAACCGGTGACTTGCCTTCCCGGCCGCACGCCCGAGGCGCCCGGCTTCACGACGAGGACGATCATCCGATCGTCAACGAACTACCTCGAAATGCCCCATCATTCCTGACTCGTGGTGCTCGAGAATGTGGCAGTGATACATCCATTCGCCCGGTCGGTCGTCAGGCATCCATGCGATCCGCACCCGGCTTCTCGGTGGAATGTTGACCGTGTCCTCCCACGAGAGAAATGCAGGCGGCTTACCGTTCACCTCCAGCACCTGGAAGAAGAAGCCGTGTAGGTGGAATGGGTGATCCATCAGGGTGTCGTTGACGACGTCCCAGACCTCGAGCTCACCCACCTTGACGGGCCGGTCGCGATGGTGCCGTTCCTTGTTGACGACGAAATCCACCCCATGCTCCAGGCTCGGACGAACGCCAAGGTGCACTTCGCGCGTGACGGCAGCGGCTTGCCTAACGAGTGGCTCTATCCGTCGCAGCTCCGTAGGGATCTGCGCGCGTGATGGCGCCTCGGCGCCGACACGCAACGTCGCAAAGCGTTCTCGCCGCGCGCGGGCGACGGTTCGGCGGTTGTAGGGAAGCGCTTCGATCTCCAACGCTTCTCCCTCGGCGAACGGGCCAACCGCGATGTCGACGCGATCCGCGGGAGTGAGGAGCACTTCGTTGACGACGATTGGGCGATCGATGAGCCCTCCGTCCGTCCCGAGAATGGTGAACTCTCGCCCGCCGATTGAGAGCCGCACGTAGCGAGCGCTGGCCGCGTTCACGATGCGCCAGCGCTCGATCTGACCAGCCGCGATCTCGAGCTGGGGCTCCCGCTTTCCGTTCACGAGCCGGGTGCTGCCTTGACGCCCGTCGTGCCGTTCGATCCACCAACCCGGCGGCTTGATCTGTCCCTTCCGATCGAGCTGCACGTCGTCCAGCACGATCACACGCTCGGCGTCCATCCGCGGCTCGTTAGGCGCACGAACCACAATGGCGCCGTAGAGGCCGCGCTCGAGCTGCACGGTTTCGTTCATGTGCGGGTGATACCAGAAGGTGCCCGCGTCAGGCAACTTGAAGCGGTACGTAAACGTCTGGCCTGGCGTGATTGGCCGTTGGACCATGTCGGTGCCATCCATCGCAGCCGGAACCTGCAGTCCATGCCAGTGGATGACAGTCGGCTCGGGAAGGCGGTTCGTGAATCGGATCTCGAGGACGTCACCGACGTTCGCCTCGATCGTCGGCCCGGGGATCTGTCCGTTGAACGCCCAAACGCGCGTCGCTCGGCCGGGGCTGAACTCCCAGTCGGCCTCTCGCGCTTCGAGGTCGATCTCCACAACCGAGCGGTTGGAATCGGGAACCGCCGCGTCGTATGCACGAACGTATGCCGCTTGCGCATCCGCCGCGACACCATGAGCGACGGGGCCGTGTCCATGTCCATGCGCACGTTCGTGTACGTGCGCGTGTGCATGTCCGGGCGCGCCTTCCCCGTGAAGATGCTGACTGCCGTGCGCATGCGATTCAGCTGACATACAGCCCTCCAGACTACGAAGCAACATGATACAAAAAGCGGATCACCTACCCAACAAGACACCCAAAATCGCTCCGCCGGCGAGCAGCCACGCCTGCTGGACCTTTCGGAACAGAAGGATGCCACTCGCGACGGCGATGACGGCAGTGAGCCAATCCACCAGTGCCGCGCGTCCTAGCTGCCATGTGACCACCGCCATCAACCCGAGCGATGCGACCATGACACCGTCGAGAACGGCGCCGGCGAGTGGCGAGCGGCGGATCCGCGGCAAGAGCGGCGCGCTCAGCGCAACAAACACGAATGCCGGGAGAAAGATCCCCGCGGTTGCGACGACAGCGCCCGGCGCGCCGCCGAGGAGATAGCCTACAAAAGTTGCCGTCGTGAACACCGGACCCGGTGTAATCTGACCGGCGACGATCGCGTCGAGGAGCTGCTGCTCCGTGAGCCAGCCGAATCGTACGACGAAATCCGCTCGCAGAAAGGCGAGCAGGACGTATCCACTTCCGAAGAGTAACGCCCCTGCTTTCACGAACAGGACAAACATGCGGCAGAACTCGAACGGTACGCTAGCGCCGGCGGCAGCGGTGAGTGGGGACGTAAGTGCGAGTCCAATTGTCGCGACCGCGCGAACCGATGTCCCCGATCCACGCAGCTTCCAGAGCGCGCCAGCAAGTCCACACCCGGTAAGAATAACCAGTTCGTGCACGCCTAACGAGGAAGCCGCGAGTGCGACCACTGCGAGCAATCCGAGAAATGGCGACTTCACCGCCGTGTGCGCGAGTCGCCACAGCGCTTGGAGGACGATGGCGATGACGACCGGCTTTATTCCGTACAGGAAGGCGTCGATCTCGGGAAGCTGACCGAATCGCACGTAGACAGCGGCGAGCGTGGCGACAATGAGCGTCGCTGGTAGGATGAAGCATAGGCCGGCGATCAGGAGCCCGGGCCAGCCAGCCGACGCCCGACCGATGTAAATAGCGAGTTCAGTCGAGTTCGGACCGGGGATAAGGTTGGCGGCCGCCAAATGGTCGAGAAACTCCTTGCGTGTCATCCATTGTCGTCGCGTGACGACCTCGTCTTCCATCATCGCGACGTGCGCGGCCGGACCGCCGAAGGCAATCGTACCGAGCTTCACAAAGACCCACGCGACTTGCCGCAGTGTTTTCGCGTCCGGCACGTGCATGATCGCTAGAGCCGCAAGCGGCGCAGCAGCTGCGCGTTGATCGCTACGATCACAGTGCTCAACGACATGAGCATCGCGCCCACGGCCGGCGAGAGAACGAAGCCGCGCGACGCGAGCAGTCCGGCGGCGAGGGGAATCGCGACAACGTTGTAGCCCGCAGCCCACCAGAGATTCTGAATCATCTTCCGATAACTGGCTGCGCTCAGCGTGATGATGCGAGGCGCGTCGCGCGGATCGCTACGCACGAGCACGATGTCGCCAGCTTCCACCGCGACGTCGGTTCCGGCGCCGATCGCGATGCCGACGTCAGCCGTCACGAGTGCCGGTGCGTCATTCACGCCATCTCCGACCATCCCCACACGCCTTCGCGCGCGCTTCAACTCCTCGATCTTGGCGGCCTTCTGTTCTGGCAGTACGTCGGCGAAAACCTTGTCGATGCTCAGCTCTGCGGCGACCGCTTCTGCCACCGGTCGGACATCACCCGTGAGCATCACTACCTCGATGCCGCGCGCATGGAGAGCACGAATGGCCTCGTGCGACTCCGGTCGCAGCACATCGGCGACGATGAACACGGCCAAGACACGCCTCTCGTCCGCGAGATAGACGGCTGCGCGTCCCGCCCCCGCGGCACGCTCCGCTGACTCGCGGATCATCGACGGCACGTCGAGCGCGAGATCTCTGACAAGAGCCGGGCCGCCAGCGTACAGCTCTCGGCCGTCGACCCGCGCTCGGACGCCTTTCCCCGGGATGGACTGAAAAGACTCTCCCGCTGCGATCTCGATGCCGCGCTCTCGCGCGCTCCGCACGATTCCCTGCGCGATCGGATGCTCGGAGTCCGCTTCGATCGCGGCCGCGAGTCTCAGTGCTTTCGCTTCGTCGATGTCGTCGACGGTGGCAACGTCGACGACGCCGAACTCCCCACGCGTGAGCGTGCCGGTCTTGTCGAACACGACGGTGTCGAGCCGACGTGCCTCCTCGAGCCCGCGGCGATCTCGCACGAGCAACCCGTTGCGCGCGCCGAGTGTGGTGGAGATGGCGACGACCAACGGAATGGCGAGTCCCAACGCGTGCGGACAGGCGATGACGAGCACGGTTACCATGCGCTCTATTGCAAAGGCTGCATCGCCGCGCAAGGCGAGCCAGGCCACGAGCGTGAGGATGCCCGCGCCAATCGCTACCAGAGTCAAAATGAAGGCAGCGCGATCAGCCAGTGCCTGCGCGCGCGAGCGCGAGGCCTGTGCCCGCTCTACCAGGTGCACGATCCTGGCGAGTGCCGTGTGCTCACCCGTGCCGGTCACCTCAATGCGCAGGGATCCCGAGCCATTCACGGTACCGGCGATCACAGAATCGCCGGTCTTCTTCTCGACGGGCGCCGACTCGCCGGTGATCATTGACTCATTCACAGCGGTCGACCCTTGGCGAACGATCCCGTCAGCCGAAACACGTTCGCCCGGGCGCACGAGGACGATGTCACGCTCTTTAAGCTCAGCGATGGAGACTTCTTCCGTTCGTTCGCCTACGACGCGCGTCGCCGTACTCGGAAGCAGTTTCGCGAGCTCTTGCATTGCACCTTGCGCCTGGGCGATCGACCGCATCTCGATCCAATGGCCGAGCAGCATGATCGTGACGAGCGTCGCCAACTCCTCCCACAGTGGCATCCCCTGAAACCCGAGTGTTACCGCGGCACTGAACACGAACGCGACGGTGATGGCCAGCGCGATGAGCGTCATCATTCCAGGCAGTCTGCCACGGAGCTCCCGTACGGCACCTTGAAGGAAAACCCACCCGCCGTACACGAACACCGCCATGCCAAAGATCGCGGGAATCCAGTGCGATCCCGCGAAACGAGGTGCGCTGTAGCCGAGCGCTCGTTGGAGCATGTGTCCCCAGACGAGCGTGGGCAGCGTCAGCAGCAGGGAAGCCCAAAACTTGTCGCGGAACATCGCGACACTGTGGCCGGCATGCTTGTCATGAGCGTCGTGCCGCGAGTGCGCAGCGCTGGCGACGTGGGCCTGTGCGCCAGCCATTTTGTGCCCGCCACGCGCTTCGTGCGCGTGATGATGTTCTTCAGTGCTCATGCGGCCTCTCGCCTCGCTCCTTCGCTTTCATCCGCATGTCCCTGTGCGGCTGCGAGTGATAGGGCCGCATGCGAAGGAAAATCATTCCTCCAACAGGCGTACGTGATCCGTATGCCGGCTCGAGAACGCTTGGGACGAGGTTCAACGTGGCGCGAGCGCCAACGCCCAGGGTCATGCCGCGGCCACGTCGCAGCTCGCGGATGTAGCCGAACGAGATCGCGCCCACGTCGAACACCCGATCGTCATCGAATCCAGTGAGGAGCAGATCGGCGGCGCTTTTCTGGATGTACTCCGCGCGAGAGAAAACCGTGTTCTGCGAATCGAGAACGATTTCGCTCTCGAGCAGCACGCTGTGCGATGACTCGTGCTCCTCGTGTGCGTTCCTGCCAAGGATGGCCGTACTGGCCCACTGGCCGTCACTTCCGATCGAGCGCCCGTGCATTGCTGAGATGACGAGTCGCCGGACGACCTCCGGTGGATCACTGCGCTCAGGATTGTCGAGCCGGCCGTAGCCAGTCGTGAAGCTCCAGTGCGGTGACGGGTTGACGGTTAGGCGGGCGGAGTAGGAGTTCAGTTGAATGGGATCGAAGCCCCAGCGTGCCTCGTCAGGCTCATGCCCGTTGAAAGCGGACACCTCGAGCCGAATCGTGCGTGTGAAGACGCCAGCAGTGATGACGCCAAAGCTGATGTGCGTGGCGTCCTGCCAGTGATGTCCAAGGGGCGCCTGCGGGTCGTCCATGGCGGACGGCCGGTGCATGAATGCGACCGGTCCCAGCGCTGGCTCACCGGCGGCCGCTCCATAGAGAAGGAAGGCGGCATCGGAGCTCACGGCACGCTCATAGAGCGCACTCAGCTCCATGAAGAAGTCGTGTGGGTGCTGACGATCGACCAGCGGCCGCCCGCGGCACGTCTCGCCAGATTGAAGGAGCATTGGATATCCGCACCGTCCAACTGTGGCAGGATCGAGGCTGGGCATGAAGCGAACTTGCAGTCGTCCTCCGCCAAGCGCTCGGTCGGCCATTACCATCGCCCAGTTCAGGCTGCCGAACTGGTTCCTCCCGCGTGGGCCACTTTGCGCGTCGTACTGGGCGAAAACGAACCCATGAAGCATTACCATCCAATCGCCCAGCATATAGTGGCGCGAAGGAAGAATGACGGCATCGGGGATCCACGTCGTGCCCGAGCCCATCCGTTCCATCGGGATCCCCAGCGGCCCGGTCATTTCCATTGCGATGGGCGTCGTGTCGCGCGGCGGCGCACGCATGGTGTCAGGCAGTACGGTCCGTACCGTGTCACTCGTTCGCCCCCGCGTCGTATCCGAATGCTCATGCTGTTGGCCCACCGCAATCCGCACGCTGCCAATGAGCGAGGCGCCGATGATCACCGCGCCTGCAGACGCGCGGCGGATGATGGTGAAATACGTCCTGGTGTGCATTGACCTTCCCAAGAAGAAGCCCCAACGCTGCCGCGCTCAGCGAGCGATGACAGATCGACGATCCGCCTCAGCGCATCTGCCGGAGCGGATCATCACAGTCGAGTTTTAGGGCTTACGGTCTTGGAGGCGGTGGATCGGGCGGTGCGACACGCGATGGCGGTGCGTGCTCCAAGGTCATCGCGATTTGAGACCTCGGGCGCGCGTCGGCCACGTCGCTCGGTTCGTCGAGGGCACCGAGCAAAACGGAGCAAGACACCAGAGCCTGACAACAGCGAGGGAGCGCTGGCGTCTCGCACGATTCGCCATCGTTCGCTTCTTGCACCGCACTGTGCGGAACTCCGTGACCGTGCTCGGAGTGATGTGCAACGCTCGTCGTAGTGTCGCCTTGACTTGCGCACGCGGCGTCCACCCGAACGACATTCAGGTGTGACAGTGTGATTGCGAGCACGATGGCGGCAACTCGACGAATCATTGATCCTCAATCTTGCGACAAGGCGTCAATTCGTGGTAGGACGTTAGACACGTGTGTCGCAGCCATGACAATTCAGTGTCGGCATGAACATGGCCGGAGTCCGAAAGCTATTGCTCCTCGCGCACGTGACGTTATCCGTGGGTTGGCTCGGCGCCGTCGCTGCCTATCTTGCCCTCGCCATTGCTGGATTGACCAGTAGCGATGCGTAGACCGTGCGAGGCGCATACATCTCGATGGAAGTTATCGGCTGGTACGTCATCGTGCCGTTCAGCGTCGCGGCGCCCACGCTATTGTCATAGAGGTCTTGCTAATGATCATGCACGTGATGGTTGGTGACGCACTAAGTCATTGAGAGCAAGACGGCAAGCATCCTGACCCCGACACGACAAAGGGCCCTCGAGTAGGGCCCTTCGATTTTGCGAATCTGGTCCGTCGCCGGAGCAAGTGAGAACAGACAGCGAGCGATCGGAACTAATCCTGACCGGACTCCGCGCCGCTGACCGCCGCGCGCTGCTCAGGCGTGAGTATCTCGAAAATGTCGGCTTCGATCGTCCGCCGCAGCGTCGACAGCTCCTCCTCCGAAGGCGTACGCGTACCTGTCTCGCCTTGCTTGAGTGCAAAAACCGCCGTCCAGTATTTCGTGTTGAGGGCGCGGAGTTGAGCCAGCTGCCCGACACTCAACGCGAGGTTCCCAAGAAGCTGCTCGGCAATCGTGAACGGATCAGATGCATCCTTCATCGCGCCCGCTCACTCGTCACACCGGATCGCGGGCGCACCACGACGTCGTGACGCGCTCCATCGTCCACCAACATGATCACGCCGCCGTCGAGCTCCTGTCCGTCGATGCACACCTCGACCTCGCCATCGCGGAGCTCGCCTGGCTGCTGCACGACGCACACGTATAAGCTCCGGCCAAAGCGATACTCGATCGTGAACTCAGGCCATTGCCTTGGCACACGTGGCCTGATCGTGAGCTGCTCACCGCGCCGGGTGAATCCGAGAATCCCCTCCAACCCAACACGGTACATCCAGCTGGCAGAACCGGTATACCACGTCCATCCACCGCGTCCCACGTGCCGATCGGCCGCGTACACGTCGGCCGCGACGACGTAGGGCTCGACTTTGTACGTAGCCACCTGTTCCGGAGTGCGCGTGTGCAAGAGGGGGTTGAGCAGCTGGAAGAGCTCGAACGCACGATCGCCATCACCGCGTAGCGCCGTGGCGAGCACGGCCCAAAGCGCCGCGTGCGTATACTGCGCGCCGTTCTCGCGGACTCCGGGCAGGTAGCCTTTGATGTAGCCGGGATCGTTAGGCGTTTTGTCGAATGGCGGAGTGAGCAGCAAGATGAGGCCGGCATCCTCGCGCACGAGATGCTCTTCGAGCGATCGCATGGCGCGCGTCTGCCTCTCGGGCATCCCCGCCTCCGAGATGACGCTCCAGCTTTGGGCAATCGAGTCGATGCGACACTCGTCGTTCTGCGCCGACCCGACGGGCGTACCGTCGTCGAAGTACGCACGCCGATACCAATCGCCGTCCCACCCGTGTGCTTCCACCGCCGCGGCATACGCATCGGCCCGAGCACGAAAATCGGACGCGACATCCTCGTCGCCGAGCCGCTCCGCGTGGTCCGCGAAGAGGCGCAGCGTCGTGATGAGGAACCAGGCGAGCCAGACACTCTCCCCCTGACCCTCGACACCGACGCGATTCATTCCGTCGTTCCAGTCGCCAATTCCGATCAAGGGAAGGCCTCGCGCTCCGGCAGTGCACGCCCGCCGCAGCGCGCGGACGCAGTGCTCGTAGACGCTCGCGTGCTCGCTGCTGATTCGCGGGAGATCGTACACCTCGTGCTCGTGCGGCTCGAGCGCGCGCATTTCGAGGAACGGCACCGACTCGTCGAGCACCGACGCGTCGCCCGTAACCCGTACGTAGTGGTCCACGACGTAGGGGAGCCAGGCGAGATCATCGGAGAAGCGAGTGCGCACGCCGCGACCGCTCTGTGGATGCCACCAGTGCTGCACGTCTCCTTCCACGAACTGCCGGGCTGCAGCGCGAAGGATGTGCTCGCGCGCGAGTCCAGGCTCGGCGTGGACGAATGCCATCGTGTCCTGAAGCTGATCGCGGAACCCGTATGCACCGCTGCTCTGGTAGAGCGCGGTACGCGCCCACATGCGGCAAGCGAGTGCCTGATACAGCGTCCAACGATTCAGCATCACGTCGAACGATGGTTGCGGTGTGCGCACGGTGATCACCGACAGCCGCTGCGCCCATCCGTCAACGCTGCGCGCAATCGCTGCCTTGGCGCGCGCCAGATCGCGATACTCGGCGACCGCGCGTCTGGCCGCATCGTCTCCTTCGGCGGCGCCGAGTACGATGACCAGCTCGCGAGTTTCCCCTGGTGCCAGCGTGAGGACGGACTGGAGCGCCGCACATGGATCGATACCGACTCCAGTGGTCCCGTCGAGCGACGGCGCGCGCAGCGCAAGGGGATCGGCCAGCATACCGTTCCGGCCGAGGAATTCGCGTCGGTCGGCAGTGTAGCTGGCAACCGGCAAACTGGAAGCGCAGAAGGCAACGCGGTCGGCGAACTGTGGATCGAAATAGTTTCGCGCGTAGATCGCGCCTTGCGCACGCTCGTACGTCGTGTGGACCTGATGCTGGGTATGCTCGCGCAGGGAGCCGAGCGACCATTCGACATAAGCGATCACCGACAACGTGCGGGTACGCTCGCCGCGGTTCGTGACCCGAAGGACGGAAAGCTTGACCGGATCCGACTCGGCCATGCCTAACGACAAATGCGTGACGATACCGGACCGCTGGTGCTCGAATGACGACGTGCCGACGCCGTGTCGAACGGTGTATGGCATGTCATCATCGAAGGGTGCCGGTGTGGCAGCCCAAGCCTCCCCTGTTTCGTCATCGCGGAGGTAGAGCACTTCGGTGGCCGGGTCGCTCACCGGATCGTTGTGCCACGGTGTGAGGCGGTAGAAGTAGCTGTTCTCGGCCCAGGTGCATCCCGTCCCGCGCTCGGAGACGAGAAAGCCGCCACGCGTGTTGGCAACGACGTTCACCCACGGCGCCGGAGGAACCTGATCTCCCCTCACGCGGATGACGTAGTCGCCGTCGGAGCTCAGACCTCCGCGTCCATTGTCGAACTGGAGCGGAAGCGCCTGGCTTCCGTCAGCGGATACGATCGGACTGCCACTCGGACTCACTGATCGAGGTCTGGTACTCGCTCCTGAACCAGCGGGGGCGCGAATGTGGCGCACCGCAATGATGGCTTCCGGTGTGCGCCGACCGGACGATCGTAGCGGAGGTGGCGGTGGCTCGCGCTCCTGTGCCTCCAGCTCTAGCGCGGAGCGCGCGGCGTCGGCGATGTGCGATAACGACCGACCATCGCACGGCACGTGCAGACGCGCCGTCGCGCGCAGCATCAGAAGCTGTTCTTTGGTCAGGAGGTCCCACCTGCGAACGAACACACCACCCGGCTGGTCGATGACGGCCGAGTCGCTCGACGAAAACATCGTTGCGGTGATGCGATCGTTCAGCTCCTGTAAGTAGCTATGCCGATGCGTATTGAGGACGACGACGTCGACGGTCATACCGCGTCGTCGCCAGTATCGATGTGCCGCAAAGAGCTGACGCAGCGTCGGGAGACCTTCGGCGCTGTCGATGGTTGCGAACACGATGGGCCAATCCCCCGACACGCCGAGTGCCCAGAGAATCGGCTGTGATGCGCGATTGCGTTTCAGCTCCTCCTGCGGTGCGCGAACGCTCGGGCTCGAGTAGAAGAGGTGGCCGGCAAGCTCTTGAAAGAGTGCCGCATCCGCCGGCGTGATGTTCAGCTCGCGCAACTCGATCTGCGTCGACGTCCAGGCAAGCTCGAGCGCGCGCTGCGCCGAGTGCGAATCGTGGTACCGGCTGGCCAGCTCGAACGCACGCTCGCGCGTCGAGGCAACGAGAGTGGTGAACGCGACCGAGGCCGACTGACCTGGTGCCAGTCGAAGTCTCGTCCGCAGCGCGAAGATCGGGTCGAGCACGGCGCCGGTAGTTCCTGATAGCGGACCGTCGGTCTCCAGCGCTATGGGATTTCGCGTCGTGCGGCCGCGACCGATGAAGCGAGCTCGGTCCGTCTCGCAGGTCACGACGCCGGTGCGATCCGGGCTCCTGTCGACCACGTGCACGCACCAGAGAGGGTGCTCCAACGCGGACCGAGGGCGTCGCGTAGCGGTGATCGCGGTACACCAGTCATGCCACTCGGTCTCCACGAAGAGATTGGAAAACGACGGATGGGCACGATCCGTGTTAGGCGGTGCGAGCACGATCTCGCCGTAGCTGGTGACCTCCACCTCCCGCTCGCGCACATCGTTGTTGGTCACGGTAACGCGACGGACCTCGGCGGAATCTTCAGGAACGACGGCAATCTCGGTGCGCGTCTCGAGCGCTCCATCAACGCGCCCGACGGTGAGCCGATCGGTGGCGAGAAGCGCCTGGTACCAATCGGGGGGAGTGCACATTGGCTGATGCGTCGCCGACCAGGCATGTCCACTCGACAGATCCTTCACGTAGCAGAATTGGCCGGTGTTGTCGCGCGTACCGTCAGCGCGCCACCGCGTGACCGCCAACTCCTCGTATCGGCTATAGCCAGCGCCGGCATGGCTCACCATGATCGTGTAGGGAAGCCGCCCCAAGAGCGCAACGACTGGTTGCGGTGTGTCCGGCGTGTCGACTTCCCGAACGGCCGGCCGCTCGAGATCGGGATCCGGTAGCGCTTCGTCGGCGCGTGCAGTCTGTGGCGCCTGGAGCACCAGGCGGCGCGGCACGCGCTCGTGCAGCAGCAGCTCCGTGGCGCGTACCAGCGGATCCGCGTGAAAGCGTCGCTGCCACAGCTGCGCGGTCAGTGCGTTGGTGAACGCCACGAGCGACATGCCGATGTGATGCGCCATGTAGCTCCGCACTATGGCGAAGCGCTGACCAGGCTCGGGCCGCGTGTAATCGACGGCATCCCGGAAGCCGTTCTCACCGAGTGCGCCGAGCTCTTCGAGGAGCGCGAGATTCTTCAACGCCGTGTGCGGTTGGATCAGCATGGCGAGCGCCGCGGCGTACGGCGCGATCACCAGATCGCGAGCCAGTCCTCGTTTGAGCCCGAGGTCTGGTACGCCAAACGCTCGGTACTGATAGGTCAGGTGCCGATCGCGAAGATTGTACGCGCTCTCGCTCACGCCCCACGGCACGCCATGCTCGGCGCCGTGCGCGATCTGGCGATGCACCGCACCTTTGTACGTCTCGTCGAGCACGGTATGCGGGAAGGACTGCATCACGAGCGCCGGCATGAGGTACTCGAACATGCTACCGCTCCACGACACGAGTGCCGTATCGCCCGCGGCGCGCGTGAGCGTGCGGCCGAGATGAAACCAGTGCTCGACTGGCACATCGTTCTTCGCCGCGGCCACGAAGCTGGCCAGTCGCGCTTCGGATGCCAGCAGGTCGTAATACGATGGATCGAGCGAGTGCGAGCTTTGCTGATAGCCGATGGCGAATAGCTTCCGGCTCCCGTCGAAGAGAAAGCGGAAATCCATCTCCATCGCGAAGTCGTAGGCGCGATTGGCAATCACCTCGAGCCTGGCTACCAGCTCCGACGCCGACGTCGACTCGTGCGCCCGTTGACGAAGCGTGGGAGCTGGTGGCGTCGTTGGACTCAACGTCGTCCCGTAGTCACGAGGTGCTTGATCGGGAATCGTCAGGCAGGCTTGGCGCAGCGCGATGAGGTGACCCGCGAGGTTGCCGCTGTCCACGGTGGAGATGTAAGCCGGCTCGAGCACACGCAGGTCTCGTAGGTCGTACCAATTGTAGAAGTGCCCCCGGAATCGACGCATGCGCTCGAGCGATCGCATCGCCAGCTCCAGACGTCGAACCATGTCTTCGATCGATATGAACCCGAGATCGTAGGCGCTGACAGTGGCGAGCAGTTGGAGGCCGATGTTCGTCGGTGAGGTGCGCATCGCAATGACCGGGGCTGGATCGTCCTGGATGTTGTCAGGCGCCAGCCAGTTGGTTTCCTCCGTAACCACCCGATCGAAGAAGTTCCAGTGAAGCTTCGCGTAGCGCATCGCGCGGCCGCGGTCCGCCTGAGAGAGCCGCCGCTCGCGCCGCACGGCGGGCGCGCTCAGAGAGTGCGCGATCGCTGGTGACGCCATCCAGAGAGCGATGAGCGGGAGCATCGCAGCAGCGAGTGGCCAGAAGGTCGTCGGGCGATCGCGCGACGTCAGCACCAGCAACACCACCGCCGGCACGATGAGGGCGACGATCGCCACCCCCGGCCACATCGTGCGCCACGCGGCGCTCGCACCAACGGAGACGACGCGCTCCGTCTGCGATGCCGTCTGCCACTCGAGGAGATTTCGCTTGGATATGAAGAGCCGCCAGAGGGTGCGCAGGATGGCATCGGCCGATACCCACGCTTGGTGCGGGAGAAATGCAATCGCCAACGCGACCTGCTGGACGCTCGTCACAGCGTCGCGTCCTACTGCCGCGTAGTAGGCCCGCCAAGACTTGTCGAGCGGCGGTCGAAGCACGGCGAGCAGCGCCGACACGATCCACGGCGCGGCTATCATGCCTAGACCGAGAAGCGTCCAGCGCAGCGCCGAGCCGGGGAACAGAATCCAACCGGAGACCAGGAAAACCAGTTGTGCGATCTCGACCAGACTGCGTCGGAGGTTGTCCAGGATCTTCCATCGTGAGAGGAGCGACAGTCGATTGCGCTCCGGACCATCCGGGCCCGGCACGACGGTCGTGAGCCATTGGAGCAGTTGCCAGTCACCGCGAATCCAGCGATGCTTGCGTCGCGTGTACGTGAGGTAGCGCGTGGGATAGTCGTCGTAGACGTTGATGTCGGTGGCCAATCCAGCACGCGCGTAGCTCCCTTCGATCAAGTCGTGCGACAGAAGCCGGTTCTCCGGAAAACGGCCGTGCGTCGCCTGCTCGAACGCATCGACATCGTAGATCCCTTTCCCCGTGAAGCTCCCTTCGCCGTACAGATCTTGATAAACATCGGAGACCGCGGTCGTGTACGGATCGACGCCCGGATGTCCCGAGTGAATGGCGGCGAAGTGCGATCGATGCGCGCTCGGAAGGGACACTCCGACCCGTGGCTGCAGGATGCCGTAGCCGCGCACCACTCGTCCCAGCGTCGCGTCGTATACCGCGCGGTTCAGCGGATGCGCGAGCGCTCCCACCAGCAAGGGCGCGGTGTCGGGCGGAAGCGCGGTATCCGAGTCGAGCGTGATGACGTAGCGAGCGCGCCTGATCACGTCCACGTCGCCCACGATCACCGAGAACGCTTCAGTGTCGGCGCTACGAAGGAACCGGTTGAACTGCGCGAGCTTGCCGCGCTTGCGCTCCCATCCCATCCAAACACCTTGCCGGGGATTCCAGCGGCGCGGCCGATGGAAGAGATAGAAAGCGTCTTGCGCGTGACCGGCGTACCGAGCGTTGAGCGCGCGCACGCCATCGACGGCCGCGTCGATGATCGCGCCATCGCTCTCGCGTGACTCAGTCGGCGAGTCGGTGAAATCACTGAGTAATGCGAAGTGGAGGTGCGCTTCGCGATTAGCCAGATATTGGACCTCGATGGTCTCCAGCGCTTCGTGGACCGCCTCGACGGTTGGAAAGAGTGTTGGGATGACCACCGCGGTGCGAAACTCGGAGGGAATGCCCCCAGCCTCGTGCAAGTCGAGCTTTGGAAGAATTCGCGGAGGCAGGAACGCGGTGACGAACTGATTCACGACGCTGACGGCGACGTCCATCGCGGGAAGTAGCGCGAGGGCCAGCAGAGCGAGCCACGCCGATCGCGCTTCCGATCCCGCCAGCGCAAACACCGCGGCAACCGCAAGCACCGTGACTGCGATGCCACCGCCGACGAACACGAGGTTCGGGTGCCTCAACACCCAACGGTGCAGTGCAAGCCCAGCCGATGCTCTGTATCCGAGGGCTCGCTCCATGTCGACAATCCCGTCATCGACCAGGTAATAGCCGACGTGTGCGCGGCGACTTTGGTCGGCGTCGGTGCCTGACATTTGCACCGATGCAGCGGTCGCCAGCTCGACGACTCGACGTGCCACCGTCTCCTCGTCGCGTCGCGTCCCCTTCGCAATCCGCTCCACCACGTGACGGTAGCGGTCACGTGTCTCGAACGTCATTCGCGGGTAGAAGCCTGATGGATCTTCGCGAAGCACTGTCTCGATCACACTCTGCCGCTCGACGATCGTGCGCCAATCCATCCGCGCGACCGCTCGCAGACTCGTGATGCTGTTCGCCGTCGTGATCTGCGTGAGCGCGATCCGCTGGGTGGACTGGGCGGCGGCCTCTTCGACGCTCAGACCGTCTTCGGCAATCCATTGCTCGAGCCACACGAGCGGGGGGAAGGAGCCTCGAGTGTGACGGAGCTGGTGTAGAAACCGCGCGACGAAGATCGGCTTGAGCGGCGGTGGGTCAGCCACGAAATTCTCGAGCTCTTTCGCAAGCTCCGAATCGCTGACGTCGTTCGCTGTTTGAATGCGTGTCGCCCACGCGTCCGCCAACTCGACTTCGTCCAGTCGCTGCGACGTGCGAAGCGCCATGCGCCTGACGTTCTCGATGAGTCCCAGGCGCAGCATCGCAGGTATCGCCCACAGCTCTCCAATCGTGAGCGGAGCTATTTGTTGAAACGCCTCTAGAAAAAGGCTGACGTTTCCCTCGTCGATGCGACCTTCGGTGTGCGAGATCAGCGTGATCGCGACCTCGTAAACACGAGGGTATCCGGCGAGCGGTCCGGTGGTGAGCTCGGGTAGCTCTCGATAGTATCCGCGTGGCAGGCTCTCGCGGACTTCACTGATGTGCTCCTGGACTACGTGGAAGTTGTCGAGCAGCCACTCGCCTGCCGGACCGACATCCACTTCGCGGGCGGCCGCATCTCCCAAGCGGGTATTGACCTGCTTCAGGATGCGATCGGATTGGTTCAGACGCGCGAGTAGGGGAGTCCGGCGCAGCGCGCGCGGGCGCGCGGCAGTTCGCTGGTCGCGCGCAAGTGTTCGGGCGCGATCCGCCAGGAGCTCGGCACCCAAGAGCTCGCCGCGGATGGGCCCGGGAAGCAACTCATCGCGGGGGGTGGAACGGCGAACGAAGAGGCGGCGGAGAACGCGCGTCGACACTTATTGAATGTATTCAGGACGCCCGAAGCGGGGAGCGTCTACGACATGACCTCGCGGATCACTTGTCGCCGCTATCGAGCTCCGAAAGATCGGAGATCGCCGGGCCATTGATGACCTTGCCGTAGCGGTCGAATCTCGATCCGTGACACGGGCAGTCCCAGGTCTTCTCCGTGTCGTTCCAGTCGACGATGCAGTAGAGATGAGGACAGACAGCGGAGCGCATGTGGAGTGCACCACTTTCATCTTTGTATACCGCGATCTTCTTCGTGCCATCGCGCATGACGGCGCCCGAGTCGCGCTGGAGCTCGTCAGGGAGGCTGATCTCGCCCGGCGTCGCATAGTCGCGATACTGCGCCGCGACGTTGAGATTTTCGCGCAGGAACTCGGGCGTGGACCGGAGTGAGATGCGGGATGGGTCGTAGAGCTTCGACCAGTGATTGTCTTGCTTCAGGATCAGATCAGCGATGAGCATTCCCGCGACCGTGCCGTGCGTCATGCCGTTTCCGGAGTCGCCGGTGGCAATGAAGATGTTCTCGTCCCCTGGATTGCGCCCGATGAAAGCCATGTAGTCATTGGGCTCGATGATCTGACCGGACCACTTGTAGGTCACTTCGCCGGCTTTCGGAAACCGTTCACGCGTCCATTCGATCAACGCATCGAAGCGCTCTTCCTGGTCATCAGCTTGTCCCGTCTTATGATCCTGTCCGCCCACGATCAACGTCTCTGACGTTCGGCCGACCGCCAACCGTACATAGTGGTACGGATCGAGATTGTCCCAATAGAGTCCATGGGGCACCTCACCGCTCTTGATGCTGGCGCCGATCACGTACGTCCGATACGCGGCTTGCTTCGTGTGAATTGTCACCCAGTCGTTCACGGGGGAGTTCGTGGCAAACACGATCGCGTCGGCTGTAACCGTCTGACCATCCGAGGTCTTCACCTTCGGCCGCCGAGCTCGTTTTTCGAGATCCGAGACGTGTGAATCGCAAAAGATCCGGCCGCCGTCTCGCTCGATCGCGCGAGCAAGGGCGGCGATGTATTTCAGCGGATGGAATTGCGCCTGGTTCGGAATTCGGAGTGCGGCTCGTGTCTTGAACGGCACGCCCGGGATCTGCACCATGCGCTCGACACCAGGAATACCAGCGCGTTTTGCGGCGGCCGCTTCTTCGTCGAGCTCTTTACCTCCATCCTCATCTTCCGCGAACCAGTAGCCGGCGACACGCTCGAAGTCGCAGGAGATCTTTTCGTCGCGGATGATCGACTCGATTCGGTCAACGGCGGCCATGTGGCTTTCGGCGGCGATGCGCGCACCTTCGGCGCCGTGCATCTTTTCGATCTCGCTAAAGAAATCATCTAGCGCGAAGGCAAGATGCGCCGTCGTTCGACCAGTCTCGCCGCCCGCGATCGGACCGTCATCGACGACGACCACTCGCTTCCCGGAGCGACCGAGCAAGTACGCGGTCGTGATGCCGGCAATCCCCGCACCAACGACGCACACATCGGCCTGAGTGTCCTCGCGAAGTGGTTCGCGCTTCGGGATGTCTGTCGTGTCCAGCCAGATCGATTGGGTGCTTCCGGAGTCGGATTGCATGTGTCGAAGCGGAGCGAAATTAAAGGACGTCGCAAATCACCTATCCGCAAAAACCAATCCCAGTCATGGCACCCCGATCACTTGCTCGTGGGGCTGGTCACGTTGATGCGTGCTCGGCACCGAACAACTGCCACGCGTCGAGCGCACGCCGCCAACATAGTGGTTCGTCGATCGTTCTGCTCTGTTGAAGTCATGCAGCCGCGCGACCATGACACCGTCGCTCACCGCTGCCGTTGTTCCGTCGTCAGGCATCGCGCAGTAGTCCATGACCGCGTAGCTTCGCGGTGTGCTCCCCTTCGTCCTCGACCTACTCGGCGTGGCGGTGTTCGCCGTCAGCGGCGCGCTGGCCGCCGGTCGGCGGCGCCTCGACCTCCTCGGCGTCGTGGTGTTGGGTGCCGTGACCGCGGTTGGTGGCGGAACCATCCGCGACCTATTGCTCGATCGACATCCGATCTTCTGGCTGGCCGACGCCCGCTATTTGATCGTGATCATCGCTACCTCGTTGGCGACGGTGCTCTACTCTCGCTGGGCGCGCGTCCCTGCTGCGGCGCTCGACGTCGCGGACGCGCTTGGACTCGCGCTGTTCAGCGTCGCGGGTACGCAGGTGGCCGAGCGAGCCGGAATGCCGGCGATGAGCTCCGTGCTCCTCGGTGCCGTCACTGGTGCCGCGGGTGGCGCGATTCGAGATGTGCTCACCGCGCAGGTACCGATGGTGCTCCAGCGCGGCAGTCTCTACGCGACGGCCGCGATTGCGGGCACGAGCCTCTACGTGATCCTCACACGACTCGGTCTCGCGGAGCCGGTGACGGCGGTCGTCGGTATGCTGGTCGTGGTGGCAGTCCGCCTGGCGGCGATCTCGTGGGGACTCCAGCTGCCGATCTTCGAGGTGCAGACCGGCGAGAAACCCGTGAGCGAGAAGTCGAGCGAGAAGTCGAGCTATTTGGTGAGAGATGATGGCGAATCATGACGACCTGCCCGCGCAGAAGCATCGCAAACCGTATGTCGTCTAAGATGCTCGGAGCCCGCGCAACTCTACCGGCACACCGAGAAACTTGCCGTACGCTCGGGCCGCGGCGCTGACCGCGCCTACTTCTCGAGCGGTGAGACGCGCGAGCAGGCTCGCCTCGACGATGGCCGAGTCTTTCAGCAACGTGCGCTTCCATCCCCCAACGAGCTGGCCATCGATGACGATGACGTTGCTGATGAGCGCGCTCCCACCCGTGACAATTGCAGTCGATGCCAGCCGGGCCCCGATCGCGCGCCGGTCCTTGTGGCCGATGAAGTACTCATCGTAGTTAGGCAGCAAGTGCGACGCCGGCGACCGCATGCGAGGCGCGCGTCGCGGTGGAGCGGACGCGTCGAACCAATACCTGCTGCCGTCCATGACATCGTTCTCGAGGACTTGGCCGGCCATCTGGAGACCTCTCGTTGCGTCGGCCACCGTCAGGCCTGACCACCACGCGAAATCCTTCATCGTCGCGGGGCCGCGCGTCGCGAAGTATCTCGTCGTCAGCTCCAGCAGCGCTTCATCTCGATCTAGCGCCCGGGCTGGTGGTACGCGCTCCTCGAGCAGCGCGTACGTGAACTTTTTGCCACGCGGTGCGCCGCTACACACGACTCCGTCGAGCTCCGCGCGCGCAACGAGGTGAGCGAGGCGCTGTGATCCGGTGACGTCGACGCGGGCCCGTCGAAGCGCGTCGGCGAGCTCGGAGCGCGTAAGCTGCGCTCCGTCGCGCAACGCTCGAGTGATCGCGGCATTGCTGCGACGAAACACTGCATCATCCAGCTCGAGCTTGCGGTCGTACGACGCCATTGTCGCCTTCACTCGGGGCGCCGTGAGTGCCAGCATCCACCGTATGTCGGCCGGCGCGACGAAGTGCCAGGTGGGGCGCAGCACGTGAGTGCGGATGATCGACCCGTCGGCCATCGCGCGCTCGACAGTCGCGTCGACGAGATTGCGGGAGCGCAGCCCGATGGCCCACTTCGCACCGGAATAGTCCTGCGCCTGCATCGCGCCGAGCCGGCGCACTACGTCAACGGGTGTTGTGATGGGCGGGGCAACGAGATCTTGCCCCGCCAGACGTCGCTGAACGATGTCGCGTTGGTTCATTCGAGCGCCGCGCCTCGCGAACGGCTGGATCTCGCGTTCAGAAGTCCGAGGTGGGAGATCCGCTTAGCGGCGCGCGCGGGAATCAAACCCGCGAATCGCGGTTCGAAGAACGTCAGCCGACGATTCTCGTAGTACTTATCATAAATCTAGATGCAACCTAATCGACCTTAGCCGCCCTGTGCCCGATCAGCTCCGCGACCGGCTGCAATCCTCGCTAGGTGCCGCCTACGTGCTCGAGCGCGAGCTCGGCGGCGGCAGCATGGCGCGCGTGTTCGTCGCCACCGATCCTGCCCTCGGCCGCCAGGTGGTGGTCAAGGTCCTATCCCCCGAGACGGCCGAGGGGATCAGCGCCGAGCGCTTCACGCGCGAGATCCGTCTCGCGGCGGCGCTGCAGGACCCGCACATCGTCCCCGTGCTCGCGGCGGGTCAGACCGCCGACGGCCTTCCGTACTACACGATGCCGTTCGTGACCGGCGAGTCGCTGCGAGCCCGGATGAAGCGCGGGCGGCTCGCCCTGGACGAGGCGTTGCGCATCCTGCGCGACGTCGCGGAGGCGCTCGAGTACGCGCACGCGCGCGGCGTCGTCCACCGCGACATCAAGCCGGAGAACGTGCTCCTCGCCGGGCGCAACGCCGTCGTGGCCGACTTCGGCATCGCCAAGGCGATGGACGCCGCCCGCGCCGACGCGGGAGTCGCGGCACTCACTGCAGTGGGCACATCGCTCGGCACCCCGGCGTACATGGCCCCTGAGCAGGCGGTCGGCGACCACACGGACCACCGCGCCGACCTGTACGCCTGGGGGATGATCGCGTACGAACTCCTGGCCGGCGCGCACCCGTTCGCAGAGAAGATGACGCAGCGCCAGCTCGTGGCGGCGCAGGTGACGGAGACGCCGGCGCCGCTCGACGCGCGGGAGCCCAGGTTACCGCCGCGCCTTAGCGCGCTGGTGATGGCGTGCCTCGCCAAGGACCCATCGGACCGCCCTGCGGATGCGTCGACGGTGCTTGCGACGCTCGACGCAGTGACGTCGTCAGGCGGGGGCGCGGCGGTCGCTGGTTCCGGCGGCGTCCCTCACACGGCGCGGCGGCGGCGGCTGGTGCTGCTCGCCAGTATGTCACTCGTCGCCCTCGCCGTGTTGGTGGGACTCGGCCGCTACATCGCCACGCGCGCGCCGGCCGCGGCAGCGGACGCGATGCCAGCGCTTGCCGTGCTGCCGTTCGAGCATCAGGGAGACACCGCCGAAGCGTACGTGACCGACGGGATCACGGACGAGATCCGAGGGCGGCTCACCGGCGTGCGCGCACTCATGGTGATCGCGCGCACCAGCTCAAATCGGTACGCGGGGAGCAACCTAGCGCCGGCCGAGATCGCGGAGGAGCTGGGCGTCCGCTACCTGCTCACGGGTACGGTGCGCGTGTTGGGGAGCGGCGCCGAGCGACGCGTCGTGGTCCGCCCGGAGCTCGTGGAAGTCACCCCCGACGGGCGGGCGCAGAGCCGCTGGCAGGCGCCCTTCGAGGCGGAGTTCCGCGACGTCGTCCGCGTGCAATCCGACATCGCCGGCCGGGTCGTGTCCGCCATGGAACTCCCGACGTCGGCGGAAGATCGGGCGCGAGCCATGAAGATCACGGTGCGCGACCCGGTCGCGTACGACCTGTTCCTGAAGGCGAAGGCACGGGTGGACTGGGGCTCGCGCAGCGACGCCGCTTCCAACCTCGACGCCGTCCCGCTCTACGAGGCCGCCATCGCGCGCGACAGCACGATGCTCGAGGCGTGGGCCGGGCTCACGAGCGCGCTGGTGCTCGCGTACGCGAACGGCGTCCCGACAAAGGCGCTGGAGGAGCGGAGCCGCGGCGCCGCGCTTCGTACTCTCGCGCTCGATCCCGCGGGGCCGATCGGCGCCAGCGCACACGGCACGTACCTGCGCCTCGTGAAGCGCGACAAGGTGCGTGCGCTCGAGGAGCTGCGGCGGGCGGTGGTCGCCAGCCCGAGCGACGCGTCGTCGAACTCCAGCTTCGGCACTGCGCTGTTCGACGTCGGCCGCTTGGAGGAGGCGATACCGTACTTCGAGAAGACGCGGCGGCTCGACCCGCGGCTCGCCACTCCGATGCGGATCCACGCCGAAGTGCTTGCCGCGCTCGGTCGGCTCTCCGAAGCGAGAGAGCTGGCGAGCGAGGCGTGGACCATGTCGCCGGCTGTCAGGGCCGCTGCGCCGCGCGTCGGCATCGAGCTCGCCGCGGGCGACACCGTTGCCGCCCGGCGCGTCGCCGAGCAGGCGATGCGAGACCTGCCGACCGACCAGGTTCTTGGCGAGCTCGGGAGCAACGCGCTCGGTTGGGTGCTCGCGTCCAGTGACATGCGGCGCCTGCTGGCTCTCGGATCCGAAGCGTTCGCCGACGGCGCGAGCGGGAGGGCGCTCGTGAGGGCGCGACACTACTACCTTCAGGGCGACACCGCACGCATGCGCCAGTGGGGGGACTCGGCGCAGCGACTGCGACGCCTCGAGCTGCGCGATGTGCCGGACGACACCCGTGTGATGACCGGCCTCGCCTCGGCCGAGGCATTCCTGGGGCGCGGCGCGGGAGCTCTGGAATTGGCGCGGCGCGCGATCGCGACAGAGAGGCGGCTCGCCGGCGGCGCCGCATCGCGGAATCTCCCGGACCTCCTGTACTTCGCGGCCGAGGCTGCGGTCGTGGCGGGCGAGCGCGACGCGGCGCTGGCGTGGCTCGGCGAGCTGCTGGCGACCCCGTCGATGTACACGCCCGCCTACCTGCGGGTGGACCCGACCTGGGCGCCGCTGCGCGGGGATCCGCGGTTCGAGGCCATGCTCGCCGCGAGGAGCGCGCCGTCCCCATCGGCGCGCTGAGGCAGCGCTCCTCGCTTACTCGCTGAAACTTCCGCCAGCGGGGCGCCGTTTCCCTTGACATCTACAGGAGCCGGCTGGTAAGCTACTGTAGTCATCTACAGAAGCTACCTGGAGCTCACCGTGCCGACTCGGTCACCGGACGCCCTGCGGGGCTCGCTCGACCTGCTCATCCTCAAGACGCTCTCCCTCGCACCGATGCACGGCTGGGGGATCAGCCAGCGCGTGCAGCAGATCTCGAACGGAATGCTCGAGGTGAACCAGGGTTCGCTCTACCCCGCGCTGCAGCGCCTCGAGAAAGACGGCCTGATCATCAGCGACTGGGAAACGACCGACAATAATCGGCGGGCGCGGTACTACCGACTGACCTCCACTGGACGACGCGCGCTCGGCGTCGAGCTCGAGAGTTGGCGCCGCTTCGCCACCGGCCTCGACGCCGTCTTGCGCTTCTCGTGACCGCGCGCGTTGTCAACGCGGCGCGTCCTCATTATCGGAGCATCCCATGACGTGGTTCAACGCCGCGAGAGCGCGGTTGCGCCTTCTTCACCGAAGCGCCGCTCACTCCAGGATCGATGACGAGATCCAGTTCCATATAGAGATGGAGACGGAGCGGCTGGTTCGCGAGCAGAAGCTCGACCGTGACGAGGCGCGGCGGCGCGCGCTCATCACCTTCGGCGGAGTGCAGCAGCACCGCGAGTCGCTTCGCGAAGGGCGCGGCACCGCGTGGCTCAGCGGAATGTCGCTCGATCTGAAGCTCGGCGTCCGGATGCTCGCGAAGTATCCGGGCCTGACGATCGTCGGCGGCCTGGCGATGGCGTTCGGCATCTGGTTCGGCGCCGTCACCTTCCAGATGTTCGGCATCATCACCAGCACGAAGCTTCCGCTCCCCGACGGCGATCGCATCGTGAAGATCCAGAGCTTCGATGTGAAGACGCAGTCCGACGAGGATCGCGTCCTGTACGATTACCAGCTGTATCGCGGGCTTCGCTCCATCACCGATCTCGGCGCGTACCGTGACGCGAGCCCCAATCTCGTGGGTGCAGACAGTACCGCGCGGCCCGCGGCCGCCGCCGAAGTGACTGCGTCGGCATTCCGCATCGCACCGGCGCGCCCGCTCCACGGTCGCGTGCTCGAAGCGGCGGACGAGCGTGCGGGAGCAGCGCCGGTCGTGGTGCTCGGCTACGAATTGTGGCGCAATCGCTTCGACGGCGATCCGCGCATCGTTGGCCGCAGCGTCCGGCTCGGACCCAACTTCGCGACAGTCGTCGGCGTCATGCCCGAGGGGTATGCCTTTCCCACGTCGCACGAACTGTGGGTGCCGCTGCGCACGGACGTTCCCGGCGTGCAGCCGCGCCAGGGCGCAGCGATCAGCGTCTTCGGCCGCCTCGCACCGGGGATGAGCTTCGACAACGCCCAGGCGGAGGTGACGTTGATCGCGAAACGCATCGCCGCCGAACATCCGACCACGCATGCGCAGCTGCAGGCACACGTCCTCCCGTACGCGCAAATGTCGGTGAGCAACGACGACATGCAGATAATGGGGCTGATCTACTTCTTCATCATCGTGCTCGTGGCTGTGGTCTGCTGCACCGTAGCGCTGCTGCTCTTCGCGCGGGCCGCATCGCGCGAGACGGAGATACTCGTACGCAGCGCGCTCGGCGCGAGCCGTCGTCGCATCGTGACGCAGCTCTTCGCCGAAGCGCTAGTACTCGCCGGCGTATCGGTGGTCGTCGGCTTGGCGACTGCGCAGCTCGCACTGTCGCGCCTGGCTGAGCCGTATCTCGAGATGAACTATGGCAGGCTGCCCTTCTGGTACGACTTCGACCTCTCACCAGTGACGATCGTCTGGGCATTGCTGCTGGCGGTGCTCGGCGCTGTGATCGCCGGCGTGATGCCGGCCCGAAAGATCACGCGTGGTCTCGGCACGCGCCTCCGCGCCGGGACGGCAGGCGGGGGCGGCGTGAGCTTCGGCGGAGTGTGGACCGGAGTCATCGTCACGCAGGTCGCGCTCACCGTCGCCTTCCCCGCCGTGGTCATGCTCGTACGCAGCGAGATGAAGCGGCTCCAGTCATACGACATCGGTTTTCGCGCGCAGGAGTATCTCGGCGTGAAGGTGGGGATCGACGGTCCGCCCGAGGAGACGCTCGACAGCACCTCGAATGCGGCACTGCTGGCGCAATTCAGTACGTCGCTCGAGGCGCTACGTCGACGGCTGGAGACCGAGCCCGGCATTGCCGGCGTGACCTTCGTCGATCGACTGCCCGCCGATTATCACATCGAGCGGCGGCTCGAGGTCGTGTCGATGCCCGGCACTCCCTCGATGGAGGTGGCGACCGCGTCGATCGACCCTTCCTACTTCGACGTGCTGCAGGCGCCGGTACGCTCCGGCCGCGCGTTCAACAACGCCGACCTCTCACCGGACGTGCGCGTCGTCATCGTCGATCAGGGGTTCACAGACCTGGTGATGCCTGGCCGCAACCCGGTCGGTCACCGCGTGCGCATCAGCGAGGGGCGCATGCTGGATTCGAACTCGTCGCAGCTCCCCACGTACGAGATCGTCGGCGTGGTGAAGGAGCTGGGGATGTCGCATGCGATACAGCGTAGCCCGACTGGAGGATTGTATTTCCCGTTCGTTCCGGGCCGTGATGGCGCGCTGAGCATGATCGTGCGTGGCCGTGGCGACCCACTCACGGTCGCTCAGAGGATCCGCGAGCTGGCGACGTCGGTGGATCCGAGTCTCCGGATCGAAGAGATGACGCGACTCGACAAGGTGACAACCCCTCTTCTCTGGTTCCTTGGGCTGTGGATGCGAATCACGCTCGGCCTCACGGCCGTGGCGTTGCTGCTCTCGCTCGCGGGGATCTACTCGGTGCTGGCGTACACCGTCGCCCGTCGAACGCGCGAGATCGGAGTTCGCGTGGCCCTTGGCGCGAGCGCGCGCCGGGTGATCACATCGATTTTCAGGAAGCCGCTAATTCAGGTCGTGCTGGGGGTGATCGCCGGCACCACCCTCATTGGGCTAGCAGCGATCGGTCTACAGCAGACGCAGGAGTTTGCCGGGATGAAGGGCCGGGGACTGACCGTCGGAGAGATCGCGATGCTGATCGGATACGCGTTCCTGGCGTTCGGCGTGTGCATGCTGGCGTGCGTGGTGCCGACGATCCGTGCGTTGCGTGTGCAGCCGACGGAGGCGCTGCGCGCGGAATGAAAGTCTCCTCAGCGGAGTGTCTGGCGTGTAGCCGTAGTCCCTACCGTGCGCCGAGCGCCTCGGCTTGCGAGGGATACACAGGCAGTATGGTCGAGAAGCCCGAAATCTCGAACACCTCTCGGACCGACTGGTTCAGGCCGAACATCCGCAGCGTTCCTCCCGAGGCCCGGAGCTGCTTCGCGGCACCGAGCAGTACGCGCAATCCAGCGCTACTGATGTAGTCGAGATCGGTGAAGTCGATCGCGACCGTCCTCGCGCCGGCGAGCACTGCGTCGAGCGCCTTCTGAGCCTCCGGCGACGTGCTGCTGTCCAGGTTGCCGGCAATGGCCACTATATGGACGTCGTTGATCGTGCGCGTGGAGATTTGCATCAACTGCCCCCGCGAAGTCCGTCTGCCTGCCCACCCGCCAACTGCTTCACGAATACCACCACGTTGCAGCCGTTCTCACGCCGGTAGCTGAACTCGTCCACGAGTCGCCGCACCAGGTGAATCCCGATACCCCCGATCGGTCGCGTCTCTACCGACAGCGTCGTATCCGGAGTGGCTTCTCCGAACGGGTCGAACGGCGGTCCGTCGTCGGTAAGGATGACGCGCACCCGCTCCTGATCCAGCTCCACCTCGACCGTCACCGAACCATCATGGCGCGCCGCCATCCCGTGCGAAAGCGCATTCGCGAGCAATTCGTCGAGTGCGACACCGACGCTGCGGCGCACACCGTCCGGCAGGGCGTGCGTCTCCGCGAACCGGGCTAAAGCTGCGCTCACCCTCCCCACTCCGCTGGGGTCGGCGCCAATGGACATTCGGAAACCGTGTCGCACCTCGCCCTCCGGCCGCTCGGGAATGAGACTCTCCAGCCCCTGCATGTCAACTCCAGCGACCGCCCGGGAATTGCCGCGGGCCACCTTCGGGTGCACCTTGACTTCGCCGACCCTCTCCTGTCCCCGACGGGGTCCGAATCGCCGCGCAGCACCTTTGCGATTCCAACTTTCCCGAATCTCGTTTGTACTGTGATCAAGCCGCCTGCCGCAAACGACGATCTGGACCGCGCGCTCGTACGGCGATGCCTGGACGGGGAATGGGCGGCGGGCGGCGAACTGGCGGATCGCTACTACCGCAGCGTGTACAACGTTTCACTCCGCATTCTCGGCAACGTACAAGACGCCGAGGACGTCACCCAGACGGTGTTCGGCAACGTCTTCGCCGCGCTCCGCAGCTATGACCCGCGTTACCGCTTCTTCAGCTGGATCTATCGGATGACGGTGAACGAGTCCCTGAACACGCTGAAGCGCCGCAGGCACGTGATTTCGCTGGACGGGAGTTTTGACGTCGCCGCGCCCATCGGCCTGCCCGAAAGCGCGATCGAGGCCGAGGACAGGGTGGGAAGGGCGCTCCTGGAGCTGAAGCCCGATGATCGCGCGGTGGTGGTCCTGCGACACTTCGTTTCCTTCTCCTACGAAGAGATATCCGACGTGCTTGGCGTGCCGGTCAAGACGGTCAAGTCGCGCCTCTTCACGGCGCGTGAACGGTTGCGCGAGGCGCTGCACGCTGCGAGTCAATGAACATGCTCACGTCACACCAGATAGAACTGGTTCACCGCGAGGTCGACGGCGCGAATTCGCCGGAGGCAAGCGCCGAGGTTCGGGAGCTGGTCGAGACGAAGCCCGAAGCGCTGGCGCTCATGTCCTACCTGCGGGATCTCGACGCCTTGTTCCGTCAAATTCCCGAACGTGCACCGCCGCCGCGTCTGAGACAGGCGATCGAGCGCGAGCTGTCTGTTCGGCCGAGCGCGGCGGCGAGGTCCGTACCCGAGCAGGGACTGACACAGATGATCACCCGATGGGCGCGAGAGCAGTGGAGTAGCGTCACAAACCTCCTGGAGGGACCGATGCTGACGAAGAAGGCGCTGATTGTTGCAACGACCGCGGTGGCGCTGGTTGCCATCATCGGCTACGCCGTGGTGGGCTACCCGCCCAGTGGCTTCGAAGCCGGTACGATCGGCGCCGGAGACGAGATCCGTGGAGTCCAGAAGGCGGGACGCTACCGCGGTCGCGCGATGAGCGAAGCCGACGTGTCGCTCTCGAATCCGGAGATCCAGACGCTATTACAGAACGACCAGGTGCTGCGACTCGTCCAGAGTGACGTGTTCCGCGAGGTGATGCAGAGTGACGCATTTCGGCAGCTGCAGTCGAGCGAAGCGTTCTATCAGTTGATGGCGAGCGAGGCCTACCGCGAGCTGCTCTCCAGCGAGGCGTATCTGCAGCTGCTCTCCAACGAGGCGTATCTGAGGCTGATGTCGAATGAGGCCTATCGGAGCCTGCTGTCGAATGAGTCCTATCAGAGCCTGCTGTCGAATGAGGCCTATCAGAGCCTGCTGTCGAACGAGGCGTATCTGAAGCTGATGTCAAATGAGGCGTATGTTCACCTGATGTCGAACGAAGCGTATCAGAACCTGATGTCGAACGAAGCGTATCTGAAGCTGATGTCGAATGAGGCGTATCGAAGCCTGCTGTCGAACGAGGCCTATCTGCGCTTGATGTCGAACGAAGCGTATCTGAAGCTGATGTCGAATGAGGCGTATCGAAGCCTGCTGTCGAACGAGGCCTATCTGCGCTTGATGTCGAATGAGGCCTATCTGCGCTTGATGTCGAATGAGGCCTATCTGAAGCTGATGTCGAACGAGGCGTATCTCCGCTTGATGTCGAGTGAGGCGTTCCGGCAGCTGTCGTCCAATGAGGCCTTCCTGCAGGTGATGGCAAACGACGCCTTCTATCACCTGCAGTCAAACGAGGCATTTCGCGCGCTGTCGCGCAGCGAGGCGCTGTCGCAGGTATTCCTGACCGAGGCGATGCGCGTGCAGCCGTGAGTCGGAGCGCGGGCTTACCCGCGCTACCCCAGAACTGAAGGTTATCTCTCGCCGGTCCCGGCCCGCCTCTTACGGCGGACGGGACCGCGAGTTACTTTCGGACCTCTTCGCTGTGCGCCGATCCCCCCGAATGCGCGAGTGTTCCTTCGCATGCGCCGCCCGCCCTGCTGCGGCGCCCTACCGACAGCGGCCGCTGACCACCCGATGTCAGACCTGTAGACGCCCCCTGGCGCTGCTCGTGGTCCTCGCCTGCGCCATGACGACCGCGCCGAGCAGCCTCGGCGCACAGTTCCAGGCCCTGGAAACGCCAACGGTTCGCCTGGTCTACACATCACCGATGCAGTCCTACCTGGTGCCGCAGGTGGTCTCCAGCTTCGAGCGCGCGCTACGCTTCCATCAGCGACTTTTCCGCTATGTGCCGCCCGGCAGGACGAACGTCCTGATGCACGATCTCTGGCACTATGGCAATGCGGGTGCCCGGCCCGTCCCGGAGAATCACGTCACGATCGGCATTGCGCCCTATGGCCGCGACTACGAGGCGGCACCGTCGCCCGAGCGGATGGCGTCTTCGATGAACCACGAGCTCGCCCACATCTTCACCACCGACAAGCCGGCGGCAACCGACCGCTTCTTCCGATCGGTTTTTTTCGGCAAGGTCACACCTAACAAGGAAGTTCCTCTCACGGTGGCGTACAGCTACCTCACCATTCCGCGCTGGTACGCGCCGCGGTGGTACCTCGAGGGGATTGCGACCTACCTGGAAACCTGGATGAACGGCGGCCTCGGTCGCGCCATCGGTCCATATGATGAGATGGTGTTCCGGACGCTCGTCCGCGACAGTATCAGGATGTACGACGTCGTCGGTCTCGAATCGGAGGGCACCACCATCGACTTCCAGGTCGGGGTCAACTCCTACCTGTACGGCACGCGCTTCGTCAGTTACCTGGCGCTCCAGTACGGCAACGCGCGGTTGCTCGCATGGTTCGACCGCACCGACGGGAGCAGGAGCTACTTCGCTTCGCAGTTCCGGAACGTCTTCGGCCGCTCCCTCGAGGAGGAGTGGTCGCGGTGGATTGCGTGGGAACGCGAGTGGCAGCGCCAAAACCTCGCCGCGATCCGCCGCCACCCCACTACCGCGGCTCGTCCGCTGACGGGGCGGGTGCTCGGGGCCGTCTCGCGGGGATGGTACGATTCGGCGACAGCAAGCATCCTCGTGGCCGTGCGTTTTCCTGGCCAGGAGGCTCACATCGCGTCGATCGAGATTGCCAGCGGTCGCTTTACTCGACTCCTCGACATCCCGGGCGCGTCGGGGCTCTCTGTCACGTCGCTCGCCTTCGACCCCTCGTCTCGGACAGTGTTCTTCACCACCAACAACTCCGACTGGAGGCACCTGCGGGCGCTGGACCTGGCAAGCGGCCGCACCCGTCTGCTGATGCGCAACGCTCGCATCGGCGACCTGGCCTTCAACCGCGCCGACAGCTCGCTGTGGGGGGTGCGGCACGACAACGGATTCTCAACGCTCGTCCGGATCCCATACCCCTACACCGAGTGGAATCAGGTGCACACCGTGCCGTACGGGCGCGACCTGTTCGATCTCGACATCGCACCCGACGGCTCGGCGCTCATCGCCTCGATGTCGGAGATCAGCGGCGACCAGCGGCTCGTGCGGATGAACGTCGACAACCTTCTCCGTGGTGACGCGACGCACGAGGTCCTCTACGATTTCGACGACTGGTCGCCGTCCAACTTCGTGTTCTCGCAGGACGGCAGGTTCGTGTACGGGTCCTCCTATTACTCGGGGGTGTCCAACATCTATCGGTACGACCTGGCGCGCGGACGGATGCAGCCACTGAGCAACGCCGAAACCGGCTTCTTCAAGCCGCTTCCCCTCTCGGGTGATTCGCTGGTGGTCTTCGCGTACTCGCGCCAGGGTTTCGTGCCATCAATGATTCCCGATGCGGTGCCCGACAGCGTGAGCGCGATCCGCTTCCTCGGCAATGAGATCGCCGAGCACAGGACGGAAGTGCAGGAGTGGATGCCCCCGTCGGGCGCGGACGTGGACCTCGCCGCGTTGGCGGAGGCGACGGGCAGGTACAATACTCTCCGCAACTTCAAGCTGGACAACGTGTACCCGGTCGTGGAGGGCTACGCGGACGCCGCTGGCAGCCTCAGCGTGGCCGGCGGCATACGCCTCAACTTCTCGGACCGGATCGGCGCCACGGGGTTGGAGCTCACCGCGTCGTATTCGCCGACGCGAGAGCTGGATGCCAGCGAGCGACTGCACCTGCGCGGAGTCTTCCGCCACTGGAACTGGATGGTCTCGGGCACGCTCAACCGCGCTGACTTCTACGACCTGTTCGGTCCGACCAGAACGAGCCGCCGTGGCTATTCGCTGGCGGCGCAGTACCAGGGCAATCTTCTGCTCGACGGGCCGACCAGCCTCAATTACACACTGAGCGCAGCGGGCTACGGGGATCTCGCGACTGTGCCAGAGTTCCAGGACGTCGCGGCGTCGTACGAACGGCTCGCCAGCTTCACCGGCGATCTCGCGTACAAGTCCCTCCGGCGGTCACTCGGCGCGATCGAGGATGAACTCGGCACCACCTGGGGAGCGCGCGCCCGCGGCAATCTTGCAAGCGGTGCATTTTACCCGCGCCTGAGCGTCGACGGCTCCCGGGGGTTCCTGCTGCCGCTCGACCACTCGTCGCTCTGGCTGCGCGCTGCTGCTGGCACCTTGCTTGGCGGAAACCGAAACGATCCATTCGCGCGGTCGTATTTCGGCGGCTTCGGCAACAACTGGGTGGACCACCGGGCGATCAAACAATTCCGAGATACGGAGAGCTTCCCTGGACTCGACATCAACGAGGTTGGGGGAGCCACGTACGGCAAGGTTCAGGCGGAGTGGACATCCCCGCCCCTGCGCTTCCGCCGAGTCGGCATCCCCAGCGCCTATCTCCGCTGGGCTGCGGTCTCGGCCTTCGCGAGCGGCCTCGTGACCGACTTCGACCATGCGGCAACGAGACGCGGTTTCGTGAGCATTGGCGCGCAGGCAGATCTCAGATTGATCACGCTCTCGCACCTCGAGTCCACCTTCTCGGTTGGATTCGCGACCGCGGCAGGTCAGGGAATCCGGCGCAGCTCGGCGGTGATGGTTTCGTTCAAGCTGATGTGAGCACGGCCGTCGCGGTTGCCGTCAGTGTCCTGCCGGTTTTCCTGTTCCTCGCCGCGCTGGTCCTGCTCGACAGCTACAAGCTCATCCCGCTGCGAGCGATCCTCCTCGCGGTCGCGGTGGGTGCGGCTGCCGGCGTTGCTGGCTACGCAGTGAACATCTCGCTTCAGCCGGTGCTGGCGCTGGACAGGGCAGTCTACTCGAGGTACGTCGCTCCCATCGTTGAGGAGCTGCTGAAGGCGACGTACATCGCGTACCTGCTGCACCGGAGCAAGGTGGGTTTCGTCGTCGACGCAGCCACATATGGGTTCGCAGTGGGGACCGGATTTGCGTTCATCGAGAACATCTACTACCTGCAGGCGCACCCGAGTCCGACGATCTGGTCCTTGATCGTCCGCGGATTCGGCACGGCGATCATGCACAGTGGCACGACTGCGATCTTTGCAATGATATCGCGTACGCTCCACGATCGTGCGCCGACCTGGCGACTGGCGCTCTTGCTCCCCGGCCTCGCAGCTGCCGTGGTGCTGCACTCGTTGTACAACCATTTCCTGCTTTCGCCGCTGCTGGCGACCGCGCTGATCATGCTCGTGTTCCCGTACGTGGTGCTGCTTCTCTTCCAGCACAGCGAGCGGCAGACACGGCGCTGGCTCGGCACCGGCTTCGACGTCGATCAGGAGCTGCTGCGAGCGATGCGTGCCGGGCAGGTCTCGGACACGCCGGTGGGGACGTACCTGAAGAGCCTGCGCACGAGCTTCCCGCCTGAGGTGATCGTGGACATGATGTGCCTGCTGCGGCTGCGCGCCGAGTTCGGCATCCGCGCCAAGGGTCTCCTGCTCCTGCGCGAGGCGGGCTTCGAGGCGGAGCCCGATCCATCACTTCCGGCGAAGTTCGAGGAAATGCGATACCTCGAGCGGAGCATCGGCAGGACTGGCATGCGCGCGCTGAAGCCCTTCGTCCACACCAGCAGGCAGGACCTGTGGCAGCTCAACCTGCTCGATGCGCCACAGCGATGACCGAATTCGAGCCGATTCGCGGCACATCGACGTCGTTGCGTCTTCCCCCGCGAGCCCTTTTGGTCGGCAGAAGTGAGCGGGATGCCGCGCCGTTGTTGCAGCAGCTGGGGAGGGAGGGGTACCTGGTGCTCCCGGAAGCCGATCTCAGCCGCGCCCTTTCGCGGCTGCGCGCCGAGCGGTTCGAGTTCGTGCTGCTCGACCTCGACGCGCCGGGCGGGGGTGGTCAGGCCTTCGTGGAGACGCTTCGCGGCGACGGGCAGCTGGAAAGCGTTCCGGTGCTCGTTACTTCCCGGTCGGACGAGATGGACGCGATCGAGCGCTGTCTCGAGCGCGGCGCCGATGATTACTTGCCAAGCGTGTTCGGCTCGGCGGTGCTGCGTGCGCGCGTCAGCGCGGCGCTGGACAGACGTCGCCTTCAGGACGGCCAGAATCTACGCCGTGAGATGTCCGTCGCACGAAAGATCCAGCGTGATTTTCTGCCCGAATCCCTCCCCGAGGTACGCGACATCGAGCTGGCGGCCGCGCTTCACCCTGCTCGGGATGTCTCGGGTGACTTCTACGATTGCTTCCTCCTGTCGTCGGGCGAGGTGATCCTCGTCGTCGGGGACGTGTGCGACAAGGGCGTGGGCGCAGCGCTGTTCATGGCGCTGTTCCGAAGCCTGATCCGTGCCTCAGCCGACCCCGTCGGCGGCGGCGCGATCCAAATGATCGGCGGCCGCCACACGGTGGTGATGCAAGCGTTGCAGTCGGCTGCCCCTGCCGACTTGCTGACGCGCGTTGCCGGCTTCACCAACGACTACATCGCGCGGCTCCACGGGCGGACGAACATGTTCGCCACGGTGTTCCTCGCGTCCCTCGAACCGGACTCCGGAGAGCTCGTCTATGTGAACGCCGGTCACGAGCCCGCGCTCATCATGGCGCCTGACGGGAGTATCGAGGAGCTGCGGCCGACCGGACCGGCGCTGGGAATGCTCCCGGATTCGCGCTTCACTGCGAAAACATGCGAGCTCGGGAGGGGCTACTCGCTGTTCGCCTTTACCGATGGACTGGTGGAGGCTCACAGCCGCACAGGCGAGGTGTACGGCGCGGCGCGGCTCCGCGAGGTGCTGCGGGCGCAGCGCAGCAGTCCGGCGTCGGAGCTAGTGCGCGCGGTGCTCGACGCGTTACAGACATTCGCGCGGCAGTCGGATCCGCACGATGACCTGACGATGCTCGCCGCGCGGCGGGTGTGATCAGGCTGGACGTGTCACAGCATGCCGTGTAGAGCTCGGGCCGGTGCCGCTCGTGAGTGTCCCGACGGCCCTTTTTTCGCATCGATCTGCGAGTTCTTTCGATTCCTGATACGAGAACGCGTGCCTCGGCGTGCGCTGCCAGTCTCTCCGCGAGTCTTCTCACTAGAGGGCGGCATGTGGTATCGCCGCTCGATCGATGAGCGGACAATAAGGGCTGAAGTCGCTCGAGGCTTCCTACAGGTTCGAGGGTGTTTGTGTTAGTCGGCGACCACCTCCATTCGTCCCAACGGGTTTGCATACCATGCTCAACGATGTGAAGTACGCTCTCCGATTCCTCGCTCGCGCCCGGGGGTTCGCGATCGCAGTCGTCCTGACGCTTGGCCTCGCGATCGGTGCGAACACCGCGATCTTTAGTGTCGTCCGCGGCGTGCTCCTCAAACCGTTGCCCCATCGCGACGGCGAGCGCCTGGTATACCTGCGCCAATCGGTGAACGGACCAGCCGGCGAGAACATCCAGTTCTCCGTGCCGGAGATCAACGACTTTCGCGCCGGCGCGACGTCGTTCCAGGGGATCGCGGAGTACTCTCCGGGCACCGTGACGCTGGTCGGGACGAGCGACGCCGTACGGATCAACGCTGCCCTCGTGACGGGAAACTATCTCCAAGTGATGGGTCTCTCGACCGTCCTCGGCCGCCCGCTCAGCGACGAGGACGACGGGCCTGGCGTGGCGCCCGTGATGCTGCTGACGCACGACTTCTGGATGAAGCGCTTCGGGGGCGATCCGGGCGTACTGGGACGCGTCGTCAAGGTCAACTCGCGCGAGGTGGAGATCATCGGGGTCGTGCAGCCGGCGCCGTTCTTCCCGAGCCGCTTCGACGCGCTGCTGAACATGGCCGTCAGCCCGCATCACACGAGCGCGCTGATGGTCCAGGGGCGCACGCACCGCATGACTGAAGTGATGGCGCGTCTCGCGCCGGGCAAGAGCGTCGACGACGCCCGCGCCGAGGTCGCCGCCATCCGCAACCGCGTGCAAGCCGATCATCCCGACGCGTACGACAAGAACTCGCACTATCGCGTTACCGTAACCCCGTTCCAGGAAGTGCTCGGTGAGCGCGCGCGCCTCACCCTCTGGCTGCTCATGGGCGCGGCCGGGTTCGTCCTCGTCATCGCTGTAGCGAACGTCGCGAACCTCACGCTCATGCGCGGTGTGCGCCGCGAGCACGAGCTGGTCGTCCGCGCCGCCCTCGGCGCGGGAGTCGGGCGCTTGCGGAAGCTGCTGCTCGTCGAGAACCTCGTGCTCGCGGTAATGGGCGCGATGGTGGGGCTCGTCATCGCCGTCATCGGCATGCGCCTGCTCGTGTCGCTCGCGGAGCGCTACTCCCCGCGCGCCAATGAGATCCAGCTGGATGCGGTGGTGCTCGGCTTCGCGCTGCTCCTCTCGGTCGGCGTCGCGCTGCTACTGTCCTTCGTCGCGTCGCTCCCGCGGGAGGGCGCGATCGGAGGGCTCATCGCTTCCGGCACCAACCGCTCCAGCGCGAGCCTGAGGAAGCAGCGCCTGCAGCGCGGGCTCGTGGTCGCGCAGGTGGCGGTGTCCGTGGTGCTGCTCGCCGGCGCGGGCCTGCTGACGCGCACGATGCTCCGGCTCGCAGATGTGAAAACCGGGCTGACGACCGAGAACGTGCTGACGATGGAGGTGCCCCTCCTCGGTAACGGGCGCAGCGACGCCGCGGCGAAGGAGCTCTATGAGCGCATTCGCACCGAAGTCGCCGCCCTGCCCGGCGTGAGCGAAGTGGGCGTCGGGTCGGTGGTGCCACTGCGCGTCGAGACATTACAGCTCGACATCAAGGCGGACGGCTACACTGTCGCACCGGGCGAGGCGCAGCCGCGGGCCGAGTTCCGCACTGCCAATCCCGAGTACTTCAGCGCCTCCGGGATCCCGCTCCTGCGGGGACGTCCCTTCCTCTGGGCGGACACGGACAAGTCGCAGCTGGTGGTCATCGTCAACAGGACGCTCGCAGAAAAGCTTTTTCCCGGCCGCGATCCCATCGGCCAGCGCGTCGCGTGGACTGGCGACGTGCTGCGCTTCATCGGCGTCAGCGGCGATTGGCGCACGATCGTCGGGGTCGTCGGTGACACGAAGGACGGCGGGTTGGACGCTGCGCCGCGCCCCGTCGTCTTCCATCCCTTCACGCAGCAGCCGGCGTGGGGCGGCGGTCTCGTCATCCGGGCGACCGCCGATGCGTCCAGCCTCATTCCGAGCGTGATGCGGGTGGTGCGCGCCATCGTGCCGACGGCTCCGGTCGAGAACATCCTCACCGTCGCACAGGTGAAGGATCAGAGCATCGCGCCGCGGCGCCTGAACGCGGCGCTGGTGTCCTCGTTCGGCGTCCTGGCGGTGATCATCGCCGCCGTCGGCATTGCGGGGGTACTCGCATTCTCGGTGAGTGCGCGCACGCACGAGATCGGCATCCGTATGAGCCTCGGCGCCGACTCCGCGCGTGTCCAGCGCATGGTCATAATGGAAGGCGGGGTGCTCCTAGGTATCGGGCTCTTGCTCGGCATGGCGGCGGCAAGGGCGGGATCGCGGCTGATCGAAGGGTTGCTGTTCGGAGTGCCGGCGCACGATCCGCTGACGCTCGGTCTCGTCACCGGGATCATGGCGGCGATCGGCATTGGTGCGTGCTGGCTGCCGGCGGCGCGCGCGGCCCGCATCGACCCGGCTATCACCATGCGAGGGAGCTGACCGCTGCGGTTCACTGACCATGAACGAATGCTATGAAACGGGTAGAGGTACCGAATCTTACCTTAGCCGCCCTCGTCGCCAGTTGCTTTATTCAGATCGGTGCGCAGCTGTTTGCACTGGTCGTCGTCGCCGGCACTGTCGCAGAAGCTCCCCCGCGTTCATTCGCAATGTTCGCGGGGGAGTACGGCTATGATAGCAGCGGCTTTTGGAATACCGTTCCAACGATCACGTCGGTGCTCTTCCTCGTCGCTCTGATCGCGAACTGGAAGAGCCGTCGCCGAAGACTTCTATTGGTCGCACTAAGCTTGTTCGTTATCGGCAGCCTCATAGCGGGTCTCTTGGTGGAGCCCCTTTTCAGCGAAATGATCGCAATTGGTTATAGCGACCGAGTGGATTCGGCCTTACAAAGCCGGGCGGCTAAGTGGTACGCGCTTGACTGGATGCTGTGGGGGGTCGCAGCGAGTGCAGGGGTCGCTCTATTGCTCGCGCTCTTAACCCCTGCTCACGACCAAGAAGCAGTCCTCAGAAAATGACTCCGCAGCCGCCTAACAAACGTTGCTGCTGACAATCACTTGAGGGACGGATTCGAATCGCCGGCACGCGGCTTTTCGTTCCCTGCCCTGCGGCCTTCTCCCACGGTTTCTCCCATGCGCACCGTTTCGGGCTCCCGAGGAGTCGCGTAGGTCCTTGGCTGACAGAGGCGCGGGCGGGAATCGAACCCGCGAATAGCGGTTTTGCAGACCGCTGCCTTACCACTTGGCTACCGCGCCTGACAGTCTTGTAAGTTATTCAATCTACGGCACTTTCTCAAGAACTTCGCCCTCCTGTCGGCCGCCCCGTCACACCCCCGGCACGTTCCGTCCCGACTCACAAACTGATCCGCGCAACGGACTGTCGAAGCCGAAAACCCCCGCTGGGAGACCGGATGAGCGACGTCCTGCGCGACCTGCTGGTAGACCTCCGCTTCGCCGCGCGCGCAATGCGCCGGAGCCCCGGTTTCGCGATCCTCGCGCTGGCCACACTCGCACTCGGAATCGGCGCCAATAGCGCGATCTTCAGCGTACTCGACGCGACTCTCCTCCGCCCTCTCCCGTTCCACGAGCCCGAACGCCTTCTGAAGGTGTCACTCCGTGCTCCGCGAGAAGGCGGCGCGATCGACATGACGTGGTCGTACCCCAAATTCCTCGAGGCGACGCGCGAGGAGCTCTTCGAAAGCCAAGCGCTCTACATCCATCAGGGGTTCACGATCGGCGCCGCCGAGGGTGGCGAGCGTATTCCCGGTGAGGCAGTGAGCGCTGACTATCTGCGCACGCTCGGCGTCCGTCCGCTGTACGGCGCAGGCATCGCCTGGACCGACGACGGCGGCACGCCGACACCGTCGATCTTGTTAGGCAACTCGTACTGGCGACGCCGTCATGCGTCCGACCCGCGCGTCGTTGGCACGACGGTCGACATCAACGGGCACGCCATGACGATCGCCGGCATCCTCCCGCCCGGCTTCCGCGGGCTCACCGGACGCGCCGACGTCTTCGTGCCGATCCCCATCGCGCGACCGCAGAGCATGACGCAGCTGACCGCGCATCAGTTCGACATGGTCGCGCGTGCAACCGCCGGCACCTCGATCGCCGTCACAAAGGAACGAGTTCGCGACTTCGGTGCACGGCTCGCCGCGATGCATCCCACGGCCGGCGATCGGTGGGGCGCCGCCGCGTATACGTTCGAAGAAGTGCGCGTCGACGCCGGTGTCAAACGCGCGATCCTGGTCGCCGCAGGTGGCGTCGGTCTCCTGCTGCTCCTCACCTGTGTGAACGTCGCCGGGCTGCTCCTCGCGCGCGCCGCCGGCAGGCGCCGAGAGATGGCGATCCGGATCGCTACCGGCGCCAAGCGCGGGAGACTCGTTAGGCAGCTACTGGCGGAGAGCGCCTTGTTGGCGGCGATCGCAGCCGCGCTCAGCGTCGGTGTGGCCTGGGTGGGCGTGCGTCTGCTGCGCCTCATCGCGCCAATGGGCGCGGGCGACTTCGCGGGGGCGTTCAGCGAGGATGTCTCGGGGCTGACGATGATCGGCCTGCAAGGCGTACGGCTCGATCTCACGACGCTGGCCTTCACCGCTCTGGCCGCGCTGCTCGCCGCTCTGATCTTCGGTCTCCTTCCCGCTGTAAGCGCGACGCACACGAACCTGATCGCCGCGCTGCGCGGTGTCGATCAGAATGACGCGGCATTCCTCGGCGTTCGGCGACTGACGCCGAGGAGCTTGCTGGTGGTGGCCGAAGTCGCGCTCGCCGTCGTGCTGCTCATCGGATCAGGGTTGACCCTTCGAAGCTTGGGCAAGCTGCTCGACGCGCCGGTCGGATTCGATCGCGAGAACGTCCTCACGGCGCGCGTCAGCGTTCCGGGGATCGGCGCACCACAGGAGGCCACGGCGGCGCGGTGGTCCGAGCTGCTCGAGCGACTGGCGGCCATACCCGGCGTCGAGCACGTCGGCGCGGCAACCTGCGCGCCGGTCTCGACGGAATGCGAAGGCACCGGTTTCTCGATCACGCCTGACGATCAAGTGCCGGTCGGACTGCACGGTGCATCGCCCGGTTATTTCGAGGCGCTTCGCGTCCCGCTGCTCAGTGGTCGGTACTTCTCTTCGGCCGATGTCGCCTCATCTCCCAGGGTACTCATCGTCAACAAAGCAGCGGTCGATGAGTACTGGAATGGCGTGTCGCCCGTGGGCCGGCGCGTGCAATTCTGGGGCGACACGGTCGAGATCGTCGGCGTTGTCGGGAACATACGCTACGATCGGCCTGAGGAAGCGGCACGTCCCGCAGTCTATCTCCCCTTCGCGCAACGTCCCTTCGCCGCGGCGACGATCTTCGTGCGCGCCGCGCGCATCGAAGGTCTCGCGTCGAGCCTACGTAGCGAAGTGCGACGACTCGATCCAGGCAATGCGCTCTACGATCTCAAGTCGATGTCGGAGCGGCTGGGCGACGCCACCGCTCGTACGCGCTTCATTGCGTTCGTGCTCGCCGCGTTCGCGGCCCTGGCGCTCACACTCGCATCGGTCGGGATCTACGGCGTGATGTCACTCACCGTCGCGCAGCGCACACGCGAGATCGGAATTCGCATCGCGCTCGGTGCTTCCGGCCGGCGCGTAGTCGGCATGGTGGTAGGACAGGGAATGTTGCTCGCGCTGCTCGGCGCGGTCGCCGGTCTCGTGCTCTCGACTGCACTCGCTCGCGCGCTCGGCGGTCTGCTGTTCGAGGTCGGCCAGTTCGACGCGCCGACGCATCGGACGATCATGTTCATCGTTGCCGGAGTCGCTTTGGTTGCGACCTTCATTCCGGCGCTGCGGGCCGCGCGGCTCGATGCCCTGGTGGCGATAAAGCGAGATCAATGAGATTGGGGGGTGTCTACCCCCCTGAATGAACCGTTGCCGAGACGCTCGGGTCTTTAGTACATGACGCGAGCGTCACCGCGCACGGACGCCGGGCTTCTGAACGAGCTGGTGCGTGCGGCGGCAGCCGGTGACGCGACCGCCTTCGCGGCGTTGGTCGCGCGTTTTCAGGATATGGCGGTCGGCTACGCCTACGTCCTCCTCGGCGACATGGTCGATGCGGAAGACGCGGCGCAGGATGCATTCATCGATGCCTATCGCGAGCTGCCGCGACTGCGTGAGGCGTCCGCGTTCGCGTCGTGGTTTCGACGGATCGTGTTCAAGCATTGCGACCGCCGACTGCGTGGAGCGAAGCCGGTCTTGGTGTCATTGGACGGCAGCGGGACGGCGAGCCAGCTTCCAAACGTGCTTGACGAGATGGTCCGTGATGAAACGTCGAGCGAAGTTCGGAGCGCGGTACGCTCGCTGCCTGACGAGCATCGTGGACCGGTCGTACTGCACTACTTCGCCGGTTGCTCGCTACGTGAGATCGCCGAGCTGCTCGAGATTCCCGAGGGGACGGTGAAGAGCCGGCTCCACACTGCCAGGTCTACACTCCGCACCATCCTGAGCGATATGACCGAAGAGCTCCACGACAGCCGTCCGTCGCGCGACGAGCGCTTCCTGCGCACGGTCATGCAACAGCTGCTGCGGGCGATTCGCGACGACAATGTGGACGATGTCGACAGGATGCTCGACGAAGAGCCAACGGTCGTCAACAAGGCGGGCCCGCACCCTACGTGGGGTGGCGAGCCAAAGCCATTGCACGTCGCCGCGGAGTGGGGGCATACGACAATCGTCAGGCGTTTGCTCGATGCGGGTGCAGATCCGAGCGACCGCGCCGCGAGCTACGGCGGCTGGTCGCCGCTACTCCTTGCCATCGTGAAGGATCATCCCGACACGATCGACCTTCTCTTGAGCCGCGGCGCCGGCGTCGGCCTGAGCGAGGCAGCCGCGTTAGGCGATCTGCCGCGCGTGACGCAGCTATTGAGGGCCGAGCCGAACCTGTCGAAGCATCCGTGCCCGATCGGGATGACAGCGCTGCACTTTGCAGCGACACCCGAGGTGGCGCGCGCGCTACTCGAGGCCGGCGCCGATCCGCGGGCCCTCGACGGGGATGGCAGTACGCCCGCCCGCACCGCGGCCTATAGTCGGCGGCGACGCACGGCCGTCGCGCGCTTTCTCATCGAGCGAACCGGAGAGAGCGACATCTTCTTGGAAGCCGCGATCGGTGATGCGCACGCGGTAACGAGGCTACTCGACGAAGAGCCATCATTGATTCGGGCGATCGACCGGCACCTCAACCCGGCAATGGGCCGTGGTGCTACTCCGCTCCACATCGCCGCTGCGCTCGATGAGCTCGGCGTGATGCGCGTACTCCTGGAGCGCGGAGCGGAGGTGAACTCGTTAGGCGATGACGGGTCGACGCCGCTCCACCACGCCGCCTATCACGGTCGGATCCGCGCCGTCGAGCTACTGCTCGAGCACGGTGCAGACCCCACGGTCAGGGACGCGTATCACGACGCGACGGCCTACGACTGGGCACAATTTTTCGAGCGCCGTGAGCTGGTGACCTGGATGGACGCCCGCGCCCGGTGAACTACTCGCGCGCGGCCGAGACTCGGCTCGTCATGTGGCTGGCTGCCAGTCCAGTGCGCGCCGTCGCAGGTCGTCGAGCTCCTTCCAGTGCCGCTCGATCGCCGCGCGGCCGCGTCTCGTTAGGCTGAGGTGCGTGCTGGGCATCTTGCCGACAAATTCCTTTTCGATGCGCACCAGCTCCGCGGCTTCCAGCTTGGCGAGATGACTGGAGAGGTTTCCTTTGCTCAAGCCCGTCAATCGCTGGAGGTAGAGAAAATCCGCCGTTCGACAAGCGCTCAACGCAGTCAGAATCGCCAGTCGCGCGGGCTCGTGGACGAGGCGATCGAGCTCGGCGAGCTCCTCGAAGGGCTCAGGCATCGTCGGGAATCGAGCGAAGAACGCGTTTGAGCTCGAGGTGGTCGAGGACGCCGCAAATGACGTAGATGATCCCGATCAATCCCATGAAGAGATTGACTGTCGGAACGCCTGACGCGGAGAATCCGAGTGCCGGCCAAGCGACGGCCGACGCGGAGAGAAGGGCGGCGCCGGGGTAATGAAGTCTCCCGCGCCCGGTCGACCACCAATAGAGAAGAATTCCGACGCCCCATACGAGGCCCGATATGAAGACCGGTGGCGCCAAAACTCCGTCGGCAATGAGCGAGAGCGCCATTGCCGGATAAACCACTAGCCACTTCATTCGCGTGCGTGTCGCGTGGGCACCCGGCACACCGCGCACCCTTCCGTACGCTCGTCCGTAATACGTGCCAATCGCCGACGACGCGCTGAGAGCAGTGACGAGCAACACTATGAGAAAGGGATCGTGCCAGGCGTCGGCGAGCGGCCACCACGAGGCATAGCTCGCCGACAAGAGAACCAGCCCCAGTCCCAAGGGGACGAATCGAAGCCCCTGCCAGAAGAAGAGGTTCGCGGTAACAGCGTGAACGCGCGCGAGGTCGGGCAGCATACGGGCACCTCATTGCCAACTGGTTTGTGTTACAAACCATAATGGTGGAGACGTTCGCTTGTCAAGAGCGATATCAGGCTCGGCTGATGGCTCTGAGCTGCCCCGGCTGCATCGCCCACACCAGCGTTGCGACGCCTTCCTTAGCCTTGCCGTGAAGCGAGAGCAGACACGCTCCACCCTTCTTGAACTCGATGATGTGTCCGGTGTCGCCGGTCATCAGCCAGGTCACCAGTCCGGACAAATGCGGCTCGTGGCCGACGACAGCGATGCGCTTCTCATCGCCGCCCTCGTGCGTGCCCAGCCAGGCGAGAAAATCGTCGGGAGCGCCTTCGGGCTCGAGCGCATCCACACGCTCGATGGCGAGCTCGCTGAACTCGCGAGAAACGATCTCGGCGGTCTGCCACGCACGCGTGAACGGACTCGAAGCCAGGACGTCGATCGAGTGCACGATCTTTCGCAGACCTTCGGCCGCCGACTTCATCTTGCGGCGGCCCTCGCTGGTGAGCGGGCGCTCACTGTCATCGCGCCCCGTGCGTGCGAAGTCTTCCCGCTCCTCGGCGATCGCGTGTCTGACGACGAGTAGCTCCATGCGTGCAAGCTAGCGACGTCGCCGCGTTTTTCTACCAGGCTACGCCGATCTTGAAGACGACGTCCAACGCCTGGTCGTCGGCGATCACATCCTCGGTGAGACCAACACGCCATTCGCGACCATCGCGCGTGCGCATGATCCACCCCAAGTCCTGCGAGATCTCTGGTCCCTCGAGCTCGCGCACACCGGTGCCGTGGTAGTACGGCGAGTGCAGGAAGACGAAATAGTACAGCGCGTGCATGTTGCCGAGCCGGACGCGGAGACCACTGGACGCCGAGGCGAAGACCTCGCGCTGCATCGCGGCCAGCGCGCCGTGCGCGGGCGTGTAACCGACGCCAACCGTGCCCTCGTAGAGCCACCGCTTGCTGAAGGGTGCGCGCGCTGTGTGAACGACGGCGAACGATGGGACGCCGCGGCCGAGCACGTCGGAGTCACCACCAGTGGGCACGGTCACCGAGAGCAGCGTCTGTTGGCTCTCGTTGTGCCGGCGGCCAATCGTCAGGCGCGCATCACCGAAGGTGAGCGGCGCTTTTTGGCGAACGATTGGCGCGCTTCCCGCGAGCACCAGCGAGTCGGCGTAGTTGTTTCGCGGACGGGTCTCGCGCGCATCCATGTAATGACCCATCCGGTGGTGCACCCAGTCGATGAAGCCGTCGAGCTTACCGTCGTACGAACCTTCGGCGTTGAGCGACAGGCCCACGAACATGTTGGTCGAGATGTCGCGCGACGCATCGACCTGGAGCCGCATGATCTCGCCATCCAGCAGGTAGCGTGTTCCGTCGCTTCGGACCGGTGCGGCTTCGATCGCGTTCGCGTAATCGAGCGAGAGCCCGACACGCCATCCCGTGCGCGGCATCACGTACGGTGACATGAACAGACCCGTACGCCGCGCGGAGGCCGGATTGATCGGCGCATGGGTCGGCAGACCGTCGACGGCAGGCAACTGCGCCGCGAGCGGAGCGGCCAGTGCGAGCGTGAGCAGCGTGGTGATCGACGTGCGCGTGAGCGTGGGCAGCATCGGCATGTGACGGCGGTCTGGAGTGCGACTGCTCTTGCGAAACGCGCAGACGATACTCGCAAACCAGGCTCCAGACTGTCACGTTCCGACCTCTGATGCTCACGACTGGGGCGTCGCGACCGGCCGCTGTCACATCCTGGGCCAAAAAAGTCACAAAAAACGCATCACCAGGTCGCCCCAACCTTGAAGATCACGTCCAGCGACGGATCGTCGCGATGTGTGTCTTCGGCGACCCCGAGTCGGATCTCACGGCCTGTGGCGGTGCGCGTGATCCAGCCGAAGTCGTGCGTCACCTCGGCCGCCTCGAGATCGCTCATGCCGGTGTTGCGATAGTACGGCGAGTGCGCGAAGAGCGAGTAGTAAGCGGACTGCCCACCCCACAGGCGGAGGCGCAGGCCCGTCGAGCCGGAGAAGAAGAGCTGCCGCTGCGCGTCGGCCAAAGGTCCGTGGCTTGGCGCCACACCGACGCCCGCCGTGCCCGCGATCGTCAGGCGCCGGCGAAGAGTGTACTGCGCCGCGTGCAATACGCCTAACGACGGTGTGCCGCGGCCGTATCCCTCAGCGGTGCTGGTGGGCATCGTGATCGTCAGCATCGTCTGATTGTGCGCACCGAGGCGCCGTCCGACCGTCGCGCGGAGATCGCCCAGGAAGAGACTCGATTTCGCGCGTGCCGTCGATGCCGTGCCAACGCGAAGTGTGTCCGCGAAGTGGTTCCTGGGACGATCGTCGCGTACATGCATTTGGATGCCGACGCGACTGTGGAACCAATCGAGCAGACCATCGAGCATTCCGTCGTACGCGCCCATGACCTCGAGCTGGCCGATCACGAACGTCGACGGAGTGAGATCGCGCGCCAGCCCGAGCGTCGCGCGCAAGTACTCGGCGTCGAGCAAATAGCGAGAGCTGACGATGCCGCCGAGCCGACGTGCAGCTTCTGCCGCGCTCCCGTACTCCACGGCGATTGTGGACTGCCAGCCGTGGTGAGGCTCGAAGAACGAGGGCGCGAAAAGCGGCGAACGCGACGAAGCGTTGGGGTTGAGCGGCGCAAGCGCCGGCAAGGCGCCTAACGAGTGCGCCGCGGCAGGAGCGACCTGCGCGAACGGCGACAGGCCGGGACGGGTGCGCTGTTCGGGCGGCCGAAATCCGTGCTGAACCGTGAAGGCCGGATTCAGCAGCGTCACGGCGACCTTCTCGCCAAAGTTGAAGCCGTCGCGCGACGCACGCTTCGTGTACCGGTGGGCGAGCTCGCCGAGCAATGCCCCCGTAGTCGAGGTGAAGAGAAGATCCTGCGTGCTCGGATGCTCCATCCACGCTTCGTAGATGTATTCCCACCCGAACGAGGCGGCGGTCGAGAAGATGAAGGAGCGCCACGGGGTCTGCCCGTAGTTCCGCTCCATCAGGTACGTGTACATCCCGAAGACCGGGTGCGCGACGTAGTTCCACGGCCACGGATCGGCGTCCCATGTAGGCAGCGAGCTGTAGGCGCCGAGGAACTTCGAGAATCGCTTGTCTTCCTTCCCCCACTTCGACGTGTTCTCGGGGAGCGACCAGAGCGCGGCGAAGGTGAGCACGCCGACGCCGCTGAGGACGAGCGCGTTTCGGCGGGTGTAGCCGTGCGGCTGATCGAGCAACGCGAATGCTTCGTGGCCGATGAGCGGCTTGAAGAGCGTCGTGTCGAGCAGCGGTACGCTGGCGAGACGCGCGGGCGCGAGCGAAGCGCTGGGTATGGCGACAGGCGCGCCGTTCAGGCGAGGGGTGAGCGCTGCCTGACGACGGAAGCCGACGGGCGTGTCGAATTGCTCGACACCGTTCTGTGCCGGCGTAGCGCGCGCCGCGATGAGGAGCGCGGCGCACGCGGTCGGAATTCGAAATTTCCGGCTGCCCAAGGAGATGGCACGCAGCAACCGGACCTCCTTTCCGTTAGATCATTCGAACCGTCGAACTTCTCCCATCGGCACGCGTGCCGGGTCGCCTACATAGGCGAACTGGATGTTCCGCATGTATGTGCGCGCCACCCGCCTCACATCGTCCGGCGAGACCCGGCGGATCTCATCCATGAAGCGGCCCGCCACTCTGTAGTCGCCGCGATAAAGCTGCGCACGCGCCAGCGATTCCGCTTGACCGGCGTTTGTCTCGTTGTCGTTCCAATAATCGGTGATGAACTGCTCGACGTATTCGCGCAGCCCCGCTGCCTGCAACCAGTCGCGCTGTAACCGCTCGATCTGCGCGCGCATCAACGGCAGCACCTGGTCGGGCGACACCGTGGTGGCATACACGGCGCCGGACGTGATCGCGCGGTCGAGAACCGGAGCGTACGCGGCGTACGAGAGACTGCGCTCCTCGCGGATCACCCGGTGTAGCGAAGAGGAGAGCAACGCCATCGCCACACGAAATGCCGGGTAGTCGGCGCTCGATGCCGGTGGCCCCGTGAAGTATCCGATGAGATAGTTCGTCGGAAGCGGCCGATTCACCGACGTCAGACTGGTCGCGCGCTGCGGCACGTTGGGTGGCATCTGCCACTGATAATTGCCGCGGGGCAGCGTGGCCAGCGTCGCGCCAACCAACTTCTCGATCTGCTCGCGAGCGACGTTCCCCGACACCGCGAGCAGCATGCGCGATGTGACGAACTGCTCCTTGTGGTACTTCTTGAGATCGTCCACCGTGATCGCGGCGAGCGACGCTTCGGTACCGACCGGATCGAGTGCGTACGGGTGGCCGCTGAAGGACGCGCTGTCGGCCAGGACGCGCACCAGCGCGTCCGGCGTGATACGCCGCTGCCGCGCGGACGTAAGGAGCTGATTGCGCACCAGCGAGACGCTCTGCTCGTCGAGCGTGGGATGCATCACGCGCTCGGCCCACACCGACCAGGTGGAATCGAGCTCCTGTCGAATGCCGCGGAACCCGAACATGGTCCAATCCACATCGGGGTCGATGACGATCTCGCTCCCCGTGCGTGCCGTCGTCCGGCGCAAGGCGTCGCGCGGATATTTGGCGGTCCCGTACTCCGAGGAAGCCAGGAGCATGGTCTCGATCCCGGCCGTGCGCGCCGTGAGCTGACGCGTTCCGCCTAACAAGTAGAGGTGGACGGCGACGACGTCGTTGGCCGTGTTACGGCGATGAACGACGGGAAGACCGTTTACCGAGTAGGTGGTGGTCAGCGTGTCCTGTCCCGCCGCCGGAGCGGTAAGAACGCTGACAAGCAGGATTGAAATTAGCAGCCGCATAGAAGACTCAAAGATAGGGACTCGGCCCTCGGCACTCGGCACTCGGCGTTTTGGAGACATGCGCTCGACCCCACGAGCCGAGGGCCGAGCGCCGAGGGCCGAGAGCCGAGTCCCGCGTCCGTTCATTCCGTTCCGTTGACCCGCACGAATTCTTGTACCACCGGCTCGATCTGTCGGCTCACCTGCGGGCTCACGAGAACGCCGAGGACTTTGGGCTTTCCGATGATGTAGCGGCGCGCGTACTCGCGGAGATTCTCGGCCTTTTGCGCGGCCATGGCGTCGACGTAGCCCATGTAGTACTCCAGGCCGACCACTGCCCACCAGAACGCCATCGTGTGCGCGAGCGCCGACGTGCGCTCGAGTCCGAACACCGTCTCCACGATCCGCTGCTTCTTCGTGATCTCGAGCTCCTCGTCGCTGAAGTAGCCGGGATCGTCGAACTTCTCGATCTCTTCGCGCAGCGCGGCCAGCGCCGGACGAAGCTTGTCGGCAGTCGTCGTACCGCTGATGGTGATCGGCCCGTTCTGGTCGAGCGTGTAGTAGTGGACGTTCAATCCTTGAAAGAGTCCGCTGTCGACCAGCCGCTGTTGCAGCGTGGAGTTCGTCTGATTCATGACGTCGGAGAATACGTCGGCCGCGTACGTGCCGTTCACATCCTTACCGGCGCTGGGACCTTGCCACTGGAGCAGCACCACGACGTCGTTCACGTCGGCCTGCACGGTCACCGACTGGTCGCGTGTGAGCGGTGGAACCGCCGGAACCGGATGCGTGCGGAAAGGATCCTCGCGGCGCTGCCAGCTTCCCCAGTGCTTCTTGGCGAGAGCGAACACCTCGTTCGCTTCGACGTCTCCCGTCACCAGCAGCGCGGTATTGTTAGGCACGTAATAGCGCTGATAGATGGTGTTCAGCAGACGCGGCGTGGCCGCCGTGAGCGACTCTCGACTTCCGATCGTGTTCTTGCGGCCGAACGACGAGCCATAGAGCTGCTTCGTCATCTCGTTCCGCAGGTGCCAGAGCGGGTTCGACGTTTGGCGCTCGTATTCGCCGAGCACGACTTGCCGCTCGCGGTCGAGCGTCTCCTGGTCGAAGCGCGGCTCGCGGATGGCGCGCGCGAGAATCTCCATCCCACGGCCGATGTTGCGTGACGGGAGCGTGAGATAGTAGGTGACGTGCTCTTCCTGCGTCGTGCCGTTGTAGCCGGCGTTGATCGTGCCCGCGTCATCGATGAAGCTGTTCCCCTGAAACCCTTCGTAGCCGCGGAAGATCATGTGCTCGAAGAGGTGCGGTACGCCTTCCTCGCCTGCCTCCTGGGTGAAGGAGCCGTTCTTGACGACGATTTCCACCGTTGCCAGCGGCACGGCGCGGTTCTCGACGACGATCACCTCGAGCCCATTGTCGAGCACCTGCTGCCGCACGACACGCTCGAGCGTGGAGCGTTGGGCGAGAACGGGGCGCGGAGCGGCGGCAAAGACTGACGCGGTCGCGGCTAATACCAGCAGGGGTCGGAACATGCGCGTTCGGGAAGCGGGAAGCGGGAAACGGAAGCGCTTACTTGAACATAATGTACGCGGCCCAGACGCCTAGGCGTCTGGGCCGCTTTGTACACCTGGGGGGACGAGTCGTGCCTTCCCGTTTCCCGCGCCTACCGTCCGCCCCCGAACCGATACGCCGTGAAGTCCCGCCAGATCGCTTCGATCATTTTCTTCTTGGGATCGATGGTGATTCTGATCGGATGGCTTGGCCGCGTTTGCTCCCACAGCGTGATCGTGTATGTCGCGGCGGAGCCATCGGGACGAGGCGCGAAGTCGTCGGCGCGATAAACGTAGATTCCCTGCAACGCCAGCCGTCGACCTTGGCTACGATGCTCGTGTGCATTCACCACCGCGGGAATGCGGAGCTTCTCGACCGGGATGAGCTCCTTGCCGTCGCGGTGGAGCTTCATCTCCTGGAAATCGCCGTCCATGATGTCCTGAAGCTTGTCAGGCTCGTAGAACGGAAACGCGGCGCGCGACGGCATCACGTTGAACACCACCACCGCCCGGCGCTCCGTGATGAACTCCTCCCAGTCGCGCCAGTTCTGGATCGGATCGATGTGGTCGCGATTCCCCGCTTTGTTTCCTTTCATCCGCTTCCAATTGTCCAACGCGCGCACGGCCTGCGCCTGGCGCCACGCCATCACCTGCGGCGTCATCATGAAAACACGGAACGGACCCTCGGAGAGCTGATACGGCCGTATGTCGAACAGCTCGTTCGACGCGGTGGCGCGGATCGGCTCCACCGGGAACGGCGTGCGCGGAAGCACCGGAATGAGCGAATCCTTCGGCGCCAGCGCCCCGAAGGTGCCGATCGTCCCTCTGGCCTTTTCCATGAACGCCGTGAGCTCGGTGATCGGCACGGAGAGCGCCGTCCGCGGCGCACCCGGTCTCGAAGCTGAGCGAAGCGTGTTGATGGCGATCACCCGCCCGTCGAGGTTCAGGAGCGGACCGCCCGAATTGAAGTAGTTGACGTTGACGTCCGACATCACGCCCTGCGGCTCGACGGAGTTGACGATCCCGATCGAGAGCACGCCTGAGCGGTGCATCGGGGAGCCGAGCGCGAGCACGCGCTCGCCGGTGTTGATCGACGCGCTGTCGAGGAGCTTGAGCACGGAGCATTTCGAGCAACGCCGCATGTTGATCGCCAGCACCGCGATGTCGCGCGACTTGTCGATGTCGACGACGCGCGCGAGCACCTTGGTGACGGAGTCGAGCTGGACGCGCACCTCGTCGCCTTGCACCAGGTTGTGCGCCGTGGTGAGCACCATGCCTGACGAATCGACGAGGAATCCGGTGGCCTTCTCTTCGCGCCCGTACACCGTGAACAGTCCCGAGCGGTAGCGCTCGAATAGCTGTGCCTCTTCGCTCACGCGGCGGGTCGGCTTCGGCGGCTCGGCTGGCGCGGCGGGAGCAGTCGGTGACGGCGGGCCATTGTTAGGCACCGGTGTCGTCGAGGCGACGACGGCGACCGGCTGCGGAATCGCTTCGACCTGCGCGTTCTTCTGCGTCAGCTCGATCGACCCGACGCCGGGCTCGACCGGTGAGTAGATCCCCCAGCGATAACGATTGCCATTGAGCTCGACAGGATGCGTGCTCTCGATGCGATACATGCCGCGCTTGAGCGTGCGAACGGCGACGCCGTCGAGATCGGTGGAAAGCCGAGTCGTGTCGCCCAGTGGTCCGATCACGATGAGATCGAGCTGCGGGAGAGCGCGCACCGTCAGGTCGCCACCAATGACCGCGGCGCGAAAGCGCACGGTCACGTTCGAGTCGACCGGAGGCGGCGCTGGCTTCGGTGGCGTCACCACCGGCGCGGGCTCCGGGCGCTCGACGATCGCGGTTGGCTCGGGACGCGGGTTCGTCGGCGAGCACACCTTTGCCAGGGCGCCAAGGAACAGGGGCGTCGCACCGGCGGTCCGGAGCCGCGTCTTGGCAGTCGCGCTCAACGGGAAGTCGATGCACTTCGCAGTGGCCAGCTCGAGGATTCGAGCGCTGCGCACCTTGCGCTTGAGCAGGCCTTCGATGTCGGCCAGCGAGTACGGCTTGGCTTGCGCGCCGACCGAAAGTGGCAGCAGGGAGAGCGCGACCAGGAGCGCGGCGGCGAGGGCCCGAGCCATGTAGGAGCTTGGCATGTTCAATTAAAGTGTCCGCGGGGGGTTGGGGGCGAATTGACCCCGCGAGAGAGACGATTAACGCGGCCGATTGGTTATTGGCACTCGGGCGCCTCTTCCCCACGCTCCTCCGCCACCTCTCGCTCGGCCTCACAGGCATCGGCAGTAGCCTTGAGCTGCCTGGCGAGCTCTCGTCGTAGCGACAGTATCGCCGGAGTGTCGGGATAGCGCCGATGAAGCACAGTCAGACGCTCGGACGCCGACCGGAATCGCACCGTCGCGCCCTCGTATTCCCCATCCTCCAGACGGGATGCGCCGACAGCCATGTCCGAGCGGATCGCCTTGAGCAGCTGCGCCAGGTTCCGCGGCGGCGCTGGCTTCGACGGCTTGACGCTGTCTACCAAAGCGCTCGCCACCGGTGCGGCCGGACCCGCTGACTCCGCGGCTGGCCGGGCTGTCGAGTCCACTGCGACGCCTGAGGAGTCCGCTGTCGCCATTGCTGGCGCCGCGCTGTCAGCTACGGTTGGCGCTACCGCCGAACTGTCAGTCCGGGCGAGCATCTGCACGCTGTCCTTACGAACGCTGTCAGCGGATGCGACCGGCTTCGCGCCGCCACCGGAATCCGGTGTCGCATTGACCTTCCAGAGCACACCGGCGCCAACGACCGCCACGGTGGTGACGACAAGGAGATACGGAAGCAGCCGCCCGTTCGACTCACGCCGCGATGCGGTCGGCGCCGCGATCTTCCTGGTTCGCGGTGTGATGGACACCGTCGCCTGCCCGAAGGAAGATCGAGCACCCGCTGCATTGTCAGGCATCTCGGGTACCGCTTCCGACAGGTCGCGCGCGAGGTCACTGACCCGCTGATAGCGCGCCGCCAGCTCCTGCGAGAGCGCACGATCGATCACTCCCTGGAGCTGTGGCGGCCAAATTACATCCGGCCGTACCTCCGCCAGCTTGCGCGGCCGATCGGTGAGGCGGATGACCAGTGCCTCACGAGATGTCACCGTCGGGAATGGAAGACTGCCGGTGAGCAGATTGAAGGCGACCAGGCCTAACGAGTAAATGTCGGTGCGTGCATCGAGCACGCCGCCGCCCAGCTGCTCCGGGCTCATGTACTCGGGCGTGCCGACGGCGAGTCCGGTCTTGGTGACGTTCTGCTCGTCGGCCTGGATCGCCTTGGCGATTCCGAAGTCGACCACCTTCACCAGGTCCGTGCCGTCGCGGCCGCGGGTGATCATGATGTTGTCGGGCTTGAGATCGCGATGCACGATCCCAATCTCGTGCGCGGCCTCGAGCGCGCTGGCGACTTGCTCGATGATGCGCGCGGCACGCTGGAATCCAACCGTCTCGGCCCGCTCCAGCACCTTGGTGAGCGGTTCGCCGTCGATGAACTCCATGGCGAGGTAGCAGAGGCCGTCCGCCGTCTCGCCGAAATCGTAGATCGCGGCGACGTTCGGATGTGCGATCTGGCTGGCGTTCTCCGCCTCGCGATTGAAGCGCATGATCGCTTCGGGATCGTGCACCATCCCGGCGTGCAGCACTTTCACCGCGCTCTTGCGCTTCATGCGCACGTGCTCGGCGAGATACACCTGCCCCATACCGCCTTCACCGAGCTTGCGCACGATGAGGTAGCGATCGGCAATGACGAGGCCGACCAGGTCGGCGCCTGCTTTCCCCTTCAGGCTGGCGCCGTCACGGGGGCAAAAGCGCTGGTCGTTCTCGTAGTTGGTGCCGCACTGTGGGCAGATCTTGCTCACGGCCGCTCCGCGCATGTCCTGGGCAGAAAGTCCCCAAGAAGGACTGCGCGGGACCGCGTCAGGCAACGGTCCCCGAGTGGCTTACGGCCTCGATCCC
>DATFBY010000111.1:0-48827 GCA_035253585.1 Gemmatimonadaceae bacterium | reverse complement strand
GTCGAGCTACGTCGGCGTGGAAAAAGTATTCGCCATTCAGGCGGGGCGAGAGGTGCGCGTGATCGTGAATCCCGATGGAGTGGATGACGTGCGGATGACCGCGCTTTCGGAGGAGATCGCGCGACGCATCGAGGGAGAGCTCCAATATCCCGGGCAGATCAAGGTGGTGGTGATTCGCGAGACACGGGCGGTGGACTTTGCCCGCTGAGCTCATCGATGGGGTGGCGATCGCGCGCGAGATCCGCGCGGAGGTGGCGCGCGAAGCAGCGGAGCTGATCGAGGGTGGTACCCGGCCCGGACTGGCCGTCGTTCTCGTCGGCGAGGACCCGGCGAGCGCCGTTTACGTGCGCAGCAAAGGGAAGGCATCGGAAGAGGCGGGGATGCACAGCGTGACGATCCGCCTTCCGGCCAGCACCAGCCAGGAGGAGCTGCTCGAGCAGGTAGTCGCGCTCAACCTCGATCCCGCGATCCACGGCATCTTGGTTCAGATGCCGCTTCCCAAGCACATCGACCCGGACACGATCATTCGCACGATCGATCCAGCGAAGGACGTGGATGGCTTTCATCCGGTGAACGTCGGCAAGCTGCTGATCGGCGAGACTGACGGCTTCGCACCCTGCACACCCGCCGGTGTGCAAGAGATGCTGGCGCGCAGCGGCGTCAATACCAAGGGCGCGGAGTGCGTGATCGTAGGGCGGAGCAACATCGTCGGGAAACCGATGGCCGCGCTCATGATTCAGAATCGGCCCGGCGCCAATGCGACGGTGACCGTGTGCCACAGCGCGACACGCGACCTCGGCGAGCATACGCGCCGCGCTGACGTGCTCATCGTTGCCGCGGGGCGGCCCAACATGGTCACTGGTGAGATGGTCCGGCGAGGCGCCGTGGTGATCGACGTGGGCATCAATCGCGTCGACGATACCACCGCGAAGTCGGGCTATCGCTTGGTGGGCGACGTCGACTTCGCAGGAGTTCGACAGGTTGCATCTCGTATCACCCCGGTGCCGGGCGGAGTTGGGCCGATGACGATCGCCATGCTCCTCAAGAACACCGTACGGGCCGCTCGTCAGGCAGCCGGCACCCGTACGGCATCGGCGGCGGCGCAATGAAGTTCAGCGGCAGGGAGCGAGAGGAACCGCTTGTGGAGCTGGATCTGTTCGGTCCTCCTCCGGCGAGCAAGAAAAAGGGCTCGTACGACCGCGCTCGAAAGCGAGCGCGGCAGCTCGCGCCCGGCAGCTCACCCGAAGCGGCGATCTCGGTCGAATCGCTGACCCGTACGGCGCGCGACATCATCGAAGGCGCGTTCCTTCCGCTCTGGGTGCGCGGCGAAGTGAGCGACTTCAAAGCGCATCGCAACGGCCATTGGTATTTCTGCCTTCGGGACGGCGCGGCGCAGGTGCGCTGCGTCGTTTGGTCGCGCGATCAGTGGCGGCTGCCGGCGCCGCCTGACGACGGCATGCAAGTAGCCGCGTTCGGACAGCTCACCCTGTATGCGGCGCGCGGCGAGATGCAGCTCTGCATCACGCGCATGGAGGCGGAGGGGCACGGGCTCTGGCGGAAGGCGCTCGAACGCACCCTCTCGCGTCTTCGGAGCGACGGATTGCTGGCCGAGGAGCGCAAGCGCCCGATTCCGCGTTTCGCGCGCCGTATCGCAGTGGTAACGAGCCTCGATGGCGCTGCGCTGCGCGACATCATCGCCGTCGTCAGGCGCCGTTGCCCGGTGTCCGAGCTGTACGTGATCGCGACGCGTGTTCAAGGTGAGGGCGCGCCTGACGAGTTGGTGCGCGCGATCGAGCGGATCGGCCGCTGGGGGAAGGCAGACCTCGCCATCGTCGGCCGAGGCGGCGGTGCGCGCGAAGATCTTTGGGCGTTCAACGATGAGCGTGTCGCGCGTGCGCTTGCCGCCTGCCCGGTCCCGACGATCTCCGCTGTCGGCCACGAAGTGGACCTGACGATCTGCGATCTCGTCGCTGACCTTCGCGCGCCGACGCCCTCGGCCGCCGCCGAGGCAGCGGTGCCGGTGCTCGCTGACGTGCAACGCGCGTTGACGGCCACGAAGGTCGGCCTCGTGAGCCTGCTGGAGCGTCGCGCAACACGGGCCCGGCACCGGCTGGAGCACACCGCGCGCGACTTTCATCTGGCTGCCGCGCGCGATCTGGATCGGCGCCGTCGACAGCTCCACAACCAGGCCGCGCAGCTGCACGCTCTCAGCCCGCTCAACACGCTGGCGCGCGGTTACGCGATCGCAACTGACGCGAGGGGCCGTACGCTGGGGAGCGTGAGCCAATTCGAGCCCGGTACCGCGTTTAAATTGACGCTTCGTGACGGTGCCATCGGCGCGACGACGCGCACGGTGCACAGCCGCGACGCTGCGCCTCTCGAATCTCCGACCTCGAATCTCGATGCCGCGGGAGGTTCCAATGTCCTTTGAGCAGGACGTCGACCGGCTCGATGAGATCGTTTCCGAGCTCGGACGCGAGGACCTCGATCTCGAGCGCGCACTCGCGCTGTTTCAGGAAGGCATCGAGCGCCTACGAACGGCGAACGCGTCGCTCAACGCGCTCGAAGCGCAAGTAAAGGTCCTGGTCGAGAAGCCTGATGGCACGTTCGCGCTCAAGGAGCTCGGTGGCTGACCGCCTAGCGGCCGACGACGATACTCTCGCCATCGAAAGCGCACTCTCGGCGCTCTGCACACGGTATCTCGGCGATCTCCCGGCGGTTCTCGCCGACGCCATCACTTATAGCATTCTCGGAGAAGGGAAGCGGCTGCGCCCGCGTCTGCTGCTCGCCGCGTATCGCGCGGCGGGCGGCACTGGGAATGCGGTCGAGCTGGCGGCAACAGTCGAAGTCGTGCACGCCTATTCGCTGGTGCACGACGACCTCCCGTGCATGGACAACGATGAGCTAAGGCGCGGCCGGCCGACGACACACCGCCGCTTCGGCGTGCGCGTGGCGACCGTTGCGGGCGTCGTCATGGTTCCATTGGCGGCTCGCGCTGCCTTCGACGCGTCGCGCTCACTCGGGTTGCCCCGCCAATTGTGTGGTGACATCGTTCGAGTACTGATGCGTGCATCTGGCGCGGGCGGCATGGTAGGCGGCCAGCTCCTCGACCTCGCGTCGGAGGGGTGCGAGCTGAGCGTCGACGAGCTCGACCGCATTCATCGGGCGAAGACAGGTGAGCTCATTGCGGCGTCGATAGCCATCGGTGGCCTTGCCGCGGGTGTCGCGCTCGAGTCCAGGACGGCGCTGGAGCGCTTCGGCGAGCGAGTCGGTCTCGCGTTCCAGATCGCCGACGACGTGCTGGATGCAACGGCGACGAGCGACCAGCTGGGCAAGAGCGCGGGTCGAGATGCAGCTCGAAGCAAACGCACCTATCCGGCGCTGCTCGGCGTCGATGGTGCGCTTTCGATTGCGCGGTCGCTGGTGGACGATGGCTGTGCGGAGTTGCGCGACGTCGGGCTCGCAACGCCGGAGCTGGAGCGGTTGGCCCGATATGCGGTAGCGCGGCAGAGCTGACGCAGGACCGAGCGCCGCGCCTTTTTTCATCAGGGATGCCATGTCCGTACTCGATCGGATCGATCTACCCGCTGACTTGAAGTCGCTCTCGCGCGAAGAGCTTCGCACGCTCGCCGATGAGATTCGTGCCGCGCTCATCGACAGCTGCTCGCGGACCGGTGGCCACATCGGCGCCGGCTTGGGCGTCGTGGAGCTCGCAGTCGCGCTGCATCACGTGTTCGACACGCCGCGCGACCAGCTGGTGTGGGACGTTGGTCATCAAGGTTACCCGCACAAGATGCTCACTGGCCGCAAAGGTCGGTTCGAGACGTTGCGTCAGGAGCACGGCATCTCGGGTTTTCTGAAGCGCGCCGAGAGCGAGTACGACACCTTCGGCGCCGGTCATGCCGCGACAGCGATCTCGGCCGCGTTAGGCATGGCCACCGCGCGCGACATTAAGGGTGAAGATTTCCGTGTGGTCGCCGTCGTCGGCGACGGCGCGCTGACCTGTGGGCTTTCGTACGAGGGACTGAACAACGCCGGCGCGTCGGAGCGTGACATCATCGTCGTGCTCAACGACAATGAAATGTCGATCGCGCCCAACGTGGGCGCGATCTCCAAATACCTCGGCTCCATACAGCGCAATCCCATTTACAACCGAGTGCGCAGCGCGATCGGCCATACGGTCGACAACCTTCCGGGCCCACTCGCCGCCATGGGCACGATCGTGAGGAAGTGGGAGGAGAGCATGAAGTCTTTCCTCACACCGGGCGTGCTCTTCGAGGAGCTGGGGTTCCGGTACTTCGGGCCCATCGACGGCCACGACATGGATGTTCTGGTCGACACGCTCGCCGCGGTGCGCGATCTGGGCTCACCCCGCCTGATCCACGTGATCACGCAGAAAGGGAAGGGATTTCCGGCGGGGGAGCACGGCGAAAAGTGGCATGCGCTCCCACCGGGTCACGATCCGGCAACCGGAAAGCAGCGGGCGCAGTCGAGCGCGAATGCGGCGTACACCGCCGTGGTCGGAAAAGGGCTGGCCGATCTGGGTGAAGGGCATCCGAACCTCGTGGCGATCACCGCCGCGATGCCGACGGGCACCGGCACCAACATCTTCGCCAAGGCGCATCCAACTCGCTTCTTCGACGTCGGCATTGCCGAAGGACATGCGGTGACCTTCGCGGGCGGGCTTGCCACACAGGGGATGCGTCCGGTGGTGACGATCTATTCGACGTTTCTTCAGCGGGCGTATGACAACGTCATACACGATGTCGCCATCCAGCATCTGCCGGTGATTTTTGCGATGGACCGAGCGGGGCTGGTAGGCGAGGACGGTCCCACACACATGGGCCTGTACGACATTGCGTACATGCTCGCCGTGCCCGGCATGACAGTCACCGCGCCGATGAATGGCCGCGAGATGGTCGGGCTCCTTCGCGCCGGGCTGGCGCACGAGGACGGGCCGTTCTGTCTGCGGTATCCGCGCGATGCCGCGCCTGACGTCGTGCCGCACGCGCGTGAGATCTCGCCAATCCCGTACGGCACGTGGGAGGTCGTTAGGCGCGGCCGCGATGTCGCGATCCTCGCCGTTGGAACGATGGTTCTTCCGGCGCTCGCCGCGGCCGAGACGCTGGCGAACGATGGGCTCGACGTCACCGTCGTGAACTGCCGGTTTCTCAAGCCATATGACGAGCTCACGCTGGCCGCCGTACTGAGCGGCCACAAGCAGGTTCTCGTGGTGGAGGAAGGAACCGTCGTGAACGGGTTTGGCGCCTGCATGAGCGCCGCGATCGAGCGGCTGGACTCATCGGTTCGCGTCGCCGTTCACGGCGTGCCTGACACGTTCATCGAGCAGGCGCCGCGCAAGAAACAGCTCGAGCTCACCGGTCTCGACGCGGCGGGGATTGCGCGCCGCGTGCGCGCGTTGCACGAGACGGAGGCGCTCACCGGGTGATCCGCGTCGGCGTCGTCGGCAATCGCAGGTACGAGCGACTGGACGACTTGCTCCGACTCATACGCCGGCGCGCTCCGGAGCTCGGCATCGCGCTCGAGCTCGAGCCGGAGCTGCACGAGCTGGCGGGTGGCACGCGCCTCGACGACGTCACGGGGCTCGACGCGCTCATCACGTTAGGCGGCGACGGAACGATGCTCCGCGGTGGACGTCTCCTGGCCGGGCACGACGTTCCGATCCTCGGAATCAACCTCGGGCGGCTCGGCTTCCTCACAGCGTGTGGCTCCGAGGAGCTGGAGCGTGCACTCGAGCGTCTCGCTAGCGGCGACTATCTGGTGTCATCGCGCATGGCGCTCGAGGCGCACACCACGCGCGCAGAGACCGATCATCGGTGGCGCGCGCTGAACGACGTGGTCCTTCACAAAGGCGGCTTTGCGCGAGTCGTACGGCTTCGCGTCTACGGCGATGGCGAGCTGGTCGCCGCGTTCGCCGCCGATGGGCTCGTGATCTCGACGCCAACGGGCTCGACTGCTTACAGCCTTTCCGCCGGCGGGCCGGTCGTCGTGCCGTCAGTCGAGTCGATCATCATCACGCCGATCTCGGCCCACTCGCTCGCACTGCGCTCCATCGTGCTGCCACCGAGCGGGACGGTCACGGTGCGCGCCGACGATGGACCGGAGGAGCTTTTGGTCACGATCGATGGCCAAGTCGGTGCTACCTTTGCGCCTGGAGAAGTCCTGCACGTGAAGCGCGCCGAGCAGCCGGTGCTCATGGTGCGCTTGGGGGACACGAGCTTCTTCGCACGCATGCGCACCAAGCTCGGGTGGGGCGGACCTGGACAAGAGGACGTAGACGAGACGTGCTGACCGAGCTGCGCATTCGCAACTTCGCCATCATCGATGCGCTCACGCTCCCCCTCGCCGGCGGCTTCAACGTCCTCACCGGCGAGACCGGCGCCGGCAAGTCCATCATCGTCGGCGCCCTCGGGCTCTTGCTCGGCGAGCGCGCAAGCTCCGATCTGATTCGTACTGGTGCCGACAAGGCGATCGTGGAAGGTGTCTTCGAAGCCGGCAGTCGCCCCGAGCTCGCGGAGCAGCTCGACGAGCGGGGAATCGATGTCGATGACGAGACAGTCGTTTTGCGTCGAGAGATCTCGGCAGCCGGTCGTACCCGCGCCTGGATCAATGGCACCACCGTCACCGCCGGCGTGCTGGCGGAGATCGGTCGCCGTTTGGTCGACCTTCACGGGCAACACGAAGCGCAGACGTTGCTCGACGAAGACTCGCAGCGCGCCATTCTAGATGCGTTCGGCGGCGCCACCGATGCTGCCATCCGCGTACGCGACGCGTTCGGCGCGATGAGCGCTATCGCCCGGGACATCGATTCCCTCCGGCGTCGCAAATCGGAGGCGGAACGCAGAGCCGACTACCTTCGACACGTCACGCGTGAGATCGAAGAGGCGAAGCTGCTCCCGGGCGAGGACGAGCGCCTGGAGGAAGAGGCGCGCCGGCTCGAGCACGCGGACGAGCTTCGCTCGCTGGCAGAAGGCATAGCGGCCGCGCTCGACGGCGGCGATGATGCGGTGCTTCATCGGCTAGCGGCCGTTCAGAAATCGCTGGCATCCATTCAGCGGATCGATCCGACGCTCGCCCGCGTGCAGGAGACATACGACTCTGCGTTCTACGCTCTGGAGGAATTGGCCCGAGAGCTGGAAGAATACGCCGAGCGCGTCGATCTGGATCCCGCTCGCCTCGTAGAGGTGCAACGTCGGCGAGACCTGCTTTTCAGTCTGACAAAGAAATACGGCCCGTCGATCACCGACGTCATCGAAACCGGCGTGCGGTCGCGCGCCGAGCTCGAGCTCGTCGATACCGCCGATTTCGATCTCAAGCAGCTGGAGCGAAAGCAGGCCGAGCTCGCATCGACGTTGCAAAGTGCGGCCGAGCTGCTGACCGAAGCACGCACGGCGGCGGCGGAAAAGCTCGCGCGCGCCGTCGACGAGCTCTTGCCCGAGCTGGGAATGCCCGATGGTCATTTCCGCGTCGTGCTCGCGCCTCGCGGCGAGATCGCGGCTACGGGCGCGGAGGATGTCGAGTTCCGCGTGACGCTCAACGTTGGGCACGAGGCGCGGCCGCTGGCGCGAGTGGCGTCGGGCGGAGAGCTATCGCGCGTGATGTTGGCGTTGAAGACCATTCTGGCCCGGCTCGACCACACGCCGATCCTCGTCTTCGACGAGGTCGACGCCGGAATTGGCGGCAAAGTCGGGCTGCACGTTGGGGACACGATGCGTCGCGTCGCCGCGCACCATCAGGTCCTCGCCATCTCACATCTCCCGCAGATCGCGGCGCGCGCGCACCATCACATCGTCGTTACCAAAGGTGCGCGCGAAGGCGTGACGACGGCCGACACGCGTGTCGTGTCAGGCGAGGATCGCGTGACCGAGATCGCACGGATGCTGGGCGGCGACCCCGAGAGCGAGCTGAGTCTCGCGCATGCGCGCGAGCTGTTGGAAGCTGCCTCCGTCAGCGCGGCGCCGCGGCGGCCCGCGGCCGGTCGTCGGGCCCGAAGAGCCTGACGTACAGCCGCGCCTGAATCGACTCCACGACTGTCTTCGGCACGAAACCGCCTGAGCCGGCGAGCGTCTCCGTGTGCCGAAACGAGATCTCGATCGGCCACCGGGCCCGACGTTCGCGATAGGCAGCAACCGTCGAGAACACGACGCCGCCCGTGACTCGATGCGCCACTTCTTCCGTTCCCACATCGAGTACCCCGGCGTCCAGCGTCACGTTGTCGCCCGCAAGGTTCGTCACGGCAAAAGTGCCCGTGTGCTTGTCCTCGGCCTTTCTCCGATAAACGTACTGGCCGCCGAGCATGAAGTAGCGAGAGAGCACGAAGCGCGGCGTGGCTTCCAGCTCGATGTAATCACCGAGATCGCGTGACACCGTGCGCCTCGTATAGAGCGGCGCAAACGGCTCGTCGCGGGGCGAGATTCGCATCGGAAGCTCATCCTTCATCTGCCAGCCGTAGCGCCCGCCGATGCTGATCCATGCTCGCCGGCCCAGGACGAGATCGGTCACCGCGCGAGCTTCGACGTCGGTCTGGCCATCACCGGTTCCAATGTCCGCCAGGTCGTCCGGCGATTCAGGCGAGCCCGTGCCGAGTCTGACGAGTCCTCCTACCGCGAGCCGCACGCCGGCGCCGGTAGGTCGAAGGCGACGGTCGCCTGGGAGCGTGTTGATCAACAGGAACTGCCCGCCAAGCTCGATGTCGCCTATCCCCTCGCGTCGTATTTGCAGGAGCGGCCGGAAGGCGAAGTCCGCGCTGCTCACCAGATCCTGAAAGTCGTTCGTGCTGAACGTGCGCGATGCGCCGATCGGGCCCGGGTGCGTAATCACGCTCGAGCCGAGCAACGAATTGTACGTGTTGGCGAAGCTCGTCAGGCGCGCGCGCATCGCGAGATCGGTCTGCGTTCCCACGAGAGGCACGAACATGCTGCCGAATACGCTTTGCAGCTGCGTGCCGAAGGGAATGGCCGCGGCCTGAAGCGCCGGACCCTGCGCCAGCGCATTCGGGCAACGTGGATCGGCCGACCCGGCCAAACAGTCAGTGATCAGCGAGCCGAGCTGCGCCTGAGCCGCCAGGAACTGCTGAAAGAATTGCTGGTTCTGCAGCTGGATCGCGGCGTCGGTGGTGGCGGGGTTGAGCGAGATGTTCCCACCTATCGCGTTCGGATTCACATTGATGAACGGCGTGACCCGCGTCTGAACGATCGGCAGCATTGCACCAATCGTTAGGCGGTTGGTGACGCCCGCTTCGAGAGCAAAGCGCGTGGTCGCAATTCGTGAGGAGAATGTGGCGACGCTGCGGCCGAGGGTGACGCGCGCATCCGGCAAACCGGAAAGCGATCGTAGCGCGCTCTCGATCGGGCGCAGAGGCTCGAGCGCGTCGGCACCCAAGGAGTCGCGCGCGAACTCGGCTCCGAACGGTACGCTGTTCCCGTCGATATCGAAGACACGGTCGTGCCGGCTGAAAGCTCCTTCTATCGTCAGGCGCACGCGGCCGCGGGGAACGCCGATCGCGTCGTCACCAATGCCGATGATCGCCTGCGCGTGTGCACTTGCGCCGTATACCGAGCCGGCGGCGAGCGCGAGCGCGTACAGGGCGCGCTTCGTCCATCGAATGAGGTGCATGGATGGAGTGACGGGCTTCGCGCTCCTACAAAAGAAGCGGCCGTGGATGACACGCACGGCCGCGTGCGAGACGAGCATCGTACGATCGTTGACGATCGGGGGGTGAGACTACCATTGTACCCCGCGCGTGTCAACCGAATCGCCGTCAATCGTCAGCCGCGTTCCCACGCCGGATATCCCGTGGCAGGTCACGGGTAATCATTGGCTCACGCTCCCGTGCATTCATCCGGCTGACGGCTCCTTGCACGCGCTCGGAATCCTGCATCGTGGCGCGCGCGCGGCGGTCGAATTTGCGGGTGATGCGGACTTCATGAGTGGCTCCGCGGCGCCGTTGCTCCGCCCGGTGCTGCGGATCGACGGACGCGTGATCGATCTCGGCGCGCAGGGACTGGCGTGGGAGCGGACGCACAGCTGGCTGCCGACGTTCACCTGCACCATCGGCACGATCGTGCTTCGCGCCACCATCTTCGCGCCGTTCGGTCGAGACGCAGACGTGGCTGGCGCGGTGTACGCGCTCGGTCTCGAGAACCGCGGCGCGACGCCCGTCGCCGCCACGCTCTCGCTCGAGGGCCGGCTCGGCCACCGGCAGATCCGTGTGCGCACCGCACGCGCCACCGATGATGCGCATCGCGTGATGACGACCGCGCCCGACCGCGTCGTCCTCGAGGGCGCGGCGCAGCCGGGTCTCGCGGCGTTGGCCATTACGTCCGACGATGCGATTCGACTCGAGACTACCGATGCTGATGCGCCTTCGTTCGCAATGCATCGGGATGTCAGCGTTCCCCAGAGCGGTCGCGCCAGCGCCGCGTTTTACATCGCCGCCGGTCCGGAGCGCGATGGCGCCGAAGCGACAGTGACTGTCATGCGCCGACGCGGATGGGAAGAGCTCCTGACGCTCACGCGCGACGCCCTCGCTGGGTTGGAGCAGACCGTCGGACACGAGAGCGTCGACCGCCTGATCAATCGGAATCTCGTGTTCGCGTACTTCACGTCGCTGGGACGCGCGCTCGATGATGCGCACTTTTATTTGGTGCGTACGCGCGTTCCCTGGAACGGACACGGTGTGACCGTGCGCGATTGGGAAGCGCTCTCCTGGACGCTTCCGGCGGTGCAACTCGCCGATTCGGCGCTGGCTCGAGAGCTTTTGCTCCGAGCTTGCGAGCTCCATGGCTACGCTCCCGGCAACGGCGTGCATTACCTGGACGGCACGCTCTTCGAGCCCGGCTTTTCACTCGAAGGGCTGGCGTCGTTTGCGCTAGCGACCGATCGCTACATTCGCGAGACCGGCGACGATCAAATCGTAGAAGAGCCGGTATTGGCGGATACGCTGTACCTGTCGGCCGACGATCTGGCCGATCGGCGTGACGAGCACGTACCGCTCTATTCCACCGAAGTGTCGTTGTCCGGCGCTCCCGCGAGGTTTCCGTACACCTTGCATGGAAATGCCGTCGTCGCGCAGGCGCTCGACGTGTTACGGCGGACGTTGGATGAGGAGAGCGCACGCGAGGTGCAGGATCCCGAGGCCGTCCGCGCCGCGCTTCGCCGGCACTTTTCGCTCGAGCGCGAGGGTACGATCACGTTCGCGTCCGCAATCGATCTCATCGGCGGGCAAGACACCGACGCCGAGCAGCTAGCGTCCGCCTACTGGCTTCCGTTGTACGAGACCGTCGAGCGCCACGACTCCGCCTACCGCCGTACCGTGCGCGGAGTCGGTGCTGAGCCGAAGTGGCTCGCTACGCAGTGCGCGCGATTGCTCGGTCCCGAGGGAAGCGAGGTGCTCCAATGGCTTCGTCGCGCGCCCCTCGACAACGGCTTTGCGGCTGAAGAGGTGGCGCCTGACGGAAAAGCCGTGAGCAATGGTGGGGACGCGTCGCTTTCCGGGCTGCTCGCGTGGACGGTATGGTACGCAGTGCACGCGCTCGGACTCAGGCCCTGATCGGCTTGAGTGGCCGTTTCGCGCCTTCTATATTTGATGGAGAGTCGCGGGAATAGCTCAGTTGGTAGAGCACAACCTTGCCAAGGTTGGGGTCGCGGGTTCGAGTCCCGTTTCCCGCTCTGGACTGCGACGCACGGGAGCGGCCCACGCCGCTCCCGTTTCGTTGCGAGTGCGCCGCCCGGGTGGCGAAACGGCAGACGCGAGGGACTTAAAATCCCTTTCCCGTATAGGGAGTGCGGGTTCGATTCCCGCCCCGGGCACTGCTCACAGGTGATTCGCGCGCGGCGTCGCTCAGAGCGTCGTCAGGCGGCCGGATAGTAGAATTCCTCTCGAACGATGCGGCCGTCCTCCACCGTGTACAGCGCCATTTCGACGACCCTGCGCCGCTGGCCAGTGGCATTCGACGTCACGTCGAAGTCGAAGCGCACCGCGAACTGGTTCGAATGACGCCCCGCTCCAACGAAGGGGCCGGCGACCTGGACGCCATGAAGCTCGTTGTTCTCCTCCCACCAGACATTCTTGCCGCGCACGGCCTCCAGCCCGCGCTGCTCCTTGCCGAGACCGAAGTCGACCGACTCTACACTCACGATGTTCGGCGCATAGAACTTGTCGACGGCGTCGACGAACCGGCCCTGCCGGCACATGTCGACCAGATTGGACGCCAGCTCAGTGATCGTGCTCATGTTCAGTGCGGTGAAGGGACGGTCACCGAGAGCGACTGCTCGAGCGTGTCTCCCTCGCCTTAGGAGCAGGGCTCCACGGCCAGGTGACTCAGCGCTCCCGCTGCGGTCCGCGTCAGCACTACGGTCACGATCCGGTCGCCGAAGTCGAATGACGGAATGTCGAGCAGCACGCGCTCGGATGTGTTGGGCGTGAAGCGGATGTGGTTGTTCGACGTCGGTACGTCGATCCAGGTCGTTGGCGTGGCGGTCAAGGCCGCCGCTCTGGGCGTCGTGGCGAACAAGCTGGCGTTTGGCTCCGTCACGTAGACGTCGACGTTCACACCGGCCGCATTGATGAAGCGGAGCCTCGCCACGTTGGCCGCCGGGTTCTCGGCGTCGTCCAGCAGGAAGTGCACTGCATTGTTAGGCAGGAAGAGCAGGGTATAGCGAGTCTCACCCACCAGCGTCTGCGTCGTCGTGGCGAGGTCAGCGGTGCCGCCGTGCGCGCGGACCGTGAAGACGAGGTCACCTTGAGGCACGCGCGCGCAATCGCCGCTCGAACTGTTGAACGCGATGTCGCCGAGGATCACGACGGGCGGCACGTCGGCCAAGACGTCGATGGTCGGCGTCGCCGCCGAGGCGTTCGCGCCGCGAATCTCGGCGAGCACGCGGCTGCTGGTCGGGTCATCGTCGTCACACGCGGCGAGCAGAAGCGATGCGGATGCGAGCAGCGTTGCTACCAAGCGCCTGGGCATTGAACCTCCTCGCCGATCGTCGGCCGTCTCAAAGCTTCGCTCTGCACGACGTGGACCGCCAGAAGGGGAAAAAAAAGCGCGGCGTCCGTAGACACCGCGCTTGCGTGAAGCTGAGAATTTCCGGTGACTTAGCAGGGCTCGGCGAGGACGAACTGTACGTCGCCAGCCGCATTTTCAGTCAGGATGACGTTCGCGATACCGCCGGTCGGGATGTTGAGTGCCGGGATGTCGAGGAGCACGTTGGCCGTGCTGCCCGCTGCCGTCACGCGGATCCGGTTGTTGGTGAGCGGGAACGTTACGAACGCCGACGAGGCATCGGCCGCGATGTTGGCGGCGGTAGGCGTCGCGCCGAAGGCGTTGGAGCCCGGGGCGGTCGCGTGGACGTCAATGGCGCCGCCGGTCGCGTTGAAGAAGCGAATGCTGGCCTGGCCCGCCGCGGGCGCTGGTGCGTCGTCGGTCAGCAGATCGACCGCCGTCCCACCATTGAAGACCAGCGTGTAGCTGGTGTTTTGCGTGAGATCGGCGTTGAACGTGCCGAGATCGGTGGTGGAACCGCTCGAGCGGAACACGAAGTCCTGACTCCCAGCCGGGACTTCCTGGCACGCCGAGGACGATCCAAACGCGATGTTGCCCACCAACAGCTCATCCTCGAGGCGGACATCGAGCGACTGCGTAGCAGACGCCGCGTTGATGATGCGAACGGTTGCGATCTCGTCGATGCCAGTTGCGTCATCGTCGTCATCGCACGCGCCCATGGCGAATGCCGCCGCAATAGCGACGAGTGAAGTAAAGCGCTTCAGCATAGGTTTCCTCCTGCTTCGAGTACGGCTCATTCTCTCGGCGGTGCGAAGCCGGAGGTCCAAGGAGACCGGCCGCCGCCGTGCGAAGGCTGCCCGGCAGTTCAAGTGATGGGCCGCAGGAACAGTCGACGGGGGGCTAGATCACGCGAGGCTGCGAATTCGCGTTGCATCCGTGACTTGAGGGCAACTCGGCCATCGGGACTCGGCCCTCGGCTCGTGGTGACTGGTCCTAGAGCGCCACGAGCCGAGGGCCGAGTCCCGATGGCCGAGTCCCGATGTCAGAAAGGCACTTCCTCCGTCCCCAATGCCAACGGCGGCTGCTGTTCTTCCTTCGCCTCCACCGTCGTCGGAGCCGCGTCCGCCTTCACCGGCTTCGCTGGCCAGATGACGCCATCGCACGACCGGTCGCGGCACTTGAAGTCCGGCGCCTTCGGATTGCGCTTGCCAATCCGATTGTCCCACATCCGTCCGCCGCATTTGGGGCAGGACGGCACATCTGACGTGAGCGTCGCCTTCTTCAGCTCGAGTGTAGGCGCGCCAGATGACGGCTCCGCGTCCTCATTCGCACCCGCGCGCTCTCCTTTGGTGCGCGCAAGCCGCCGATCGTACGCGACCTGAGGATCTTCCATCGGCTTGGCGAACCTTCCGTCGCCGTCGACGCGCACCCAGTTCTGTTCGTAGTCGTACAGTTCGTTCGCCACTCCAAACCGGACCGCCGCGCGCTTGAACGCGTCGGTCGCGGCCGACTTGTAGTCCTTACCGGTGCCCACATCCTCGCGCACGACCCCGAGGATCTGAAGACGCGCCTTGAACGCGCACATCGGAGGCTCGGGCAGCTGCTCGTCGATGTGCGGCATCGGCGGCAGAAGCTCGATGGTGAGATTCCACTCGCCCGGTACGACGCTGTCGAGCCGCTCGCGAACGGTGTTGGCATCGACGTACGCGACGAACCGAGCGTAGAACTTTCCGTCGCGCTGCACGGGTCGCCCGTCCTGCCGCCATGAGATCGAGCCTTGAGGCAGCGGCGCCGCCAGCTGTGCCCAGACGTCCTGGACGTCGGTTTTCTGAATTTGTGTCTCGTGTCTCGCAATCATTGTCCAATCCAGCCTTATCGTCTCGAAGAAGCTTTCCCATTCTGCTTTCGGACTACTTCCACGGCGGGACAGTTCCGGCCGTGCTCGCAGTACCACCCGCGGCGATCGAAGAAGACGAGGTGGGTCGCTGAGTGTGCCGTCGGCAGATCGTCAACGCGAAAGAGCTGCATGACCGTTGTCTCGGACCCGCATGCAGCGAGCGGATCCAGCGCTCGAATGCGCATCAGGCGAACCGGGTCGGCGCGGCCACTACCATTCGGTCGCTTCGGAGCAACCTTGCGCGCCTGCGGCCGTTTTCCGTTGGTCGCCTTACGCATTGCCATTCTCGTCGTGATGCGGGACCACCTCCCCTGTGCGCGCCGTTCGCGTGCGCGTGCTGAGCCGTTTGAGTGAGGGATGTCGGCGCAGGAGGGCAGGGAGGAAGCACGTCGCGGTGTGGGCAATACGCCGAGCCGCGACGAGAAAGGCGGCATCGTGCGGCGCATCGACGAGTCGGCCGCATTCGACGCAGCGGGCATTCGCGCGCCAGGCGTCGAGCAATTCGTCGGAGAGAACGGGCGGGGCGGACTCGGACGCGCCACCGGGCACCAGCTCGAGCGTCGGCTCGACCGCGCTCTCTCGCTCCCGTGCACAGCTCCCCTCGAAATCGCTTGAGAGCGGAAGATCCAACTGCTCTCCAAACCACTCTTTACGGCTGTCCATCACACATCCTGCTTTCTACGCCAAATCCGGTACTTCGGGACATCTTCGGTATGTAGTTTAGCGGGAAATTCCGCGGTGTCAACAGCAAACCAAGCGAGATTCGAGATTGGAGATTCGAGATTCGAAATGACCGATTCGTAGTTCCTCCGGTATGCCATTCGAATCTCCAATCTCGAATCTCGAATCTCGCCTGCCTCCTCCTCCGCCATCCCTCCTCCCTCTATCTTCCCGCCATGACCGACGTCGTCGCGCTCGCTGCGGAGCTCATGTCGTTCGAGTCGCCAACGGGCGGCGAGGCCAAGATCGTCGACTTCGTCGCCCGGCGACTCGTTGCCCGTGGCTGGAATGTCACCGTGCAGCAGGTCACCCCCGGTCGCGGGAACGTATGGGCATCGCGCGTGGGCGGAGGCGTTACCCTCTCCACGCACCTCGATACCGTTCCGCCCTTCGTTCGGCCAACGCTCTCCGGCGACCGGCTCTATGGTCGTGGTGCCTGCGACGCGAAAGGAATCGTCGCCGCCATGCTCGTCGCCGGAGAACAGCTGGTCAGCGAAGGGGAAGAGCGCATCGACTTGCTGTTCGTCGTCGGCGAAGAGAAAGGATCCGACGGCGCGCGCGCGGCGAATCAGCTTGCTGCCACCAGCCGATTCCTGATCAACGGTGAGCCCACCGAAAGCAAGCTTGCCACGGGTGCGAAGGGCTCGCTCCGGGTTACGCTGCGCACCACGGGAAAGGCTGCGCACTCAGCGTACGCGCACCTCGGCCGCTCCGCGCTGGAACCGATGCTCGATCTTCTCCCATCGCTGCGAAGCATCAAGCTTCCAACGAATCAGCGACTCGGCGAGACCACAGTGAACATCGGAGTCCTTCGCGCAGGCACCGAAGCCAACATCGTTCCCGAGCGCGCCGAGGCCGAATTGATGTTCCGGCTGGTGGGTGACGTGAGCGAGGTGAAGGAGCTGCTCGAGCGCTGGGTCGACGGGCGCGCCGAAATCCAATACGGCTCCTACATTCCAGCTCAGCACTTTCACGTGCTCCCCGGATTCGACTGCGGGCCGGTCGCCTATACCAGCGACATCCCGCTGCTCGACCGCTGGGGAACACCACTTCTCTTCGGTCCGGGGTCTATCAACGTCGCCCACACGCCTGACGAGTACATCGACGTCAACGAGCTGCGCGAAAGCGTCGACACGTACAAGCGGCTGGTACGCTCCCTTCTCGCCGCGTGATTGACCGATGAGCTCGGCCGCAAGCACGCGCGTCCCGGCACGCGAGCAGATTCCCGTCGCAGTCCTAGGGGCAACCGGCGCCGTGGGCCAGACGTTCGTTCGACTGCTGCACGGTCATCCCTGGTTCCGGCTCGTAGCACTCGCTGCCTCCGAACGCTCCGCCGGAAAGAGCTATCGGGAAGCGACGCGCGCGATCTTCGGCGATCTTCCCGCCGACGTGCTCGACATGCCCGTGCTGGCGTGCGAGCCATCGCTCGTGGAAGGGACGCTGGTTTTCTCCGCGCTCGATGCATCCGTCGCCCGCGAGACCGAACAGGCCTTCGCGCGAGCGGGACGGATCGTGCTCAGCAACGCCGGCGCGCATCGGATGGATCCCGACGTGCCGTTGGTCATTGCCGAGGTGAATCCCGATCATCTCTCGCTGCTCGATCGTCAGCGCGCGGAGCGCGGATGGCCGGGCGGAATCGTCACCAACGGCAACTGTGCCGCGATCGTCGTCGCGCTCGCGCTTGCGCCGCTGCACGAGCGCTTCGGCGTAAAACAGCTTTTCGTGAGCACGATGCAGTCCGTGTCCGGCGCCGGATATCCCGGCGTGGCATCGCTCGACATCCTCGGCAACGTGATCCCACACATCCCGAAGGAAGAGGAGAAGCTGCAAGAGGAGACGAGAAAGTTCCTCGGCACCCTACGTAACGGAAGCGTCGAGCCGGCGGACATTCGCGTAAGCGCGCACACCAATCGCGTGGCCGTGGAGCACGGACACACTGCCTGCATGTCCGTCGGTTTCGGACGCGCGGTCACGCCTGACGAGGCTGTCGCGACGCTCTGCGCCTGGCAAGGTGCTCCGGATGCACGCTCTCTCCCGAGCTCGCCCGCGCGCGCGCTGATCGTCCACTCGGCACCCGATCGGCCGCAGCCGAAGCGCGATGCGGACATCGGCGGTGGCATGTCGGTAACAGTCGGGCGCGTGCGCGACGATCCAGTGCTTCACATCCGTCTCGTCGCGTCCGGACACAACACGATTCGCGGCGCTGCCGGCGCATCCATCCTGAACGCCGAGCTCATGACCGCGAGAGGACTCGTCCCCCGGTGATCGTTCTCAAGTTCGGCGGCACCTCGGTGCAGGACGCCGAAGCCATCGCGCGTGCTGCCGACATCGTGCGCTCGCGCCTCGATCGCCAGCCGCTCGTCGTGGTCTCGGCGCTGGCCGGTGTGACCAACGAGCTGATCGCAATCGCCGAGCAGGCCGGGAGCGGGCAGCTCATCGGCGCGCTAAGCGGTGTGGAGACGCTGCGAGCGCGTCACCTGACAGAGTGCGACACGTTGCTCAGCGGCGACGATTGCGACGACATTCGCTCCGAGCTGAGCGCGATGTTCGACCACCTGGCAAGTCTCGCGGAAGCGCTCTCGGTGCTCGGATTCCTGACGCCACGCAGTCAGGATGTCATCGTCGCCACGGGAGAGCAGCTGTCGGCGCAGCTGGTGGTGGCCGCATTTCGCGCGAACGATCTTCCCGCCGAGCACGTCGATGCACGCCAGGTGGTGATCACCGACGAACAGTTTACCAAAGCGGTGCCTAACGAGGAGCGCATCGAGGAAGCTGCGCGAGAGGCCTTGCTACCGCTGGTGCAAGCCGGAGCGGTGCCGGTCATGGGCGGCTTCATCGGCAGCTCGATCACGGGACTCACGACGACGCTCGGACGGGGCGGCTCCGACTTCAGTGCCGCGCTGGTGGGGGCGGCACTCGACGCCGAAGCGATCGAGATTTGGACCGACGTCGACGGCATGCTTACCGCCGATCCGCGCGTGGTCGAGGGCGCCCGTTTGATCGAGCAGATCCGGTTCGAAGAGGCGGCCGAGCTCGCGTCCTTCGGTGCAAAGGTGCTCCACCCGAGCACGATCGCTCCGGCAGTTCGTCGCGGTATTCCGGTGTTCATATACAACTCCCGGCGACCCGACGGCCGCGGCACACTCATCGCCGCTGAAGCACCACGTCGACCGGTGAGCGCGATTGCCGGGAAAGGCGACGTCACCATCGTGAAGGTTCGATCGTCGCGCATGCTTCTGCAGCACGGCTTCCTGCGGACGCTCTTCGACGTCTTCGAGCGACACACGACCTCGGTCGACGTCGTAGCCACGTCCGAAGTGTCCGTGTCGGTGACTGTCGACGACCCGTCGCGCCTCGAAGGGCTCGTCATCGACCTCATGGCGCTCGGCGATGTCTCGATCGAGCGGAATCGCGCGATCATTGCCATCGTCGGTGCGGCGTTAGGCGGTCATAGCCAGACCATGGCGCGCGCACTTGCCGCGCTGGGCGACATCCCCGTGCACATGATCTCGCTGAGTGCCACTCAGATCAACCTGACGTTGATCGTAGACGGCGAACAGCTCGGTCCGGCCATGCGTGCGCTTCACAACGCGTTTTTCACATGAGCGCCGAAGCGCCCAAGCTGGCGATCATAGGAGCGGGGAAGATGGGCCGCGCCATCGCCTCGCTGGCCGCCGAGCGAGGATGGCCAGTGGTGGCTACCATCGCGCGTGATGGCAATCAGGGGGGCGCAGGGATAAATCGTCAGGCATTGCGCGACGCCGACGTAGCACTGGAGTTCAGCGTTGCGTCGGCGGCACCCGACAACATTCTCGCCAGCACTCGCGCCGGCGTGCCGATCGTTTCCGGCACTACCGGTTGGGATGCGGAGCGCGAGCGCGTCTCGGTTGAGGTGCGCGATTCAGGTGGCGCCCTCTTTTGGGCGCCAAACTTCTCGATTGGGGTGAATCTGCTGTGGCAGCTGGCCGAGCGGGCCGGCCAGTTGGTGGCGCACTCTGCGGGATTCGACACGCACATCGTGGAGACGCATCATTCCGCCAAGAAAGACGCTCCATCGGGGACGGCGATCGAGCTAGGGCGCCGGGTGTCAGCCGCCCTTGAACGTGACGTGCCGATTACCAGCGTGCGCACCGGCTCGGTACCTGGCACGCACGAGCTGATCTTCGACGCGGCGTACGAGCAGTTGACGCTGGCACACGTTGCGCGGGATCGACGCGTTTTCGCCGAAGGAGCGCTCGCCGCCGCGCGTTGGCTCATTGGGCGCCGTGGCGTGTTCACCATGCGGGATCTTCTCCAGACGGAGACCGGAAGCAGATGACGGATACGAACAGGCTCTTCGGCTGCGGCACCGCGCTCGTCACGCCGTTCACGGCGACGGGCGAGGTCGATGAGCCAGCGATTCGCGCGCTCGTGGATTGGCAGATCGAGCAGGGCGTGCACTTCCTCGTGCCGTGCGGCAGCACCGGCGAGGCGGCAACGCTTACGCCAGCCGAGCATCGCAGGGTCGTGGAGGTTGTTGTCGAGCAAACGCGCGGGCGCGTACCAGTGATGGCCGGTGCAGGCTCGAACGACACGAAGAAGGCGATCGCGCTCTCGCGTGAGATGAAAGACGCGGGCGCCACTCATCTGCTGCACGTCTCGCCGATGTACAACAAGCCGCCGCAGCGGGGGATCATCGCGCACTTCAAGGCGATCGCCGAGGCGGTCGAGCTCCCGATCGTCGTCTACAACGTTCCCGGACGGACAGGCAGCAACATCGAGACGAAGACGACGCTCACACTCGCGCAAGTGCCGGGGATCGTCGGCGTCAAGGAAGCGTCGGGGAATCTGAGTCAGATCATGGACATCATCCGCGAGCGTCCGCCGCATTTTTCCGTTCTCTCGGGCGACGACGGGTTCACGCTCGCGGTTATGGCGGCGGGCGGAGACGGCATCATCTCGGTCATCTCGAATGCCACTCCGCGCGCGGTGGTGCGCCTGGTCGAGAACGCGCGCGATGGCGACTTCGAAGGCGCGCGCAACATTCACGAATGTCTCACCCCGTGGATGCATGCCGCATTCATCGAGTCCAACCCACTGCCGGTGAAGGCGGCGTTGGCGATGATGGGTCGGATCAAGAACGTCCTGCGCCTGCCGTTGGTGCCGATGATGGACACGCACGAGTCGGTATTGCGGAGCGCGCTCCAGCGCGCCGGGACGATCCAATGAGTCCGCTGCGCGAGCGCTCGGCGCTGCGAGACGCCGTGGAGCAAGAAGCGCTGCTCACGACCGGTGAGTGCGTGACCCGAAACTGCGCCGAGGTTGTGGCGCAGCTCATCATCCAGCTCGAGCGGGGCGAGGTTCGCGCGGCGGAGAAGGGGGACGACGGCACCTGGCGCGCCGTGCCGTGGGTAAAGCAAGGAATCCTGCTCGGCTTCCGCATCGGCCGTCTCACCGACATGACGCCTAACGACGCGGGGCCATTTTACTTCTTCGACAAGCACACCTTCCCGTCGCGCCGGTTCACGCTCGAGGATGGTGTCCGGATCGTACCTGGTGGATCGACGATTCGTCGCGGCGCCTATGTCGCCAAAGGCGTCGTGTGCATGCCTCCCATGTTCGTGAACGTTGGCGCGCACATCGAGACGGGGACGATGATCGATTCACATGCGCTCGTAGGCTCGTGCGCGCAGGTCGGCGCGCGTGTGCACCTGAGCGCCGCAGCGCAGATCGGCGGCGTGCTCGAGCCGATCAACGCGGCGCCGGTGGTGATCGAGGACGACGTTTTCGTGGGCGGGAATTGCGGCATCTACGAGGGCACCGTGGTGCGCGAGCGATCGGTGATCGCGTCGGGTGTCCTCCTCACGCGCGGCACCCCAGTCTACGACATCGTGCGTGACAAGGTCTACCGCGCTTCGGGCGATACGCCGCTCGAAATTCCCGCGGGCGCGGTGGTCGTGCCGGGAGCGCGCGCCGTTCGCACGATGTGGGGCGAGGCCGAAGGGCTTTCACTACAAACGCCCGTCATCGTGAAGTATCGGGACGCCGGCACCTCCGCCGCGACCGCGCTCGAGCAGTCGCTGCGCTGACCCCGGTGCCCGGGACCCGGGTGAGCGGCGAGGTTCGCGTCCCGGGCGACAAGTCGCTTTCCCATCGGGCGCTCATCCTGTCGGCACTGGCGGACGGACCGTCGCGACTGCGCGGTATCCTGCAGGGCGACGACATCCAATCCACCGCCCGCATCCTGCGCTCGTTAGGCACCGACCTTCCTTCGCTCGGCGATGACATTGTCATACGCGGCCGCGGGCTGCGATCGCTGCGCGCGCCGTCGTCCGACCTCGATTGCGGCAACAGCGGAACGACCGCTCGTCTCACCGCAGGTGTCGTTGCTGGTAGCAGTCTGCGCGCGAGGTTTGTCGGCGACGAGAGTCTGAGCCGCCGCCCGATGAGGCGAGTGGCCGAGCCGCTTCGCGCGATGGGAGCCGAGGTCGCGCTCGAGCGTGGGGATGGCCTACCGATGACGGTCACCGGTGGCTCGCTCCACACCATCGACTGGTCGACGGAGACACCCAGCGCGCAGGTGAAGAGCGCGATTCTGCTGGCCGCGCTGACCGCCGGTGTACCGGCCATCGTGCGCGAGTCAGCACGCACCCGCGATCATACCGAGCGCATGCTAGGAGCCATGGGGGTGTCGCTCGAGGGTGCCGGAACTTCTGTCGGTCTTTCACCGACCGAGCGACTCGAGCCACTCGACCTCACGATTCCTCGTGATCCGTCATCCGCAGCGTTTTTCATTGCACTGGCGACACTCGCCGACGACGGCGAGCTACGACTACCTGACGTCTGTCTCAACGTGACGCGTACCGGCTTCCTCTCGACGCTGCGTGCGATGGGCGCGCGGATCACCGTCACGCTCGGGCAGCCGCAAGGCGGAGAACCGGTCGGTACGGTCACCGCATCGGCCGCTGATCTGAAAGGAGTCGAAGTCGCACCACGCGATGTACCGGCGATGATCGACGAGCTGCCGTTACTCGCCTGCGTTGCCGCGCGCGCGCGCGGCGAGACGGTGATTACAGGGGCGAAGGAGCTGCGCGTCAAGGAAAGCGATCGCATCGCGGTCATCGTCGAGAACCTTCGCGTGCTCGGTGTCGAGGCAGACGAACTGGAAGACGGCATGCGCATTCGCGGCTCGACTGAACCGCTGCGCGGCATGGTTCGCACGCGCGGCGACCATCGCATCGCCATGGCCTTCGGCATACTCGGCGCTCTCCAGGACAATCAGATCACTGTTGATGATCCGCATTGCGTCAGGATATCGTATCCCAGCTTTTGGGATGATCTCTCTCTCGCTCTGCGGTGATGCCGACGGTCTCGACGCCTCCTCACACACCTCGCGTTCGGCAGCCCGGCGCCTCGCTGGTCGTCGCCATCGACGGTCCGGCTGCGTCAGGCAAATCGTCGACCGCCCGGTGGGTTGCCGAGCGCGTCGGGTTTCATCACATCGATTCGGGTTCTCTGTATCGAGCAGCGACCGCGATGGCGCTCCGCACGCTCGGCGATGCGTCGGAGTGGACGGAAGCGCGAGTGCTGGAGGCATCGAAGGATGTCCGACTCGCCAAGCGCGGCACGACGTTCGTCCCGGAGTCGTTAGGCACCCCGCTCGACCAGGAGATACGCGGACAGGCGGTGACGCAGCACGTGTCGAGGGTGGCCCAGATGCCGGCGGTGCGGCAGTGGGTCAACGAGCAGGTGCAACTCGCGGCCAAAGGCAACAACGTGGTGGTTGACGGGCGCGACATGGGCACCGCCGTTTTTCCAGACGCCGACCTCAAGATCTTTCTGGTCGCCGACCCGTGGGAGCGTGCGCGCCGTCGTCTGATTCAGCGATTGGGGCGCGCCCCGACCGACGAAGAGATCGCGGCTGAAACCGAGCGCCTGGTGCAGCGCGACGCACGCGACGCCACGCAGACGACGCAGGCCAAGGACGCCGTGCTGCTCGACACGACCTACCTCACGCAGCAGGAGCAGGTGGAGCGGATCGTGGCGCTCGTGCGCGTCGCAGCCGGGCGTGAGGTTGATTCTCCGCCAGGTTGACTTAACCCTCCGTCTGGCCTACTTTTACAGGTTCGGATCGGGACTCGGCCATCGGGACTCGGCACTCGGCTTTCGCGCGAGGCATCAGTCTCAACGCGCCGAGTGCCGAGTCCCGATGGCCGAGTCGCGACATTTCAACCCTTTAGCCTCGACGCGGCGAGCGATGCAACCGCGGACTCCAGGAGATGACCGTCGTTATGCCCGAGCTTGAAACCCCGAACCCGGATGCGATGCTGACGCCTCGCAACCGCACCGACCAGAAAAACCAGCTTCGCCTTCTCTCCCACAAGGACGACCGGTGGGAGGACGATCAGTATACCGATGAAGAGCGACTGGCCATGATGGAGATGTACAACGGCACGCTCGCCTCCATCGATGAAGGCCAGATCGTCAAGAGCAAGGTGCTCGAGATCCGCGACAACATGGTCGTGCTCGACATCGGCTTCAAAAGCGAAGGCGCCGTTCCCCTCGACGAATTCAAGGATCACCCGGACCTCAAGGTCGGCGACGAGGTCGAGGTCCTTCTCGAGCATCTCGAGGATCAGGAAGGCTCCGTCGTCCTGTCGAAGAAGAAGGCGGACTTCATGCGGGTCTGGGAGAAGATCCGCCTCGCCTACGAGAACGACACGCCCGTGGAAGGCACGCTCGTCAAGAAGATCAAGGGTGGTGTCGTCGTCGACCTGATGGGTGTCGACGCGTTCCTCCCCGGATCACAGATCGCGCTCCGTCGCGTCCCGAACATCGACGAGCTGCTTGGCCAGAAGTACGAGTTCAAGATCATCAAGCTCAACAAGCGCCGCCGCAACATCGTGGTGAGCCGCCGCGTGATCCTCGAGGTCGAGCGTGCGGGCAAGCGCGAGAAGCTGATGAAGGAGCTCCAGAAGGATCAGGTCCGAAAGGGCGTGGTCAAGAACATCACCGACTTCGGCGCATTCATCGATCTCGGCGGCGTCGACGGATTGCTGCACATCACCGACATGTCGTGGGGGCGCATCTCGCATCCGTCGGAGCTCGTGCACATCGGCCAGGAGCTCGAGGTCAAGATTCTCGACATCGATTGGGAGCGCGAGCGCATCTCGCTCGGCCTCAAGCAGCTTCAGTCCTACCCCTGGAAGGATGTGGCCGACAAGTATCCGGTCGGCACACGCGTTCAGGGGAAGGTCGTGTCGATCACGAACTACGGAGCGTTCATCGAGCTCGAGCCGGGCATCGAAGGTCTGGTGCACATCAGCGAGATGAGCTGGACGCGCAACGTGCGTCACCCGTCCAAGCTCGTGTCGATCGGTGAAGTGATCGAAGCGGTCGTGCTCAAAGTCGATCCGAACGAGGAGAAGATCTCGCTCGGGATGAAGCAGACGGAGCAGGATCCGTGGGTCGTCCTGCCGTACAAGTATCCGGTCGGCACGCGCATCACCGGCAAGGTTCGCAACCTGACGAGCTTCGGCGCGTTCGTGGAGATCGAGCCCGGCATCGACGGCTTGATCCACATTTCCGACATGAGCTGGACGAAGCGCATTCAGCATCCGTCGGAAGTCGTGAAGAAGGGCGACACGGTCGACGTCGTGATTCTCAACATCGACGCCGAGAACAAGCGCATTTCGCTCGGACTCAAGCAGGCGACGGAAGATCCGTGGCTGCGCATCGGTGAAACGTATCCAGTGGGGACCGAAGTCGAAGGAAAGGTCGTTCGCCTGATGGACAAGGGCGTGGTCGTCGACATCGGCAACGACATCGAAGGCTTCGTGCCGGTCAGTCAGCTAGTTCCCGGGAAGGCTGTCACCAATCCGGCCGATGCGGTCTACGAGGGAATGCGGTTCGACATGCGCATTCTCGAAGTCGATCCGATCCATCGCCGTATCGTGCTCGCGGTGACGAACATTCCAGAGGAACAACCGCCGCGTCCTGAAGCTCCGCCGAAGATTCACGTGTCGGAGCCGGAAGGCGAGATGATGCCGACGTTGGAATAACCGACGAAATTCGAAATTCGAGATCCGAGATTCGAGATTCGGAAGACGCTCCCAGAGGACTCTGGGGGCGTTTTTCTTTGCCGAATCTCGAATCTCGGATCTCGAATTTCGAGGCTAGTACGGGTAACGGTCGAGTGGTAGTTTCCCCGCCATGAGCATGCGAGACAAACTCGATCTCCTCGAACGCCGCCGCGCGGAGTCGGAGGAGGGCGGGGGCGCCGCGCGATTGGCGGCGCAGCACGAGAAAGGAAAGCTTTCCGCCCGCGAGCGTCTCGATGTGCTGCTCGACGAAGGAAGCTTCGTCGAGCTCGACCGATTCGTTGTCCATCGCTCGTCCGACTTCGGCCTCGACAAGCAGCGCATCTACGGTGACGGCGTGGTCACCGGGTACGGACGCATCGAAGGCCGCCTCGTCTACGTCTTCTCCCAGGACTTCACCGTCTTCGGGGGATCGCTCTCCGAAGCGCACGCGGAGAAGATCGTAAAGATCATGGACCACGCGATGCGGAACGGCGCGCCGGTCATCGGTCTCAACGACTCGGGTGGGGCGCGCATCCAGGAAGGCGTGGTGTCACTCGGCGGCTACGCCGAAATCTTCCTGCGAAACACCCTCGCGTCAGGCGTCGTCCCGCAGATCTCGGCCATCCTCGGTCCGTGCGCCGGCGGCGCGGTGTATTCGCCGGCGATCACCGACTTCATCTACATGGTGCGAGGAACCTCGTACATGTTCGTCACCGGCCCGAACGTGGTGAAGACGGTGACGCACGAGGACGTGACGATGGAAGAGCTGGGCGGCGCCGACACACACGCGTCGGTGTCAGGCGTCGCGCACTTCGCCTACGACTCGGAGCTCGCGTGTCTGCAAGCGATCCGCGAGCTCTTCCGCTTCATTCCATCGAACAACCTGGGTGATCCGCCGCGGGGAACGTCGGCCGATCCGCGCGATCGCCGCGATGAGACGCTGCTCGAGGTCGTGCCTGACAATCCGAACAAGCCGTACGACATGCACGACGTGATTCGTCGTGTGGTCGACGACGGCGAGTTCTACGAGGTGCAACGAGACTATGCGCAAAACCTCATCTGCGGCTTCGCGCATCTGGGCGGGTTCAGTGTCGGCGTCGTCGCCAATCAACCGGCGGTACTCGCCGGTGTGCTCGACATCAGCGCCTCGCTCAAGGGCGCCCGGTTCATCAGGTTCTGCGACGCGTTCAACATCCCGCTGGTGACCTTCGAAGATGTTCCCGGCTTCTTGCCGGGCGTCGGACAGGAGCACGGCGGGATCATCAAGCACGGCGCGAAGCTGCTCTACGCCTACTGCGAGGCGACAGTTCCCAAGCTCACGGTGATCACGCGCAAAGCGTATGGCGGCGCGTACGACGTCATGAGCAGCAAGCACATTCGCGGCGACTTCAACGTCGCGTGGCCCACGGCCGAGATCGCGGTGATGGGACCGAAGGGCGCTGTCGAGATCCTCTTTCGGCGGGAGATCAACGACAGCTCCGACCCGCAGCGCGCGATGGACACGCGGGTCGAGGAGTACCGCGAGATGTTCGCTCACCCCTACATCGCCGCCGGGCGCGGCTATCTCGACGACATCATCGATCCGCGCGAGACCCGCCCGCGCCTGATCGACGCGTTGGAAACGCTCCAGGGGAAGAGGGAGAGGAATCCGGCGAAGAAGCATGGAAACCTACCGCTTTAAAGGCTTGAACAGCGCGCCATCCCCCATCCGCCATCCGCCATCCGAGTCTCGGCGCGATGATTCCGACGCGGGTGCCCGGATGGCGGATGGCGGATGGCCGATGGCGCGCTGTTACTAATGTTCTCGAAGCTTCTCGTAGCAAACAGAGGGGAAATAGCGCTTCGAGTTATCCGCGCCGCCCGCGAGCTCGGCATTCGCTCCGTCGCCGTATATTCGGACGCCGATGCGCACGCGCCGCACGTGCGCGAGGCGGACGAGGCGATCCACATAGGGCCGGCGCCCTCGAGCGAGAGCTATCTTCGCGGCGACAAGATCATCGAGGCGGCGAAGCGCTCGGGCGCGGAGGCAATTCACCCCGGCTACGGGTTTCTTTCCGAGCGCGAGCCGTTCGCGCGCGCGGTGCGTGATGCCGGGCTGATCTTCGTCGGGCCGCCTCCCGAGGCAATCGCGGCGATGGGAAGCAAGACCGCCGCGCGGAAGCTGGCGATCGACGCCGGCGTGCCGGTCGTGCCCGGGACCACCGAGGCGCTCCGCGACGCGGACGACGCGCGGATGGTTGCCGAGCAGTTCGGCTATCCCGTGCTGCTCAAGGCGGCTGCTGGCGGGGGCGGGAAGGGAATGCGCGTGGTGCAGGCGCCTGACGAGTTGGCATCCGCGCTGGAGACGGCGCGGCGCGAAGCGCGAAACGCATTCGGCGACGACGCGGTTTACGTCGAGAAGTACATCGTCGGCCCGCGCCACGTCGAGATCCAAGTGCTCGGCGACCAGCACGGCACCATGCTCTCGTTAGGCGAGCGCGAGTGCTCCGTGCAGCGACGCCACCAGAAGATGATCGAGGAGGCTCCCAGCGTCGCGGTCACTCCCGAGCTGCGCGCGCGCATGGGGGAGACCGCGGTGCGCGGTGCCAAGGCCGCGGGCTACGTGAACGCTGGCACGTGCGAGTTTCTGCTCGACCGCGATGCCAACTTCTACTTCCTCGAGATGAACACTCGTCTCCAGGTGGAGCACCCGGTGACCGAGCTGGTCACCGGAATCGACCTGGTGCAGTGGCAGCTCCGCATCGCGGCGGGAGAGCGGCTCCCATTCAGGCAGGACGAGATCGTACCTCGAGGGTGGGCGATAGAATGTCGCATCACCAGCGAGGACCCGTCCTCGAACTTTCTTCCGTCTACCGGGCGCATCACCTACCTACGGCTGCCCGGAGGCCCTGGCGTACGATGGGACGGCGGCATCGGGATCGGGAGCGAGGTCGGCCTTCATTACGATCCGATGTTGGCCAAGCTGATCGTTTGGGCACCGACTCGTCAGGCAGCGATCGAGCGAATGCATCGCGCGCTGCTCGAGCTCACCGTTGAAGGCGTCGAAACCTCACGCGATTTTCACTTGCGCGTGATGGAAGACGATGAGTTCCGCCGCGGCGCGATCGAGATCCAGTGGTTGGAGCGTCGGCTGCAATCGCTCATCTCGGTCGCGCCGCCGCCGGATGGCGAGCTCGCCGCGGCGATCGCGGGAGCGCTGCTGGCCGAACGGGAGCGCGGAATGCGGACGACGCCCGCAGGCACGAACGGCGCCGCCCCGGCCATGGACCCCTGGAAAGCGGCCTCACGACAGGAGGGGCTTCGCGAATGGTGATGCGCCGGGCCGAGGTCGTGATCGAATCGATCGCGTCCGGCGGTGATGGCGTTGCGCGCGCGGATGGTCTCGTGCTCTTCGTCCCTAGATCCGCTCCAGGCGATCGCGCTCTCGTCGAGTTTCCGACCGGCGGTCGGTTCGCGCGCGCGTCGTTGATCGAGATCATCACGCCATCGCCCCAGCGCACCGAGCCACCGTGTGCGCACTTCGTGCACGATCGGTGTGGCGGCTGTCAACTTCAGCACCTGATGTACGACCATCAACGCGCGGCGAAACGTCGCATCATCGGTGATGCGATCGAGCGTATCGGCAAGCGAGTGGCCGGGCAGCCGGACGTTCGACCGAGCGCGCGTCCGTTTCGCTACCGACGCAAGCTGACGCTCGCTCTCCGTCGCCGCGGCGGACGGTGGATCGGCGGATTACATCCGTACGACGCGCCAGCGCATGTTTTCAAGCTCGACGATTGCCTCATCACCGAGGAGCGTGTCCTGGGTGTCTGGCGCGACATCCTGAGCGCGAGCGATACCTTCCCAAATGCTCGAGAGCTCCGCGGCGCAGTGCGTCTCGATGATCACGGCGCGTCGTTCGTGCTGGAGGGTGGCGACAGCTGGCCGCGTAGCGCCGAGCTGCTCGACCGCGCACCGGCGCTGGCAGCCGTGTGGTGGATTCCCGCGAAGGGAGGGCGAACGTTGCTCCATCAACGCGGCGATGATCAGCCACCCGGCGCCTCGTTCGCGCAGGTGAATCCGACGGTGGCCGCCGAGCTGCGTGAATACGTGCTCGAGCGCATTCTCGCGCGCTCCCCGGCCAAGGTCGTTGATGCCTACGCCGGGCTCGGCGACATTGCAGTGCCGCTCTCGAAGCGCGGCATCCAGGTCACCGCCATAGAGCTCGATGCCGATGCGGCGGGGTGGTGCCATGAGCGCCTACCGAGCGGCTCGCGAGCCATCGCTGCTCGAGTGGAAGATGTGCTCGCGGACGCGTTGCCCGCCGACGTCGTGCTGCTCAACCCGCCGCGCGCCGGCGTCGACGTTCGCGTCACCGAGGTTTTGGATAGTGCCACGCCCAGTCCGCGAGCGGTGGTCTATGTCAGCTGCGATCCAGCGACGCTCGCTCGCGATCTGCGCCGCATGCCGGGCTGGAAGATCGCGTCGACTGTGGCTTTCGACATGTTCCCACAGACGGCGCACGTCGAAACGGTGTGCGAGCTGGTGTCTGGAACAGCAGGTGATTCGCCGGTCGAATCATGAAATACGTCGTCGATGTCAACGGCAAGCGGCACACTCTCGTCCTCGAGGCGAGCGATGTCACCGTGGACGGCCGCCAGCTGCACGCATCGCTCGATGAAGTAATGGGCACACCGGTGCGGCTCGTTCGCATCGGAGACGAAGTACACCGCGTCGTGGTGCGCGCGCGCAAAGGTCGCGGAGAGTACACGCTCTGGATCGACGGCTACTCGTACGACGTCGAGGCGCTGGACGAACGAACGCGCGTGATACGTGACCTCTCTGCCGCGTCGGCAAAACCGAGCGGACCCGCCCCGCTCATCGCGCCGATGCCGGGTCTCGTGGTTCGGGTGCTGATCGAGCCCGGTCAGGCGGTCGGCGTGGGGCAGGGCCTTGTGGTGATGGAGGCCATGAAGATGGAGAACGAGCTGCGCGCGCCGGCGCCGGGCGTGGTCCGCGCAATTCGCGTCACCCCAGGTACGGCCGTGGAGAAGGGCGCCATCCTGGTCGAGCTCGACTAAGGCATGCGCTGGCGCGACACGAGCGGCGCGCCCGCCGGCGCCGTGACGCCGGTCGAGATCTTCTTCGACATCGTCTTCGTTTTTACGCTGACCCAGCTCACTCGAACGCTCGAGGCTGACCTCACGCTGCCTGGCGTCGGTCGAATCCTCCTGGTGTTTTGTGTTCTCTGGTGGATGTACGGCGGATACGCCTGGCTCACCAACCACGTACCGCCCCGGAGACCATCGCAAAAGCTTCTGCTCTTCGCCGGCATGGCCGGGTTCTTCGTGGCGGCAATCGGCATTCCGGGCGCCTTCTCCGAAACGGGCATCATTTTCGGAACCGGATACTTCATCGTGATCTGCGTGCACCTACTCCTGTTCACGCAGGCCGACGCGCTGGCCGGTGTGGCGCGTCTCGCGCCATTCAACATCGGCGCGGCGCTGTTGGTCCTGGCCGCCGGGTTTCAGCGGGGCACCGCGGTTTACGTGTTCTGGCTCGCCGCGTTCGTTCTCATGGCCGTCGTGCCATACCTCGTTCCTCGACTGTCATGGGTTGGCGCGGCGCGCTCCTTTCACATCACGCCGGCGCATTTCGTCGAGCGCCATGCTCTGCTGCTCATCATCGCGCTGGGCGAATCGGTGATTGCCATCGGCATGGGCGTCGACACGAGCCATCTCGGCGCGGGCATGCTCGGAATGATCGTGCTCGCACTCCTGCTCCCGTCCGCGCTTTGGTGGGCCTACTTCACCGACGTGCCGGCGGCCGAGCGCGCGTTGCACGACGCTCAGGGTGAGCGGCGCAGCCTGTTGTCGACCAAGGCGTATTTCTTCGCCCACATTCCGGTGTTGCTCGGCATCATCGTAGCGGCTGCCGGAATACACTCCGCGATTGCACATCCAGCCGATCCGGCGACGCCTGCGGCAGCCGCGGCACTGTCAGGCGGCGTCGCGCTCTTCTTGTTCGGCATGGCCCATTTTCGCCGATCGTTGCGGATTGCCTCAGTGCCTGCGCGACTGCTTGCCGGGCTCGCCATCCTGACGACAATTCCGGTCGGCCTCCTCGTCAGCTCCGGAGCCCAGCTCGCGGCGGTCGTTGTCGTGATGATCGCCATGCTCGCCAGGTATCGGCGAGAGCACGCGCCGCCGGCGCAGGCTGGCGCGTAAGGATTTGGGCTCAGGGGCGGGGCAGCAGTCATGGAAATCCCGTCCGTTGACAACGTCTAACTCCTTTCGTAGCTTACATGTCTGTCCAAAAACGCCTGAACTTGCAGCCGGCGTAGACCCGCCGGCCGTGAACGCTTTCACTACGCTCATGAAGACCTACACAGCCACGCCGAAAGACATCTCGCACGACTGGTACGTGGTCGATGCCGAGGGGATGGTCCTCGGCCGGCTCGCGACCGAAGTCGCACGCATCATTCGCGGCAAGCACAAGCCGAGCTTCACTCCGCACATGGATGGCGGCGACAACGTCATCGTCATCAACGCGGCCAAGGTGAAAGTCACCGGCCGCAAGCTCGAGCAGAAGCGGTATTTCCGTCACACTGGCTACATGGGTCACGAGCGCTTCACGCCGCTCTCCACGATGCTGGCAAAGCATCCGGAGCGCGTGATCGAGTCCGCGGTGCATGGCATGCTTCCCAAAAACACGCTCGGGCGACAGAAACTTCGCCTTCGGTTGCGTGTGTATCCGGGTGCTGAGCACCCGCACCAGGCGCAGCAGCCCAAGGTGTTGAACCTCAAGCAGAGCGAGAACGAGTAATGGCGGACGGAGCTGTCGTTCACACGATCGGTCGTCGGAAGGAGAGCGTGTGCCGGTTGTACCTGCGCCCCGGTTCGGGGAAGTGGGACGTCAATGGCCGTACGCTCGGCGACTACTTCCCGCGGCCATCGCTGGTGACGGCGATTCAGCAGCCTTTCACGGCGACCGATACCCTGGGGCGCTTCGACGTTCGCGCGAAGCTCGAAGGCGGTGGTGTGAGCGGCCAGGCCGGCGCGCTTCGGCTCGCCGTTGCACGCGCGTTGGTGAACCTCGACGAGACCCACAAGCGCAAGCTGCGCGACTTGGGCCTGCTCACCCGTGACGCGAGAATGGTCGAGCGTAAGAAGCCCGGCCGTCCAAAGGCGAGAAAGCGGTTCCAGTTCAGCAAGCGATAGGACATCGAGATTCGAGATTCGAGATTCGAGATTCGGCACTGCGGAATCGAAGCGCATCAGCTGCGCAGTTCCTAATCTCGAATCTCCAATCTCGAATCTCGAAAACAACCACGCGCTCTGAGTCTCCCTGGGTGCCGGGAGCTCCGGTTGGAGGAGATGCTGACGGGCGCGGACGAACAACCCTGACGAGACATCAATGACGCAACCGAAACTCGAACAACTTCTGGAAGCCGGCGTTCACTTCGGCCACCAGACCCGTCGATGGAATCCCAAGATGCGCCGGTTCATTTTTGCCGAGCGCAACGGGATTCACATCATCGACCTTCAGAAGACGATGCGGCAGATCGAGCTCGCGCAGCAGCTGGTGCGTGAGGTGGTCTTGCGCGGCGACAACGTCCTCTTCGTCTGCACCAAGCGGCAGCTCAAAGGAATCGTACAGGCCGAGGCCGAGCGGTGCGGCGCGATGTACGTCACGGAGCGCTGGCTGGGTGGGCTTCTCACCAATTTCCAGACGGTGAAGAAGCAGGTGCGGCGCCTCAAGGATCTGGAGGCCGGCAGCGAAGCCGGTGGCGAGTTCGAGAATTACACGAAGAAAGAACAGCTCATGATGACTCGTGAGCGCGACAAGCTCTCGAAGTATCTGGCCGGGATCAAGAACATGGGCCGCGTTCCCGGACTCATGTTCGTCGTCGACTCGAAGAAGGAAAAGATCGCCGTCACCGAGGCGAACAAGCTCGGAATTCCGATCATCGCAATCGTCGACACAAATGCCGATCCGGATCTGATCTCCGTGCCAATTGCGGGGAACGATGACGCCATTCGGAGCGTTGAACTAATTACGCACGCGATCGCTGACGCCATTGCCGAAGCGCGTCGCGAGGCGCCGATCCGTCACGAGGAAGAGGATGGCGAGCCGATGACCACCTACAGCTCCGATCGCGGTGCCGAGCCGGCCGATGAGGGCGAGAAGCGCCGCCGTCGTCGCCCGCGTCGTCGTCGCGCGAAGCCCGAGGCGATCGCGGCGCGCCTCAAGAGTGGCGGTGACACTGAAAGCGCCGGTGATTCAGGTGATGCCGGCGAAGGTGGAGAGACCGGAGAGTGAGTGCCGGGGACTCGCGCGGGTGAAACGCCCGTAGTGCGCGAGACCGTTTCGGAGTAAACTTTCTACGCCGCCGGCCGTTTGCCGGCGGCGTTTCTGTGGAAAATGCACGACGCGCCAGAGGCGCGTGAGGATGAGGGAATGGCCACGATGACTTTTACGGCAAAGGATGTTCAGGAGCTCCGCCAGCGTACCGGCGCGGGCATGATGGATTGCAAGAAGGCGCTCGAGGAGAGCGGCGGCAACATGGAGAAGGCGGCCGAGACGCTTCGTGCGAAGGGCATCGCCAAGGCCGAGAAGCGCGCCGGACGCACTGCCTCGGAAGGGCAGGTGATCAGCTACGTCCACCACGACGGTAAGACCGGCGTGCTGCTCGAGCTGAACTGCGAGACCGACTTCGTCGCGCGCACCGAGGACTTCAAGCTGCTCGGCAAGGAGATCGCGCTGCACATCGCCGCCAAGGCGCCGCTCGCGGTTACCAAGGAGCAGGTGCAGCCGGAGCTCGTCGAGCGCGAGCGTCGCATTGCCGAGGAGCAGGTGCGCGGTAGCGGGAAGCCCGAGCACCTCGTGCCGAAGATCGTCGATGGGAAGATCGAGGCCTTCTACAAGGATGTCGTGCTTCTGTCGCAGCCGTGGATTCGCGAGGACAAGAAGACGATCGCGGATCTGATCAAGGAGACTTCGGCGAAGGTCGGCGAGAACATCGTCGTTCGCCGTTTCGCTCGGTTCAGGATCGGGGAGGAGTGAGCGTCGCGTGAGCGCGCTCCGCTTTTCTCGAATCCTGTTGAAGATCTCCGGCGAAGCGCTCGCCGGAGACAAAGGTCTCGGCCTCGACCTCGCCACCCTGGAGCGACTCTGCGGCGAGATCAAGTCGGTAATCGATCTGGGGTGTGCGGTCGGGCTGGTGATTGGCGGCGGCAACATCGTGCGCGGCGCGCAGCTCTCGCGCATGGGGATGGATCGCGTCGGCGCCGATTACATGGGCATGCTGGGAACGGTCATCAACGCGTTGGCGATGCAGGATGTGCTGGAGCGCAACAACATCCAGACGCGCGTGATGACCGCTCTTCGCATGGAAGACGTGGCCGAGCCGTATATCCGGCGTCGCGCGTTGCGTCATTTCGAAAAGGGTCGCCTGGTGATCTTTGCGGCGGGTACGGGCAATCCGTACTTTTCGACCGACACCGCGGCGGCCCTTCGCGCGATCCAGATGAAGGCGGACGTCATCATCAAGGCGACCAGCGTCGACGGTATCTACTCGGCCGATCCCAAGAAGGATCCGCACGCGACGTTCTATCCCGAGGTGAGCTATCGCGACGTGATCCTTCAGGAGCTTGGCGTCATGGATCAGACCGCGCTCACGCTCTGTCGCGAGAACAAGCTCCCGATCATCGTGCTCAACATCAACCGACACGGCTCCATCGCCGAGGCGGTGCGCGGCGAACGGGTCGGCACCCTCGTCCAATGACCACTCCCACCACGATACCGCAGATCCTCAAGGACTGCCGCGCGGCGATGGACAAAGCGCTGGAAAACTCCAAGCGCGAGTTCGCGTCCATCAGGAGCGGCAAAGCGACCACCTCCTTGCTCGACACCGTGCGCGTCGACGCCTACGGCCAGCAGATGCCGATCCAGCAGGTGGCAAGCGTATCCGCGCCGGAGCCGCGGCTGCTCACCGTGCAGCCGTGGGACAAGGGACTGTCGCACGCGATCGAGAAGGCGATCCGCGATTCCGACCTCGGACTCAATCCTCAGTCACAGGGCGGTGTGATTCGCGTCCCGCTGCCGGCGCTCAACGAGGAGAGGCGCAAGGAGCTGGTGAAGGTCGTGCACAAGCTGGCCGAGGAAGGTCGCATTGCTGTTAGGCACGCGCGGACGCACGCCCGCGAGGCGATCAAGAAGCTCGACAAGGCGCCCGAGGACGACAAGAAGCACGCCGAGAAGGACCTTCAGAAGCTGCACGATGATTTCATGCACAAGCTCGATGAGCTTCTGAAGGGGAAGGAAGCGGAGATTATGGAGGTGTGAGCATCGAGATTCGAGATTGGAGATTCGGGATTCGGAACGGTATACCTGACGAGTTCCGAATCCGCGGTTCCGAAACTCGAATCTCCAATCTCGAATCTCGATGCTCGACAGTCGTATGGATCCTCTCGCACAGATACGCCTCAACGGCTCCGTCCCCCGTCACGTCGCCATCATCATGGATGGCAACGGGCGATGGGCGCGCGAGCGGCGGTTGCCCAGACCGATGGGACATCGCTCCGGCATGCGTGCGGTGCGGGAGGTCGTCGAAGGCGCGATCGAGGCGGGGCTGGAAATGCTCTCGCTCTTCGCGTTCTCGCAGGAGAATTGGCAGCGGCCGGCGAGCGAGATCAAAGCGCTCATGTCGCTTCTCGAAGAGTACGTCGCTCGCGAGGCGGATGAGCTGACGGAGCAGGGCGTGCGGGTGCGGGTGCTGGGCGACCTCGCGCGGCTGCATCCCAAGACGTCCGCCGCCGTCGCTCGCATCGTCGAGCAGACCGCGCACAACGACCGGCTCATTCTCAACATCTTCATCTCCTACGGGAGCCGCGCCGAGCTCGTGCGTGCCGCGCAGGCCTTGGCCCGCGACGTGGCCGAGGGCCGCCTGACGCCTGACGAGATCGATGAGGAGGCGTTCCAGCGGAAGCTGTACACCGATGGATGTCCCGATCCCGACCTGCTCATACGCACGTCGGGCGAAAAGCGCATCTCCAATTTCCTGCTCTGGCAGCTGGCCTACACCGAGCTTCACATCTCGCCGGTTCTCTGGCCCGACTTCAGCCGGCGCGATCTCTTCGAAGCGATCCTCGATTTTCAGAGCCGGGACCGGCGCTTCGGGAAGGTTACCGCATAGTGGCGCGATCGGAGCTCGCGCGCCGCACGCTTTTCGCGGTGGTGGCGATCCCGATCGTCCTCGGCGCCGTTTACGTCGGTGACGCGGCGCTCGCGGCCTTGCTGGCGATCGCGGCCGCGCTCGGCGCATGGGAATTCTTCCGGATGGCGGAGCGCGGCGAATACGCGCCGCTGGGCGCGGTCGGCATTGTCCTCGCTGCGCTGCTCCCACTGCTGGCGCACGCGACGCGACTTGGCGCGGCGGCGCCGAGCATCACCTGGGCAATTCTTGCAGTTCTTGCGCTCTTTGCCGTTGCGCTGTTCGTCCGCGGGCCCGCGAATCGTCCGATCGGCGCGGTGGCGGTGACGTTGTTAGGCGTAGTGTACACGGGCGGCCTTCTCACCTACGCCTACGCGTTGCGTTACCATCGGTTCACCAATTACGCGTTAGGCGCCGAAGCGGGTGCCGCGCTGCTGTTCTTCCCGCTGATTCTTACGTGGACCTCGGACACAGGCGGCTATTTCGTGGGCCGGTCGGTTGGACGGAACAAGCTGATCCCGTCGGTGAGCCCGGGGAAAACGATCGAGGGCGCGATCGGTGCGCTCGTCCTGTGCGCCGTGATCGGGTGGGTGTATGTGCGTTGGGTGCTCACGCCGTATGCGAATCTCACCCTCACGCCGCTTGCCGCCGCTATGTTCGGTGCGATCGTCAGTATCGCAGTGCAGGTGGGTGATCTGGTGGAATCGCTGATGAAGCGTGAAGTGGCGGTGAAGGACAGCTCTCGACTTCTACCGGGACATGGCGGCGTTCTCGACCGATTGGACGGGATGTTGTTCGCGCTCCCCGTGGCGTATTGGCTCCTCGACGTCATGCGCGTCTTTCCGGTGCCACAGTGAGCGAGCGGCGCTTGGGCGTAGCGATACTCGGGAGCACCGGCTCGATCGGCACGACAGCGCTCCGCGTTCTCTCGCGGCATCGCGAGCGCTTTCGCGTTGCCGCACTCACGGCGTTCGCTAACGCGGCGCTGCTGCGCGAGCAGGTGCGTGAGTTCTCGCCGGCGTTCGCCGGGATCGTGACCAACGGCTCATCGACGCACGATTCGTGGCGCCTCGGCTCCGAATGTCTGATCGAGGCGGCGCAGCGGAGCGACGTCGACATCGTGCTCAACGCCGTAGTCGGCGCCGCGGGCCTCGATGCCACACTGGCCGCCGTGGGCGCCGGGAAGCGTGTCGCGTTGGCGAACAAGGAGACGTTGGTGATGGCCGGCGAGCTGGTCGAAACCGCGTGCCGGTCTGGCGGCGGTGAGATCGTCCCGGTGGACAGCGAGCACAGCGCGATTCTTCAGTGCATCGCCGGCCGAGATCGGTCCGAGATCCGGCGGCTCATTCTTACGGCATCTGGAGGTCCGTTCCGCGCCTGGTCCCGCGAGCGGCTGAGCCGGGCCACTCTGGCCGACGCGTTACAGCACCCTACCTGGCGCATGGGGCGGAAGATCACGATCGACAGCGCCACGCTGGCCAACAAGGCGCTGGAAGTGATCGAGGCACACTTTCTGTTCGGGCTGTCGTACGACCGGATCGAGGTCGTCGTGCATCCGCAGAGTGTCGTGCATTCGATGGTGGAGTTCGTGGATGGCAGCGTGCTGGCGCAGCTCGGCGTACCGAGCATGGAGCTGCCCGTTCTGTATGCGCTCACGCATCCAGAACGCGTGGCCGACACCGGTGTACCACCGTTCGATCCGGTAGAGCTGTCTCCGCTCACGTTCGAGCGAGTGCGGGCCGACGATTTTCCGGCGCTTCGGTTCGGCTTTGATGCGGGGCGACGCGGTGGTGCCGCTCCGGCCGTGTTCAACGCCGCGAACGAGCAGGCCGTGGCGCTCTTCCTTGAGGGACGAATCAGCTTTGGTGACATTCCGCTGGCGATCTCCAGTGCGCTCGATGCGCTGGGCGATGCGGATGGAGGCACGCGTGATGCGCTCCTCGCCGCCGATCGCGATGCGCGCCGACACGTACGAGAGATGCTGACATGACTGGGTTTCTGATCGGAGTGGCCGCCACGATCTTCGTGCTCGGCCTCGTGATTTTCGTCCACGAGCTCGGGCACTTTTTGGCCGCCAAGTGGGCGGGCGTATACGCGCCACGTTTCTCCATCGGCTTCGGTCCGGCTCTGTGGAGCCGGAAGTGGGGAGAAACGGAATACATCCTCGCGTCGATTCCGCTGGGCGGATACGTGCGCATGGCTTCGCGCGAGGATGAGACCATGGCGTTGCTCGAGGGCGGCGGTGAGCGCCTGACGACGGAGCCGGAGACAGTCGGCGGGAGCGGCGCCCAGGTCGTGCCTGACGAAACGGCGATGCCCAAGAGGCCGCGGTACTGGGATCCGCAGGGGATGGTGCCCTTCGGGCCCAAGCCGGTGCCGGAGAATCGGCTTTTCGAGTCGAAGCCGCTCTACAAGCGTCTCGTGATCATGTTCGCCGGCGTGACGATGAACCTCGTGCTCGGATTCATCATCCTCACCGGCATGGTCTTGAACGCGGGCGACGTGATCGTTCGCACTCGTGCCGTCGGGGCCATTGCAGAGCCGCTCAAGCCGTTCATTTCCGGTCAGCTGCAGACGGGTGACACGATCGTCGCCGTGGACGGTAAGCCCGTAGAGACGTGGAACGACGTCGTCAGGCAGATCCGCGAGGGAGAGGGTAGCCCGATCGTCCTCCGCACGAACCGTGGCGAGTCGCGCATCTTCGTCACTGGACGAGGATCGCCGACTCGCGATGAGGTACCGTTCGGCATCAGCGGGCAGCTGCCGCCCGTGCTAGGCAGGGTTCAGCGGGGCAGGGCGGCCGATCGCGCCGGCCTACGGCAAGGCGATAGCGTCACGGCGGTGAACGGCGAAGCGGTAAAGACGTGGACCGAGCTTGTCGGCCACATTCGACGCTCACCGGGTCGCGAGCTCACGTTCGCAGTCGTCCGCGACGGCCAGCCTCGGACCCTCAGCGCACGCCCCGATTCTTCGCGCGACGTGAATGCCGAGACGCGGCGGCGCGAATATCGAGGTTTGTTAGGCGTCGAGCAGCCCGCGACCGAGGTCCGGCCGATCAGCGTCGGCACGGCGATCTCCATTGGTTGGGCGCGCACCTGGGAGATGGCGGGAACGGTCATCACCGTGCTGCGCCGGCTCTTTACTCGTGAAGTGCCGCTGTCGCAGCTCAGCGGGCCGATCGGCATTGCGCGGGCCTCGGCGGAGGCCGCTCAACTCGGATTCCAGCCGTTGCTCATGCTGGTCGCACTCCTGAGCATCAACCTGGCCGTGTTCAACCTGCTTCCGATTCCGATACTGGATGGCGGGCAGATTCTGCTGAACGTGATCGAGTCCATAAAAGGCTCGGCGCTCAGCACGCGCACGCGGGAGTATGCGCTTCGCTTCGGACTGCTGGCGATCGCGATGCTGCTGGTCCTGGTGATGTTCAACGACATCAAGAACTGGCTCGGTCTGTGACCTCGCGACGCGCCGTGCTCGCGTCGCTCTTTGTTCTCGTCGCAGCTTTCGCCGGACCGGTCGCCGCTCAGAGCGTCCCGGTACGGTTCGAGGTATCCGCGGTCACCGACGACAGCCTGGTGACGATCGCGCTGTCGTCATCTCGCGATGCGAAGTGGATTCGACCTGGTGTCGACGGCATCATCGTCGATCCTCAGCGACGCGATGCGTTGGTGGCGAGCTTTCGAGTGCTCGCGGTGACACCGGCGGAAGCGAGCGGCGTGGTGACCGGTCAAACGACGCGCGTCACGACAGGCAACATCGCCATCCTCAATCGTCCGTCGCCGGCCTGGTATGCGCGAGCCGCGTTCTGGGCAGGGCTCGTGTTAGGCGCGATCGGGGGTGCGGTCGTGGGGGCGCAATAAAGTCCCGCTCAGGTTCGGCAGATGAGTCGTATGCGCTCACGACTCACTCTCGCCTGACGAATCGTCAGGTCGCCGATGAAATCGGCGCAGTTGGGGGCCGAGATCAAAAGTTGGTAGGTGCCGACCGGTATGGGGACCGGTGCCGTGCTGGGAACCGAGCCTTGTGCCTGACGAGTGCCGTTCGCCGAGCGCACCACGAATCGCGCACCCGGAGGCTGCCCGTCGAGCGAAAGCCAACCGCACGGGCGTGGCCGCAGCGTAACCTGCGCGGTGTCCGTCGCGCGCATCGTGACGCGCGCACTGTCCCGCACGCTCGGGCATCCGTCGATGCTGGGGAGAAGCGCCGACACCACGTGGCGCCCTTCGGGCAGCGAGTCCGTGACGAACGTTCCGCGACCCACACGGCGTCCGTTCACCGACACGAGCGCCGCGGCGGGCGCGCGGACGTGCAGGAAGGAGCGACTTCCCGGCGTCAACGTGCTGTCGATCGTGGTCGCTGGCGCGCCGGACGTCCCTGCTGGCGTAAGACCCGCCGTCACTGGCGCGAGCGATCGGGCGCTGTCGCCGCGTTGCGCCGCGACGGCGCCGTCGCGGCGCGCGACGACGACGCCTAACGCGACGACGGCCGCCGCGGCAAGCCCGACGAACGTCAACGAGCGGCGCGATACCTGAAATTTCGGATAGATCGGCGCGGTCGGCGTGAGCGTGCGCAACGGCTCGGCTGGCGTCGGCATAATGACCGTGCGCTCACCGGTGGCCGTCGCCGGCACGTTCAAGCGTGCGAGCTCATCCTGGAGCGATTCGGCGGTTGGGAACCGGCTCGCCGGCTCTTTCTCGAGGCACCTGAGGATGATCTTCTCGACGCCGCGAGAGAGCGATGGATTGAACGAACGTGGCTTAGGCGGCGGCTCCTCAATGTGACGGCGCGCGACCTCGTACCAGTCCTCACCCTCGAACGGAAGCACGCCCGTCGCCGCTCGAAAGAGCGTGACGCCGAGCGCGTATATGTCGGATCTGCCATCGAGCGGCTGTCCGCGCGCCTGCTCCGGCGAGAAATACTGCGGCGTCCCGACGACCATGTTCGTGCCCGTCTGCTGCACGTAGCCCGAAACGGCGCGCGCGATGCCGAAGTCGGCCACGATCGCGTTGCCGTGCTCGTCGAACATGATGTTGTCGGTCTTGATGTCTCGATGGACGACTCCCTCGCGATGCGCGAATGCGAGCGCGGCGGCGACATCGAGGCCGAGCCTGACGAGGAGGGTATCGGGCAACGTCCCCATGATCCGCAGGCGCTCGACCAATCCATGCGGCAGGTAGTCCATCACGAAATAGACGGCGTTCCCTTCGCGCCCGACGGCCAGGATCCGAATGATGTTCGGGTGCCGGAGCTTTGCGGCCGTCGACGCCTCGCGCCGGAAGCGCTCCTCGAAGGTCTCGTCGCCGGCGAACTGCGGCTTGAGCACCTTGATGGCCACGGGGATGTCGAGCTCGGGGTCGTAACCGCGATAGACCCAAGAGAACCCCCCCGAGCCGACTACCTGGTCGACGCGGAAGCGCCCCAGGTAAGTACCGAGGTAGCGCTCAGGCACGCGTGGGAGCCTTTACAAGGCTGTGCACGGGGAGTAAATTACTATGCTTCAATCGATTCGGCGATTTTAGGCGCCGACGTTCGGACCGAGAATATATCACCATGGCCTTCGAAAAGACATCGACTGTCGAGAAGTATAGGGCGCACGAGACGGACACTGGCTCGACCAAGGTGCAGATCGCGCTGCTGACCGAGCGGATCAACTACCTGACCGAGCACTTCCGGGCTCACCGGAAGGACAATCACAGCCGTCGTGGGCTCCTCAAGATGGTCGGCCGCCGTCGCCGCCTGTTGGAGTACATGCGGCGCACGGATCTCGAAGGGTATCGGCAGCTCATCCAGGAACTTGGGCTCCGACACTAACGGTCCGGCACACTGAATGCGCGCGGAAGCCTGATTCAGGCGTCCGCGCGCTTTCTATTCCCACGATCAGGTCGATCCATGACGCAACGAGTAGAGAAAACGTTCGCCGGCCGTCGTCTCGTCATCGAGACGGGACGGATGGCGAAGCAGGCGGCTGGCTCCGCTTTGGTGCAATACGGCGACACGGTGGTCCTTGCCGCCGTCACGGTCAGCGAAAATCAGAGCCCGCTCCCGTTCTTCCCCCTGACGGTCGAGTACAAGGAAAAGTCATACGCCGCCGGCAAGATTCCGGGCGGTTTCATCAAGCGTGAAGGTCGTCCCCACGACGACGAAATCCTCTCGGCCCGCATCATCGACCGCTCCATTCGGCCGCTCTTCCCGGATGGATTCAAGAACGAAGTGCAGGTGTTCGTCTACGTCATCTCCGCCGATCAGGAGAACGATGCCGACGTCCCGGCGCTCTTGGCCGTCTCCTTTGCGCTGAACGCATCGAAGATCCCCTTCCTCGCACCGATTGCCGGTGTCCGGCTCGGACGCGTGCAAGACAAGTGGGTGATCAACCCCACCTTCCAGCAGCTCGAGTACAGCGAGATGGATGTCATCATCGCGGGCTCCAGGGACTCCATCGTCATGGTGGAGGGCGGAGCGCTCGAGGTCAGCGAAGAATCGGTGATCGACGGGCTCGGCGTCGCGCAGAAGGGAATTCGCGAGCTCATCGCGCTCCAGGAGGAGATGCTCCCGAAGGTGCGCGCCGAGAAAATGCAGTGGACGCCGGTCGCGCGCCCCGAAGCGCTCGTCGCGCGCGTCCGTGATCTGGCCGACGGGAAGATCGGCGACGCGATCAACAAGCGCGAGAAGCACGCTCGCGTGGATGCGGTGGAGCTGGTCAAGCGCGAGATCCTCGAGCAGTTGGTGGCCGATTTCCCCGACAACGCGCGCGACATCGCCGATCTCGTCAGCGAGTCGGAGTATCACGCGCTGCGCCGGCAAGTGCTGGAGCGCGGTGAGCGCGTCGATGGCCGTGGTCCGCGCGAAGTGCGGCCGATCACGGTCGAGACCGGGCTGCTTCCGCGCACCCATGGCTCGGCGCTGTTCACGCGCGGCCAGACCCAGGCGCTGGTGGCTGCCACGTTAGGCACGCAGAACGATGTGCAGCGGCTCGATTCGATCGACGATCCGGACGAGACCACGAAGACGTTCATGCTGCACTACAACTTCCCGCCCTTCTCGACCGGCGAAGTGCGGCCGGTACGGGGCACGAGCCGGCGCGAGATCGGACACGGAAATCTGGCCGAGCGTGCGCTCCAGGCGTTGCTGCCTCCGTTCGAAGAGTTCCCATACACGATTCGAATCGTGTCGGACATTTTGGAATCGAACGGCTCGTCGTCGATGGCCTCGGTGTGCGGCGGCTCGCTCTCGCTGTTCGACGCGGGCGTGCCGATGCGCGCGGCCTGCGCGGGCGTGGCGATGGGCCTGATCAAGGAAGGCGACAAGTACGCGATCCTCACCGACATTCTCGGCACCGAGGATCATCTGGGTGATATGGACTTCAAGGTGGCCGGCACGGCCGACGGAATCACCTCGATCCAGATGGACATCAAGATCGAGGGTCTCGACCTCAAGATCATGCGTGAGGCGTTGGCGCAAGCGCGTGAAGGGCGCTTGCACATCCTCGGCGAGATGGCGAAGGCGCTTCCCGAGCCGCGCGCCGATCTGTCGCCGTACGCGCCGCGCATCGTGACGATCCAGATCAATCCCGAGAAGATCGGCGATCTCATCGGTCCGAAGGGGAAGACGATTCGCGGTATTCAGGAAGAGACGGGCGCCGAGATCAACGTGGACGACAGCGGGCTGGTGACGATCGCGGCCGTCGGCGGCGAGCCGATGGAACGCGCACGCGAGATGGTTCGGCAGCTCACGGCAGAGCCGGTCATCGGCGACACGTACGAGGGCACGGTGAAGAGCACGACAGCGTTCGGCGCCTTCGTCGAGATCATGCCGGGTACGGAAGGGTTGGTGCATATCTCCGAGCTCCAGCACGGTCGCACGGAAAAGACGGAGGATGTCGTCAAGCGTGGGGATCGCGTGAAGGTCAAGCTGCTCGATCGGGACGAGCGCGGACGACTTCGCCTTTCGATGAAGGCATTGATTCCGAAGCCTGAAGGCGCCGAAGCGACCGGCGGTGGAAATGGCGGTGGCCGCAGCGAATCGCGTGAGCGTGGCGGTCGTCCACCGCGACGCGAGGAAGAGGAGCCCGCATCGGTCGCTGCTCAGGGAGCCTCGTCAGGCGAGGAGCCGGCCGCCGAAGAACGCGGCAGGCGCGGCGCGCGGGAGGAGCGAGGTGAAGGCGGCGCACGTCCGCGTCGTGGCCGTGGAGGACGCTCGCGGCGGTGAGCTACCCGACGGTCGAGCTCGCTCCCGGGCTGCACCGCACCGTCTTGCCGAATGGACTGACCGTGCTCTCGGAGTACATGCCGGGAGTGCGGTCGGTTGCATTCGGGACCTGGGTGCGGGCGGCATCGATCCACGAGCCGCGCGAGCGCATGGGCGTGTCGCATCTGCTCGAGCACATGGTGTTCAAGGGGACCGAGCGCAGGAGCGCCAAGGAGATCGCCCTTTCTCTCGAAGCACTCGGCGGCTCGCTCGACGCGTTCACCGCGCGCGAGCACACCTCGTATCAGGCGCGGGTGCTCGATGAGCATCTGGAACAGGCGGCGGATGTCATCGGCGATCTGGTCTTTCGTCCGCTGCTTCGTCGCGAGGATCTCCATCTCGAGCGGCGCGTCGTGCTCGAGGAGATCTCGATGGTCGAAGACACGCCCGACGATCTCGTGTTCGAGATGCACAACGAGGCACTCTGGGGAGCGCATCCCTACGGCTACTCCATTCTCGGCACGCGTGAGACCGTCTCCTCGTTAGGCGTGCCGGAGCTGCGTGAGCTGCACGCGCGCGCGTATCACCCTCCGCAGCTGGTGGTGGCCGCGTCAGGCAACGTGCTGCACGAGGACATGCTCGACGTGCTCGACCGCACTGGCTGGTCGATGGTCGAGCGCGGCGATGCGGCGCCGTTGGCGGCGGTCACGCCGTCGTCGCTTCCACCGAGTGTGCGTCACGTGCCTCGTGAGGGAGCGCAAACCCACATCGTCGTCGGTTCGACGACTGTGGCTCACGCCGACCCGCGCCGTTACGCGCTCATTCTGGCGAGCACGGTGCTCGGCGGCGGCATGAGCTCGCGGCTCTTCCAGCGAGTGCGAGAGGAAATGGGTCTCGCGTACTCGGTCTTCACCTTCCAGAATTTTCACATGGACACCGGCGTCCATGGAGTCTACGTCGGAACCGCGCCGGACCGGGCCGAGCAGGCGATGACCGCCATACGCGAGGAGTTCGACCGGGTGTCGAGCGAAGGACTCGCCGAGAGCGAGATCGAAGCGGGCAAGAGTCAGCTCAAGGGGCAGGTTACCCTGTCGCTTGAGAGCCCGTCGTCGCGGATGTATCGTGCCGCCGGCGTGGAGCTCTACGCCGAAACGTATCGCACGCTGGACGAGATACTGGCGGCGATCGATCGCATCACCGCGGACGATGTACTATCGGTCTGCGGCCATTTCTTCGATCCGACGAGGCAGACGGTGTTGAGCCTGGGACCGAGTCCGGCCGCGGAGTCGTTCGCCGAAGCTTCCTGATCCAGAAACGCTTTCGCCGACGTCATCTCTTCCCACGAGCTCCTCGACATATGCGCATCGGCGTTCCAAAGGAAATCAAGACGAACGAAAATCGCGTGGCGCTGGTGCCGGCTGGCGCCGAGGCGCTGGTGGCGCAGAAGCATCAGGTGATGATCGAGAAAGGTGCGGGCGAGGGCTCGGGCTTTCCCGACGAGGCCTACGTGAAAGCCGGTGCGACGATCGGACCTGACGCCGACACGGTGTGGCGCGAGGCCGAGATGATCATGAAGGTCAAAGAGCCGATCGCACCCGAATGGCCGCGCATGCGACGAGGCCAGACGATCTTCACGTACTTCCATTTTGCGGCGGATGAAGAGCTGACGCGCGCTCACATGAAGAGTGGCGCGGTGTGCATCGCGTACGAGACGGTGGAGCTTCCCTCGCGCGAGCTCCCGCTGTTGACCCCGATGTCGGAAGTCGCGGGGCGGATGGCGGTGCAGGCGGGAGCCAAGTATCTGGAAAAGCTGCATGGCGGACGCGGCGTGTTGTTAGGCGGCGTGCCGGGTGTTGCGCCTGGCAAGGTGGTGATCATCGGCGGCGGGGTGGTCGGTACCAACGCGGCGAAGATGGCTGCTGGTCTCGGCGCGCACGTCACCATTCTCGACGTCTCGCTGGAGCGGCTTCGTTATCTCAGCGACGTCATGCCGGCCAACGTTCAGCTGGTGCACTCCAACCGTTACGTGATCCGTGAGCACATTCAAAGCGCCGACCTGGTGATTGGGGCGGTACTCGTTGTCGGCGCGAAGGCGCCGCGACTGATACGGCGCGAAGATCTGAAGCTCATGCAGCCCGGGTCGGTGATCGTCGACGTCGCCATCGATCAAGGCGGATGCGTGGAAACGATCAAGCCGACCACACACGAAAATCCCGTGTACACGGTCGACGGTGTCATCCACTACGGGGTGGCGAACATGCCCGGTGGTGTTTCGCGCACATCGACGTTGGCACTCACCAACGCCACGCTTCCGTATGCGATGCAGCTGGCGAACAAAGGGTGGAAGCGCGCGCTCACGGAAAACCCCGCCCTCCGGCTCGGATTGAACATGTTGGAAGGAACGATCGTCTACCCGGCAGTGGCCGAGGCGTTCGGGCTTCCACACGAGCCGGTCGACAAGTTTTTGAACTGATCGCCAGCCGGGGAGCGGATGCCGCTTCCACTCATTCTCTGCTACCACAAAGTCGAGCGGCGTCTGGAGCTCGGTGTCACGCGAATCTCGCCGCGCCGCTTTGCGAAGCAGATCGAGCGCTTGGCGCATCGAGGCTATCGCACGATCGCCCTCGAGGACGTCGTCGCATGCGCGCGTGGCCAGCGCGTCGCATCGGCGAGTGAGCTCGCCATCACTTTCGATGATGCGTACCGCGGGCTCCGCGATCACGCATTTCCGGTGTTGGCGGCGCACGGCTTCACCGCGGCGTGCTTCGTGATAACCGAGTATGCGGGACGGCTCAATCGGTGGGATGTCGCCTATGGCGGCAGGCGGTTCGCGCATCTCGCGTGGCGTGATGTGGAGCGGTGGAGTGGGAAGGGAATCACCTTCGGCTCACACACCGCGACGCATCCACGCCTCACGTGGTTGAGCGAGCGCGACGCGGCCTATGAGCTCACGCAGTCGCGCGCCGCGATGCAGGCCGCGTTAGGCAGTGCTCCGGTAGCGATCAGCTATCCCTTCGGAGCGGCCAGGGCACGAGAGTTACGGCTGGCTCGCGAAGCCGGGTACGAGGTGGGATTCACGCTCGATGCGTACGGGCCGGCGGATCCTCTGGCCATCCCTCGGCTGCCCGTTTACATGTGGTCACCGCCGACGCCCGGTGTGGGGCTTCTCGCCCCGATCGAGCGCCTCGGCGCACGCGGCGCCAATCGGTGCGCTGTGGGGACGAGTCTCTGGCGGCAGTTGGGAAGAACGTAGTGTCGTAATCCGTTGCGGTGCCGGTGCGCGTCTCGTCCACCGAATGAAATGCGTACCTCGCCCGTCGTGCCCGCCGCTCAGGCCCGGCTCGGAGCAATCAGCACTCCGCTCATCGGCCGAGCGCTCGTCAGCTACTATCTCTTCGGCTCGCCGCTCTTCTTCGCCGCCGACGTTCTATTCGGCCTCAGCATCCGCGCCGCGTTTCTCGACAACGAGCCCATGCTGCGTTTTCTGTATTACGCGCTGGTGTTCGTGTGTGGGCTCGTCGCGGCGAGGCGGCCCGAGTGGAGTGGCATCGTCGGCTTGTTGGAGAGCGGCGCAAACATCGCCATGCTCGTACTCGGGGTGATGCTGACCTACTACGCCGCGGTCGAGGCGGTGGCAGCGGAAGGTCCGGTCGGGTCGCCCTTTGGCGGGACATGGATTCTGAACTTGATCCTGTCCGCGCTCGTGCTGACGGTGAGCTACGTCGGTCATCAGAACTTCTGCGGCT
>DATFBY010000110.1:0-166303 GCA_035253585.1 Gemmatimonadaceae bacterium | reverse complement strand
CATAGGGTGCAGTGCGCATCTGCTCATCGTCGCGCGAAAGTAGGCCGATAACGCGCTGGGTGCTGGTGGGCTTCTCACTTTCGCGCGGTCCCGCCGGTCGTTGAAACCTCGGCTCGGCCCATCCGTATGGGTATCCCATAGGACACGGGGTTGCTCTCGCCCGTTAGCGCCTATTGCGCCAAACGACGGGCAATGCTACCCTCATATTGGAATCCCATAGGAAGCGCCGGTGACTGACAAACTGGATGTCCAGCAGGGCACGCTGGCCCTGATGATCCTCCGCACGCTCGATGTCCTGGGGTCGCTCCACGGTTACGGCATCGCTCGCCGTATCGAGGAGACGAGTAAGAATCGCCTGAAGCTCAATTACGGAACGCTCTACCCCGCGCTCCTCAAGCTCGAGCAGGAAGGATTCGTCAAGGCGGAGTGGCGGCAGTCCGAGAACAACCGACGCGCGAAGTTTTATGCGCTCACCGCCGCAGGACGTAAGCAGCTCGCGCGCGAAACCCGCGAATGGCATCAGACAGCCGATCTGATCGCCGCATTTCTCGCCCCACGTCGGGGCGGGGAGGCACCATGAGATTCGTCCGTGTCGCGCTCGCGCGAATGAGTGGATGGCTCACCGGCCGTGGCGGTGACGACGAGCTCGCCGAAGAGCTCCGCTCGCACATCGAGATGGAGACGGCAGAGAACATCAGACGAGGGATGGATCCGATCGAAGCGCGGCGGCAGGCGATGATCGCGTCGGGCGGTCTGACGCAGGCAGCCGAAGCCGTGCGAGATCAGCGCGGTCTTCCCTGGATCGATGGGCTCACGTCCGACTTCAAGTTCGCGTTGCGGGCGCTCCGTCACAATCCCGCGTTCGCCACGGTCGTCGTTCTCACGCTCGGCCTCGGCATTGGCGCGAACACGGCGATCTTCAGTGTCGTGCGCGGCGTGCTTCTCAAGCCGCTGCCGCACCGCGATGGCGATCGACTCGTGTATCTGCGCCACTCCATCGACGGTCCGGGCGGAGCCAGCATCACCTTCTCCGTTCCCGAGGTTCGTGATCTCCGCGAAGGCGCGAAGTCGTTCGGTGGGATCGCGGAATACTCATCGTGGAACCTCGTGCTCCAGGGTGTCGAGCGCGCCGACCGCATCAATGTCGGTCTGGTGACCGGAAACTATTTCGAAGTCATGGGGCTCTCGCCCGTCCTCGGACGTCTGACGGAGCCGAAGGACGATGGTCCCGGCGTACCGCCAGTCATGGTGCTCACCCACGACTTCTGGATGAAGCAGTTCGGCGGCGATTCGAGCATCGTCGGCAAGCAACTGCGCCTGGACAACAAATCGGTGACCGTAATCGGCGTTCTTCAGCCCGCGCCATTCTTCCCACGCCGGGTCGATGGCCTGCTGAACATGGTCATCAGCGATCACCACATAAGCTCCTTCATGGTCGAAGGGCGCACGCACCGCATGACGGAGATCGTTGCGCGATTGACGCCGGGTGCAACGTTGGAGCAAGCACAGCGAGAGGTGGCGGCGGTCAGTACGCGCATCCAGAACCAGTACAAGGAGGCGTACGATCCCAACTCCCATCATCGCATTGCTGTCATCCCGTTCCACGAAGTGCTCGGGGAACGGGCCCGTCTGACGCTGTGGCTGCTCATGGCGGCGGCTGCCTTCGTCTTGGTCATCTCCGCGGCAAACGTCGCCAACCTCACTTTGATGCGCGGCGTCCGGCGCGAGCACGAGATCGTGGTGCGAGCCGCGTTAGGCGCCGGCACGGCGCGTCTCCGTCGGCTGCTGTTGGTCGAGAACCTCCTGCTGGCGATCATGGGAGCGGGGCTCGGCGTTCTCATTGCGATGGGCGGCGTCAAGCTGTTGACGTCGTTCGCCGAGCGGTATTCGCCGCGGGCGAGCGAGATCCGCCTGGACGAAATAGTGCTCGGGTTCACGCTCGCGCTCTCCGTCGCGGTGGCATTCATTCTGTCGTTCTTGTTGTCGCTGCCGCGCGAGGGAAGATTCGCGTCGCGAATCCTCGCTGGCGCGCAGCGCATGAGCGGCGGGCTGAGAAAGCAGCGGCTGCAGCGCGCCCTGGTCGTGGTGCAGATCGCGGTGTCGGTAGTGCTGCTGGCGGGTGCCGGTCTTCTGACGCGGACGATGATTCGACTGTCCGAGGTCGAGACGGGCCTCCGCACGGAAGAAGTGCTCACGATGCAGGTGTCACTTCTTACGCCGGCCGAGCTGCTCTACAATCCAGCGTCCGACGCTTCGGCCAAGGCGAGATACGCGCAGATGCGTGACGAGATCGCGGCACTGCCCGGCGTGGTCGAGGTAGGGATCGGCTCACCCATGCCGCTCCGCGCCTCGGAGGTTCGCTTCGAGGTAAAGGTGGAAGGCAGGACGCCGGACGTGGGCGAGGCGACGCCGCGCGCCGAGTTCCGCACCGCCGATCCCGATTATTTCCGCGCCGCGGGAATTCCGCTGCTCAAAGGTCGCGCCTTCGCGGTCACCGACCGGCGCGAATCGGGGAAGGTCGTAATCGTCAATCAGACGTTCGTCGACAAGTTCTTCCGCGGACAGGACCCGGTCGGCAAGCGCATGGCGTGGACCGGTGACGTACTCCGATTCACGCCGATCAGCGGAGACTGGCGCACGATCGTGGGCGTGGTCCGGAGCACACAGGATGGCGGTCTCGACGCGGAAGCGCGCCCAGTCGTCTTCCATCCCTTTGCGCAGGAGCTGGCGCTCGGGGGTGGCGTAGTCATTCGCGCGGACAGCAACGTGTCGAATCTCGCGCGCGCGGCGACGGCGATCGTCAGGCGGATTGCGCCCGCGGTTCCAATCGAGAACGTCATGACGATCGCGCAGTTCAAGGATCAGAGCGTCTCACCGCGCCGCCTCAATGCGGTGCTGATCTCATCCTTCGGAGTTCTGGCGGTGATCATCGCGGCCGTCGGGATTGCCGGTGTGCTGGCTTTCTCAGTCAGTGCGCGCACGAACGAGATCGGGATCCGGATGAGCTTGGGCGCCGACAGTGGGCGCGTGCAGCGGATGATCCTGGGCGAGGGGGGTGTGCTGCTCGCCCTGGGGCTCGTGCTCGGTATCACGGGCGCCTACTTCGCCGCCCGTGTGATACGCGGCCTGTTGTTCGGTGTGACGCCGGACGATCCGGTGACGCTCGGCGGCGTGGCGCTGTTGATGGGGGTGATTGGCATGGCAGCGTGCTGGATTCCGGCGCTACGTGCGTCACGCATCGATCCTGCTGTAGCAACGCGCTCTTAGGAGCGGCCACGCATGATGCGGCTTTCGTATGTGGTGCACATCGTCGCCGGCAGCCTGGCGTTGATATCGGGCTACATCGCGCTTTACGCGACGAAGGGTGCGACCGTACATCGCAGGAGCGGAATGCTCTTCGTGTACTCGATGCTGACGATGGCGTGCTTCGGGGCGCTGATCGCTGCCACGCGCGGCGTTGCGGAGGCCATCAACGTCCCTGCCGGGGTCCTGACGTCGTATCTCGTGATCACATCGCTCACCACGGTCCGGCCGCTCGCCAACGGGTCTCGTTGGCTGCACGCCACCGCGATGCTTATTGCGCTCGGCGTCGGGATTGCGACTCTCGTTTTTGGGATGGAAGCGATCGCCAACGGCGGCATGCGAAAGGGAATGCCGGCGTTTCCATTCTTCATGTTCGGCGTCGTCGCACTGCTCGGGGTGGCCGGTGACGTTCGCATACTGCGTTCGGGCCCGTTGAAGGGTGCGATCCGGGTTGCGCGCCATCTCTGGCGAATGTCATTCGCGCTCTTCATCGCGGCGATGTCGTTCTTCATTGGCCAGGCAAAGGTGATTCCGGAGCCGATACGCATCCCAGGTCTACTCGCTCTGCCGGTTGTCGCAGTGCTGGTGACGATGCTGTACTGGATGTGGCGGGTGCGGATCAGGCGGAGCGTTCGCGGTATCGTTCTGGTGCGCGCACGGGAAGCAGTGTCGTGAAGCTTCTCTCGCTGTCATGAAGCGCCTGACGAGCGCGCGGATCGCCGGCGCTGCGTACCTGCTCTACATCGCGCTCGCGTTACCGTCAGAGCTTCTCCTCAACCGTGCTATGAACGTCGAGCGGACGGCCGGACTGGCGGCGAAGCTCGCGCGGGTGGCTGAGCATGCGCCCGACGTGCGGATTGCGATCGTGCTGGCGCTCGTCAGCTGCTTCGCCGCGCTCGTGCTGGCCGTGACGCTGTACGGGATCACCCGCGAGGAGGACCACGAGCTGGCGTTACTCGGGCTCTCCTGTCGCGTAGCGGAGGGTATCGTCGGCAGCGTTGGCGTGCTCACGACCGCAGGTGCCCTGGCAGTCGCGACCTCGCTGGCCGGCGGCCGCGCAAGCGACGTCGGGTCGTGGACCGCCATTGGCGGGATGCTGCTCGAAGTCCCGCGCTGGAGCGTACCGGTCAGCGCGACATTCTTCGCCGTCGGGAGCACGGTTTTCTGCTACCTCTTGTTGCGCGGACGAATGGTGCCGATCGCGTTGGCGTGGCTCGGCGTCTTCGCATCGGTGCTTCTCGTCGTGCTACTGCCCTTGCGGCTCTCGGGCTACGTCGATGATCCGAGGATGATGCTGATGTGGGCTCCGATGGGCGTGTTCGAGGTGGTGCTCGCGGTGTGGTTCCTGGCAAAGGGCGTTCGGCCGCCAGCGCCCGGATGAGCGGCGAGACTGGCGCAGAGTCTGGCTGCGCGCCCGATGAGACAAGGCCCCGGGATCCCTGGGGCCTTTTTCCCTTGCAGATGGAGCCAAGACCGTAGTCGCCGCCGCTGTCGACACGGTTCTTGCGGATACTCGACAGGCGACGCGGCGCGCGGCGACGATTTCGTGGAACGACGGCCACGACCGTCGACGTTGCCGGGCATCGAATCTCACGCCTAACAAGACATTGCGCCTGACGACGCAACTCGTCAGTATTCCGCCCAATCGCCAAGGAGCTTGGAATGCGGAAGACTATCCTCGCGGCCGCGCTTGCACTCCTCGCCTGTTCTGACGGCTCGGGACCGGACCCACGCGAGCGCTTCGCAGGGGTCTGGGAGCTCGTGAGCGTCGACGGACAGCCTTTGCCATTTCAGCTGGCCGCGGGTCCTCCGCTTCGTGTAGAGCTGACGTCGATCGAGCTCGATTTCTCGAGCTCGACGCAGCCAGGCGTCGAAACTCGAACGTTCCTGAGCACGCCCTCGGGCGGTGGGAATCCAACGACCACCACCGGCACGACGGCGGTGAGCTTCGAGGTCGACGGCGATGAGGTGACGATCATCAACACCCAGTCCGGGCTGCCGGACGACGTCGGAACCTGGGATGGCGACGACGAGCTCACCGTCTCACGAAGCGTATTCGGAGTCTACCGCCTGCACGTCTACCACAAGCAATAGCCACCGCGCGCGCCAGGTCAGACGCGTTCCACCTCTCGCCGCTGCTCGGGGCTTGTTTCCCGGGCTAGGTCCTCACAGAACGCGGCCAGCCGCTTATTGAAAGTGGCGGCATCGTCCCAGAACGGTGCGTGTCCGCAGTCGGGTATCATGTGGATCTGAGCGTGCGCCATTGCACGACGGTGCTGTTCCACCACGCTCGGCTTGACGATCGCGTCAGCCGCGCCATGCGTGATGAGCACCGGCTTCCGAATCGTTGGCAACAGGTCATCGTTGTCGACCACTCGCGAGAGGAGCGCTTGGCGAACGAAAGGCGGCACGGAGATGTTGTAGCCGAGCATCGTGAAGAGATCGATCTCCGATGTTCCGCGGGCGAGGCACAGGCGTAGGAGCGCCTGGAGACTTCTGACACCTTCCTCGACATCGCGCGAGAAAAATCCGGGGACCAGGCCGAGGAACTCCGGTGTGAGCACCGAAACCGCGGCCTCGCTGCCGAGCTTCGTAATCCCGGCGACGATGTGAAGTCCGCCGATGCGCTCCTCGCCGTAGTGGCGGATGTAGTCGAGGATCACGAACGGACCGTAGGACCAGCCGCAGAGAACGGGCCGGTCGAGCTTCAGCTGTCGGATGGCGGCGTCCACGTCGTCGGCCCACAGCTTTGTGTCATCGTACCCCTCGCGCGGCGTGTCCGATGACCCATGCCCTCGCATGTCCATCGCTATCAGGCGGTAGTGCCGCGCGAGGTCGGAGCCCAGTTGCCTGCCCCATGCGAGATAGCATTGCGAGATGCCATGGATGAACAGGATGGGCTGACCCTGCGGATTCCCGGCTTCGGCGAGGTGAAGGCGGGTGCCTCCACCTCCCACGATCGTATGGTGCTGCATGTGAGCTCCTTGCTTGTTGGACTGAATCGCGGACGCGTACTCCGCGCTGGTGGGAAGTTCGGTCGTCGCCGTCACCGGTCGCGGCATCCAGGCGTCACCGGCACGTACTTGCCACGTCGACGGCGTGGAGGCAGCGTAGGCGTGTGGAGAAGCACACGGCGGCCATCCGGCTGATCACCTTCGGTGGCCTGCACGCCCAGGGCGCGAACGGTGAGCTCGAGCGCCTTTTGGCCCAACACTCGCGCGCGGCGCTGCTGGTCTATCTGGCTGTAGAGCGCCGAGTGTCTCGCGAATCGCTCATCGCTACGTTCTGGCCCGAGAGCGATGCGGAGAACGCGCGTCATGCGCTGCGCCAGAGTCTCTATCAGCTCCGGAAGGTCCTTGGCGGCGACTGGGTCGAGTCGCACGCCCACGAGCTGGTGGTCGGCGCGGATGTCGAGGCGGACGCGCATTCATTCACGCAGGCGGTGGAACGAGGGGAAGCCGAAACGGCCGTCGAGCTGTATAGAGGCTCGTTCCTCGATGGCGTGCACCTGGTCGACCTCCGTAGCTGGGAAAGCTGGGTCGACGCCCGTCGAGCGCAGTACTCGCGAGCATTCAGAAAGGCCTGTCGCGAGGTGCTCGAATTTAAGCGAGCAGCCGGAGATTTCGAGGGCGCCATCGCCGCGGCCGAGCAGTGGATTGCGGTTGATCCAGCTGACGATGAAGCCCAGCACCGCTTGATCGAGGCGCTGGCGCTCGCAGGTGAGCGCGCTGAAGCAATTCGGCAATACGAGACGTACGCGCGCATGGTGGAGCCCGACGGATTGCACCCGCGCGATGAGACGGCGGTGCTGATCGAGCGTCTCCGAGCGGATGCAAGCCCGCTTCCGACGCTACGGGATCCTGCGCCGTCGCCACCATTGTCCGCCCCATCGATACACGAACCTCGACCCGCATCCGTGCCATTGTCCGAGGGGGCAAACCCACCGCGTTGGTCACGGCTGCTTGCACCAATCGTAATGATCGTCGCGGCAGCGCTGCTCACTTGGATGATGCGTTGGCGACCGATCGCGCTGGAGACGCCGCCATCACCACCCACCATTGTGGTGCTGCCGTTCGCGGTGCGGGGGACCACGGACGTCCACTATCTCGCCGACGGCATCGTGAACTTGTTAGGCACGGCGCTCGATGGCGCCGGGTCGATAAGGCCGGCCGACGCACGCGCCACCTTTGGGGCGGTCTCCGCGTTGCGGGACACCTCGTTAGGCGCGCCGCAAGGACGCCGCGTCGCAGCGCAGCTCGGCGCGCGCATGTTCGTTCTGGGCGATGCGGTGGAGGCAGGGAACCGACTCCAGATCGAAGCCGCGGTCTACGACGTGGACAACGACTGTGGACAGCGCGCCGAGTGTGCGGCGGCGCCGCGAACGAAAGCAGTGGTGAGCGGATCCGTCGACTCGGTCTTCTCGTTGATCGACAGACTCGCCGCCCGTCTCCTCGGCGGCCTCGGGGACCCGGCAGCGGAACGTCTGCTTCGAACGGCGTCGGTCACCACGACTTCGCTCCCCGCATTCAAGGAGTTTCTCCGCGGCGAGCAAGACATGCGAGCCGGCCGCTTCGAGCGCGCTGCCGACGACTATCTCGCGGCCATCGCGTTGGACTCGACTTTCGCCGTCGCCCACTATCGTCTCGCCTTGGCACGCGAGTGGGCGCCGCTTCCAGGCAACGCGGAGGCGGCGGCCGCAGCCGCGCGACACGGAGCACGGTTGTCGGCGCGAGATCGGATGCTCTTGGATGCCTTCGGCCAGTGGCGCGCGGGCAATGCCCTCCAGGCTGATCGCGAGTATCGCGCGATTCTCGCCAGGTATCCGGACGACGTCGATGCCTGGTTTCAGCTCGGAGAGATTCAGTTTCATCACGGTCCCCTGCTTGGCCGCGCAATGGATACGTCGGAAGAAGCATGGCGCAAGGTGCTTTCGTACGAGCCGGGGAATCTGTTCGCAATCACTCACTTGGCGCGGATCGCGGCCGTCGGTCGCCGGCCAGCGCTGCTCGACTCCATGTTGACGCCATTCGAGACTGAGCAGCGGCCAGCGGATCGCCGTCTCGATGAGCTGTTGATACTTCGGGCGGTGGCGAAAGGCGACACCGCGACGGCCGGACAGTTGGCGCGCGAGGTCGCTCGCGGTGAACGCTTCTCCGTGTGGCGCGTCGCAGCGTTCCTCACCGCGTTCAACCCTGACGCCGGGATGATGGGCGAGCTTCTCCGTGAGCTGAGACGGGTCCACACGAACCCGGCGTTCCGGGCCGATCTTCTGTGGTACGAGTCAATGCTCGAGCTGGCGCGCGGCCGCATCGCTCAGGCCGAGAGTGCGCGGGCACGAGCGGCGGAATCGGAGCTGGGAGTTCCCGCGAATCAACGGCGTATCGGCTTCGATGCGGTGACCGAATGGTACGCCGCAACGCTGCCGCTTCCGCACGCCGACTCGACGATCTCTCGCGTGCGTCAACGTGCTCGATCGTCACAGGACCGCGACGGGAATGCGTTCACCAGCGAGCTGGAGGCAGGCATCTCCGTTCAGCTCGAACCGGTTCGGCAGTACTCGTTAGGCATGCTGTCGCTCAGGCTGCGTGACACGACGTCCGCTGCGGAGGCCGCGTCGCGGCTGCGGCAGCTGGCGACATCGAGACGCGCGACTGGATTGACCCGCGACCTCGATCGCGGACTTCGGGCGCACATCGCCTGGCGCATGAATCAGTCGGACCGCGCATTGGCGCTGCTCGATTCGCTGGAGCATCGTGACACGCAGGGAGACATCGCCGTCACGCCTTTCGCCAGCCGCGCCAACGAGCGGTTCCTACGGGCGGAAATCCTGGCCGCGACCGGACGCGACGGCGAGGCACTCGCATGGTTGGAGTCGCTCGGCGAGGGCTCGGTGACGGAAATTCCCTTGCGAGCGCTCGCGCATCTGCGGCGAGCCGAGCTGCACGAGCGTGGCGGGAACCACGCTCGCGCGCTCGAGCATTATTCAAGGTTGGCGGAGCTCTGGGCGCACGCCGACTGGCGGTTCCAGCCGCTGCTCAGCAGGGCGCGGGAGCGACTGGCGAGACCCGGGCTGCAGAAGTACTAGTATCCTTCTCCCTCACGTGGCCGCGGATGTCCACTCACGAACACGGAACGAGCGCCGCCGGCGCGTCGGTTCCAACGGCGTATAGCTGCGAAACGGGGCGGACGTACCGGCTCGACCGCCTGATCGGGAAGGGCGGCTTCGGCGAGGTCTATCTTGCGACGCCGTCGCCCGCCGACGGCTACCCGCCGCATGTCTGCATCAAGATCAGCGAGCGGATGTCGGCGTGGCTCCGCGAAGCGTACTTCGCGGAGCTCCTCGGCCGGCAGCCCAGGGCGCTTCAGGTGTTCGACCGCTTTGCGATCGTCGACGGCTCGCACATGCGCTACTGCCTGGCGATGGAGTACGCCGAGCACGGCGATCTCGGCACGTGGCTGGCGCGCAAGGGTCCGCAGCAAGAGCGGTTCGTCAGGCGGGAGATCGCGGCGATTCTCCAGACGCTGGACGCACTGCACAGAGGCCAGGCGCTCCACAGGGATTTGACGCCGTTCAACGTCTTCGTCTGCAAGGACGAGCAGCTCAAGCTCGGCGATTTCGGCATCGCCACGCACCAAATTGATCGCCGGGGTGTCACGGCCGACGCGTTCAACATGTTCAACGCGCCCGCCGAGATCGCCTGGGGAAAGGTTCGACGCTGGCAGCAGCGCGACGACATCTATCAAGTCGGTCTGATCGCGGCGATGCTCCTCCGCGGTGACATCACGAGCCCGATGCGGAGCCGCGACGTGCGTCGCTTGCCGTGCAGCGATCAGCTCAAGGAGGTCATCCACCGCTGCCTCGGCGTGCGAGGAAAGCGGTATGAAGCGGCTGGCGAGCTCATCGCCGCGTTGCGGCAGCGACCGAAGCGGCTGGAGTTAGGACGTATTCGGAGTCTCGAGGGGAAGCGGCTTGCCTTCACCGGTTTTTTGAGCCGTCCACGCAGCGAAGCGGTCGCGGCGGCAAAGAAAGCGGGTGCGATCGTGCAGTCCAAGCCGGGTCACCTGACCGACGTGTTGGTGCGCGGCCGGCCTAACAAGTTGCAGATTGCCGGCACCGTGGGTGGCCTGAAGATCCTCGAAATTCGTCGCCTGGCGGCGAGAGGCCACCCCGTCACCGTCATCGGCGACGGCCAGTTCTGGAAGCTGGTACATGCGTCGTCCGGGTCACGGAAGAACGGACGCGGAGGCGGCCCCGCTTTGGCGCGCAAAAGGGCGCGCGGAGCCGCGACGCGCCGCGCGAGAACGACGGCTGCGACCGGTCGTCAGGCTGCGAGACGGAAACGCGCATGACCGAACGGCGGGCGCCCGACGTCGAGTGCGAGCAGCAGCATCCAAGTCTGTCAGTGCCGGACGTGCAGCGCGCCGCGGACTATTACATCACGAAGCTCGGATTCAAACCGGGCTTCACGTGGGGCGATCCACCGACGATCGCCGGCGTGAACCTCGGCAGCGTGCAGCTCTTCCTCGAGCGTGGTACGCCGAGCCCCAACGGCTGCTCGGTGTATTTCGTGGTGGGCAATGCAGACCAGCTCTACGCGTTTCAACACGAGAGCGGGGTCGAGGTCGTGGAGGCGCCGGGTGATCGGCCGTGGGGGATTCGCGATTACACGGTGCAGGATCTCCATGGTTACCGGCTCACCTTCGGGCACCGAACGTTCAGCGATGGCCCGCCGGTCGAGATCGAGCGCGTGGATCTGACGGTGCGACTCGAGAAACGCATCGCGGCGGTGCTCAGCGATCTGGCCGAATTCAAGCGAATGAGCCTCAGCAGTTGTTTGGAGGAAACGCTGCTTCACACGTTCGAGCCGTTCGGTGATGGCGTCGCCAGCCCGCACACGCGAACCGACCTGCGGCACATTCAGGAGCTCAAGAAGAAGCACGGCATCGACTACGACTCGCACGCCAGCTATCGGTTCGTCGAGCGCCCGTAATTCAACGCGCGATGGGCATTGCCTAACGATGCCGTGGCTCTTTTCCTACGGAACGCTCCAGCAGGAAGCCGTGCAGCGCTCTACGTTCGGACGCGTGCTTCGCGGTCATCCGGACGAGCTCATCGGGTTCGAGGAGTCGCTGTTCGCGATCGAGGATCCGGATTTCGTAGCCACGAGCGGCAAGGCACACCACGCGATCGTGCGCTTCAACGGCAAGCGCGAAAGTCGCGTGCGCGGAACCGTGTTCGAGGTGACCGAGAGCGAGCTTGAGAGCGCCGACCGATACGAGCCCGCCGGCTACACGCGCGTGTGGACGACACTGGCGTCGGGAAAGAAGGCCTGGGTGTACGCCGCGAGCTGATCGCTACTAGCCGCCGCGAGCCAGCCGCTGGATGGTGGCGGTTGCTGCTGACGTTCAGCGTGCCGTCAAAGACCGGTCAGCGCAGGGGCAACGCACTATCGGACCTTGCAGTCCGGTGTATGTTTGGCGCCCATGAAACCCAAAGAGCTGACCGTACGCGGCCTGATTCTCGGCGCCATCATCACGACGATTTTCACCGCGGCCAACGTCTACCTCGGCCTTCGAGTCGGCCTCACCTTCGCGTCGTCGATCCCCGCGGCGGTGATCTCGATGGCGATCCTGCGCAACGTGCGCGATTCGACGATCCTCGAGAACAACATCGTGCAGACGGTCGCGTCGGCGGCCGGCACGCTCTCGGCGATCATCTTCGTCTTGCCGGGACTGGTCATCGTCGGCTGGTGGGTCGGCTTTCCTTTCTGGCAGTCGTTTTTGATCTGCGTGAGCGGCGGCGTGCTCGGGGTGCTGTTCACGATTCCGCTTCGCCGCGCGCTTGTGACGACGTCCGATCTGCCCTATCCGGAAGGGGTCGCGGCGGCGGAGGTTCTCAAAGTTGGCTCGGGAACGCGCGCTGGCTCGAAGGATGAGACGGGAGAGGCGCGTGAAGGGCTCGTCGCGGTCACACTCGGCGCGATCGCTTCCGGTGGCCTCGCGATCCTCACTGGAACGCGTCTCGCCGCCGCGCAAGTCGGCGGGTTCTTTCGGCTCGGCGGCTCAGCGGCGACCGGATACGACATCGCCTGGTCGCTCGCGTTGTTAGGCGCCGGGCACCTGGTGGGGTTGTCGGTGGGAATGGCGATGCTCACCGGGCTGATCATCGCCTGGGTCATCTCCGTTCCAATCCTGACATCGATGCAGCCGACGCCAGAAGGCGTCGACTTCGCGGCGCACACGCTGACGATATGGCGCACTCAGGTGCGGTTCATCGGCGCGGGAGCGATCGCCGTCGCCGCCATTTATACGCTCGCACGGTTGGCCAGGCCCGTAGTCAGCGGGCTCGTGAGCACCCTCGCGGCGTCTCGCAGGGTCGGAGTGAGCGACGACCGGGACCGCGACATTTCAGGACCGTGGATTCTTGCGCTGACCGCCGTCTGCATCGTGATGGGCGGTATTCTCGCCTACGACTTCGCCCGCTCGACCCCGGAGCTGGCGCCGCACGCGGTGACTGTAACGCTGATCGCCGTGCCGTTCGTGTTGTTAGGCGGCTTCCTCATCGCCGGCATCTGCGGATACATGGCCGGCCTCATCGGAGCCTCGAACAGCCCGATCTCCGGTGTAGGCATTCTGTCGATCGTAGTCTGCGCGTCGGCGCTGGCCGTTGCCGTGCAGCCGACGCCGGAGACGCGGCCCGCGCTGGTCGCGTTCGCGCTCTTCGTGACGGCGATCGTCTTCGCCTGTGCGACGATCTCAAACGACAATCTGCAGGATCTGAAGACCGGTCAACTGGTGGGCGCATCGCCGATGCGCCAGCAGATCGCACTCATTGTCGGCGTCATCGCCGGCGCCGCGGTGATTCCGTCGGTGCTCGATCTGCTTGCCAAAGCGTACGGCTTCGCCGGCGCCGCGAACGTCGGCGTCGTGGCGCCGAACCCGCTGCCGGCGCCTCAGGCCACGCTCATCTCGGCGCTGGCCCAGGGGGTCATCGGTGGGAACCTGGAGTGGAACATGATCGGCATCGGCATGCTCATCGGTGTCGGTTTGATCTTGATGGACTCGATCCTGGGCGCGCTCAAGAAGGTGCGCATCCCACCGCTGGCGGTCGGCATCGGAATTTATCTCCCGATGTCGGCGACGTTCGCCGTGGTCATCGGCGCAATCCTGTCACACTGGTACGACGGACGGGCTCGCACAATGCCGAATCCAGAGCGTGCCGAGCGACTGGGCACACTCGTGGCGTCGGGTCTGATCGTCGGCGAGAGCCTGTGGGGCGTCATCAACGCTGGCCTCATCGTCGGCTTGAACACGGACGCACCGATCGGACTCGTCCCTGCCGACTTCGCGCTCGCACCATGGCTCGGACTGCTCGGCTTCGTCGGCGCGATCGTGTGGCTGTACGGGTGGATGCTCAGGCGCTCGAGAGCCGCGCGCTGACTGGATGTGCTCACCAACGCCAGGCTGAGTGCAGCCACGCCTCGTTGCGCGTGACCCACTCCCGCGCGCCATGATCGGCGCTGCCGCGGCGTAGACGGTGCAGTAACAACGCGATCGTGCGGAGCTGGACGAGCTCGGAGAAATGTTGCAGTCGCCGCTGATCGGGCTCCTTCACCAGCGAATAGCCTTCCAGGAACCAATCGAGCAGCCGCGCACGGGTCTCTGCGTGATCGTGACGAAACACCCAGAGCGCGCAAGCGATGTCCCACGCGAACCAGTGCCGACAGCAGTCGTCGAAGTCGAAGAGGGCGATGCGGTCGCCATCGAGCACGAAGTTGGTGCGCTCGAAATCGCCGTGCACCAGTCCGTAATGCGCGGGATCGTACGACCAGCTCTCAATCAGCCTCACGAGATCGTTGCGAAGTAGTATCGTGTCTCGGCTTGTCGCCACGTCGCGCACGGCGCATCCGGCGACGGCGTCATCAGTCCAGTCGGGCCGAGCCGTGTCCGGTGCGACATAAGCGACGGAGAGCGCGTGTAGCTTCGCCATCGTCGTGCCCCACAGAATGAAGAGCGGACGGTCGACGTCGGGCGAGTGATACTCGTATGGTCGGCCGTCGAGCCATTCGAACGCAGCGGCGTAGGTCCGCCCCGGTGTCGAGACGAGCTCGGTGGCGTCGAGCACGCGCTCTCCACCTGGCAGAGGCAGCGGTCGCGCGACATGGAGTCCGGCTGTCGCCAGGTACGAGACGAAATCGAGCTCGGCTTCCAGCATCGACCGGGTGCGGTGACGCTCGTCCGTAAACCGCAACGCGTGTGAGCTGCCGCCCACAAGCGCACGCCACGTAGAGTTCTCGCCGGTGCGAACGTGCACTACGTCGCGCGCAGTGGGATCCCAGCGCAGCGCTACCATCATCGCCTCGGCCGGCGTGATCCGCGGGGCAACGTCGGTCATGCTTCCATCACGCGTCGTGAACGGTTGCCGTGCGTGGCGTTGTCGAGGTCCGGTCTCTGGTTGCACTCGGCGGCGCTTGAAGCAATTTCAAGCGGTAGCCTCAAGTAATGCCGTGTCCCCTTGGATGACGGCAATGGCAGGACCAGCGACTCGAACAATGAGGGACACGTGGCAATCATCGGAATGCATGCGTTGATCTATTCGGCGAAAGCGGACGAGACGCGGGCGTTTCTTCGTGACGTGCTCGGGTTCTCGTCCGTAGACGCTGGGGGTGGCTGGTTGATCTTTGCCGCGCCGCCGGCCGAGCTGGCCGTTCATCCCGCCGAGGACGCGGAGTATCACGAGCTCTACTTTATGTGCGACGACATCGAGGCGACGATCCGCGATCTAAAGCGCAAGGGCATCGACACCTCGAGTATACAAGACCAACCGTGGGGTCGCGTTACGCAGATATCGTTGCCGAGTGGTGCCGAGCTGGGATTGTACGAGCCGCGGCATCCGGTGGCGATCGATCGACGTGCCTAACGAGACAATGACACACGATACAGAGCGTGTCGACCTGTTCGACAGCACGTACACGCACTTCAGCGACCGGGTCCTCAGTGAGATTCGCGCCGAGACGTTCGGCGTCGACATCGGGCAAAATAGCTGGCTCACGGCCGACGAGTACGATCGCTTTCTCTCCTGGCTCGACCTGAGCGCCGACGATCACGTGCTGGAGGTGGCCAGCGGCTCGGGCGGGCCGGCTCGGCACATTGCGCGCACCATCGGGTGCCGGGTGACCGGCATCGACGCCAACGAGAGCGGCGTGGCGACCGCCACGGAGATCACGGCACGGTCGCCGGAGCGAGATCGGGTGCGATTTCGGGTGGGCGATGCCACGGCGAAGCTGCCATTCGATGACGGGTCATTCGATGCCGTCGTGTGCATCGATTCGATGAATCACTTTCCGAATCGCTTGGAGGTGTTCCGTGAGTGGGCACGGGTGCTCCGGCCGGGTCGCCGCGCCGTCTTCACCGATCCGGTGGTCATCACCGGGCCGGTGACGAATGACGAGCTGGCGCTCCGCAGCTCCATTGGGCTCTTTCTTTTCGTACCGCCGGGCATCAACGAGCGGCTCATCGAGCAGGCGGCCCTTCGACTCATCCGTCAGGAGGACGTCACGGAGAACGCGTCGCTGGTCTCAGGGCGCTGGCATCGCGCCCGCGAGGCGCGCAAGGCGGACTTGGTTCGGATCGAGGGTGAAGAGCGATTCCACGGGCTGCAGCGTTTCTTCGAGGCGGTCCACCGCCTGACGAGTGAAAAGAGGCTGTCAAGAGTGGTGTATCTAGCCGAGACGTAGGGGGAAAAATGTGCGAAAGCCATGGCGGCGAGATTCGAGATTCGAGATTCGGCGTGATTCGGCGGGCGGGACGCCTCGAATCTCGAATCTCGAATCTCGCCGGATGGCTTTCGCACATCTGCCATTCAACGATATACGTCTGCGTTGAGATACTTGAGTCCGGAGTCAGCCATCAGGGTGACGACCGTTGCTCCGGGGCCAAGCCGCTTGGCGATCTGAAGCGCGGCGACGACGTTGGCACCTGACGACGTTCCCGAGAACAGCGCCTCCTCGCGCGCGAGCCGCTGCGCCATCGCTTTCGCGTCCGCGGTCGATACGGCGACGATGTCGTCGATCAGCGAAGGCTCCCACAGCGGCGGCGTGTAGCCGATTCCGACGCCCTCGATGCTGTGCGGTCCAGGAATGCCGCCCAGCAGGACGGCCGATTCACCGGGCTCCACCACGACGATTCTGGTCTCCGGCTTATGACGCTTCAGCACCGTCGCTACCCCACGCGACGACGCGCCGGTGCCGACGCAGTGTACGAACGCATCGACCTCTCCTTCCGTCTGCCGCCAGATCTCTTCGCCTAACGAGTAATACCCGGCGATGCTGTCGTGGTTGTTCAGCTGGTCGGTCCAGTACGTGTTCGGCTCCTGGCTCAGGCGCCTGGCGGTCTCGATCATGTCGAGAATGAGCTTCTTCGTCGTTCGCCCATTCTCACTCGGCACCAGCAGCAGCTCGGCCCCCAGCGCCGCCATCTGGTCGAGCTTGTCGCGGCTGAAGGCGTCGGAGCTGACGATCTTGATGCGATAGCCTTTGGCCGCGCAGACCATCGCCAGGGCCGCACCAGTGCTGCCGCCCGTGTACTCGACGATCGTGTCACCTGGCTCGAGGCGGCCATCTGCCTCGGGGCGCGAGATCACCGCCTTGGCCATGCGATCTTTCAGGCTGCCTGTCGGATTCTCCCATTCGAGCTTCACATACACGTCCGCGCAATCCGGCGGAACCACGCGGCGAAGCTGCACCAGGGACGTGTCGCCGATTGCGGCGAGTACATCGACGGCGTGACCTTTCGCTCTACTGGATGTGAATCTCACGGGTGTGACCACGGAGGAAGATGAGCGAGCTGGTCATCGAGGAGGTCGACGACGTTTCCGACGAGGTCGTGCAGGGTCTTGCCGAGCTGCTGGTGGACGCCATCGAGAGCGGCGCCGGGATCAGCTTCATGTCCGGGTTACGAGCGGAAGATGCTGCCGAGTGGTGGCGCAAGACGCTGAGCACGTCGTCACCTCGAGCCGTGATTCTCATAGCGCGCGATGCCGAAGGCATCCTCGGCACCGTGCAACTACAGCCAGCCTGGGCGCCCAATCAACCACACCGCGCTGATGTGGCGAAGCTCATCGTTCACCGGCGCGCGCGCGGCCGAGGAATCGCTCGCGCCCTCATGCACGAGCTCGAGTCTCAGGCCCGCGCGCGAAAGTTCAGCCTGCTACTCCTCGACACCTGCCAGGGCAGCGCGGCCGAGCAGCTTTATACATCGCTCGGGTGGGTCCGCGTGGGGGTCGTACCGCGCTTCGCACTCAACCCCGACGGATCGCCGTGCGACACTGTCTTCTTCTATAAAGAGGTGTAACGAATCTTCGCCAGCCGTAGTTCCATCGCATGCGTGGAACGAGGCACCATACTCGGCCGTTGAAATCACCGTTGGAGGAGCCGATCCAGTGCCGAAAAAATCGTCAAAAGGCAACGCTTCAAAGACTGAGGTCAAAAAAGCCAGGAGCAAGATCAAGGCGTACTTCGCATCGCTGCCGCCCGACGCGAGGAAGCACTTGTCCAAGCTGCGGGACGCTATTCGATCGGCCGCGCCGGGAGCGGTAGACGGGTTCAGTTACGGCATTCCGGCTTACCGACTCGGGGGAAAGCCCTTGGTCTGGTATGCCGGCTTCAAGCAGCACAGCAGCATCTACCCTATCGGTCCCGCGCTGCCGAGGGCGCACGGGATCGATGTTTCGAAGTACGAGACGTCGAAGGGTACGATCAGATTCTCACACCGCGATGATCCGCCGGTCGCGCTCGTTAGGCGCCTGGTGAAAGCACGGATCGCCGAGCTGACGAAGGCGGAGAGGAGGTAGCGAGACGGCTTCTCGCTCGGCGCCGGAGCTTCTATCGCTCGAAGCGAGGGCGCGCGTGTGAGGTGATTCAGCGCGGCGGACCTTTGGCCGGCCTCGAATCCTGTCGTGCGCTGCGAAGCTCCGTCATCAGTCGGCGCAGATCGTCTTCGATGCGGCGGCGGTCGGTCACATCCCGGATGAGCCAGCGGAGAGCGCGGGGCGCAGTGCTCGCAGCGCGAATCACCGAGACCGTGACGGCGACGTGAACCGGCGCTCCGCGACGCGGTGAGATGATCAGCGCGCGCTCGCCAGATGACATCGCGCCGCACAGCGCGTCCAGCAACGACAGGAATTCGCGGCGCGTGCCTTCCTCGACATAGAGCGTGAGGGGCTTCCCGACCAGATACTCGCTAGGCACGCGGAGGAGCGCGGACGCGGCGCGGTTGGCCTCGAGTATGACGCCATGGTGGTCGGTGACGATGTAGGCATCGGGCGCCAAGTCGAAGAGCTCGTAGTAGCGCGAGCGTTCGGCCTCCAGCGCATCACGGGCGCTTTCCAGCTCTTCGTTCTGCTGCCGGAGCTCTTCGTGCGCCACGTTCAGCTCCTCCATGAGCTGATCCACTTCGTGCACGAGCTCGGCGCGCGCGGGGTCAGTCGGCGATTGCTCGTCTGCTCGTCCTGCACGCGCAGCGAGACGCTGTCGCGCGCGGGCAATCACGCGCTCGAACGGCACCAGATCCATAGGTGCTAACCTTCCCGGGCAGTGAAAAGAGATCTTACGAACGCTGGTCTTGGCTCGCAAATGCAAGCGATTGGCCATCGGTCGTCTTGGGCGTCGTCAGTCGCCGCGACGGCGGAAACGCCGTCCGGCGGTGCTGGTCGTCACCTGGACGGGGTGACATCTTCCGGCGCTTCCAGCCGCCGCCCTTTCGAACGTTCAACCAGCCTGGCACATGCCCACCATGCATCGCCTTTTGGCGCTCGCGACGATCGCGCTCGTCCTGGCCGCGCCGAACGCCTACGCGCAGACAGCCTTGCCGCGTGCGCTTCTCGATCGAGCCGCACGTGCCATGGGCGGCGCGCAGGCGTTGGACTCTTTGCGGAACAAGACGATCGACTTCAACACAGTAGGGTTCGCGATCGGTCAGGAGGAGACGCCGGACGGTCCGCCGAGAGCTACGCTGTCGTTCGGTCGGACGGTGACCGACTATGCCGGCACTCGCCGCCTGACGACTCAGGATGTACGCGCGGTCAACGGAATGAACAGCCGCCAGCGTCGCGTGTCGCTCGCAACGATGAGCATGATCGAGACGAACGGCGCGCTGGCGATGGATCCGGCGTCGGTACCAGCCGGCCTCGAGCGCGCGCTCTCGCTTCAGCTCGAGAGAGTTCTCCTGGCCGCGAGCCACCACGAGAGCGCGACGTCGCCGCTGCGTTCGAAGGTCATCCGTGGTGAGATGGCGGACGGCATTCGAGTCATTTTGGGTCCCGACACCGCGAGCCTATGGTTCGATCGAGCATCCGGTCTTCCGATCGCGCTGGAGACACTGACGGATGACGGCGTGCTAGGCGACCGTCGTACCGTGACGTTATTCGGCCGCTGGCAGGATGCGGGCGGGCTCGCGCTTCCGCGGCAGATCGACGTGGAAGTGAATGGACGGCTTCAATCGCACACGGTGATTACCGCGGCCACGGTGAATGACCAGCTCGCCGACTCACTCTTCATCATTCCCGACTCGATGAAGGCCAAAGCGCCGACGTTGCCTAACACGGCCAATTCCTCGACGCCCGCGCCGGTCGAAGTTCCGTTGGTGAGCATCGCGCCGGGTGTGTGGCGCGCGGAAGGGGCGAATCATTTTTCGTTGGTGGTGGAGCAAGGGCCCGGCTTGCTAGTCATAGAAGCGCCGCTCAGCAGCGCGCGATCGAACGCGGTCCTCGATACGCTGCGGAAACGGTTTCCTGGACGTCCGGTGACCGCCGTCGTCATGACACATCACCATCACGATCACAGTGGTGGCATTCGCGGCTACATGGCGCGGGGCATTCGTGTGATCGCGCATCAGCGAAACCGCGAATTCGTCCGTGAGGTCGCGTCGGCGCGAAAGACCGTTGCGCCCGACAGGCTGTCCCGGGGCGCGCCCGCGCCGGTGAGCATCGCCGTACGTGACTCGCTGGTGCTGGGTAGCGGCCAAGGCCGCGTCGTGGTCTATCCGGTTCCGTCGGCGCACGCCAAAGGAATACTCGCGGCGTGGGTACCGTCCGCCGGAATCGTGTTCACGAGTGACGTGCTGTCGCCGCAAGCGAACCAACCGATCTCACCGACCGGAAGCCGAGAGATGGTTGCCTTTGCCAAGAGTGTCGGAATCGCACCCACGCGGTTCGTGGGCGGCCATGGGGTGCCGGTCGAGTGGTCGGCAGTGGAGGGAGCGGGGAAGGGAGAGCATCGAGATTAGAGATTCGAGATTCGAGATTCGGGGCTCCCGAGGGCGAGACTCTCCGCCACCGCCCGAATCTCGAATCTCGAATCTCTAATCTCGATGCTCACGCACTCGCTTCTTTCGCCAAGTACATGAGCGACGCGGGCGTGGTGAGCATCTGGCCGGTCTCGAGCAGCGTCTTGAGGCCGGAGAGGACCATCGGCCAACCGCCGTACAGCTCCTCGTTGGCGCCTTCTCGCAGCTGATCGTGCGTCACCGTGAGGCGGCAGGAGTCACCGACCGGCTCGATCTCCCAGGTCACGCGTGAAAACCCTTCGGCTTTCACCTCATCGCTCCACAGAGCCTTGAACGTCTGCACCAACCGGCGTGGTGGATCGACCTCGACGTTCTCACCTTCCGAGATCGGCATGTTCGGCGCGACGGTCATGTCCGTCGTGCGCGCCTCATACCTCGATCCGGGTTTCCAGTCGGAATAAACGCCGACGCCGAAGGTGTACTTCCGGCGGAGCTCGGGGTTCGTGATCGCGTCCCACAGGCGTTGCGGGGTGGTCTTGATGTAGATCTCGAAGACCTTCTCCATGGTTTCGTCCTCCAACTCCTGCTTCAGGTTGACCAACGCCGCCGCCCACGGCGCCGCGTACTTGCTCACCCACCGATCGTGCACGCGTCGAATGGGAACGGCATTGAGGAAGTGGAGCTTCTCGCGCCCGCGACGCTTGGTGACGACCAACCCGGCATCTTCCAACACGCGCAGATGCTTCATGACTCCGAAGCGCGACATCGGAAGGCGCCGCTGCAATGCGTCGAGCGATTGCCCGTCCTTCCTGAAGAGGAGGTCGAGAAGCCGCCGTCGCGTCGGGTCTGCGAGAGCCTTGAACACATCATCCATGAACAATGATATGTGACCAAATGGTCACATGTCAAGGATGCGTCAAGCCAGCCGCTTGTGGCTCCCGACGGCGGACGGGTATTCTTGCTCGCCAACTGACCCGGCAAGGACCCGCAAATGATCACGGTGGCTCCGATCACCCTCGAAGGCCACGGAATCCGTTTGGAGCCGCTGACGAACGCCCATCGAGACGACCTGGCTGCAGCCGCCGCCGACGGTCGCCTGTGGGAGCTCTGGTACACGGCCGTCCCCGAGCCGGCGAAGACGACGGCGTACGTCCAAACCGCACTCGACGGCCAACGAGATGGACACATGCTGCCGTGGGCGGTCCGCGAGCTGACGACGGGAGCGATCGTCGGCAGCACTCGCTATCACGACATCGTTCCCGCGGTCGACCGAGTCGAGATCGGCTACACGTGGTATGCGAAGAGCTGGCAGCGCACGCACGTCAACACGGTGTGCAAGCTTCTGTTGCTCACCCACGCCTTCGAGACGCTCGGCTGTCAGGTTGTCGGTCTTCGCACCGACAACTTCAATTTTGCGTCCCAACGCGCCATCGCCGCCCTGGGCGCGAAGAAGGACGGCGTCATCCGCCATCATCAGGCCCGGCGTGATGGCACCGTCCGCGACTCGGTGATGTTCAGCATCCTGCTCAGCGAATGGCCGGACGTGAAGCGCCATCTGATCACGCGCCTGACGCGCCACACCGACGAGCAGACGCACCGAGGGATGTAGAGAACGCGGCGGCCGCTCCGACTTCTCCATGAAGGCGCCAGAACGGCGCCTCAAACCACTAGGAGAGCGACAATGCGATACATGCTGATGATGCACGCGCCGCGCGGGAAGTCGGGCGACTACGAGATCTCGAGTTGGTCCCCAGACGATCTGAAGGCACACATCGACTTCATGCACAAGCTGAACAGAGAGCTCAAAAACGCGGGCGAATTGGTCGCCGCCGAGGGACTGCTCCCGCCGGGTGAGGCGCGGATCGTCCGTGCCGGAAAAGACGGACTCCCAGCGGTGACCGACGGTCCCTTTCCGGAGGCGAAGGAATTCCTGGCTGGCTTCTGGATCGTCGAGGTGGATCGCGCCGAGCGTGCGCACGAGATCGCGGCCAAGGCGTCCGCCGCCCCCGGCCCCGGTGGCAAGCCGCTGATCATACCGATCGAAGTGCGGCAGGTAGGGCAAGCTCCTGCCTGACGCGCCGTCGGGCACTCCCTCCGTCGGGCACCTGCTCCGCGACCTCGCTCCGCAGGTGCTCGGCGCCGTGGCGCGCCGTCACGGAGATTTCGCCGCGGCGGAGGATGCGGTTCAGGAAGCGCTGATCGCCGCCGCGGCTCGATGGCCTAACGAGGGAACTCCAGCCAATCCTCGAGGTTGGCTCTATCACGTCGCAATGCGCCGGCTGACCGACTACGTGCGGAGCGAGACGGCGAGGCGTCGTCGCGAAGACGCCATCGCCAGCGAGATGTCGGCGATCGAGACTGTCGTACCTTCACTCTTCGGCGAGATGGCGGCCGATGAGGACGACACGCTCCTTCTTCTCTTCATGTGCTGTCATTCGGCACTGACGCCTTCCTCGGCGATCGCGCTCACGCTTCGGGCGGTGGGGGGCCTAACGACGGCCGAGATCGCCAACGCGTTCCTGGTTCCGGAGGCCACGATGGCGCAACGCATCAGCCGCGCCAAGCAGAGCATCAAGGCGTCGAAGATTCCCTTCGAGATGCCGAGCGAAAGGGAGCGGGCCGAGCGGCTGAGCGCGGTACTCCACGTGCTGTATCTGATCTTCAATGAAGGCTACGCCAGCAGCAGTGGCGCCGCGCTGCAGCGCCCTGATCTCTCGAACGAAGCAATTCGGTTGACGCGGGTCGTCCACGCGCTGCTGCCTAACGATGCCGAGGTCGGCGGACTGTTGGCGCTCATGCTGCTGACCGATGCGCGCCGTGCCGCGCGAACGGGGAGCGACGGGGAGCTGATCACCCTCGATGAGCAGGATCGCTCGCTCTGGGATCGCGAGCTCATCGAAGAAGGCATTGCACTGCTCTCGCGGACGCTACCCAAGGGTGCGATTGGCGCCTATCAATTGCAGGCAGCGATCGCTGCGGTTCACGACGAAGCGGCGACGGTTGAAGACACCGACTGGCCGCAGATCCACGCGCTATATGGATTGCTGAGGCAGGTGTCTCCGAACCCGATGGTGGCGCTCAATCACGCGATTGCGGCGGCGATGGTCGAGGGTCCGGACGCGGGCCTCGCGCTGCTCAGCGAGCTCGACGATGACCCGCGCCTTGCGGGACACTATCGACTCGATGCCGTGCGCGGGCATCTGCACGAACGCAGGGGCGACCGCCAACGTGCAGTCGAGCATTATCGCGCCGCCGCGAGGCGCACGGCGAGCATCCCCGAGCGGAACTACCTGCTTCTCAAAGCTGCTCGGCTGGCATCAGAGGGCGGTGAGAAACCGTTTACCGACATCTAGCGTCGGAGCGAGAACGAGGTCTACCGCTGGGCAGGATGCCTAACAGGAGAACGGATGGCACGACTGATCGACGTGTTTTTCTATGGATTGTTCATGGACCAGGCCCTGCTGGCGGGGAAGGGAGTGATCCCCGGTCGTGTCCGTCGCGGCTCGGTCGACGGATACGCACTGCGGATCGGACAACGCGCCACCCTCGTTCCCGACCAGCGCGGTACCGCGCACGGCATGGTGATGTCTCTCTCGCATCGCGACATCGACGCGCTGTACGCGGATCCGAGTGTGCAGGCCTATCGTCCGGAAGCGGTGATCGTTCGAGTGGCGGAGGGCGGCGCATTGATCCCGGCCCTTTGTTACAATCTGGTCGAGCCGCCGGCTGCCAGCGAGAGCAATCCAGAGTACGTCGCGAAGTTGCGAGCAGTGGCGGAAAAGCTGCAACTTCCAACCGAGTACCTGGACACGATCCGTTGACCACCACCCGCATCATCGTCGATGCCCACGCCATTCGAGAGCGCGCAGCTCAACCTCAAGCTCTACGATCTTCGGCGTGAGCCGGTGTTGCGCGAGGCCCGCGCATGGTTCCTGACCGACTTCACGCCGGAGAGCTTCGAGGAGCTACTGGCGATCGTGAGCGGGCCGCGGAACGCATCGGTTCGCATGGTCCTGGGTTATTGGGACATGGCCGCCTCGCTGGTCACGACAGGCGCCATCGATCCGGATGCCTTTCGTCAGGCACACGGTGAGATATACCTGACGTTCGCCAAGATCCACCCGTACTTGTCGCAGATCAGAACGGCAACGCGCGAGCAAGATTACTGCAAGAATCTCGAGGCCGTCGTGCTGGGCGATCCCAATGCGGAGCGCATCATGGGTATTCGGCGGGCGGCGGCGCTGGCCGCGGCAAAAGCGCGGGCGAGTAATCCGCCGCCAAGTGTGAGTTGAATCGCCCGGCGCACGCGGGCGTCCTCGAGCGACCTTTAGCGAACGGTGCGACTCGCCATCTGACGACGAGCCTAACGAGAGCATGAAACCATCTGCTTTTCTCGCTACCTGCACGGCGTGCGCCACTATGAGCGTCCTGCTCGTCGCCTGCGCACCGCGCACTGAGTCGCGCCCGGTGACGGCTACGGCACCGGCGGCGCCGTCGGTGAATCGGGATGCGAACGAAGAGCGGTTCGTCGATTCCGTCCTCGCCGGTCTCACCCTCGAGGAAAAAATCGGCCAGCTCAACCAACTTTCGGGTGTCGGTGCGCCGACCGGTCCAGGCGGAACACCGGCTGCCATCGAGCAGATTCGTCGTGGCGAGATTGGATCGTTTCTCAACGTGATCGGAGCGGACACCGTGCGGCGACTGCAGCGGATCGCGGTGGAAGAGTCGCGAGCGCGCATTCCCCTCCTGTTCGCGCTCGATGTCATCCACGGCTATCGCACCACATTCCCCGTTCCGCTCGGCGAGGCAAGCACGTGGAATCCGTCGGCGGTCGAGCGGTCGGCGCGGGTCGCGGCGATGGAGGCGTCGACCGATGGAATCCACTGGACGTTCGCGCCGATGGTCGACATCGCGCGCGATGCGCGATGGGGGCGCATCGTCGAAGGCTCCGGAGAGGATCCCTACCTCGGCGCGGTGATGGCGGCGGCGCGGGTTCGCGGCTTTCAGGGAAGCAATCTGCGCAGCGTGGGGACTGTGGCGGCGACGGCAAAGCACTTCGCGGCCTACGGTGCCGCCGAGGCGGGACGAGATTACAACATCGCGGACATTCCGGAGCGTACGCTTCGCGATGTCTATCTTCCGCCTTTCCACGCCGCGGTATGCGCGGGTGCGCAAACGCTGATGGCCGCGTTCAACGAGATCGACGGCGTTCCGGCGCACGCGCACAAACCACTACTGACCGAGATTCTCAGGCAAGAATGGGGATTCGACGGGCTCGTCGTCAGCGATTGGACGGGAATCGGCGAGCTCCTGAATCACGGGATCGGCGCGGACAGCGCCACTGTCGGACGATTGGCACTGGATGCCGGTGTCGACATCGACATGGTGAGCGAGATCTATCGGAAGTTTCTGCCACGCGCGGTGAATGGCGGGAGTGTGTCGCGCCAGACGCTCGACGACGCGGTGCGCCGCGTCCTGCGACTCAAATACCGGCTGGGTCTCTTCGAGCAACCGTACCGCGATGCTGGAAGCGCGCGCGCCTTGGCCATGCAGCTGACGCCGGAGCATCGTCAGGCATCGCGCGAGGTAGCTCGTGAGGCGATCGTGCTGCTCAAGAACGACCGAAACACCCTGCCACTCTCCAAGAATGTGCGGACGATCGCCGTGATCGGTGGCTTGGCGGCCGACAGCGGCGCCGCCATCGGCAACTGGGCGGGGATCGGCCGCGGCGCCGATGCCATTTCGGTCCTGACCGGTATCCGCCGCGCGGTCTCGCCCAACACGACGGTGCTTCACGCCGGCGGCGCATCTCCTGAGAGCGACGACACCAGCAGCATCGCCAACGCCGCGCGCGTGGCGTCGCAGGCGGACGTCGTCGTGCTCGTGTTAGGCGAGTCGCCGTCGCAAAGCGCGGAGGCCGCCAGCCGGGCGAGCGTCGAGCTCCCTGGCGCGCAGCTCCAGCTGGCGCGTGCTGTGATCGCCACTGGGAAGCCGGTCGTCGTCGTGCTCATGAACGGCCGGCCGCTGGCGATCCAGTGGCTTCATGACAACGTGCCGGCGATTCTCGAGACGTGGTTCCTCGGCGTCGAGCACGGGAACGCCACGGCCGATGCGCTGTTCGGAGATTACAACCCTGGCGGAAAGCTGCCGGCGACATTTCCGCGTGTCACCGGGCAGCTACCGATCTACTATGCCCACCGCAACACTGGGCGGCCGCCATTGGCCTCGGAGAAGTACACGTCGAAGTACATCGACGTCCCGTGGACGCCACTCTATCCGTTCGGCCATGGATTGAGCTACACGAGCTTCCGTTACGCGGAGCCGCGGCTGAGCCTAACGACGATGCGCGCCGGTGATTCCATCCGCGTCGACGTGGACGTGACGAATGGCGGACGTGTAGCGGGCGACGAGGTGGTGCAGCTGTACGTGCGCGATGAAGTCGGAAGCGTTACGCGCCCGATGCTGGAGTTGCGTGCATTCCGCCGGGTGCGGCTCAATCCGGGTGAGACCAATACCGTCTCGTTCACGATCGACGTGCAGGATCTCGCCTTTCACGACGCGTCGATGACTCGCGTGGTCGAGCCCGGAAGCTTTGGTGTATTCACCGGTGGCAGCTCGCTGGATACCAAGCGCGCTCGATTTACGCTCGAGACTCCGAACGGTGTTCCCCTGCGGGTCCCCGCCACCTGCACCGCGTTTCGCTGACGTCCCACCGTTACTCGTTAGGCACACAGTCCAGCCGTGTCGCATTAGCGAAAGGAGGTTGTCAATGCTGCTGATTCGCGACGTCTTCCATTGCAAGCCCGGCAAGGTCCGGCCGCTAGTGGAGAAATTCGTGGCCATGAAGAAACTCGGCGAGACCAAGGGTCTCTCCAACATGCGCGTGCTGACGGATCTGAGTGGCGAGCGCTTCTGGACGCTGGTGTCGGAGTTCGAAGTTCCGAGCCTGGAAGCCTTCATGGCAATGGGGCAGGATCCAGAGGAGATGAAGGAGTTCGAGGCGATCATGAAGGGCTATCATGATCTGGTCGAATCGGGGCGGAGAGAGATTTATACGGTCGAAGGATAGCATCGAGATTCGAGATTCGAGATTCGAGATTCGGGAGGGCGGTCTGGAGCTCGTTAGGTTTGCCCTCCCGAATCTCGAATCTCGAATCTCGAATCTCGATGCTACGCCGGCTCCAGCTCCGGCCCCCTCAACACCGGCGCTTCCAGCTCCGAGGTGCGGATCACCTCGGCCGGCTTGTGTTCGGCGGCCAGGAACGAGTAGAACACGGGCACGATGAACAGCGTGAAGATCGTGCCGATCGACATGCCCGTCACCAGCACCGTGCCGATGCTGTTCCGCGCTTCCGAGCCGGGGCCCGACACGAACACGAGCGGCATGTGCCCGAACACCGTAGCCGCCGACGTCATCAGCACGGGACGAAGCCGCGTCAGCGACGCTTCGCGCAGCGCTTCCATCTTCTCGACACCGCGCGCGCGCAGTGTGTTGGCGAACTGCACGATGAGAATTCCGTTCTTGGCGATCAGTCCTACCAGCGTGATCAAGCCGACCTGGGAGTAGATGTTGATCGTCGTGAAACCGAGGAAGCTGAACACGAGCGCGCCCGAGATCGCCAACGGCACCGAGCCGAGCAGCACGATCAGCGGATCGCGAAAGCTCTGAAACTGCGCCGCGAGGACCAGATAGATCAGCAGGACGGCAAAGCCGAGTGTCACCGTGAGCGCCGCGCCTTCGCGCCGGATCTGCCGGGACTCGCCTGCATAATCGAGCGCGACATCAGGGCCAGCGACTGCCGCCGCCGCCGTCTCCAGCACCTGAAGCCCTTCCTCCTTCGTCACGCCCGGCTTCACGCCGCCGAACACACGCACGGCATTCTGCTGGCCGAACCGGTTCAGCGTGCGGGGCGCGGTACTCGACTCGATGCGCGTGAACGTTGAGACCGGCACCAGCTGGCCACCCGGCGTCCTGATCTTGAGATCGAGCAGCGGCGCGAGCGTCGCACGATCCTCATCTCCGATCTGCGGGATGACCTTGTAGCTTCGATCGAAAAAGTTGAACCGGTTGACGTACCCTCCGCCTAACAACGTGCCCAGCTCCTGGCCGACGGTCGCCAGATCGAGCCCGAGATCGGCCACCTGCTCCCGGTCGATGACGACGCGTGCCTGGGGCAGATCGATCTTCAGGTCGGTGTCGACGTAGAGGAACTTGCCGCTCTGCCAGCCCGCGCCGACGACTGCACCAACGGTCTCCAGCATTTCCTCCGGCGACGCGTTGCTCTGCAGCACCAGCTCGACGTCGTACTGCCCGGGCGTGGGAAGAGGCGGATCGAGTCTCGGGAACACACGCACACCGGGAATCTGCGAGACCGCGCCGAAGACCGCTCCGTACATCTCCTCGGTCGAGCGCTCACGCTCCTTCCAATCTTTTGTCACCATGCCACCGAAGCCGCCCCAGTTGGCCGTCAGCGACCACATGAACTTTGCCTCGGGGAACGCCGTGATCGCGCTCACCACTTCCTGCGACGCGCGGTTGGACGCCGCGAGTGACGCGTCAGGCGACGCCTCCATGAAGAGACTGATGTGGCTCTGGTCCTCCACCGGCGCCAGCTCGCGGCGCGAGTACTGATAGAGCGGCCACGCCGCGGCCGTGATCAAGAGCGCGGCGGTCACGATCGCCCACCGCATGTTCAGCGCGCCGTCGAGCAGCCGTGCGTATGCGTCGCGCACGCGCTCGAACCCACGATTCACCAACGCCGTCAGTCGCCCTTCCTTACCGTGCGGGTGCACGAATTTCGAGCTCATCATCGGCGAGAGTGTCACGGCGACGATGCCTGACACAACCACCGCGGCGGCGAGGGTGATGGCGAACTCGAGGAAGAGCGAGCCGGTGAGGCCACCCTGGAAACCAATCGGCGTGTACACGGCCGCCAGCGTGATTGTCATCGCGATGATCGGGCCGACGAGCTCGCGCGCGCCGATGATCGCGGCGTGAATGCGCGATCGTCCTTCTCTGACGTGTCGCTCCACGTTCTCCACGACCACGATGGCGTCGTCCACGACCAATCCCACCGAAAGCACGATCGCCAGGATGGTCAGAAGGTTCAGGCTGAAGCCGAACGCGTACATCACGATGGCCGCTCCCACCAGCGAGATCGGCATCGCCACCAGCGGAACGAGCGCCGTTCGGATCGAGCCCATGAAGAGGAACACGACCAGACCGACGATGGCGATCGTCTCCATGAGCGTAATGGTGATCTCCTCGAGCGCGTCCTCCATGAAAACGGTCGCGTCGTACGCCAGCTGCATGTCGATGTCCTTCGGCAACGTCGGACGAATCCGCTCCATTTCCTCGCGCAGCCGGTGGGCGACGTCGATCTCGTTGGTGCCGACGAGCGGCCATACGCCGAGGTAGACGGCTTCCTGCTCGCTGAACTTGGCGACCATGCTGGCTTCCTCGGCCCCCAGCTCGACACGCGCGACGTCGCTCAGCCTGACGATGCCACCATCGCGCTCGGCCACGATCAGATCGTTGAACTCCTGCGTCGACCGAAGATCGGTGTTGGCCAGCAAGTTGATCTGAACGAGATTGCCCTTGGTCTGACCCACGGCCGCCAGGTAGTTGTTGCGCTGGAGCGCGGCGAAGACGTCTCCCGGAGCGAGATTGACCGCGGCCAAGCGCTCCGGATCGATCCAGATGCGCATTGCGATCTGACGCGCCCCTTCGAACGTGACGCGCTGTACGCCGGGGAGCGTGCCTAACTGCGGCTGCAACGTGCGCAGCAGCCAATCGGTGACCGCCGGCACGTCACGCTCCTTCGAAGTGAAGCTCAGGTAGAACGAGGCGTACGGGCGATCGGCGCGCTGAACCTCGACCACTGGCGGCTCGGCTTCGGCCGGCAGCTCGGAGCGCACCTGCTGTAAACGCGCAGTCACCTCGGCCAGGGCCGCGGTGCTGTTGTGGTTCAGCTTGAGGTGAATGGTGACGGTGCTGACCGCGGCGCGACTCGTCGATTCCACGTAGTCGACGCCGCTGATCGCGGAGACCGCGCGCTCGATCGGCGTGGTGAGAAATCCTTTGACCGTCTCGGCGCTGGCCCCGGTATACACCGTCGTGACGATGACCGAGGAGCTTTCGATCTGCGGATACTGCTGCACCGGCAGGTTGGTGAGCGCTCGCCATCCCACGAGCACGATGACGAGATTCACGACCAGCGCGAGTACCGGATGCTTGATGAAGATGTCGGTGAACTTTCGCATCGATGGTCCTATGCCTTTATGAAGTCAGCGGTCGACGCGATCTATCTCGCGCCCATGGTGCCGGGAGCACTATCACCAGCGACGGCGACCAACACGGCCTCGCGGAGCTTGAACGATCCCGACGTGGCGACGCGCTCACCAGCCTTGAGCCCGTCGAGGATCAATACTTCGTCGCCAAGAACATCGCCGCTGGTGACCTGCCTGACGTGCACGCGCGGCTTCCCGGCGTCGTCAGGCACGATCACGAACACGTGGTCGCCACCGGGTCCTTTGCGCAGCGCGCTGACCGGCACCACCACTGCACGCCGTAATTCGCCGGCCGGAACGAGCACCCGCACGGATGCGCCAGGCGCTAGGGCGCCCGCGTCAGGTATCCGTGCGCGAACCGTCGCGTTGCGGGTCGTGGGATCGACGCGCGCATCGATCGCCTCGATCTTGGCGGCGATCGGCGTCTCGTCCGCGGACGAGAGTATGGACACGGGATCGCCGCGACGCAGACTGGCGGCGACGCGCTGCGCCACCGCGAAATCCACGTGAGCGGCATCCCCAACGCCTTGGAGGGTAGTGAGCAGCGTCCCTTCGTTCAGGTATTGTCCGACGTGGACATCGGCGATTCCGACACGTGCGCGGAACGGCGCGCGAATAGTTTTCCGCGCGATGATCGCCCGGGCACGAGCGATGTCCGCCACCGCGACATCGCGCTCGGCGCGCGCGCGGTCGACCGCGGTCTGCGTCGTGGCGCGCTCTTCGATCAGCCGCTGTGCGCGGCCGAGAAGTGTCTCGGCCAACGCGGCTTGCGCCTCGGCGGCGCGGAGCTCGGCGTGCTCGACGGAAACGTCGAGTGCGACCAGAACCGTTCCGGCCTCGACGATCTGTCCGGGTGTGAGCGAAACCCGGCGCACTGTGCCGGCCAGCTCGTTTCTGAGCGTAACTGAGCGGAGCGCCAGAACGGTTCCAACTGCCGTCGTCGTCGGACGATGATCGCGCTCGACGGCGACCGCGGCGGTGATCGATTCGACGGGCTCCGGTTGAAGTGCGGCGGCCGCTTCGGCTTCGCGGATCGACGTTTGTTTCCAAGCGGCCAGCACTAGCGCCGCCAGGAAAACCGTGGACAGGAGGACGAGTGAGCCGATCCAGCTTCGCCGGTTGCGGAACAGCTTCGTGCGAACCGTGGCGGGCTCGGGCTCGGCGTGTTGGGCGTTCATGGTTGTCCGTCGTTGTAGAGGTGTATCGCGAGCTATCGAGTTCTGTACTTAGTTGCTAATCGCACAGCCCTCTCGCGGAGTTCCCATGAGCTTCGATCTGGTTACGCAACGGTTACGACTCCGCCCGCGCGATGAGGACGGGCACCAGCTGCACGCGCTATGGACCGATCCGGCGGTTCGCCGCTAGCTGTGGGATGACAACGCCCTTCCTCTTTGGGGATGAGCGCGATTCGTGCAAGCACCGATGTCCCGAACGAGATATTGGCTCGAGTGCTCCTCAGGCTCGGCTTCGAGCTCGAGTCGCGTGCGACGCACGGTCGCTGGAGACGCTCCACTTCAAGCTGGTCTCGCCGGCGGCGTCGCGGCACGCTTCATCATCGATGCGGTCTGCCTAACGAACGAGGCGTCCCATGGCCACAAAACTCGAGAAGGTCCTGAAGCGGGAGCTGGAGTTCGAAGGGAAGCTCTACACCGTCACGATCTCTCCCGACGGGATCAAGGTGACGGAGAAGGGAAAACGGAAAGGAAACGAGCTGTCGTGGGCGGCGATCATCAGCGGCGATGCGATTCTCACGCAGGATCTCAAGCTCTCGCTCGACGCCGCCCGTGCCTAACGAGTACGAGCTTCACGCCGTTGGAGCACGCCGCGCACGCTCCAGCACGCGCGGTGCATCGAAGCGCTCGGCAAACTTGGTGAAGGCGCCGGTCGGTCCGCGCCAGCGAAGCTCGTCGACATCTCGGAAGAGCGGAGCGTCGACACGAAGCGTCGCCAGGTTCTTGAACAGCAACGCGAGATCTCGTCCGTCGCCCAGCGCTTCCGGCGGGAAGGCCTCGATCGCTCCATAGCGACTCACCAGGCGGGCAGCCGATCGAGCTCCGATCCCAGCGATCCCGGGGTATCCATCGGCTGAATCACCCACCAACGCCAGGTAGTCAGGAATTTGTACGGGTGTGACCCCGAACTTCTCGCGCACACCATCCTCGTTTCGGATCTTGTTTCCGCGGCGATCGACCTGCACCACACGCTCGTCACGGACACATTGAGCCAAGTCTTTGTCCGGCGTCCAGATGCATACCTTGTCGACACTTGGATCGGCAGCCGCGATGTGGGCGGCCGAAGCGAGTGCGTCGTCGGCTTCGAGCTCAACCATCGGCCAGGTGGCAACTCCCATCGCCTCCAGTGCATCCTCGAGCGGATGAAACTGAGCCAGCAGGGCTGGCTCTATACCCTCTCCAGTCTTGTAACCCGCCCACAGATCGTTCCGGAACGATTCGATCACGTGGTCGGTTGCCACTCCCACATGCGTCGCACCAGTCTCTATCATCTGCAGAACGGTGTTCAGCACGCCTGTGGCCGCCCCAAAGGGAGGGTCCTGCTTGTGGAAGCGCCGCAGACCGTAGAAGTGCCGGAACAGCTCGTAGGTGCCGTCGATCAAATGCACGATCATGCGCCAGTATACTGTGCCAAGCGCGGTCTATCGACATGTCGATTTCGGGCCGTCTGCTTCGACGTATAGGTAGACCCTGTCGCTGAGAACACATTCTTCCTGATTTCCCATGCTCATACGCGACCTCCGCTACGCCGCCCGTAGTCTCTCCCGTGCCCCAGGATTCGCCATCGCCGTCGTGTTGACGCTCGGTCTCGGCATCGGCGCCAACACAGCGATCTTCAGCGTCGTCCGCGGCGTGCTTCTCAAGCCGCTCCCGCATCGCGATGGCGAGCGTCTGGTCTACCTCCGGCAGTCGATCACCGGTCCCGGCGGCGAGAACGTTCTCTTCTCGGTCCCCGAGATCGACGATTTCCGCAACGGCTCCAAATCACTGCGCGGCATTGCGGAATACTCGCAGATGACTTTCACGCTGAAGGACGATGGCGATCCCGTGCGCTTCAACGTCGGGCTCGTCACCGGGAACTACTTCCAAGTGATGGGGCTGTCGCCGGTCGCTGGCCGGCTGCTGAACGATGGCGATGACGGCACCACTGTCCCACCCGTGATGGTGCTCACGCACGAGTACTGGTTGAAGCGCTTCGGCGGAGACCGCAGCGTGGTGGGGAAGACTGTGCGCGTCGATGGCAAGCCGGTGACGATCGTCGGCGTCATTCAGCCGGCGCCGTACTTTCCGACGCGAATGGATGCCTTGATGAACATGGTCATCAGCGAGCACCACACCAGCGCGATGATGGTGCAGGGACGCACGCACCGGATGACCGAGATGATCGCGCGGTTGGCGCCCGGGGCGACGCTCGAGCAGGCACGGTCGGAGGTGGCCACGATTCGGCGCCGCGTCCAGGCGGATTTTCCGGAAGCGTACGACCCGGGTTCGGGGTATCGCGTCTCGGTCATTCCGTTCCAGGAAGTGCTCGGGGAAAAGGCGCGACTCACGCTGTGGCTGCTCATGGGGGCGGCGGCATTCGTGCTGATCATTTCCTGCGCCAACGTCGCCAACCTGACGCTCATGCGCGGCGTCCGCCGCGAGCACGAGCTCGTAGTGCGCGCGGCGCTCGGTGCGGGGGTAGCGCGGCTGCGTCGACTCCTGCTGGTCGAGAATCTCCTCCTGGCGAGCGTCGGCGCCGTACTCGGACTTTTGGTCGCGTTCGGTGGCGTGCGGCTCCTCGTCTCGTTGGCCGAGCGGTACTCGCCGCGGGCGAACGAGATTCGCCTCGACGGCGGCGTGCTTGGCTTCACTCTCGCCCTGACGGTGGGCGTGGCACTGCTGCTGTCCTTCGTCGCGGCACTGCCAAAGGATGGCTCGTTAGGCACGTTGTTGGCTTCCGGCATCCATCGCATGAGCGGCAACTTGCGACGGCAGCGCTTGCAGCGCGCGCTCGTCGTGGCCCAGGTCGCTGTCTCGGTGATGTTGTTGACCGGTGCCGGTCTGCTCACGCGGACGATGCTGGCGCTGTCGGAGGTGAAGACCGGGCTCACGACCGAGGAAGTGTTGACGATGGAAGTGCCCATCGCGCTCGGTCAGCGTACCGATGATGACGCGCGCGCCATGTACGATCGCATGCGGTTGGAGGTCGGCGCGTTGCCTGGGGTGAGCGAGGTCGGCGTCGGATCGACGATGCCCCTTCGCACCACGATCTTTCAGCTGGAGGTGAAGGCCGAAGGGAAGGAGCTGGCACCGGGCGAGGCGATGCCCCGAGCCGAATTCAGGACGGCGAGCCCTGAGTATTTTCGCGCGTCGGGGATTCCGCTCCTTCGCGGGCGCGAGTTCACGTCGACCGACCGCGCCGGAGGGGCGCTGGTCGTGATTCTCAACAAGACGCTCGCCGACAAGTTCTTCCCGGACAAGGATCCGATCGGTCAGCGTGTCGCGTGGACCGGCGAAGTGCTGCGCTTCATTGGAATCAGCGGCGAGTGGCGCACGGTCGTGGGCGTAGTTGGTGACACGAAGGACGGAGGCCTCGACGCCGAGCCGCGGCCGGTGATGTTTCTTCCCTTCGCGCAGGAGCCGGTGTATCAGGGCGCGGGTCTGGTCATTCGCGCATCGGATGCCGCTTCGCCCTTGGCACCGGCCGCAACACGAGTGGTGCGGAGCATCGCCACGGCGGAGCCGGTGGAGAACGTGCTGACCGTCTCGCAGATTCGGGACGAGAGCGTAGCCCCGCGACGGCTGAACGCCGCGTTGGTGTCATCGTTCGGCGTGCTTGCGGTCGTGATTGCGGCGGTTGGAATCGCCGGGGTGCTGGCGTTCTCGGTCAGTGCGCGCACGAACGAAATCGGCATCCGAATGAGTCTGGGCGCGGACAGCGGGCGGGTGCAGCGGATGGTGTTGTGGGAGGGTGGCGTGCTGCTGGTGGGTGGGCTGTTGTTAGGCGTGATCGGCGCTCTGGTCGCTACGCGGGTGATGCGCGGGTTGCTGTTTGGCGTTGCGCCGCACGATCCGATCACGTTGACAGGTGTGGCCATCATGATTGCGATCGTCGGGCTCATCGCCTGTTGGCTGCCGGCACTGCGAGCAGCGAGGATCGATCCGGCGGTGGCGATTCGCGGCCAGTAGTGCCGATGAGCACCGTGATCCGCGTGCTCGGTCCGCACGAGGGTGCGGTGCTCGACAATGTCGCCTCAGACGTCTTCGACTTCCCCGTCGATGGGCGGTGGACGCGTGAATTCTTCGCCGATAGTCGCCACCATCTGGCGGTGGCGAGCGATCAGGGGCGCGTCGTCGGGATGGCATCAGGCGTTCACTACGTGCATCCGGACAAGGCGCCGCAGCTGTTCATCAACGAAGTGGGCGTCGCGCGCACGCACCACGGCCAGGGCATCGGCCGCCGTCTGCTCGAGGCGCTGCTCGCGCATGCGCGCACACTCGGTTGCACGGAGGCTTGGGTCCTCACGACCCGGGACAATGAAGCTGCTCGACGGCTGTATCGGGCGGCCGGCGGCGTAGAGTCCGACGATGAGACGGTGATGTATGACTTCCGGCTCGACCAGACGCTGGACGGATCGGTGTCCGCCGCTCATGCTACGGGTGACGATGGCGAGGTGAAGACGCGTACCGATGAGGTGTGACGATGTGCAGGAACATCAAGACGCTGGCCAATTTCGAGCCACCGGCGACCGACGATGAGATTCGCGCTTCGGCGCTGCAGTTCGTGCGAAAGCTGAGTGGCACGACGCGGCCGTCGCGCGCCAACGAGGCCGTGTTCGATCAGGCGGTGGAGGAAGTGACGGCGGCCGCCCGTCGCTTGGTGCACGCGTTGAAGACCAGTGCGCCGCCTCGCAATCGTGACGAGGAATTGCGCAAGGCACGGGAGCGGTCGCAGAAGCGTTTTGCCTGACGAGTCGGTCCACTGAAAGAACGGGGTGCCACATGTCACTCGAGTCCGGTCAGCTCATCCGAAGCGCACCCTACTTTCCCGTGTCCGACGTCGAAAAGTCGGCCGCGCATTACGAGCGCGTCTTCGGCTTTCGCCGCGAATACGTCGGCGGCTCACCACCGCAGTTCGCCATTCTCACGCGTGACGGACTGCCCATCATGCTCCGCCTCGTCGACGAGCCCGAGAAGATCAGCCCCAATGAGAAGCAGGGAGGAACATGGGACGCGTTCTTCTGGGTGCGCGACGCCAAGGGCCTCTGCGAAGAGATGCGCGCCAACGGCGCCGACATCGTGTACGGCCCTGTCGTCCAGGAAGCCTACCATGTGGAAGAGTTCGCGGTGCGAGATCGCGAAGGGTACATCCTCGGGTTCGGCGAGGAGCTGCACCGCTAGCATTCCGCCGCGTGGTCACTACCGCGGTAACTCCGGGCACGTAACCAGCTCAGCAGTGCTGGCGCTTAGGTGATGTACATCACACAAGCGCGGTACTTCCTGTGCAGATCGGCTCGTTCGGGTGAGCGTAACGATTTGACATGAACGATTTCTCGTTCCTTTCCCGGCGTGGCACGGGATGCGAAGTTAGAGGCGTGGCGTCGAGGCAGTGCCTAACGAGTGAGCGGCCAGCCGATCCGGTGAGCGATGATGGCGATGAAGTTGGGACGCAACATTCTCGAACCGAGCTTCAGTCGGGTTCCGGAATACGATACCAACCGGCGGGACACCGGATCGTACACATTCGCCTGTACGTGCTCGGCGGAGGTCATGGTTCCGTTCGATGATCTCATCGAAAGCGCGTGGAACTACGAGCGCCTGCTCGAGCCGGGGCTGCTTGCGCAAGCCAGGGCGCGATTCGAGATCGGTGAAGTCGGGAAGGCACACGATGGTGGATTCGTCAGCCTGCATCGCGCGAGCTGCGAGACGTGCGGCGCGACGTATCTCGTATACGCCGGAGTCCGCGAGCCCTCTGCCGGATGGTACCAGGTGACCGTCCAGGGCATCGTCGAGCTGACACGCGGAAACGACGCGGCCAGCCAGGCCCACCGCACGAGGTAGACGGAGGCCGTCCTCGCGGTCTGTACAACGAGGTGCTCCCGCATCAGGATATCGCCTGGAGCGATGCCAGGACCGATAGCTGGCGAGGAGGCGACATGAAGAAGCGACATCGCAACCGAGCACCGGATTTCAGTCGTCCCGTAAAGCTCGAGCGGCGGATGGAAGGCAATATAAAGGCGGCACCTCCAACTCCGGCGCCCCGCGCAAAGCCTCAGGCCACGTCGATGAAGTCCGGGAGGCGAGGGCAGTAGTGGTTGCCCTCCCTGCGCTCGGCGTACGTCACTCGATCACCGCCTAACTAGCACGCGCGTGGCGATGTCGCACTACGTCGGGTTTCTCCGACAGCGCGTCGGATCGGCGCGGCTGCTCCTTCCATCCGTCACCGCGTTGATCCGGGACTCAACCGGGCGGCTGCTCCTCGTGCGCACCGTCGACAGCGGTGAGTGGACCACCCCCGGCGGCGCTATCGAGCCTGACGAGTCGCCAGCGGACGCTGTCGTGCGGGAAACCTGGGAAGAAACGGGCTACTTGGTCGAGCCACGACGGCTAGCGGGAGTCTACGGCGGCCCAGATTTCCTGGTCCGCTATCCGAACGGCGACGAGACACAATACGTGATGGCGGTGTTCGACTGCGACGTGCAAGGCGGCGCCTCACGTCCAGACGGTCATGAGACGACGGAGGTGCGGTACTGGAGCGCGTCAGAGGCTGCACACCTTCCACTGACACCTTGGCTTCGGCGCGTCGTAAGTATCTTCTATGAACAGGACGGCGCTTTGGGATTCGAACGGCCGCGCTGGAGACCGCCGCGCGCCGCGACGTGACCATTGCCGAACGTACATTTAACGCGCAGGGGAGGGAACCGATGTCAACGAACATTCGCGCGCCGCTGCGACGCTCTCGATCCGAGAAAGTGATCGCCGGCGTCGTGGCCGGGTTAGCAAAGTACATGGGTATGGATGTCACGCTGGCGCGCGTACTGTACGTGCTCATCTCGGTGCTCTCGGCGGCCTTCCCCGGCTTTCTCGTCTACATCGTCCTCTGGCTGCTGATCCCGGAGGAGGACGCCTGACTTTGGCGAGTCAACCGCTGGAAACACCGATCGCGTGCACGCTCACGGCGGATGAGCTTCGCGCTGCCGCTCGCGATCTGCTCCCTGGTCTCATCGGCCAAGCGGTTGAGATTCGCGAGCGGGCTGACGGCATTTCGCTCCGATTCGATGCGGCTGGCGACATCGTACAGCGGATCGCGGGCGTCATCGACCGCGAGCGGCAGTGCTGCGCCTTCTTCCGCTTCCGCCTGACGATCGAGCCCGCCGCCGGACCCGTGTGGCTCGATGTCTCCGGTCCGGAAGGCACGCGTGAGCTGCTGTTGCAGCTTCAACAGGTAGGCGGTAGTGTCAGCGACGATCTCGAGCGAACCGAACCAGGAGGTGTCCGGTGAGCGGGAAGTTCCGCGCGACGGGAAGCTTCTACCAGGAGAATCGACACCTTCTCGTCGTGCACGGAGAGCTGGTCGACGGCGTGGCGCACATCGGTCAGTACGTGAGTGCACCCGAGAACTTTTCGGCGCGCGTGCACGACGTCGAGGTGGTGCGACTGGCCGATGGCCACGAGGACCTCGCGCTCACGTTTGCGCCGGCGAGCGCCGAGCAGGCCGCGGCGTGGCAGCGACGCCGGTTCGACGACGAGCTGCTCGAGTTGGCTGAAACGCCGAGGACCGCGCCTCCCACGTCGTGAGTCCTGCGCAAGGAGCCAAGGTGGTTCGTACCTACGGTCTGACGCACGTTGCCTTGTCGGTGCGCGACGTGGAACGCTCACTCGCCTTCTACCAGCGCGTGTTCGGCGTCGAAGTCGTGCATCGTAGCGACGGCTTCATCCAGGCGCAGACGCCCGGCAGCTACGATGTACTCGTGTTCGAGCAGGGTGGGAGGAGCATCGGGCGGAGCGGGGGGATCGCCCATTTCGGGTTTCGTCTTCGCGCTCCGGATGACATCGGTGCCGCGCTGGATGCGATCCGCGACGCGGGTGGGACCATCCGGGAGCATGGCGAGTTCGTTCCCGGCGAGCCGTACGTGTTCTGCAGGGATCCGGACGGCTACGAGGTGGAAATCTGGTACGAGCTACCGACGCCGCTCGACCGGCTTGCGGCGCAACACGATGTCCAAGGTGCCTAACGAGTAGCCGAGGGCCGGTCAGGTAGGGTAGACGCGATGTCACGTGCTTTCGTGAACGAGGACGCGGGCGGCTGGGGTGATCCCGCGATCCGGTTCAACCTCCCATCCCGCAGCGATCCTGGTTTCGACGCGGCGGCGGCCGAGGCGCTGCTGGAAGCGGCGCGCATGGGTGCGACCGGGAGCGGGGAAGCGGCCACGGGCTACTATTGGGGCGAGCCGAAGCTTCACCCGTACGTCCAGCGAATTCTCGAGCGCGCCATCGCCGAGCAGGATGAGCGCTTGGAGCAGCTCGCGCGGCGGTTCCTTCGCTAGCAGCAACGCCCATCGCTCGTCATGAAGCCCGCCTATCGCCGCGCGATCACGCTCCTGCTCGTTGGGATGTTCGGACTGATTACAATCGCCGATGCGATCGAAGTGGTGAAGGCCCTGCTCGACATCGAAAGGGAGCCGCCACTATTGAACGTCATGCAAAGCATCAACTTGCTGTTGGCCGCGGCAACTGCCGTTGGCGCCTGGAAGATGAAGCGCTGGTCGGCTCTCACCGCGCTCGGCTACGGCATTACGACCTCGGCGATGATCGTGAGCCTCGGTCCGATGTTTTCGCTGCCTACCGAGGAGCGCTCCGGCTTGCTGACCGGCGCGGCGGCGGTGCTCGGCATCGCTTTACTGAGTGCGTGGCACCTTCGCCGCGTCACGACACCGGATGTGGCGGCGCGTCAGCCGTGACGCCTTCTCCCAGGGACGCCGGCGTTGCCACCCCGGGTACGGTTGCGATGCGCCGTGCGGTGCCTGACGATGTCGCCGCGCTGACGTCGCTGATCGAGCGGTCGGTGGCCGAGCTCAGCGCCGGCTATTACACGCCCGAGCAGATCGTCAGCGCGACACGGTACGTGTTCGGCGTCGATACCCAGCTCATTGCCGACGGTAGCTACTACGTCATGGAGCAGCACGGCGTGCTGGTGGGCGCCGGCGGCTGGAGCCGTCGACGCACACTGTTCGGTGGCGACCAGATGAAATCAACCGCGGACGGGCGCGACACATTGCTGGATCCGCGAGTGTCGCCCGCTCGCATCCGCGCGTTCTTCGTGCATCCACAATGGGCGCGGCGCGGGTTGGCACGTCTGCTCTTCGAGGAGTGCGAGCGCGCCGCCGCTCGCCACGGCTTCCGCGCATTCGAGCTGGTCGCCACATTGCCTGGCGAGCCCCTCTACGCCGCCCTTGGCTTCATCGTCGAAGAACGGTTCGACGTCGACTTGCCCGACGGTGTGACGCTTCCCGTTTGCCGAATGTCGCGCGCGATCGCCTCTCCGTAGCGCGATGAGTCCGACTTCCTGAAGCAATGACTGTTGCCACGCTGTTCGTCCGCGCCGAAGACTATTCCGCCGCGTCCAGCTGGCACCTTCTCGAATGGTGCCGAAGCCGCGGCGCGGATGAGTTCGGCTTGGCTTTCCTGGGTCCGCCGTATCTGCCTGAGACGCTCTGGGCGAAAGTCGATGCCATCCTCGCTCCATTCCGGCGTCGTATCGCCAGCGCTGGTGACCGGTGGGCTTTGACCGGCGAATCGATCGCCGCGCTTCGGGAGCTGCTCGCCGAAGGGTTGTTCACGTACGCGCCCGCCATCGGCGCGCTCGAGAATCCGGTGGTGTATCGCGGCGGCCGCGTCTTCCTCTCGGTGGTATCGCAGGAGCGAGAAGGGACGCTGCATCTCGGGCCTGAGGACGAGCAGAGCCTCGAGCGAACCGGCCTTCCGGCGCACAAGGAGAGTCGCTCCGCATGACGTCGGCGCCGTATGCACGTTGGGTCCGCATCGCATTGGTAGCCAGCGGCGCGACGCTAGTGCTCTGCGGAGGTTGGGCGCTTGCCGCGTCGATGCGCGCCGGCGACCCGCGATCACCGCACGTACACAGCGTGCCGATCGGACTCCTCGGAACGGGCGCGATCGTGCTGGGCGGCATTCTGCTCGCGCTCTACGTCGTGGTTCGGCGCCCGGCTTGAACCTCGCTTTCTCGATCTACACATTCGCGTCTCACGTCCACTCCGCCGAGCAGCTCATGGGGAAGCGAGATCCTCGCGTCGACGCCTACATCGCCAAGTCCGCCGACTTCGCCAAGCCGATCCTCGAGCATCTCCGCGGCGTCGTGCACGAGGGATGTCCCGAGGTCGAGGAAGTGATCAAGTGGAGCGTCCCGACGTTCAACTACAAGGGAATGCTCTGCACCATGGCGGCCTTCAAGGAGCATTGCGCCTTCGGCTTCTGGAAGAGCTCGCTCGTTCTCGATCGCCCGGAAAAAAGCGCGGAGGCGGCGGGACAGTTCGGCCGGATCACGAAGCTTTCTGATCTTCCGCCTCGAAGAGTGTTGGTCGCCTACGTAAAGAAAGCGGCGCGGCTGAACGACGAAGGCGTGAAGGTGCCGCGCGAAACGAAGGCGAAAACGTCAAAATCGGATCTGAAGGTCCCGCCCGACTTCGCCGCCGCGCTCAAGAAGAACAAGCGCGCCTACAGCACCTTCAATGCTTTCAGCCCGAGCAACAAGCGCGAGTACCTGACGTGGGTAACCGAGGCAAAGGGAGCGGAGACCCGGCAGCGGCGCCTGGAGACGGCGATCGCGTGGATGTCGGAGGGGAAGACGCGCAATTGGAAGTACGAGCGCAAGTAGTGGCTCGGGCGACTCGTTAGGCAGCAGCCGAGATGGCCGAGCGAAGTGCGCCATCGACCATACCACTGGGCTTCCGAGTGCTGGCCAGTCTGTTGTGCTGGTACGCGCTGTCCGGCTTCACGCTGGCATTCTTGGTCATGACTCGTCGTCAGGTGACCGTTGACTGGCGCGTGTTGGCGGCCGCGGGGATCACGCTCGGCATTACGACGGGAGCGGCCGCGCTCGCCGTGTGGCGAGGCGAGCGTCGGTCGCTGCGTTGGCTCATTGCCTCGGCGGTGGCCGCGGTGTTGTTCTGCCTGGCTCTGCCGCTCTCCCTGCGTACCGGCGAGGTGCCGGCGCGAACGTGGCGCGGCGCCATATTCGGCGCGATAGCTTTTTCGTCTTTTCTGGCGCTGGCGGCCGTGTACGTCCGAATGCGACTGGATCGGAGGTAGGGGATGGCGCTTTCGACAAGGCACGTGATCGGTTTGATCATCGGCGTTTTCATGATCGGCCTCGCGATCTTTCTCTTGTCGCGGCCGTTGTTCCCGCCTGGAACACCTGTAACGACTGCTCGCTGGCTCGACGTGGCTTTCGCGGCCTTTTTCCTGCTGCGCGGCGGCATGAACGTTCGAGCGGCGCTGCGCTCGCGAGATGAGACGCCGCGCTGAGGGCCAGCCCGCCTAACGAGTCCGCTACAATCGGCAGGCGCTGGCGCGCCGCGCCGCGAACGCACATTATCCGCGCTTGAGCGCTTCATCGGTCCGGAGACGACTGGCATGGATGCCCGCGATAACAGCTCGCTCGAGTGGTTGGAGTCGAATGGAGGACCACTCCTGCTCCTGTCGGAGGATCTACTGGAGTCGTGGCACGGCGCTGATGGGCCCATGAGCGGCGCCACGGATTACGAGCGCGCCTGCGCAACGCGCCAGCCACTCGAGCGCATACGCGTCGGGAGTGGCTTTGGCTTGGTGTTGGGCGACGAGCCGATCTCGACCGCATGGATGCCCGATGCCAGCGGCTCGGGCGGCGTGCTGGTGCGATTGTCGAGCGCGGCCGACCAGGCGGTGGCCGAGCGTGCGGTGCGGCAAGGCGCAAAGGGCGGATTACCGCGAGGGTCGAGCATGGTGATGCCGGTGCGAAGTGCGCTCGTGCTCTTCGACGCGGCGCACTCTGGAACGGATCTTCCGCCCAAGGCGTTGCGCATCGAGCTCGCGCCTGGCGAGTACGAAGTCGACACGCTGTCGCTGCAACCCGATCCGGACACGACGCTGTTGCTGCACCGGTTGGCGCCCCGTTAGGCAGGCGCTCGATGTGCGGTGAGAGCGGTGCGCGGACGAGTGCTGGCGAAGGAGGGTAGCCACGGCGCCTGACTGACGACACTTTGCTGCCTAATTAGTCGAGGATTGGGCTGGTGAGGCAGACGCTCCCATCCGTCCTCTAGCACTCGGGGCCTGGGTTCATTAGCATCTTCTAATCGTCGTGGACACCCTGTCCGCGATTCATCGCGCACCGTTTCGACCGAGACCACTATGTCCCCACCGCGCGCCAACGGGAGTCTCGCTCCCGGCATCGTTCGAGTCGATCAAGAGAGCACACGCACGCACGGCTACGTCGTGCGCGTGGGCTACCACAAGACCAACAAGGGGTGGCGTCCGCGTCACACGGCGTTCTTTGGTGATGCGGGGTATGGCGGGAAGCGCAAGGCGTTAGACGCGGCGTCGAGCTGGCTGCGCAAGGTCAAGAAGACCGGCCGCGCGCCCTCGAAGAAGTCTCGGTAGGAGTCGGGACTCGGCCCGCATGGCGACTCGGGCCGAGTCCCGATGCCGCGATGCCTGACGGGAAGATCTTCGCGCTCGTGTTCAACGGGTTTGCCGACTGGGAGCCCGCGCACGCGCTCGCCGAGCTGCGGCGCTCGGGCGGATACGAGGTAGCGACGGTCGGCTTCGATCGGTCGGCAGTGATCTCGATGGGTGGGATGCGTGTCGAGCCGTCAGGCACGCTCGAAGATGTCGATGTCGACGATGCGAAGCTCTTTCTCCTTCCCGGCGGCGACATGTGGGAAGGAGATTACCCTCGCCAAACGCTGGAGCGCGTGCTCCACGCCTGTCGCGATGCGCGCGTACCGATCGCCGCGATCTGTGGAGCGACGTTGGCGGTTGCGCGTGCGGGATTGCTCGCCGATCGCAAGCACACCAGCAATGCGCCCGAATACCTGAGCGGCATGGTCCCCGGATACGGCGGCGATGCTCGCTACGTGACGGATCTGGCCACCCGAGATGACGGTGTGATCACCGCCAGTGGTCTTGGCGCTGTCGACTTCGCGCGCGAGATCTTTGCCGAGCTCCGCGTGTTCTCCGAAGACGACCTGAGCGCCTGGTACGGGCTCTTCAAGCACGGCACCTTTGCGCAGCCCAGCCACTGAGCTCAGTGTGATGCTCGCATGGCGCATCACGCGATGACGCGACAGTATGGCGGCGCACGGCGCTTCGGTGCCGTCGGCCGTGCGATTGCCGCGGTGCTCGGCCTGGCCATCCTCGCTGCCGGAAGCATCGTCATCGTCAGGCACGGCTGGATCGGCGTGCTCGAAAGTCTTCCAGCGCTGGCGCTCGGATCGACGGCGATCTACATGGCGGCGGTCGGCCGCGAGCCGCGTTGGTGGCGCGGCTCGTAGCGCTCGCGCCGGCTCACCAACCACGTGCTCGCATGCGCGACTGGATCACGGACGCGTATCCCGCCATGCGGTTCGGCACTCGCCGTCGCGGCGCCGGGAGAATCGCCGCCAGTCGCGCGGCTTGCTCTCGGGTGAGGCGACGCGCCGGCCTGCGATAGTGATAATGAGAGGCGGCGTCTATTCCGTAGACGCCAGGTCCCCATTCGACCACGTTCAAGTAGAGCTCGAGGATGCGGCGCTTCGGAAGGATGAGCTCGGCCAGAGGCGTCAGTGTGTACTCGATCCCCTTACGCACGTACGAGCGATGTGTGGTGAGGAAAAGATTCTTCACCAGTTGCTGTGTGATCGTCGAAGCGCCGCGCAGCGGACGTCTTCGCCGCTCCGCCTGACGTCGCGCGGCATCCAGCTCTTCCCAATCGAAGCCGCGGTGCTCGTAGAAGCGGCCGTCCTCGGCGGCGATCACGGCGTGCGGCACGTGGCGCGGCAACGAGTCGACGTCGACCCATCGCGAACGGTGCGAATAAGGCCCTTTCACGAATGGCGACTCGATAGCGCGCTGGATCTGCACCATGGTGACGAGCGGTGGAAAGAATCTCAGGTAAATGAGCCCGAGGAAGCAGGCGGTGTAGTACAGAGCAATGGTCAGCACCAGCCAGCGCGCAATACGTCTGAGAGGGGGAAGTGCGCGCGGGAGAAGCAGGCGGGGCATGGCGCGCATAATGTAGCCGCGCCCGGATGGCTTGACGACACGTTTCGCTTTCACTTTGTTGCGAGGAATGACTTCGATTTCCTGTCGGCGCGCGGCTGAGGCTCGATGACGCCCTGGGTACTCCGACTTCTCTTCGCGAACGTCGCCGTCTTCGCGCTGACGTTCGTGAACCCGCGAACCCTCGAGTGGCTGCAGTTCTGGCCACCCGCGATCTTCGTCATGCCATGGACCATCATCACCTACATGTTCGCGCATGCGGGCCCGTGGCATCTGATCTTCAACATGCTCTCGCTCTACTTTTTCGGTCCGCGCGTCGAGAGCAGGTTGGGAAGCGGCCGCTTCATCACGCTCTATTTCCTGAGCGGTCTGACCGCGGCGGCGCTGTCCTTCCTCGACCGCGCGCCGATCGTCGGCGCCTCGGGCGCGGTCTTCGGTGTCTTCATGGCGTACGCGCGCTTCTGGCCGCACGACAAGATCTACATCTGGGGGGTCGTACCGGTGGAGGCGCGGCTGCTTCTGCTCTTCACCACGTTCTACGCGGTCTTCAACGGACTCGGCCGTTTCGGCGGCGGCATCGCCCACTGGGCGCACCTCGGAGGGATCCTCGGGGCATACCTGTATCTTCAGTACATTGGGCACCGCTCGCCGGAGCGCGAGTTCAAGAAGAAGGTGGATAAGGCGATGTTCGGTGGCCCGACGGGCGTGCTCACCGACGACTTGCGCCCTGAGCTCATTCGCCGTGACGGTTTGCACCCGCTGAACATCGAGGAGCTCGACAGGCTCGGCGAGAAGATGAAGGTACACGGCGCCAGTAGCCTGACGTCGGAAGAGCGGGCGTTCCTGCATCGAATGCGCTCTCGTTAGGCGGCGGCTATGTTGGTGACGCGCGTACTGCTGATCGGGATGGCGCTCCTGAGTACGTTCGGAGTCGCGCAGGCGCAGGACGGCGACGATCCGCGTGCATCGGGCTGCTACCGCTTCGCATTCGGCACGTGGACCCCTCCGCTCGATTGGCTCACCGCCGGTCACGACTCCAGCACGCGCGACTACGTTCGTCAGGCACGGCCCAGCGGAACGACGCACGGCGGCGCGGTGGCGAATGGCAACCGGGAATCGGCGATGGTGGACACGGCTGGTAGCGAGCAGCGCCTTGTGCTCATCCCGTCGTGGTGGCCGGCTGGCGTGAGCTTACGGTTTCCGTCCTTCGCGGCGCCTGGCGATACCGTTCGCGGCACCGCCACCGCGTTCGTGGCCGATGGCCGGGCGGTGGCGCCGACGGCGCAAGTCGCGGTGTGGAGAGTCCCCTGCGCGGGCGAACGGCCCGCGCCTTGACCGCGCCATCGGACGACGCCCCTCGCCGCATTAGCTTGAATCGTCTCGCACAATGACGATGACCACAGGTCCCGCCATTCCCGACATCGTAGCCACTGATGCGCCGAGCCACGGCAACCGGCATCACCTGCTGAGGCGTCTGGCATCGGTCGTCGCGGCCACGCACTTCATCGTGTCGATGTACATCCTCCTCGGCGGCCTGTTGGTGGTCTGGGGGTTCGTACCGATGTGGTGGCACATCCCGATCGCGGCATGGGGCGTCTGGGTCCACCTCGTCAACTGGACGTGCCCGCTTACACCCCTGGAGAAGTGGCTTCGCGCCCGTGCCGGCCAGACGACGTACGAAGGGGGCTTCGTCGAGCGCTACATCCTTCCCAAGCGCTTCGAGGGGCAGATGACGAACGCCAAGCACCGCGTCGTGGGCCTTCTCGTGCTGGCGGTGAACCTGGCGATCTATTCCGCTCTAGTTTTTCGGAACGGATAGTTTCACATCTCATCAGTGAGGGCAGAGCGCCTGGCAACTGCCTGAGCAGTCCCGCATGTTCTTCGGCAGACCGAGTGGCGAAGGAGCGCCGCTCCACCACTATGCTGAGGAACGCTGGTCGCGATGAGAACGCGCAGGCGGCTACATCACCTTTCGCTCTCCGCTCTGGCCGCCGGTCTGGCGGCGACGGGGTGCAATCTCGCGACTGGCCCGGCACCGCTCCCGAATGGTGCCGTCCCGTTCGCGCCCCCAGCACACTACGTCGAATGGTGGCAGCAGACGCAAGAGTGCGCCGGCCGCTTGGCGAGCTTCAACGACGTTCAGTGGTTCGTCGTCCCACACGCTGAGACGTTCACGCTCCGTGGAAGGGAGTGGGCGGGGTGGTGGTGGGAGTCTGGAAATCGGATCATTCTTGCCGAGGGCTATCGTGAGCACGGGTTGACTGTGCGGCACGAGATGCTGCACTCCATCCTGCAGCGCGGCGACCATCCGTCGACGTTTTTCGACAATCGCTGTCGAGGGATCGTCGAGCCGTAGCTGGGTCGAGGCGCCATGAAGATCGTCGCCACTGCCGACGCGCCACATCCAGGGGGCCACTACTCGCAGGGCATCGTTCACAGCGGCCTGGTCTTCGTAGCCGGGCAGCTGCCGATCATCCCAGGCTCGAGCGAACATCGTCCCGGACCGATCGAAGAGCAGACCGAGCGGACGATGCGAAACGTGCAGGGAATTCTGCGCGCGGCGGGGAGCGACCTCGATCAGCTGGTGCAGCTCACCATCTACGTCGCCGACATGCGTGACTGGAGCGCGGTCGACGCGACCATAGCTGGTATCCTCGGCGACCACCGGCCGGCGCGCGCCATCGTCCCCGTCGGCCCGCTGCACTATGGCTACGGAATCGAGATACAGGCTGTCGCCGCGGTGCGGGCTCCCTAGCCTCTGACGTCCGCCCCGGCGCGGACACTATACTTCGCTCCTGTCCGTACTGTGTTGCAACAGGGGATCAATCGAATGCCGAATTTGAGCGCAACACGTCAGGGTGCGGCCGCGACGCAGACAGGGCAGCCGGCTCAGGGGCCTCAGTCGCCGCAGGCACCGCAGCCGCCGATCGACCGCGAGCAGCTTCGGCAACAGATTCGCGAGCAGGTCGAAGCGGCGCGCGAAGCAGCACGAGACGCGGCCGAACAAGCGAGGGAGCAGGCGCAGATCGCGCGTGAGCAGTCGAAGATTACGACGGTGGAGACGCACCCGGTCATCGAGGTGCCGACGCCCTTCGGGGGACCGGTCATTCCGCGCGAGGCGGTAGCGATTTCTACCGCGTTCTTCGCCATGGTGGCGTTCATCATCGTCGGCTGGCCGATCGCCCGCGCGTTCGGCCGGCGCATCGATCGGAAATCGGCGGCGCCGCAGCTCGACACGGGTGTCGCCTCACAGCTCCAACGCATCGAGCACGCGGTCGAAGCGATGGCGATCGAGGTGGAGCGGATATCGGAAGCACAGCGCTACATGGCTCGCATCGAGTCGGAGCGTGGCCACGAGCCGTCGGCACTTCGAGCAGGGGAGGGGCGCTGACCCCGGGGCAGCATGTCCGTATGTTTGCGCGCCCGGCACGACGCCGGGCGCGTTTTCGTTCCCCGCGCGATCGGAGAATGATGCGACCCCGTGACGGCGGTCACACGCTGAAGTCCATGCGACAAAGCAGTGTCAGCGGGGTAGCACTCACGTCACCTTCGAGCGAGGCACCGCATGAAACGTCTCTGGTCAATCGTTGTGCTAGGGGTCGTGCTGCTGCTCACGTCCGCGAGCGGCTGCAGCTCGAGCGCCGTAGATCCGAACACCGGCGATGTGCTCCAGAACGGCGGTGCGGTGGTTGGCGCCCGAGTGGGAGAAACGTTCTCGCTGCGTGTCGGCGAGACGGCGCAGGTTCGCGGCACCGGTGGCGACGACATTCACGTCACGTTTGTGAGCGTGACCGAGGACTCCAGGTGTCCAACCGGTGTGCAGTGCGTTTGGGAGGGGAACGCGCGACTGCGTCTCGTCGTCGCGCAAGGCGGGTTGAGCTCGAGCACGTCGATCAATACGACTGTCGATCCAAAGAGCGCAGCGTTCGCCGGCCACACCTTGCAGCTGGTGGAGCTCAGGCCGCACCCGCACGTGGGCGAGCCGATCTCCCAGTCCGCCTACGTCGCACGGCTGAGACTCACCGCCTCGAGCTGAGCGCGAACGCACGGGGCAACGAAAAACATGACGCGACCGCGGCGGATCAGAATCTCGCCTGCGGTCGCGTCGACGTTCCTGACGGCTTATGTCTTACTGGATCGCCCCGGCGGCCAACAGCTGAGGAATGGACTGGCGGGGGAACGAGATCATGTGGTCGCACTCATCGCAGACGTCCACCAGGACCTGCGGGACTTGCAGCCGCGTACGCAACAGTTGCACGGTGCGGAACTCGAAACGGGTGCGCACCACTTTGCGGCATCTCGGGCAGGAGTTGGCGCCCCGGTCGCCCTCCTTCCAGGTTCCTTGCATGACGGACACTCCCAGCATCGGTTCGGCACGTCTGATATGCATCAAGGCGCGCGAAGTCGCGCCTCCATATGAGACATTACGCTCCGCGGGCCGGCGAAGTTTCGATAAACCGTACGGCCACGCGATCCAACGCCGATCACACAAATCACGTGACATCTGAGATCGCAAGAGACGCTGAGATATCGCCTTATGTGGCCCTCTCTCGCGACGATTGGGCGGCCCTCCGAGGCTCGACTCCGCTGACGCTCTCACGCGCCGATCTCGATGAGCTCCGCGGATTGAATGAGCAAGTCTCCATGGACGAAGTGGAAGCGATCTACCTTCCACTCTCGCGTCTGCTGAACCTGTACGTGGGCGCGACCCAGGGCCTCCACGCAGCGACGAACAACTTCCTGGGAGCGCGATCGTCACGGATGCCGTTCGTGATCGCCATCGCCGGCAGCGTGGCGGTCGGCAAGAGCACGACCGCGCGCATCCTGCGGGCGCTTCTCTCTCGATGGTCGAACCACCCGAAGGTCGACCTCATTACCACCGACGGGTTCCTTTACCCGAACCGCGTACTCGAAGAGCGCGGCCTCATGACCCGAAAGGGCTTCCCCGAAAGCTACGACGTTCGCCGGCTCCTTCAGTTCGTTGCCGAGGTGAAGTCCGGGGCGCCCGCAGTCACTGCACCGGTCTACTCGCACCTGCACTACGACATCCTGTCCGACGAGGTTCAGCTGGTAGAGCAGCCGGACATCGTCATCCTCGAGGGACTGAACGTTTTGCAAACTGGCCGCGCCGAAGCCGGTCGTGTCTTCGTCTCCGACTACTTCGACTTCTCGATCTACGTCGACGCCGCGGAGGACGATCTCCGGCGATGGTACGTGGAGCGCTTTCTTCGGCTGCGCGAGACGGCGTTTCGCAACCCGGCGTCCTTCTTTCATCGTTACGCATCGCTGACCACGGACGAAGCAGTTGCGACGGCGACCCACATCTGGCGGGAGATCAACGCCGTCAACCTCCGCATGAATATCCTTCCCACCCGCGATCGCGCCCGTCTCATCCTGGAGAAGGGACCTGACCACGCGGTGCAGCGGCTACGTCTCCGAAAGCTATGACCGATCCGCGCGGCGAGCTCCCGCGTGGGAGCGTACGAATCATCACCGTTGGAGCGCGCGGACGTTTCCTCCTGGTGCTTCTGCTCCTGGCTGGCGGCGCAATCGCGCTCGTGCTCGGCACGACGCTGTTGATTACACTTCTCGCCGCGGGCGTCGTCGCCGCCGCGGTCGGCGCGGTCGTCATGGGAGTGCGCCGGCTCGTCGGCAGAGGCAACGTGCCGGACACCGAGCGCCGTGTGCCACGCCGTGATCTCGACCCATCGATGGAAGTCTTTCCCGATCCGTCCCGCCCCGTGCGAGGCGCGTTGGAGGAAGGTGAGGATGCCGACAAGCGATCCGATACCTGACGAGCTTCGTCGGCCGGTAGAAGGCGGCGATGGAATCAGCGTCATACGCGGCGGCGGGAGCTGGCGCGCGTGGAATGGCATCCAGTACCGGACGGGCATGTCCGCCAAGAACGTGAACGCGCGAATGCTCTCGATGAACGTGGCTACCATCCCACCCGGCGGCGTCGCGTTCGCCCACATTCATGTGGACTTCGAGGTGATGCTGTACATACTCCAGGGTCGCGTCCGCCACGAATACGGCCCGCGCCTAGAGCGCGTGGTTGAAAATGAAGCGGGAGACTTCATCTTCATTGAGCCGGGCGTTCCACACGAAGTGCGAAATCTGAGCGACGACGAGCCGGTCGTCGCCGTCGTAGCGCGCAGCGATGCCGACGAGTGGGAGCACATCATTCCCTACGATCGGAGCGCGGACCGCTAGCTCCGTCTCACCTCATGCGCCTTACCGTTCTCGTTCTGGCCAGCGCGGCGCTGGCCGGTATCGCTACGCATCGTGCCGATGCGCAGCACACGCAGGGCCCCGCGCTCGGCATTCGCATCGGCACCTCGGGCGGAACGAGACACGGATCGTTCACGGCGGTGGATGTCACGGGGAGCGTTATGCTGCCGTGGCGCCTCGGTAGCGCCACGGGGTGGTCGCTCGATGCCAAGGCCGAAGCGACGTTCGGCTCACTTTCCGGCGCAGGGAACACGGGACTGGTCGGATCCATCGGTCCGAGCCTGGCACTCCGACGCGCTGGCTTTCCGCTCTACCTCGACGGCGGGACCTCCGCGGCATTCACCAGCGAGCGGCAGTTCGGCGCGAAGAACCTCGGCACCAACATTCAGTTCATCAGCCACATCAGCGTGCTCGCGCAGGTCGGGTCGATGAACACGGGGTACAGACTGCAGCACATGTCCAACGCGAGTCTCAGCGAGCACAACCCGGGCGTGAACCAACACATGCTCGAGCTGCGCTACACGTTTCGCTAGCGTTCGATTCACCACGGATGGCGGTCATTCCGATCTTCAAAAAGTCCGCGCTCGCTACGGAGTGCGATCAGTGCGGCGTGAAATTCGACCTCATGCACGGCGGCGTGTGTGAGCGGTGTGAGCGCATTCTCTGCATGACGCATCTGCACGGATCCTGGCTGCGACGCTTGCGCGTCGACATTGGCGCCGCGCCAGTGTGTGTGGATTGTCGAGCAGGGCGGACGCCGAAGCCTCCGATCACGAAGCGAAAGCCGGGCGCGCCGCCATCGCGGCCCGCGCCTCCAACGCGTGCCTGAGGTTGGTTGCGTGATGCATGCGTCGGCGGTCTTAGCCACAGAATGCGGACGATCCCGATGACTGTCGCGCTGCTCGCAGCACTTGTTCTCGCCCATTCGGCTCCCATGGCGCAGCCGGCTCGAAGCAAGCTGAGCGCGTGCCAGCGCGCGCGCGTCGATCTTCGCGCCGAGCTGGCACGCGGAGCGTCGTCCGTGCGGCATGCCGGTTGGGGGACAGACGCCGTCCACACGACCAGCGGCGGCGCCACGATCACCGCGACCCAGAAAAAGCTCTACCAGCGCTCGCGAACGATGCTCGACAGCGCGCGTGTCTTGCTGGACTCGATTCGTCCATTGCACGCCGACGTCGACGAGCCGACGATCGAGCAGACGCGACCGCCGCTGCGCGCGCGCCTCGCCGAGCTCGGCGTCGAGCTGCGACGTGAGGATGGCCCGCGCTACGAGGTGATGGAACCAGCCCTGAAGGACGTAGCCGCGTACGTGTCGCGGCTCGGGCTCGTGCTCTGTCGCGCGGGCGCGGTGAATCCGGAGGACGAGGCGACGACGATCAGGCGCTACGTGCGGCTCGAGCACGACGTCGCGACCGTGCGGCGCGACTGGATAGCGGCCGGTGCGCCCCGTCGTCCCATGCTCGTTGCGGCGGGACCGGCGATCGCACCGGGGATCCCCGGGCTTCTCCCAGCCACGCCGGTAAATGTCGCAGGCGTTACCGACAGTCTCGACGCCGTGACGCAGTCGCTCGACTCTCTGGAGAGTGCGCTCGAGACGGTGCTCGGCGCCGAGCAGCGCGACTCCGTGAAGGTGAGCGCGCTCGGGACGCCGCAGCTCACGCTGAGCGAAGTTCTGTTGCGCGTCGAGCGCTTCGCGGCTGAGGATGCGCCGCGCGTCTTGGAAGGTGGTGGCGCCGATGCACTGCCCACCCTTTCGGCAGCGGCGGACACGCTGCGGCAGCTGGTGCGGGCGCTACGACTTCCGGCAGCGAGTGCGACCGCGCCGAGCAACGAGGACGTCGATGCACAATTGCCCAACGCGCAGGCCGCGCTCGAGCGGCTGGCGCAGCGCCTCGACGCATTATACCGTCTGCTGGGTACGCCGGCGCCGCAGTGATTCGCCGCGGCACGCCGTTGGTGCCCCGTGCTCCCTTCCGAATCGATGGAAATACGCGACGTCGATGGGTTCTTGACCTACTTCGAGTCGGTGCGCGCGCGGACGCGGCGCGTGGCCCACTGCATTCCCGCGGACCAGATCGAATGGACGCACCGTCCCGGCGCCTTCACCCTCGGCGACATCGTTAGGCACCTGGGCGCAATCGAGCGGTGGATGTTCGCCGAGAATGTCAGCGGCCGCCCCAGCCGATATCCGGGACATGGGCGTGAGCTGGCCGAAGGACGCGATGCGGTGCTCGAATATCTCGACCGCATGCACGAAGAGTCCCTGCCCATGCTTCGCGCGTTGACGCGCGACGATCTCGAGAGAAAGTGCAGCACGCCGGCTGGCACGCCGATCACGACATGGAAGTGGCTCCGGTCGATGATCGAGCACGAGGTGCACCACCGCGGGCAGCTCTACCTCATGCTATCCATGCTCGGGGTGAAGACTCCGCCGCTCTACGGGCTTACCGAGGAAGAAGTGCACGCTCGCAGCCAGCGGTGAGACTGATCCAAGGGCTTCGCAGGCTTTTCGCTCGAATCATCCGCCGGAAGGACAAGCCGCCCGCGGACCTCTGGGCGCCCGTGCCGCAGCGAGTTCCGCTACAGCGATTCGGCGCCGGAGCCGTTCGCGATTTTCGCTGGTATTTCGAGGGTGAGAGCGCGGTGAGCGTGAGCTCGGTTGACGAGATGTGTGACTGGCTTCTCGCGTGCGAATACATCCGCGACCGCGACCTCTTTCACGAGAGCGACTTCTGGCAGCATCCGCGTACCTTCGAGCAGGTGCGGAAGGGAGACTGTGAAGATCATGCGATCTGGGCGTGGCGGAAGCTGGTCGAGATGGGCTTCGACGCGGAGCTCGTCACCGGGGAGGTGCTAAGAGACGACGGCAAGACGATCTCGCACGTCTGGGTGCTCTTCAGTCAGCAGGATGTGCAGTATCTGTTGGAGTCGACTGCCGGATCACGAGAGGCCATGCTGCGCCCCGTCGCCGAGGTTCGAGCGCGCTACGTACCACATTGGGGGATCACGGGCACGCTCGAGTCGCGCGGCTATCCCGGCTTCTTCGCGCGCCGCCAGTCGAGCGGAGCCCGTTAGGAGAAGTCTCCCAAGTCAGGCACTCGTCAGGCATTGTTAGGCATGACCGACTTCAAGGATCACTTTTCGGGTCATGCTCGGGAGTACGCCGAGTTTCGGCCGACGTACCCGCCGGCGCTCTTCGACTTCGTGACGGGGCTGAGCGCGGGGCACGCGCTGGCGTGGGACAGCGCCACGGGGAATGGGCAGGCGGCGATCGGCTTGGCGGAGCGCTATGACCGTGTGCTGGCCACCGATGCCAGCGCCGCCCAGATCGCGAATGCGATGCCCCACCCGCGCATCGAGTATCGGGTGGCTCCCGGGGAGGTGAGTGGGTTACCCGACGGTGCTGCCGACCTGGTGACTGTCGCGCAGTCGATGCATTGGCTCGACCCAACCGCATTCTTCACCGAGGCGGCGCGCGTCATGGCACCGGGAGGCGCGGTAGCGGTGTGGGGATACGGTCTCTGCTCGATCGGCGCCGATCTCGACGACGCCCTTCACGAGCTCTACCGCGGCGTCCTCGGCGAGTACTGGCCGGCGGAGCGCCGGATGGTGGACGAAGGGTACCGGAATCTCGAGTTTCCGTTCCGTGAGCTGCCCGCCCCCGAGCTGTCGATCGAGCGGACGATGTCGTTAGGCGACTTCGAGGGATATCTCTACACCTGGTCGGCGACGCGGCGGTATCTCAAGAAGAACGACGCCGATCCGATCGCGCCCTTCATCGCACGAATCGCGAGCACGTGGGGCGCTCGCGATTCGGAGCGGCTGGTGCGGTGGCCGCTGCACTTCAGGGTTGGCAGGCGCTGAGGGTCAGCCTCGGCGGACCACCAGTGGACCGTTGGTCGTGATGACGCGGATCGGCGGGCCGCCTTCGCCCAGTGTCGTGTTGATGCGCCGGTCGAATCTTCCCTGAATAGTGACCGGGAAGCCGATGCGCATCGGACCGTTCGTAGTTCCCGTCGTGAGCCGTGCGGAGTAGCCCTCAGGAATGGTGAGGTCCACCGGCCCGTTTTGAGTTTCTGCATCGAGACCCGCGCCCTGCCAGCTCTTCCCCTCGAGGTCAACCGTCAGCGGTCCATTGGTCGTGCGCGCTCGAACGTCGCCCCCGATGTTCCGAAGTGAAAGCGGGCCGTTGTGCGCACGGAGTGTCATGTCGCCCGTCACCTCGTCGACACCGATCGGTCCGTTGTACGTCTCGGCGCGCAGCGACGTGCGGTGCGGCACATAGACGACGAACGTCACCGACCAGCCCGTCGACGAGCTAGCATCGGATCGGTTCGCCCGGATTCCGTTCTGGCCGGCTTCGATTGTAATCGCCCTGGCCGCTTCGCGCGCACGGTCCATCGTGCGCGCCTCTACTTGGATCCGCGCGCTCACAGCCACGCTGTCGCGGTTCCATCCCCGCACCATGATGCCGCCATTGTGTCCGGCGTCGATCTGGATCGGCGAACCGCTCGGCCGGAATCCGTATTCGCGAATCTCACAGAAACGCTCTCTCCGGTCGTTGTCCCACCCGTTGCGATCGCACCTCTCCAACCACTCCTCATCGCTCTCCTGCGCCGTCACGGGCAAGATCGGGAGCGACACCCCTATCAGCAGCGTCGCGAGGACGACAGTCGAGCGCATGGAGCCTCCGAGATTGAAACGGGTTCGGCGGTTGGACAACGGATCTCGGCGATTGGTTTGCTGGTGCCGGACCGGGCAGTCATCTTGAGCCCATGACGACGCCAGAGCTACGCACACCGCAGCAGCAGCCGGAAGTCGAGCACGGCGACCGATGCGAGAGGTTTTGCATCATCGGCGCGGGTCCCTCGGGGCTGGGAGCCGCTCGCGCACTCAAGCAAGCGGGAATCCCATTCGACGTCATCGAGCGGCAGCACGACGTTGGCGGGATCTGGAACGGCGACAGCGGTCGCACGCCGATGTACGAGTCCGCGCACTTCATCTCGTCCAAGACGCAGTCGGCATTCTCCAACTTCCCGATGCCCGAGTCGTATCCGGATTATCCCGGGTGGCGACAGATACTCCACTACCTGCGATCCTTCGCCGTGGAGCACGACCTGCGCCGACACATCGAGCTCGGCATCGAGGTCGAGCGCGCGACGCCAAGCGACGCAGGCTGGGACGTGCGACTCTCGTCAGGCGAAACCAGACGATACCGCGGATTGATAATCGCCGCGGGTCATCAGTGGATGCCGCGCACGCCCGGATATCGGGGTACTTTCGACGGCGAAGCGTACCACTCGTTTCACTACCGTAGCGCCAATCAGCTGCGTGAAAAGCGCGTGCTCATCGTCGGGGGAGGGAACTCCGGGTGCGACATCGCGTGTGATGCGGCGGCCAACGCTCGTCAGGCATGGATCAGCCTTCGGCGCGGCTACTACTTCCTTCCGAAACACATCTTCGGCAAGCCGACGGACCTCTTTTTTCGAAGCGGACCTGAGCTGCCGACGTGGCTGGCGCAGCCGCTGCTCACCGTCCTGCTTCGGGTGTTCGTGGGAGATCTCTCGCGCCTGGGACTGCAGCGACCCGATCACAAGGTGCTGGAAAGCCATCCGATCGTGAACTCGCAGCTGCTCCACTATCTCGCGCACGGCGACATCACCGCCAAGCCCGACGTCGCGGAGCTCCAGGGGAAGCGAGTGCGGTTCGTCGATGGCAGCGAGGTCGAGGTGGACGTCATCATCTGGGCGATCGGCTACCAGCTCGCCTTCCCATTCCTGGACGACGGCATCATCTCGGCGACGTCTCCCATGGCGGATCTGGCCAGCGGCGTTCTGCATCGGCGGCACTCGAATCTTTACGTTCTTGGTCTCTTCGAGACCGACGGTGGAGCGTACCCGGTGATCAGCCGCCAGGCGGAGCTCGTCGCGCGGGCGATCCGTGCGCGAGAAGCGAACGGAGTCGGTGCGCGGAAGCTGGAGAGTTTAATACGACAGTCGCCTAATCTGTCGGGCGGCGTCCGGTACCTGAGGTCACCCCGTCACGCGATATCGGTGCAGTACGAGGCCTACATGCACCACCTGGATCGCGTGATCGCATCCCTGCCGCCAGTGAGCGCGGTGCGACCCATGGCATCCGCAATCCCGCGCGCCTGAGACGCCCGCCGCTCAGCTCGACCAAGGGATCAGCAACTGCACCTCATCTCCCGGTCTCACCGGAATCTCGTTGCTGACCGGCGTGCGATTGCTGCCGATCGGATCGGCGAGGAAGCGGAGCGGCGTGGCGCCGAAGACCAACGACCCGGGGATTACGAAGCGCCGCGTGGACGTGCCGGGGCAGATTCCCAGCCGGTAACGCTGCGCCCCGCGAAGCACGTAGACGGTCATGTCGACGGGCCCGCGATTCTCCACGACGAGATACGTCTTCGGCTCTTCCGGGCGATTGGTGCCGGTCCCAGCACGGGACCCACCGCACGCACTTAAGAAACTCATTGAGATCGCGACGCATAATACGTTTACATACAATCTCATACACACTCCACGTCAGGTGACACTTCAAGGTGCGTTGCGGTCCCGGTTCGACCCCGGCCGGGCACGCGATTCCGATCTGTTGCCAGTATCGCGTGGCCTCGTCGAATGGAGGAGAGAGACCCCCACTTTTGGAGTCTTGTCGTCGTGCGTCTCGCCCAGGTCAGAACGGCATTTACGCCGGTACTCTCACTACCCCTACTCGCCGCGATCGGTGCTCTGGCCGTTCACGCGGCGCCCCTGACGGCGCAGACGCGGTTCGAGGAGACCGGCTCCTTTCAGTTTGGAGCGGCGACGGTTTGGGTGCGAGCGACCAACAACGGGATGGTACAGTTGTTCGCGTCGCCCGGCTACCGTGACGCCTTCACCAAACCGAAAACTCTCGACGCGTTCTCGCTGCTGGCGTGGATCGACTCCGCCAACACGATCCTCGGTCGGCCACGGCGTCGGGTCATGGGGCGCGCCGAGCCGACGCTGCGTACCGCGGGGCTCTCGAGCGATGCCGTGATCTTCGAGCTGTACACGGAGGGTGACTATCCTGGATTGATCATCAGGATCGGTGCGGGAAACGAGGGGCTCGTCGTTCGAGTGCCGGAGATGTCCATCGGCGAGCTGCTCCCGGCCCTGGCGCAGGCGGCGAACCGAACTCGGGAGATGACGTCGCCTTCGCGGACAGTGGCGTCGGCGCGCACCGCGCCGAGCGCTAATGGTCCCGCCGAGCAACGCGTGGCGATGCTGACGCCCGAAGAGCGCGCGCCGGCGCCTTCCGCTGCTACTGGCACCGCGGAGCGGCCGAGCGCTCGTCAGGCGGCCCAGCCCGCGCAAGCGGCGCCGCGGGAGCGCTCGACGGCGAGCACGACGCTCGAATCAACGGAACGCGCGGCGAGGGAAAAAGAGGCGGCGGAGCGGACCGCTGCCGCGCGGGCGGCGGAAGAGCGTCTGGCCGCGGCGAGGGCCGCCGAAGAAAAGATCGCAGCGGAACGAGCGGCGCTCGAGCGTGAGCGGCAGAAGCTCGCGGCGGAGCGCGCGGCGGCGGAGCGTGCGGCGGTAGAGCGCGCTCGCTCAGAGAGGGCCGCAGCGGAGAGAGCGGCGGCGGAGAAGGCTCTGGCGGAGAAGGCGGCATCGGAGCGCGCGGCGACTGAACGCGCGGCGACTGAACGCGCGGCGGCTGAACGCGCGGCGGCTGAACGCGCGGCGGCTGAACGCGCGGCGGCTGAACGCGCGGCGTCCGAAAGAGCGGCATCGGAGCGAGCCGCCGCCGAACGGGCTGCGGCGGAAAGAGCCGAATCGCAACGGATCGCCGCGGAGAAGGCCGCGGCGGTGAAAGCGGCCGCCGAGAGAGCAGCAGCCGAGAAGTTGGCCGCCGAGAAAGCTGCCGCCGAGCGCGCCGCGACTGAAAAGGCTGAACGCGAGCGGCTCGCGGCCGAGAGAGCGGAAGCTGAGCGCCTTGCGTCTGAGAAGCGTGCCGCAGAAAAAGCCGCAGCGGAGAGAGCCGCGGCGGAGAGAGCGGCAGCGGAAAAGGCCGCCGCGGAAAAGGCCGCCGCGGAGCGAGCCGCCGCGGAGAAAGCAAGAGCCGAGCGTGCCGCGGCAGAGAGAGCGGCAGCGGAACGTGCCGCGGCCGAGAAAGCCGCCGCGGAAAAGGCCGATGCCGAGCGACGTGTCGCGGAGCGAGCTGCCGCATTGAAAGCCGCGGCGGAGAAGGCTGCCGCCGAGCGCGCCGAACGAGAACGCCTCGCCGCGGAGCGAGCAGCCGCCGAGAAGGCAGAGCGCGAACGTCTAGCAGCCGAGAAGGCAGCCGCGGAGAAGCTGGCGGCCGAACGCGCCGCCGCCGAGAAAGCGGAGCGCGAGCGACTGGCAGCCGAGCGAGCCGCTGCGGAGAGAGCCGAGCGGGAGCGAATTGCCGCGGAACGCGCCGCGGCCGAGAAGGCGGAGCGCGAGAGATTGGCAGCAGAGAGGGCCGCGGCCGAGAAGGCCGAGCGCGAGAGATTGGCAGCAGAGAGGGCGGCGGCGGAGAAGGCCGCAGCGGAGCGTGCAGCGGCGGAAAAAGCGGCGGCCGAGAAGGCGGCAGCCGACCGTGCGGCGGCGCAGCGAGCGGCGCGCGACAGCGCCAACGAGCACAAGGTTCGGGAAGCGGAAGACTTCATCACGCTCGCAATGCGCGCCTACGAGAAATCACGGAAAGAGCGCGGCGAGGCACCGGGCTCCGCGATTCCGGTCGACTCGATTCGGTTCGAGAACCGGCCGGCTCCACTCAGCGAGGAAGCCGAGCGCGTTCGAGTGGCGACGAAGGACCCTGATCAGGTGCGCGAATTCCTGAAGGGGCAGCGCCTCCAGTTCGAGCTGTGTTATCTCGACGGACTGGCAATCGAGCCGAAGCTCGCCGGATCGCTCACGGTTTCTACGAAGGTCGGCATCACCGGCCGCGTCCACTCGGCTGCCATCACCAAACGCCAGATGGCTGGAAAGACCGCAACCAAGGTCGAAAGCTGCGTGCGCGAGCGTGTCCGAAATTGGATCTTCCCCAAGTCGGAACGTGGCGAAGAGAGCTATCTCTTCACGCTGACATTCGCCCCAAAGGGCTTCGACAAATAGGGATAGCGTGCGCTGGGACGAGACGTCCCAGCGGATGGGCGCTGACGGTGTTACACGGTCTGGATGTCCCGCGCGACCGGGCGCCGGTCCCAGGCGCATTGTGCCCGATAAATGCGGATGCCATATATGTAAAGGGCCTGACGACTGGCCTATTTGCCCTCCGTGTTGCTAGTAGTCGGTGGAGGCGAAAGTGTTGCGTACGCGGCTCTTCCCACTCGCGTGCACCATCGCCCTACTCGCGATCGTCGCGAGCGCCGTCGCATACCCGTCCTCGGCACCGGCGCAGAGCTTCCCAGCGACCATTCACGGCGTCATTCGCGACAGCACGGGCGCGCCTGTCGCGGCCGTGGAGCTGTGGGAGCGCGAGAGTGGCCGACGGACGCGCAGTGATACCGCCGGCGCGTACACGCTTCGCAATCTTCAGCCCGGGCACGTGTACGTCGAGATTCGGCGCATCGGGTACCGCACGATGGCGATCGACACCACGCTCGTCGAAGGGGAGCGTCTCGAGGTCGATCTGACGTTGCGCGTGGTACCACGCCGGTTGGCCGGAGTGACGGTGAGCGAGCGCGACCGGGAAGTGACGCGGTCGATGCTCGACTTCGAGCGGCGGCGGCGCGCGGGGATGGGCGTCTTCGTCACGCGCGAGCAGATCGAGGAGGAGCAGCCGCAGCACTTGAGCGACATGTTCCGCACCGTGCCGGGCGTGATCGTGAAAGGCGGCGGCTTCGGCGGGTACTCGCTGCGGATCGTGCGCGGCATGTGTCAGCCGTATTACATCGTCGACGGTCAATATCAGCCGGGATTCGAGCTGGATTTGATACCGCCGAACGACATTGAAGGGATCGAGCTGTACAAGGGCTCGTCCGAAACGCCACCGCAGTTCAATCACATGAACGCGGTGTGCGGGGTGATCGTCATTTGGACACGCGATCCCGAAGCGGGGTGACACAATGACCACGCGTGCACGCCGTCGCCAACCCGGCTGCCTAACGAGTCGGATGCTCGTGGGCGGCGCCATGCTGTTCGCGGCGCAGCTCTCGGACGCGGTGGCGGGCAGCGCCCTCACCGCGCAGGCAACGCCATCGTCGATCTCTGGCGTGGTGCACGACTCGAGTGGATTCGGACTTCAGTCCGCGGAGATCCGCATCCGAGGATCGGCTTCCCGTGCGCAGTCGAACGAGCGGGGGGAATATCGGCTGTCGGCGGTCCCGATCGGCGAGATCGTGATGGAAGTGCGCCGCTTCGGCTTCCAGCCGATCGAGCTGGAGATGGTCGTGCGCGCAGGGGAGCATCGCGAGATCAACGTCGAGCTGCTTCTGATTCCTGCCGTGCTCGACACTGTGACGACGACCGAGACCGGCGTCCCACCCGTGGAGCCGATGGCCGAGTTCGAAGCCAGGCGCGCCAGGTACTACGGTGTGTTCTACACGCGGAAGGACATCGAGCGACGCTCGCCATCGCGTCCGAGCGAGCTGCTCCGCACCGCGCCCGGCGTTCGAATCATGAGCACGAATTTCGGGAGCAACATCGTCGTCATGGGCCGAAGCCGTTGCCGTCCGCTTTACTGGCTCGACGGTCGTGTGGTTCCGATGTTCGAGCTCGATCACCTGGCGGTCAGCGAGATCCAGGCGATCGAGGTCTACCGCGGACCGGCGGAGACTCCGCCGGAGCTGAATCGAATGAACGCGGGGTGCGGCGTGATTGCGATCTGGACACGGAGCACGGCGGCGGATCGACTCGAGGCGGAGAAGGAGACTCAGAAGCCGCAGGACAAGAAGCCGAAAGACGCGACGGGCTGAATACCGTCTGAACGCCAAGGGCGCGCCGGAGGGGGCGCGCCCTTTTCGTTTGCCCGGTGCCTAACGAGTCTACATGTTCTCGACCATCGCCGCGGCGAACTCGCTGGTCTTGAGCAGCGTCGACCCCGGCATGAGTCGCTCGAAGTCGTACGTCACGCGCTTTTGCTCGATCGTGCGCTCGAGCGATCGGATGATGAGATCGGCGGCATCGTCCCATCCCATGTAACGAAGCATCATCTCGCCCGAGAGAATCACCGAGCCCGGGTTCACCTTGTCTTGTCCGGCGTACTTCGGCGCGGTGCCGTGTGTCGCCTCGAAGACGGCATGACCGGTCACGTAATTGATGTTTGCTCCGGGCGCGATGCCGATCCCGCCCACCTGCGCCGCCAGGGCATCGGAGATGTAGTCGCCGTTGAGGTTGGGAGTGGCGATGACGTCGTACTCTTTCGGCCGAAGGAGAATCTGCTGAAGGAATGCGTCGGCGATCACGTCCTTGATGACGACACCGCTGGGAAGCTTGAGCCACGGGCCGCCGTCCAGCTCCGTCGCGCCGTACTCGTCGCGCGCCAGCTGGTAGCCCCAATCGCGGAACGCACCTTCGGTGAACTTCATGATGTTGCCCTTGTGCACCAAGGTCACGTTCGAGCGCTTGTTTCTCACGGCGTATTCGAGTGCCGCGCGGACGAGCCGCTTGGTCCCCTCTTCTGAGATCGGCTTGATGCCGACGCCGCTGGTCGCGGGGAAACGAATGCTCTTGGCCCCGAGCTCCGTCTGCAGGAACCGAATGAGCCGATCCGCCTCTTCGCTTCTGGCGCGATACTCGATGCCGGCGTAGATGTCTTCGGTGTTTTCCCGGAAGATCACCATGTCGACGTCCTGCGGCGCCTTCACGGGAGAGGGTACGCCCTCGAACCAGCGCACGGGGCGTACGCAAGCGTAAAGGTCGAGCTGCTGCCGAAGCGCTACGTTGAGGGATCGGAAGCCGCCGCCCACCGGCGTCGTGAGCGGACCCTTGATCGCCACGAGGTGGTGCGCAATGGCGAGGAGCGTGTCCTCAGGGAGCCAGCTGTCGAGGCGGTTCTTCGCCTTCTCGCCGGCCAATACCTCGAACCACACGATGCGCCGCTTGGCGCCGTACGCCTTCTTCACCGCGCCGTCGAACACCACTTGTGAGGCGCGCCAAATGTCGGGACCGGTGCCGTCGCCCTCGATGAACGGAACGATCGGACGATCGGGCACCATGAGCCGCCCGTCGCGCATCTCGATGCGCTCGCCCTCGGCCGGCGGGGTGAGCGCCTTGTATTCGGGCATCGTGGAAGTCGTCATTGGATGAGCTGAAGATGAGGCGTACAAAATTAGCCCGAGGGCTATGAAGGGCAACCGAGCGCGCGCGACGTCGAGCACGACCGCCGAGGACGCCGTTTCGCTGATTTACGAGACGTACATGGCGTATCAGCGACGGTTTCGCGAGCTCACCTGCCTGGCGAAGCATCGCTTCGAGACGCGCGACTGGCACGGTGCGCAGCAGGACGCCACCGATCGACTCGCTCTGTACAAGGAATATCTCACCGACATTCGACTGCGGCTTGCCGATGCCTTCGGCGCCACGCCATCGCCCGCACTCTGGCGCGACGTGAAGGCGCGCTATGCGGCGCTCGTGGCCGACAGACCGGACGGTGAGCTGGCGCGCACCTTCTTCAATTCAGTCACGCGGCGGTTCTTCACCGTGGTCGGCGTCGAGCCGGAGATCGAGTTCACGGCGAAGGAGCTGATGGCGCAGGCGGCGCCTGGCGCGCGAGTCTACCGCGTCTACGAGCGTGATGCATTCGAGCCTCAGCTGGTACGCGAAATCGTCACGCATCCAGGATGGAACGCGCCATTTCTCGATCTGGACGGCGACGCCGCGTCGGTCGCACGGATCGTACAGAAGCGACTGGACCCTAGCGGAAGCGGCCGATTTTGCCTCGAGATCATCGATGCACCGTTCTACCGCAACAAAGGCGTATACCTCGTGGGACGCATCGTGCGCGATGGCGAGATCATCCCCCTGATTCTCGCGGTGCTGCACGATGAGCGCGGAATCTTCGTCGACGCCGTGTTGATGACGTCCGACGAAGCGAGCGTGGTGTTCGGCTTCAGCTGGCGTTACTTCCGCGTCGATGTCTCAGAGCCGCGCGCGATGGTGGACTTCCTGGCGTCGATCATGCCACTCAAGCGGGTGGACGAACTCTACACCGCCATCGGCTTCAACCGACACGGAAAGGCCGAGCTGTACCGCGCGCTGGTGCAGCACCTCGCGGACTCGGACGCGCAATTCGACTTCGCCGAAGGCGATCAGGGCTTGGTGATGAGCGTTTTCACCTTCCCGTCGTTCAACGTCGTGTTCAAGATCATCAAGGACAGCTTCGGCCAGCCGAAGAAGACGACACGCCGCGCGGTCATGGAGAAGTATCACTTCGTCTTTCTTCGCGACCGAGTCGGGCGATTGGCCGACGCGCAAGAATTTCAGTACCTCGAATTCCGCCGCGATTCGTTCAGCCGGCCGTTGCTCGAGCACCTGCAACGCGATGCCGGCGGCAGCGTCAAGGTGGACGGCGATCACGTGGTGATCACGCACCTGTACACGGAGCGCCGGGTCACGCCGCTCAATCTGTATCTCCGCGATGTCGACGACGATGCCGCGCGTCACGCGATCCGCGACTATGGCCGTGCGATCAAGGAGCTGGCCGGCTCGAACATCTTCACGGGCGACATGCTCCTCAAGAACTTCGGAGTCTCGCGTCACGAGCGTGTGATCTTCTACGATTACGACGAGCTGACGCTGCTCACCGACTGCGTCTTCCGAGAGCTGCCTCAGGCCGTCCATCCGGACGAAGAGATGTCGGCCGAGCCGTGGTATTACGTCGGCGAGCACGACGTATTCCCGGAGGAGTTCGCGGCTTTTCTGATTCCGCCGGGGCGATTGCGCGACGAGTTTCTGGACGAGCACGCCGATCTCCTCACGATCCGCTTCTGGCGAGACATGCAGGAGCGGCAGCGCGCCGGTGAGATCATGGACGTTTTTCCGTATCGTCCGGAGCGGCGGCTCCCCCATTGACGACGTCGCAAGCGCAGGCACCCTTCGCGCTGGTGGCTGACCAGGTCACCAAGCGCTTCGGCGAGGCGGTCGCGCTCGATCGCGTCTCCCTGGCCATCGAGCGTGGCGAGTGCATGGCGCTGGTCGGTGAGAGCGGATCGGGGAAGACCACCTTGCTCCGCTGCTTCAATCGGATGATTGCGCCTGACGACGGACGGATCCTGGTCGACGGCGCCGACACGCGCGCTCTCGACCCCGTCTCCCTGCGGCGACGCATCGGCTACGTGCCGCAGGACGGCGGGCTACTTCCGCATTGGTCGGTGGAGCGGAACGCGGCGCTCGTTCCCTGGCTCCGCGACATGACGGACCCGCTCGCCCGCGGTCGCTCGGCGCTGGCACTCGTTGGGATCGAGGAGCTGGCGGCGCGTGCGCCCCACGAGCTGTCCGGCGGCCAGCGCCAGCGCGTGGCGATCGCCAGAGCGCTCGCGGCGTCACCCGATCTCCTGCTCCTCGACGAGCCCTTCGGCGCGCTCGACGCCATCACACGCGGAGAGCTTCAGCAGTCGTTTGCGGACCTTCGACGCAACGTTTTCGTGAGCTCGGTACTGGTGACGCACGACCTGCGCGAGGCGATCATGCTCGCCGACCGTATCGCGGTCATGCGTCGCGGACGACTCGAGCAGATCGGCACGGCCGATGACTGCATCGACCGGCCGGCGACGGATTACGTCGCCTCACTCCTCGAGCGCGCCGGAATACAATGACGCGGCTCGCGCGTTGGGTGGCTCTCGTCGGAGCGACGCTGTTCGGTGTTGCGCACTCGTTAGGCGCCCAACCGTCGAAGCGCACCGTGGTCGTCGCATCCAAACCCTTTGGCGAGTCGTATCTGCTGGCGGAGATGTTCGCCCAGCTGCTCGAGGTCCGCGGGCTCAGGGTCGACCGTCGTCTCGGGCTCGGGGCCACCGAGATCGCGTTTCGCGCACTTCGCACGAATGCGATCGACGTCTACCCGGAGTACACGGGCACCGGCCTCATCGCCATCCTGGGCGAACAGCCGGAGCCTGATCCAGATGCCGTTTATGCCCGTGTCGTCCGCGACTTCAGCGCCAGATTCGGCGTCCGCTGGCTGCCTCCACTCGGATTCGAGAATACCTATGCGATCGCGGTACGACGCGCGACCGCCGATTCGCTCTCCCTGCGCACGCTGAGCGATTTGGGGCGCGTGGCCCGCCGACTGCGAGCCGGGTTCACGCCCGACTTCATCGGACGTGCAGACGGGCTGCCCGGATTGCGACGCGTCTACACCGTCGCGCCACGTGAAGTTCGCTCGTTGGTGCCGGCCGTGAAGTATCAGGCGCTCGCCGAAGGCGAGGTGGACGTCATCGATGGCTACTCGACTGATGGTTTGATCGCGCGTTACGACCTCGTAGTCCTAGACGATGACAAGCGCTTCTTTCCCCCGTATCAGGCAGCTGCGCTTCTGGGGCCGGCGGTGCAGCGCGACGTTCCGCAGGTGGCCGCCATTCTGTCCGAGCTGAGCGGCCGGTTGGATGAGGAGCGCATGCGGGCGCTCAACCGGCGTGTGGAGGTCGACAACGAGCCGGTGGCGCGCGTCGCTTCGGATGCGCTCCGCGATCTTTCGCTCATGGGCACCTCGACTGTATCGCGCGCGATCGATCGGAAGCGCGAATCGTTAGGCACCTACCTCGTGGCCCGGCGCAGCGACCTGCTGTCGCTCACCCGGCGGCATCTCCTTCTCGTGGTGATCTCGCTGGCGGCCGCGGTCGTCATCGCTCTCCCGCTCGGCGTGATGCTCGAGCGCCTGGGGAAGGGAGCGGAGTCGGTAATCCGCACCGTCGGGCTGCTCCAGACACTGCCGGGGATCGCGCTTCTCGCGTTCATGATCCCGCTGCTGGGCATCGGCGTGGTGCCGGCGTTGGTGGCGCTCTTTCTCTACGCGCTCTACCCGATCGTCCGGAATACATATACCGGCGTTCGCGATGCCGATCCGGCCGCCGCCGACGCGGCGCTTTCGCTCGGAATGACGCCGGCGCAGGTCCTCCGGCATGTGCGTCTCCCTCTTGCAGCGCCGGTGATCATGGCCGGAATTCGCACTGCGGCGGTGATTACGGTCGGCACGGCAACGCTGGCGGCATTCATCGGCGCCGGCGGTCTCGGCGACCCGATCGTCGCCGGCCTAGCGCTGTCGGATACGCGCATGATTCTGTCGGGGGCGATCCCCGCAGCGCTGCTCGCACTTCTGGTCGACGGAGGTCTGGCGCTGGTGGAGCGATGGGTGAGACCTGTCGCGCGCCCGCGGCGCGAGGCGGGCGCTGCCTAACGAGTCAGCGCAGCGAGCACCGGGAGCGGGTGGGGCGGCGATTGGCGCACGCGATCGAGGCATCCATGCTCCGCGCCAATGGGCCACAGGCCGTGGACTGCGCCGATTGCAATGCCTCGATCGTATCGGACGCCGACGCGGTGGCGCAGTTATTTCCACCAGCGAACGACACGCACACTTCGCACGATGCCTTCTGCGCACCGAGCGTCGACCACAGCAGATAGCCGACGAACAGCGCGACGATTACAGCGGCGATGACGCCGTTCCGTCGGCGACGGTCGGGCTGAGCCATGTGGCTAGACCGTCGTCACCACGGCGCTCGAGCCGTCGCCCGAAATTCGAACTTCGACCTCGGTCTCAGGCGAGAGCGTCCGGAACGACTCAGATTCGAGGAAATAGTGCACGTGCGCGACGTCGCGGCAGGTACACGGCATTGAAACGAGCGTACCCTGGCCGCGCACCCCGTTCAAATCCACGGCCAAAGGCGTCGACTCGGTGAGGCGCTTGGCTGCCCCGCCGGAGATCTCCAGCTTTCCGTCCAATGGCGTTTTCCTAGAGACTGTGCGTCGCTCTACATACGACTTCGACATGCGCTTGCTCACTGAATCGTCAGGCGGATTTCGGCGACGTTATTCGAGTAATTGCTCTCGGCGAACACGTGGCACAAACCGTCCACCACCACCGGACAAGGATCGCCCGGGTCGCGCACAAACCCAGGATTGACTGTCACGCGCAACGCGTATCTGCCGGGCGGCACCGGCGCGCGGGGATCGTTCAGCAGAAAGAACTGTCCGTCGAGCGTGCGATCGTAGATGTCGGTCCAACCGGTTGCCAAGCCCTGATTGCCAGCCTGAGTCGGCGAGCCGCACTGGCGATATACCCATTCCGAGCGGCCGATGCCGTCACGATACGGCTCCGAGTCCTGCATGCAGAAACCGATCTTGCTCGCACGCATCGCGGGTCCGAGGCTGTTGTCTGAATTTACTTGGAACAACTCGTAGGTGGCGTACCGGCGGTAGTGAAAGTGGTTATGACAGGCGGCGAAGTCGAAGAGCCCGTCGCTATCGGCGAAGTCACCGTCACCGTTCGGATCGATGTGGCCGCGGGGATCACCGATGAAAACGTCAGCGTCGCCGATGTTCGGTGTCGACACACTGAAGCGCATCGTACGGTAGGTGCCCGGCGGGATGTTTCCCTCGACGGACGTGCACGACCCCTGCGAGATCGTCTCGGTAGCGAAGCGAACCGAAGACTCGAGAACGCCCTCGTCGACGATGAGATCGGGTGTGCCATCGCGGTCGGGCGCGCCACGAGGTCCCGTGGAGCGGCTATCGGAGCACGACGCGACCGCGACGCACAGCACGACGAGGCGCGCGAGCCTCGGCGCGAGAGGCGTCCACCAACGTGAATACCGCATCGATTACAGTGATAGAGGGGGAGACGACGAGCGCGTCGCGGCGCAGATTAGGGACGGTGCCCAGCGCGGACAAGAGGACTCGGGGCGGTCGCTGGGGCGATTTCCTTTCGTCCCCCGGGTTCTGCTGCTCGTCCCATTTGAGTTGCCCGGAATCGGACACCCGGAACACTCTGTAGCCAAGCCGATCGCCCTCGTGCCGAAGCACGTGTGCGCACTGCAAGGAGTTGAATGGTGAAGCAATTGGAGGAAGCGCCCGTCGGCGACGCCACCGCGACGCATACGGGGCAAGTGTACGACGACAACATGACTCCGCCAGGCGGGATCGTGTCACGCCGCGCGCCCGATCCGGCGGCCATCGCCGAAGTGGAAGCGGAGCGGCCCATCGGACGCCAAACGGGCCGGACATTTGGCCGATGGAAGTGGGCACTGGCGATCTTCCTGACGTGGAACGCCTACGGCGTCTTCTCGGCGCAGCAGACGATTCTCTATCTGCACGCGATCGACGCTCCCGCGCCGCCGATGCGTCAGATCCTGCCGCTCGGCCTCACTACCGCCTGGATCTGGGCCGCGTTCACGCCACTGGTGATCTGGCTTGCGCACCGCTTGCGCATCGGCCGAAGCAACTGGATGTGGCGTGTCCCAGTGCATCTGGTCGTTGCGCTGGCGCTGTGCGTGATCGATGTCTCGATCGACCGGGCGGTGTATCCACTGGTCGGAATCGGGCAGCTGCCGTTCGACGCGATGCTTCTCTTCCAGCTCGACGTCAACGTCTTCAGCTACTTCGTGATCCTCGCCGCCACTCACGCGGTGAACTACTACCGCTGGTTCCGCGAGCGACAATATCGCGCGTCGGAGCTATCGCACGACCTGGCGACCGCCGAGCTCCAGCTGCTCAAGATGCAGCTTCAGCCGCACTTCCTATTCAACACACTGAACGCGATCTCGGAGCTCATACACGAGAACCCGGAGGCGGCCGACAGGACCATCACGCGTCTTGGAAGTTTGCTGCGCATGTCGCTCGATCAGGCGGGATCGCAGGAAATCACGCTGAAGCAGGAGCTCGATTTCCTTCGCGCCTACGTGGAGATCGAGCAGACGCGTTTCCGCGACCGTCTCTCGGTCGACGTACAGGTCGAGCCGCAAACGCTCGACGCCTGCGTGCCGACCTTCGTGCTCCAGCCGCTGGTGGAGAACTCCATCCGCCACGGGCTGTCACCGCGCGCGGCTCCCGGGCGTGTCGGAATCTTTGCGCTGGCGCGCGACGGCCGGCTCCAGCTCGAAGTGCGCGACAACGGCGTCGGCCTTCGGCGCGGCGAGATTCGCGAGGGCGTCGGAATCGGGAACACGCGGGCGCGGCTGCGGCAGCTGTACGGCGACGCGCATCGGTTCAGTCTGGCTGCGGATGAGGACGGCGGCGCCGTCGTGTCGATCGAGATTCCTCTGCGGGTGGCCCTGGCGGCCGAGAACGGTGCTTCGGCGGAGAATCGCATCCGATGATCAAGACGGTGGTGGTGGACGACGAACCGCTCGCACGACGTCGAATTCTCCGGCTCTTGAAAGCGGAACCCGATGTCGACGTCGTTGCCGAGTGCAGCGATGGACGGGAAGCGATCGCCACCATCCGCCAGCACCAGCCGGATCTCGTGTTCCTCGACGTGCAGATGCCGGAGATCGACGGCTTCGGCGTGCTCCAGGCGCTCGATCCGCAGCAGGTTCCGCTCGTCATCTTCACCACGGCGTACGACCAATACGCGGTGCGAGCGTTCGAGGTGCACGCGCTGGACTACCTGGTGAAGCCCTTCGATCCCGAGCGCTTCCGGAGCGCCTTTCAGCGCGCACGCGATCAGCTCGAGCGCGCGCAAGCTTCCGATCAGAATCAGCGGCTGATCACACTGCTCGAGCAGCTCGCCGCTCAGGCGCGCGCCGGCGACGGCGCAGCAGGCGGGGACCGTTATCTCGATCGTCTCATGATCCGCTCGGGCGGCAAGATCTTCTTCGTGAAGACGGCGGAGATCGACTGGGTAGAAGCGGCCGCCAACTACGTGCGGTTGCACGTCGGCCGCGAGTCGCACGTCATCCGTGAGACGATCAGCAATCTCGCCGAGCGGCTCGACCCCACCCATTTCGCGCGCATCCACCGGTCCACGATCGTGAACCTCGATCGGGTCAAGGAGATGCAGCCGTGGTTCTCGGGTGAGTACATTGTCATCTTGCGTGACGGCACGCGGCTCAAGTTGAGCCGTGGCTATCGCGAGCGTCTCGAGGAACAGCTCGGACAGACTCGTTAGTCGCGCTCTCGTACCTCTTCAAAGGCTCTACATGGACAGCCGGACTCATCCGCCTCTTCGCGGGCGGTACTCGCTTGCATTGCAGATGCTCGTGACGGCCATCTTGTTTGCCGCGTGCGCGAAGTCGCCCTCGAGCACGGACGCACCAGTAGCGCCGGCAACAGGCGCCGCCGCTGCTACGCCGACGCCAGCATCTGCTGAGATCCTTCCCGGCGACACGCTGCCACGGAAATACACGCCGAAGCCGACGTCGACGGCGATCACGCCCGGCGACCTCATGAGTCGCGTGTATCTCTTCGCTGATGACTCGATGATGGGCCGGCGCACGGGAACCGCGGGTGGCGAGAAGGGAACCGCCTACATCGCGGCCGAGCTGCGGCGTCTCGGTGCGACACCAGCGGGCGAGAACGGCACGTTCTTCCAGGCGGTGCCAATCGTTAGGCGCTTGTTCGACACGACGTCATCGGTCGCCGTCGACGGCAGTACGCTGCGTTGGTGGACCGACTTCGGAGCTGTGCGTCCTCAGCGATTCCTTCGTCGCTCGCTCGACGGGGTTCAAGCGATCTACGGCGGCACTCTCTCACAGGATACGACGGCGCTGCCAAGCGTGGCGCAGATGAAAGGAAAGCTCGTCGTGTTCACGTTGCCCGCACCGCCCGCCGGCACTCCGGCACAGCTGCCGTTGGTCTCTTTCCAAGCCGCGCCCCGCTTCAGCGAAGCGGCTGGTGTCGCGCTAGTCGGCTGGGAGCATGCGTCGACCCCGCTGGTCGACTTTCTGCGCAACCCGAGCTTCGCCCTTCGCGCCGACTCGCCGCCAGGCACCGGTCCGATCACGCTGTTCCTTACCACCGCGGCCGCAACGAAAGTCCTTGGCGCTGACCCGTCGACGCTCAAGGCAGGCGCGATAGGGAAGACGCTGCGCGGCGCCGTCGTTCTTCAGCAGACGCAGGCGCCGGCGCGTAACGTCATTGCGATCTTCCCGGGTACGGATGCCGCGCTTCGCGCGCAGTACGTCGCACTCGGCGCGCACAGTGATCACGTCGGGTTCACCGGCACGCCGGTCGATCACGATTCGCTTCGCGCGTTCAACGCCGAGGTGCAGCGTTTGAAGCACGCGAATGGCGGCACGCAGCCATCCGCAGCAGCTCAGGCGCAGATCAGGGTGAATGTCGATAGTCTGCGGCGCATTCGGCCGGCGCGAATCGACTCGGTGAACAACGGCGCCGACGATGATGCCTCGGGCTCCATGGGATTGCTCGAGGTAGCCGAGTTTTTCGCCGATGCGGCGAACAGACCGAAGCGGTCGCTACTGTTCGTGTGGCACGATTCGGAGGAGATAGGGCTCGTTGGCGCGCGTTGGTTCACCGACAATCCGACCGTACCCCGTGATTCGATCGTCGGTCAGCTCAACGTAGACATGATCGGCCGCGGCATGCCGAGCGATCTTCCCGAGGGGAAGCCAGGGTACATCCAGCTGCTCGGGTCACGTCGTCTCTCGACGGAATACGGCGACATCGTCGAACAAGTCGGCGCGGCGAGTCCTGTACCGTTCACGTTCGACTATCAGTTCGACGCCCCGAACCATCCCGAGCAGTACTACTGCCGAAGCGATCATTACATGTACGCGCGCTACGGCATTCCGGTCGTGTTCTTGAGTACGGGCGATCACGTCGACTACCACCAGGTGACCGACGAGCCGCAGTACATCAACTACGCGCAGCTGGCACGCGTCTCGACGTTCTTGAAAGACCTGGCGGTTCGCTTCGGGAATCTCGATCACCGTGTGGCGATCGACAAACCGAAGCCCGATCCCCAGGGACAGTGCCGACAGTAGCACACCGATAGGCAAGCGGGCCGGCGCCGACGCGAGCGCCGGCCCGCTTGCTTTTGCGGAACCTTTTGCCGAGAAAACGACTTCTAATTCAATGGCGTGGAGTTGTCGCTTGACGCGTCGACCGTCGGCGGCCACTTCTAGGAGCGGCGGATGCAGCGCCGCCGCGTGGATTCGTTCTTGCGTTTGGAGGCGGCGCATGACTGGAACCGCTATTCGAAGCAGCGCCAGAGCCGATATCCTCGCGGCTCTCTCGGAAGCGCGGTCGCGGACGATGCTCCTCGTGAGCCCTCTGTCCGACGATGATCTCCGTCGCCAGCACGATCCGTTGATGAGTCCCATCGTCTGGGACCTCGGGCACATCGCGCACTTCGAAGAATTGTGGCTGACGCGGAACCTCGATGGGCCGATCGAGTTCGGCGAGATGCCCGGCCTCTTCAATCCCTTCGAGCATCCACGTCGTGTCCGCGGCGTCCTCCGTCTTCCGACGCTCGACGAGAGTGCCGCGCTAATGGCGGAGATTCGCTCGCGCGTGATCGATCGCTTCGATCGAGTGGAGCTAGACGACGAGCACGCGTTGCTGCACGACGGCTACGTCTACCACATGGTGCTCCAGCACGAGTACCAGCACGGCGAGACGATCCTCCAGACACTGCAGCTGAAGCAAGGTGCGCCGTATCAGCCGCCACGTCGCCGCGCGCTACCCGAGCGCACGACAACCATCGAGTCAGGCGCGATGGTCCTCTTTCCGGGCGGTGACGTAGAGATCGGCACCAACGATCGGAGCGTGGCGTACGACAACGAGCGGCCGACGCATCTCGTCAGGCTCGCACCGTTCCTGATCGACGTAGCGCCGGTGTCGAACGGCGCTTATCTCGAGTTCATGGAGGCAGACGGTTATCGCCGGCGCGAATTCTGGTCGGATGCCGGATGGGCGTGGCTGCAGGAGAGTGGGGCCATCGCTCCGAAGTATTGGTATCGCTCGTACGGCGCTTGGCGGAACCGTGTCATTGACCGCGATGATGTCGTGGACCAGTCGCACCCCGTCTGTCACGTGACGTACTACGAGGCCGAAGCTTACGCCCGCTTCCGAAAAAAGCGGCTTCCGTCAGAAGCCGAGTGGGAAGCGGCAGCGTCGTGGGATCCCGTGACGGGCGAGAAGCGCGAGTATCCCTGGGGCGACGAGCGCCCGACGGAGCAACACGCGAATCTCGACCAACTCGGGTTCGGGACGGCGCCGATCGGCGCCTATCCGCTCAACCGGTCGCCGATCGGCTGCTACGGGATGATCGGCGACGTATGGGAGTGGACGTCGAGCGACTTCCAAGGCTATCCGGGATTCGAGGTGTTTCCGTATCGCGAGTACTCGGAGGTCTTCTTCGGTAGTGACTACAAGGTCTTGCGCGGCGGATCGTGGGCCACCCGCCCGGGCGCCATTCGGAACACGTTCCGCAACTGGGATTATCCGATTCGGCGGCAGATCTTCAGCGGCTTCCGCTGCGCACGCGACGCCTGACGAGCTTTCATGACCGGACTCGCTCACGCGGCGCGACAGCCGCAACGACACCCCGACGCCGCGATGCTGGCCGACGTGCGTGCTGGCCTCGCGCGCGCCCAGAAGGAGCTTCCGCCGAAATACTTCTACGACCATCGCGGCTCGCTGCTGTTCGAGGAGATCACGCGGCTGCCGGAGTACTATCTCACGCGCGCCGAGCGATCGATCCTCGAGGCACGAATTCCCGGGTACGTCAGTAAGCTCGCACCGAGGTCGTTGGTGGAGCTCGGCGCCGGCGCTGCCGAAAAGACTCGCATCATCCTCGACGCCATGCAACGCGACGAGTGCGTGCGTCTCTATGTACCGGTCGATGTCAGCCGCGAGTTTCTGGAGGAGACCGCCGCGCGCCTACGCCGGTCGTACCCGCACCTGCACGTGCTCCCGTGGATCGCGGACATCGGCACGCGATTCGAGCTGCCACGAGCCATTCCGCGGCCGGCACTCTTCGCGCTGCTCGGAAGCACGATCGGTAACTTCGACCCTGCGTCCGCGAACCAGCTCCTCGGCCACGTTCGGCACGCGATGCGACCAGAAGATCGCTTCCTCCTCGGCGCGGATCTGGTCAAGGACATCGCCGTGCTCGAAGCCGCCTACAACGATTCACGCGGTGTCACGGCGGAGTTCAATCGCAACGTCCTGCGCGTGCTGAACAGCGAGCTGGGCGCCGATTTCGACGTCGACACGTTCGAGCATAGAGCGTTCTTCGAGCCGAAGCTGCGCCGGATCGAGATGCATTTGGTGTCGCGCATCGACCAGCGAGTGAGCATTCCCGGAATAGGCCTGGTCGCGTTCAAGGCCGGCGAGACGATTCGCACGGAGATCAGCTGCAAGTACGATCGCGCGGCGGTGGAGTCGATGCTGCACGATGCGGGAATGCGACTGATCGACTGGTGGACGGACGCTGAGGGGCGCTTCGCCATGGCCATAGCGGCTCGTGCCTAACGAGTCAGGCGTGCCGCTTCCACGCGACACGAGCGTTCTGGCGGCCGAGCTGCGTCAGCAGCTCTTCCGATCGCCCCCCCATCGGCGCCTCATCGGCGCCGAGGTCGAGGTGCTGCCGCTCGATCGCGCGACGGGGCAACCGGTGCCGTTGACAGCCGCCGAACGGCCTTCCTCGCTCGGAGTCGTCCGTGAAGCGGGCACGCGGGCCGGTTGGAAGGAACATTGCTCCGCCAAGGGCACCCCGTGCTTCGCGCTGCCGGATGGCGGCACGATCACCTTCGAGCCCGGCGGGCAGATCGAGTACAGCTCGCCACCGTGCGACAGCGTGACCGTACTGTTGTCCCATCTGAGAGCCACCAACGCGGCCCTCATTGAAGCCGGCGATCGCTTGGACGTCGAGCTGGCCGCGTTAGGCATCCATCCCGACACGCGCGCGCACGACGTTCCAATGCAGCTTCGCGCGCCCCGCTACGAGCGGATGGCGGAATACTTCGAGACCATCGGCCCGCACGGTGCGCGAATGATGCGGCAGACGGCGTCGTTCCAGGTGAGCGTAGACTTGGACGCCGACGCCGACCTGCGGTGGCGTGTATTGAATGCCGCTGCACCGCACCTCACGGCGATCTTCGCCAACTCGGCGCGTTATGCCGGCGCTGATAGCTCCTGTCGTAGCGTCCGCGCGGATTGCTGGCGAAAGCTCGATCCGGCGCGCACGGGGATCTTCGACAGCGGTGACCCCGCCTGTACCTACCTGGGCTTTGCGCTCGCGGCCCCGATGATGATGCTGGGATCGCCCGACGAGGGATATCCGACCTTCCGTGACGCGCTACGTTCCGGCCGACTCACCAGCGAGGATTTCGAGATCCATCTGTCCACGCTCTTCCCCGATGTTCGCCCGCGCGGGTATCTGGAAGTACGCGCGATGGACGCGATCCCCGAAGGGTGGTACGCGGCACCGCTGGCGCTCGTGGCGGGCATCACATACGACCATGATGCCTTGCTCGACGCGATCGACCTGCTTGGCGAGGCGGATGACGCACTGCTGATTCGCGCCGGACGGGAGGGTCTGCGTGACCCCGCGCTGGCAACTGCCGCCATCTCACTCTTCGAGATCGCGCTTCGAGGGTGCGAATCGTTAGGCGAGCGCTTTTTCGCGCGGCCTGAGCTGGAACGAGCCCGCGATTACTTCGCCGCGTACACCTCGCGCGGACGCTCGCCGGCCGATGACGTGCCGGCGTCGACCGGGCGCCGCTCCGCTTCCGTCACGTAGGTATCCGCCGCCGCGCGACGGCGGATGAGCGTCGTCAGCACAGCGGTCACGCGTGCCGCGCTCCAGGCCAGCAGTGCGGGAAAGACCAGCGTTACCGCGATGAGCGACGCCGGAGGCGACTGCATGACACCGGCGATCGCATCGATCAGCGCTGCGAACGACGGAGCGCCCGCCGCCTTCAGTAGAAGAGCGCCCCACGCAAGCGCCGCGGCGATGCCCGCGAGCACGCCGGTGCGCGGGACACGGTGAGCGATGACGCCCCAAATTGCCGCCAGGAGTGGGACTGTCCACCACCCGAGCAACGCAGTGCCAACGGCGAACGCGACCGAGAGGAGGACGAGCCGCAGCAACCAGCGCATGATCATGTCGGAGGATCCAGAGTAAGCGTCGAGAGAACGCGTGCACTGTCGAGCTCTGTCGGCGTACGCGGTACGACGAGTGAATCAAGACGTCCTTGGAGCCAGGCGTCCAAGCGGTCGTCGTAGCGGCTGCTCACCGGATTGCCTGACTGACCACCGGGATATGTGGCCCACGCTCGCACCGTCGGGCCGAGCTCCACGACCATGCGCCAGCTCGCCCCGTGCTCGCTGTTGAAAGACGATGGGTTGAGGAGTCCTGGCCCCCCCTGAAAGCCCAGTCGGCGTCGCGAGAACTGCCCGATGCCTAACAAGTGATCGATCCGCGCGCGCAGCACGCGGTCCCAGCGCCAGCCGCCCCCGTCCGGCTCCCCATACGCTCGAAGCGTCGTGTCGAGGGCGGCCTCGAGGCTGGCGGTGAGGATGTCATCTCGCGTCTCTCTCTCGTTAGGCGTCGCGAGGACGTCCCACCAGGGGCTGTCAGGTGTGCGCAGCAATGAGATCATCGGTGCCGCGCTCGGAGTGGCGACGCGCATCGACCCAGAGGTCGTGTCCTCCGCCGGCCGATTGAGCTCATCCCAGGTTCGGTTGGTGAGCTGGCGCATCGCCATCTCGAACAACACTGCGCGCTCGTCGCCCGGCGTATACTCGCGCTTCCATTCAGCGAGGAGCGCGTGCGCGCGATCCAGCTCCGGGGTGGACCGGCCGGCCGCGCGACGCCGCTGTGCCGCCTCCAAGAACGCGGTGACGAAGATCTCGGCGCGCGGCGATCGAGGATCGAGCTGGTACCGACGCATCGCGTCAGGCGTGACTGCGGTATCGGTGCGGAGAAGCTCGTTGATCCGCATCGCACGCCATGGCGACGGCCACTCGAATCCCAAGTATCTGGAGCGAACCGCCGGATCGACCGGCTGCTGGTTGGCCGAGCTGAGAAAGCCGCGCGGCGGATTCTTGGCGAAGGGGTACTCGGCCACCGGCAGCGACCCTTGCCAGTCATTGGCACTCCGCGAACCGTCGCGCACGATGTCACCGCGACCATCACCGGCGCGAATCGGGTAGACTCCGGTGGAGCGGATGGCAATGTTTCCCTGGCGGTCGGCCACCAGCATGTTCTGCGCGGGCACGCGGTACGTCGCCATCGCCTCGAGGAACTGATCGACTGTCGTCGCGTGCGCTATGCGCTCGAAGTTGCTTGCCTCGGTGGTGACATCGAGCGCCGTCCACCGCATGGAGGCCCAACCCCCGAGCTGACGAGTGAGCGGTCCGCGGTGCGAGAAATACAGCGTGTCGCGGGCGATCTCGTTCCCGGCACGGTCACGGTAGCGCTCCATCCGCAGCTCGAGCGGACGCCATTGTCCATCGACCCGATACCGGGTGGGACGTGTCGTGTCGTCTACCGTCTCCGAAAAGAAGTCGAGAACGTCCGAGCCGACGTTGGTGAACGTCCAGGCAATGTCGCGATTGAAGCCGATGATCACGAAGGGCAGCCCGGGAAGCGTCACTCCGTAGACATCGAGCTTTCCAGGAACGACGATGTGGGCCTCGTACCAGATCGATGGCAGCGTGAGCTCGAGGTGCGGATCGCCTGCCAGCAACGCGTAGCCGTTCTTGGTGCGCGACGGAGCGACCGCCCAGTTGTTGCTCCCCGGCGCTTCATCGCGATCGCGTGTAGCGGCAGCCGCGAGGAGAAGCGCGAGCGGGTCGCCTGACGAGACCGCGCTCGCATCGCGTGACTCCGGCGCACCCGGTGGCGGAAGAGGCTTCACGTCGAAGCGCGGCGCATCGCTCCCGTTCGGCTCGATCGGCTCCTGAATCGGCATGTCGATTGGCAGAAGAGCTTCGGCCGCCTCACGGCCAACGCGCCGCGCTATGGCGAGCCGGTCGATCTCGGTGGTTTGCCGCGCCAGCGTATACGACATTCGATTCAACAGGTGCATCGAATTTTCGGGACGCCACCGCTCCGGCGCGCGTCCGAGCAGCCTGTATTCCACCGGTACGTCGCCGGGACGCATCGCATCGATCCAGGCGTTGATCCCATCCGCATACGCAACCACCGCGCGTTCCGCGGAGCGCGTCGTATCGAGCGCGGCGAGGCGTTTCTCGGCGGAGCGTGGAAGCCCGAGCCCGCGCGTCTCCCGATCCACTGGAAGCGCCAGTCGGCCGGCAATCTCCGTCAAGCGTCCGGACGCGGCCAGCGTCTGAATGTCGAGTTGAAAGAGCCGATCTCGCGCCACGACATAGCCGAGCGCGCGATACGCATCTTCCTCGGACGCAGCGAAGATGTGCGGAACGCCGCGGCGATCGTAGACAACGCGCACCCGTGCGCCGAGGCCGGTGATGACGCCCCGCGATCGAGCGGGAAGCTCCGCGGCCTGGGCCACTGCCCAGAATCCATTCGCCGGATCGAGCAGCGGGCCGAGCGGCGGCGCGGATCCCAGCGGCCGGGCGCCGGCGAACAGACCGAGCGACAGTGCGACGACGGCGAGCGCGGTGACGGCCGCGGAGAGAAATTTTTTCACGTAAGGCGCGGATGTTGTAACGGATGACGTGCGCTCATCGAATTGACAGCGAGCGCTGGAGCGACGCAAGCGAGCAAGGCGCCATGTACGTTGCTTCACCGTGCGGTGCGCGGTACGTTTCATGGTTCCGCGAGCGATTCGCGCTCGCGTCGGGTCGTGCAAGACAGGAGTGGTATGGCGAAGCAGGAAGCCATCGAGCTCGAGGGGACCGTCAGCGAGATTCTCCCCAACGCGACGTTTCGCGTCGAGCTCGACAACGGACACATGGTTCTAGCGACGCTCGGCGGGAAGCTCCGCCGGTTTCGAATTCGCGTCCTCGCGGGCGACCGGGTGACGATCGAGGTGTCTCCCTACGACTTGAGCCGCGGTCGAATCACTTTCCGTCACAAAGGGGACGGCGGGCCGCCAATAGGTGAGTGAGTCGGAGGATGCACGACGGGGCGCTCATTGAGCGCCCCGTCGTGCATCCCTCAATCCCTCTCTTCAGGCCAGACTGTCGAGGTATTCGAAGAGCTTGGGGTGAATGGTGCGTGCCTGCGCCTCGGTGATGCGCCGACAGTGCGTTCCGAGGTACTCGGCGTTGAACATGAGACGGATTACAGCGCTGTTCTTCTCGAACGTCTTCCCGCCCGCGGATGGCGAGCAGACGGCGGGGAAGCACACGCCCCCCTCCTTCACCCACGGCCCTTCGAACGTCTGCACCGCGATCACGCTTTGCAGGCTCTGACTTCTCGTCTCGTCGACATACTCTTCGAAGAACCGGTAGCCGCGCATCATCCCTCCGATATGGGCTTCCTGTGAGAGGCTCCGGAAACTTCTCAGGCACGGATCGCGCCGCGGCGACGGGCGGCGTCCAGCCAGCCCTCGCGCACCAATTTCGCACCGGCGCTTGTGCGCCGCCGTGACGCGCGGTGCGGCGCGACCGCGACAGCCGAGCGCATCTGATCAATTCTGAACAAGGGCGCGACTGTTCGACCGGCCATAACGAAGCTCGACATTGCTCACCGCCAAGTCGTGAATAGCACAGCTCTTGCGCCGGCGAGCATGGCTGGGCGCTGCTCGTCGCACGCGTCAGCCGGCTGCCGGTTTGGACCAAGAGCAGTCAGATTGCCATTCGTGTGAGCGCGGGCCTACTGGCGCACCGCGCAACTGTGTCATCGTACGAGGAATCGCGGGATGCCGCTGAGCGTTTCGGAGCGGATCGAGATCAAGGGAGCCGAGCTGCCGGAGAGCGCGCGGGTGCTCACCCCCGAAGCACTCGCCTTCCTGGCGCGGCTGCACCGCGAGTTTCAGCCGCGCCGCGAGGAGCTGCTGCGCCGCCGTGTTGCTCGTCAGGCGGAGCTGGAGAGCGGAGCGCGTCCGGCCTTGCTCGCGGAGACGGCAGGGGTTCGCGGCGGAACCTGGCGCGTCGCCGCCGCGCCAAAAGACCTCGATGATCGGCGTGTGGAGATCACCGGGCCGGCCGAGCGAAAGATGGTGATCAATGCCCTGAACTCGGGCGCATCGTGCTTCATGGCCGACTTCGAGGATTCGCTGTCGCCGACGTGGGAGAACGTGGTCGACGGACAGGCGGCATTGATGGATGCGGTGCGCCGCACGCGGTCGTTCACCAGCCCGGAGGGGAAGGAGTACCGCCTCGGGACGACATTGGCGACGCTACTCGTGCGCCCGCGCGGCTGGCATCTGACCGAGCATCACCTGACGGTCGACGGCGAGCCGCTGTCAGGCAGTCTCATGGACTTTGGTCTTTTCTTCTTCCACAACGCGCGCGAGCAGCTGGAGCGCGGCACGGGCCCGTACTTTTACCTCCCCAAGCTCGAGAGCCATCTCGAGGCTCGGCTTTGGAACGACGTCTTCGTGTTTGCTCAGGACGCCCTCGGCATTCCACGCGGGACGATTCGGGCGACAGTGCTGATCGAGACGATCCTGGCCGCGTTCGAGATGGACGAGATTCTTTACGAGCTACGCGAGCACGCGGCGGGTCTCAACGCCGGACGCTGGGATTACATCTTCAGCATCATCAAGAAATTCAGAACAAACGCCGATGCGACCCTCCCCGATCGCGCGCAGGTCGTGATGACCGTGCCGTTCATGCGTGCGTACACCGAGCTCCTCGTCGCCACCTGCCACAAGCGAGGAGCGCACGCGATGGGAGGGATGGCCGCCTTCGTGCCGAGCCGACGTGACGCGGAGGTGAACGCGGCGGCGTTCGCCAAGGTGCGCGCCGACAAGGTGCGCGAGGCGAACGATGGCTTCGACGGCACGTGGGTGGCGCACCCGGATCTCGTTCCGGTCGCGCGCGAGGTGTTCGATGGCGTGTTGGGTGCGCGTCCGAATCAGAAGCATCGCCTGAGGGATGAAGTCCGCGCCGACGAGGCCGCGCTGCTCGACTTTGAAGTCCCGGGCGGCACTGTGAGCGAGGGTGGGATCCGCACGAATGTGAGCGTAGCGATCCAGTACCTCGAAGCGTGGATGCGCGGCTCGGGCGCGGTCGCCATCAACAATCTGATGGAAGACACGGCCACGGCCGAGATCTCTCGTGCGCAGCTATGGCAATGGATTAGGAATCGCGTGCCGGTCGCGGACGGTACGCCACTCACGATTGACCGGTATCGCGAGATTCGGACGGAAGAGCTCGACCGCCTGACGAGTTCGTACGCTGGGATTGAATCGCGGCTCGACGATGCCGCGCGGTTGCTCGACGACTTGGTGATCGGCGATACCTTCGCCGACTTTCTGACCATACCTGGCGCGCCTTACCTGGAAGGGCAGCGCACCTCTTCGGGAGAGTAGCGATGAGCGAGATCGACGTGACCACCGAGGCCAAGGCGCTCGCCGATCGCTGGGCAAGAGACCCGCGTTGGCGGGGCGTGGCGCGGAGCTACACGGCGGAAGAAGTGATCCGTTTGCGAGGTAGCTTCAACGTGGAATACACGTTGGCGACCAAGGCGGCCGAGCGCTTGTGGGACCTCTTCGAGCAGGAAGACTACGTGCACACGTTCGGCGCGCTCACAGGCGCGCAGGCGGTGCAGATGGTGAAGGCGGGACTGCAGGCGATCTACCTGTCCGGATGGCAGGTGGCTGCCGACGGCAATCTGGCCGCGCAGACTTATCCCGACCAGAGTCTCTACCCGAGCAACAGTGTGCCCGCGCTCGTTAGGCGGCTCAATAACGCGCTCATGCGCGCGGACCAGATCGACTGGAGCGAAGGGCGCAACGGCCGGTACTGGATGGCGCCGATCGTCGCCGATGCGGAAGCCGGCTTCGGTGGGCCGCTGCACGCCTTCGAGCTCACCAAGGCCATGATCGAAGCGGGCGCCGGCGGGGTGCACTTCGAGGACCAGCTCGCGGCGGAAAAGAAATGTGGTCATCTCGGCGGCAAGGTCCTGGTACCGACGTCGCAGTTCGTACGGACACTGACGGCCGCGCGCTTGGCGTCGGACGTGCTCGATGTGCCGACGGTGCTGGTGGCTCGCACCGATGCGCTTTCGGCCACGCTGCTGACGAGCGACATCGATGATGTGGACCGCGAATTCGCGACAGGTGAGCGCACTGCCGAGGGCTACTACGTGGTGCGCGGCGGACTCGAAGCGGCGATCACGCGCTCGCTAGCGTATGCGCCGATCGCCGATCTGCTGTGGTTCGAGACGGGGAAGCCCGACCTCGAAGAGGCGCGCCGCTTCGCCGATGCGATCCACGCGCGGTACCCGGGAAAGATGCTGGCGTACAACTGCTCGCCGTCGTTCAACTGGCGGAAGAACATCGACGAAGGAACGATCGCGCGATTCCAGCGCGAGCTCGGTGCGATGAACTACAAGTTCCAGTTCATCACGCTGGCCGGGTGGCACCTGATCAACTTGAACGCGTTCGAGCTGGCCGCGGCATATCGGGACGAGGGAATGCCGGCCTACGTGCGAGTGCAGGAGCAAGAGTTCGCGCGCGAGAAGGACGGCTACACCGCGGCCAAACACCAGCGCGAAGCGGGGACCGGCTACTTCGATCAGGTGCTGATGACGATCACCGGCGGTACTTCCTCCACCGCCGCACTGCACGGGTCGACGGAAGCGGAGCAGTTTCAGCACAGATAGAGCAGCGCGAACGGCGGCATCCGGCATCCGGCATCGGGGCATCCGGGTCTTGGGCGGAGAGTGTCGATCGCCAAGACCCGGATGCCTCGTGCCTCATGCCGGATGCCGCCGTTGTCATTCTTGACGGCACCGCCGGCCACTGACACCGTTCAAGCCTCCTTCTCGTAGTTAGATCACATGCTCGGCCTCTACCTCTTCTCCCTCATCGTTGGCGGAGGATTGCTGCTCTTCTCGGTGCTCGGAGATGTCGGGCATCACGGAGGAGATGTCGCGCATGCGGACGCGTCGCACGATCACGAGGGGTTCAAGCTCCTCTCGCTGCGGACGCTGACCTACTTCCTCTTCGGTTTCGGAGCGACCGGCGCGGGACTCAGCTGGATCTGGAGTGGATCGGGTTGGCTCTCGTTCGCGCTGGCAGTCACCGTAGGCCTGGCGCTCGGCGGAACGTCGGCGGCCGTGTTCCAATACTTGCGACGCGCGGACTCCGGCGCGCGTGAGGGCGATCAAAGCTTCGTCGGGCTCGCGGGGCGCGTGACGATTCCGTTGTCGCGCGGGGCGCCGGGCAAGGTCCTGGTGCGCCGGGGCGACCGGTCGTTCGAGCTGCTGGCGCGCCCGTTAGGCGCCGACGCCGAAGCGCCCGATCGGTGGAAGAGCGTCGTCGTCGTCGAGATGCATGGTGGGACCGCGGTGGTGGCACCGCTGGAAGAGTCGGCGAATGCCGACAGCTGAACGCGGACACACCCGGACATTTTGAGGAGAAGCAATGGACATTCTGGGGGACTCGATTCCACTGGCGGTAGTCGGCGTCGTCGTCCTGGCGGCGATTTTCGTGCTCATCAGCACGATCAAAGCGCTCATCGTCATCGTTCCACCCAACTCGGCGGCGATCATCACCGGCCGAAGCCGGCAACTCGACGAAGGCAAACACGTCGGCTATAGGGCGGTGATCGGCGGGCGTACGCTGCGCATCCCGATCATCGAAAAGGTATCGTGGATGCCCTTGTCGACAATTCCCATCGAGCTGTCGGTGCAGAACGCCTTCTCGAAGGGAGGTATTCCGTTGTCGGTACAGGCGGTGGCGAACGTGAAGGTCGCCTCGGAGCCGGAGACCACGTTCAACAACGGTGTCGAGCGCTTGTTAGGCAAGCCAATGGATGAAATCGAGCTGCTGGCGCGTGAGACGCTGTCCGCGAATCTGCGCGGCGTGCTGGCTACCCTGACGCCCGAAGAGGTGAACGAAGACCGGATGAAGTTCGCGGCCGAGCTGATTCAGGAAGCCGACCACGATCTTCAAAAGCTCGGCCTCCAGCTCGACACGTTGAAGATCCAGAACGTCTCGGATGACGTTGGGTACCTGGCGGCGGTCGGCCGCGTGAAGACGGCGCAGGTGCTCAAGGAAGCGCAGATCGCCGAGGCGCGGAACCAGGCGGAGACGATGCAGCGCCAGGCCGAGGCCAAGAAGGAAGCGGAAATCTCGCAAGCGATGAACGACGCCCAGACGAAGCAGCAGCAGGCGGAGGCGCGAAAGCAGGCCGAGGTAGCGGCGGCGCAGGCGGAGCTGTCGATCGTCGACGCGCAGAACACGCTGCGCGTGAAGCGGGCGCAGCTCGCGCAGCAGGGCGAGACGGCCGAGCGCACGGCGAAGGTCGAAGCGGCACGTGCCGAGGTCGAGGCACAACAGCGGCTCGAGGCGCAGCGCATCGAGCTGCAAAAGAAAAAGTTGCAGGCCGACGTGGTCGAACCGGCGGAAGCCGACCGCCTCGCAGCCGAGGCTCGCGCCCGTGCCGACGCCGCTCCGATCCTCGAGAACGGTAAGGCGCAGGTGGAGGTGCTGCGCCTGCTCTACGCGCAGATCGCAAATGCCGGCGATCAGGGCTTCGCCGTATTCATGGCGGAGAAGCTTCCGGCGCTGCTTGGCACGACGGTCGAAGCAGTGAAGGGAATCGACATCGATCGCGTCGTCGTGATGGACAGCGGGTCGGGCGAGGGCGTCGCCAACGCCGCCAACCAGAAGGTGAACGCCGCGCTCCGCACGCTCGAGGGATTGGGCAGCGCGTTCGGCGTCGACATACAATCGGTGCTGCAAGGCGCGTCGAAGCGGGTGAGCGCGAACGAGGTGGCGAGCGTTGCGGCTCCCCGCGATGGATACGCACCGCCTGACAAGACGAAAGAACGAAAGTAGGTCGAGCTCCGCAAGAGCCCTCGGCGCATGACCGAGGGCTTCTTGCATTACGAGGCAGTCACGCACTCTTCATCGAATCGTAATCGCACAACGCGCGACTGCTCATGAATCGGTAAGCGGCGCGAAATCCGAGACGCGTATCCTCCGCCAAGTCGTCAGGCACTCGACAGGGAGGATCCATGCTCGGCGTATTGGTGGAATCACGGAAAGCGCGGGATCGATCGATGGGTGGCACGGTGTTCAGCGTCGGAGCGCACGTCGTGCTGATCGCCGCTGCGGTGACCGCGACGGTGAAAGCGGACGACATTCCGCCGGTAGAGAAATCTGTCCCGCCCCTCGTATTTCATATCGTCGAGCCGCCGAGCGGCGTTCGTGAGTTGCCCGGCGCCAGTGCAGTGGGCAGCGCGCGATCGCTCCCGCTTCCACGCAGACTCGACATCGACATCAACCTTCCGCCGGTGTCGGCGCCGACGATCGACCTAGTGCCGACCGAGCCGGGAGAACTAGCCGCCGGGTCGCGTGATCGTGCTCCGAGTACTTCTGGCTCGGGGACCGTCCACCAGCCGAACACGTACTTCGAGTGGATGGTCGAGGTGCCCGCGCGAGCGCGCGATGGCAATCCGTCGCCTAACTATCCTCGCACCCTACGTGACGGCGGCATCGAGGGCACCGTACTCGCGCAATTCGTGATCGACACCACCGGCCGCGTCGACACGACCAGCATTCGCGCGATCGCCGCCACGCATGCGCTCTTCGAGAAATCGGTGCGCGACGCGCTCGCTCGGATGCGATTCACGCCGGCGGAGAGCGGCGGACGAAAGGTGCGCCTCGTCGTCCAGCAGAGCTTCGCCTTCAGGCTACAGCGCTAACCGCCGTCGAATGCGACCTGCAAATGTCGCAGGTCGCAGGCGGTCTGTGTGCAGTCCTATACTGGCGACTCGACGCCGGCTTGAAACGTTCCGAGCTTCTTCTGCTCCTGATACGCCATTGCCTTGAGACGGGAGATGCGTAGGCGCATCGGCGGGTGCGTGCCGAACCAATCGGCGAGCCGGCCTTCCTTGTTCGAGATCTTTCGCTCGAGCGGATCGGCGATGCACAAGTGTGCACTCCCGCCTTTGATGGCCTTCGTCGCACCATGCGCGCCCTCGATCTTGTCGAGCGCGGTGGCGAGCGCCATCGGGTTGCGCGTGAACTGCGCGCTCATCGCGTCGGCCAGGAACTCACGCTTTCGGCTCACGCCAAGCGCCAGAAGCCTGGTCACGAGCGGCGCCAGGATCCAGCTCAAAATCCAGAGCACCAAGAGCGCAATGATGACGGGGCCAAGCCCGCCGCCCTTCTTCCCGCGGCCGCCGCGCGAGCCGCCGCCGACGCGCGCGCCCGAGCGAATCATGCGTCCCATGCCATCGGAGATGAGCGCGACAGCGCCCACCAGCGCGGCCAGCAGCGTCATGAGCCTGACGTCGAGATTCTTGATGTGCCCCATCTCGTGGGCGACGACCGCCTGCAGCTCATCGCGTGAGCACACGGCGAGCAGTCCCTGCGTCACCGCCACGTGCGAGCCGCTCTGCTCGCGGCCGGTCGCAAAGGCATTCGGATCGTCGTCAGGCACGATCCAGATGCGTGGCTTCGGAAGCGCCGATGCGATCGACATCTCCTCGACCACGTTCACGAGCTGTCGTTCCTCCGGAGTGTCGGGATCGATCACTTCGCGCGCGCCGGTGGCCCACAGGACTCGTTCGGGTCCGGTTCGCCAGGCAAAGACCGCCAAGATCGCGGCCAGGAACGTGAGGAAGATTCCGAACCACGGGAAAAGATGATGATACGACTCGGCTGTTTGGTTCTGGGTGGCGAGATACAAAATGAGATCGCCGCCGAAGCCGAGCCAGGCGAAGAACAGCACGAAGCCAATCACCAGCCAGCGCGAGCGCCGGCGATTGGCTTCCTGCTGATCGAAGAGGTTGACGCTCTCTCCGTTCACGCCTAACGACTACGCCTTCGGTCCAAACGAGAGATCCACCTTCGGTACCGCGCGCTCGGCGGCGTCGGTGATCTCCCACAGCTCGGCGGGCGTCGCCTTGGCCAGTCCCGCCACCATGTTGGTGGGGAACTGCAACTGCGCGGTGTTGTATTGCGTGGCGGTGTCGTTGTACATCTGCCGCGCGAAGGCGATCTTGTTCTCGGTGGACGTGAGCTCCTCTTGAAGCTGCGCGACGTTGCTCGTCGCCTTGAGATCAGGATAGTTCTCCACCAACGCGAACAGCTGTCGCAGCGCGCCCGTGAGCGCGCCTTCCGCGGCGGCCGTCTGCGCGACGCTGCCACTGTTGCTCGCGGCCACCGCCTGGTTGCGCGCCTGGATTACCGCCTCGAGCGTCTGCCGCTCGAACTGCATGGCGCCTTTGACCGTCTCCACCAGATTGGGAATGAGATCGTGACGGCGCTTCAGCTGCACATCGATCTGCTTCCAGGCGTTGAAGACCTGGTTCTTGAGCTGGATCAGCCGGTTGTACGCGCTGATGACCCACAGGGCCACGACGGCGAGGACGACCAGCAAGACGATGAGACCCATGGCGCTCTCCGTAAGGTGAAGCCGCGTTCGGCGGCCCCAGGTAAACGGACAAACGGGACGGAGGCGACGCGCCCCGTCCCGTCTTCATACTACGAACGAATTGCCGCGCGTGTTACAGCGCAAACCGAAGTCGGCGCGTGCTCAGCGGCGCTCGGTCGTCGTCTGCCGCCGCTTACGATCCTTGAGGAACGTGAGCGGAATGAAGAACAACGGGGTCAGAAAGAGTCCGAGCAGCATGTTGATCCAGATCAGCGCGATGTAGAACGCGCCCAACCCCAACCCGATCCAGATCACGCCAAGCGGGCCGTGTGTCTCCAAAGTGATCCTCTGCGAAGAACCGTCAAACGCGACGTGAGAGCGCCGGGAATGTATTGTCGACGCGCCACGCGGACCAGAGGTCTCCGGTCGTGAGACGAGCGTCGTCGAGCGCCGAGGCGACTGTCGAGCGCGCGGTTCGCGACACACTTCTCGGACTGGCGGATCAGCCGCGCGTGCTGCTGGCGGTGTCCGGCGGGCGCGACTCGATGGTTCTTCTCGACGCAGGCGTGCGAGTGGCGCGCGATCGCATCGCCGCAGTGGCGACCTACGACCACGGCACTGGTGACGCGGCCACACACGCTGCCGATCTGGTCGAAGCGCGGGCTTCGGAGCTGGGTGTCCGACTCCTGCGCGGCGGCGAGGCGGCGCGTGGCGCGCCGCTCGAGACGCGGCCGACCGAAGCGATGTGGCGCGATGCGCGCTGGCGATTTCTCACGCGTCTCGCCGAGGCAGAAAAGGCTGTCGTCGCCACGGGCCACACGAGAGACGATCAGGTCGAAACGGTGCTGTTGCGCGTGCTTCGCGGTGCGGGCGCACGCGGCCTCGCGGCACTCGCGGCGCCCACACGCGGCGTCGTCCGTCCGCTGCTCGGCGTTTCGCGCCAGGCGGTGACGGAGTACGCCATCGCCCGCGGTCTTCGTTGGGTCGACGACCCGACCAACCTTTCGCCCGACTACCTGCGCAACCGAGTCAGACACGACCTGTTGCCGGCGCTACTGCGCGTCCGCCCTTCGCTTGCCGACGAGCTGTTGGCCCTGGCCGATGAGTCGGCGAGGCTCCGCGAAGCGCTGGACGATCTGGTGGCTAAACAGGTGGATGTTCGTTTTGAGAATGGCGAGCTCGTGGTTGCCCGTGACTCTCTGGTCCGCTATGATGCACAAGAGCTTGCGGTGCTTTGGCCGGTGCTGGCGGCGCGCTCGGGTGTAGCGCTGGACCGTCGCGGAACACGCCGTCTCAGTGCGTTTACTAAGGAGGGGAGCAATGGACGCCGAATCCAGCTCTCCGGCGGGCACGAGGTGGTCCTGCACGCAGGTGAGCTCCGACTACGTCGCGCGACAACGCCCGCTATTGGTGCGGCGCGCGAGATCGAAGAAGGGCTCGTCGTCGGGTCGTTCAGGTTTCGAATCCTCTCGGCGGTCGGAAGCGCCGACGCGTGGGTCGCAGAACTCCCTGCCGACCGCCGACTTACGGCACGCCCCTGGCATGCCGGTGACCGTATGAAACCGGCTGGGGCAGAGTCCCCGCGTCGAATCAAGCGGTTGCTGCGCGAAGCGGGCATCGATGCCGCGGCGCGGCGCGGGTGGCCGGTCGTGTTGGCCGACGACGAAATCGTATGGGTTCCCGGAGTGGGCCGCGCTCTCGCGGCAACCGTTCGGCCCGGTCGGCCGGTCGTACGAGTGCTCTGTGAGCGCATCATCGATCGCTGATCCGCGTCTTGATGGGCGCGCTGTACGCCGGGTCGTGTTCGGCCCCGAGGCGATCGCGTCCCGCGTTCGGGAGCTCGGTGCGGAGATCACCTCCGGCTATCCGGATGGAGATCTGCTGGTGCTCGGGCTGCTGAAAGGAAGCTTCATTTTCCTCAGCGACCTGGTGCGTCAGATCGTCCGTCCGATTCAGATCGACTTTCTCGTCGCCTCGAGCTACGGCTCGGAGATGGAGTCCAGCGGTACGGTGCGGCTGGTCTACGATCCGGAAACCGAGCTGGAGGGGAAGCACATTCTGTTAGTGGAGGACATCGTCGACTCGGGCAGAACCTTGAGCCGGCTCATGGATCTCCTTTCCGCGCGCAATCCGCGCTCACTGGCGGTCTGCGCGCTGTTGCACAAGCACCTTGCCGAGCATTTGCGGTACCCAGTGCGGTTCGTTGGTTTTGATGCGCCGCACGAGTTTTTGGTGGGGTACGGTTTGGACCACGCCGAGAACTTCAGACACCTGCCCTATATAGCGAGCTTGCAGTAAATGGCCGACCGAGTGCCACCACCCAAGAAGGATTTCAATTGGGGGCGTTTTTCCAAGACGCTCTCGTTTTGGCTGCTGCTGATCCTGATCCCCGTGATCTTCATTCAGCTCACGGGAGCGCGGGGTGAGTCGGCGCCCGTCATCACGTACACGCATTACGACCAGGAGCTCGAGCGCGACAACATTCAGCGCGTGAAGATCGAGGCAGGGAAGACGGTCGTCGGCGAGTTCAGACGGCCGGTTCGCGTGAAGAATCGCGAAGTCAATCGCTTCACGGTTCGCTTCCCGGTCGACAACCCGCAGGATGAAGTGCAGCGGCTCCGCGAGAAGAACGTCGTGATCGAAGCCGAGGACGCGAAGCCGTCCTTCGGGCAGTACTTCGTGCAGTTCCTTCCGTTCCTCCTCATCCTGGCGTTCTGGCTGTTCATCATGCGTCAGATGCAGGCGGGCGGCGCGAAGGCGTTCTCGTTTGGCAAGTCGAAAGCGAAGCTGCTGACGGGTGACACACCCAAGGTGACGTTTGCCGACGTCGCCGGCGCGGATGAAGCGAAGGTCGAGCTCCAGGAGATCATCGAGTTCCTGCGCGATCCGCAGAAGTTCACGCGCCTTGGCGGACGATTGCCCAAGGGTGCCTTGCTCGTTGGTCCGCCGGGAACCGGCAAAACGCTGCTCGCCAAAGCCGTGGCGGGCGAGGCCGGCCGTCCGTTCTTCTCGATGTCGGGGTCCGACTTCGTGGAGATGTTCGTAGGCGTGGGTGCCAGCCGTGTGCGCGATCTCTTCGAGCAGGGCAAAGCGCATGCGCCGTGCATCATCTTCATCGACGAGATCGACGCCGTTGGGCGTCACCGCGGCGCGGGCCTCGGCGGTGGACACGACGAGCGCGAGCAAACGCTCAATCAGCTGCTGGTCGAAATGGACGGCTTCGAGTCGAACGAAGGCGTCATCCTCATCGCCGCCACCAACCGCCCCGACGTGCTCGATCCGGCGCTGCTGCGGCCGGGTAGGTTCGATCGGCAGATCGTGGTCGCGGCGCCCGATCTTCGGGGTCGCGAGGGAATTCTCAAGGTGCACCTCCGCAAAGTTCCAGTGGCGGATGATGTCGACATCACGCGGCTGGCGCGCACGACGCCTGGGATGTCGGGCGCCGACCTGGCGAACCTGGTGAACGAAGGCGCGCTGCTCGCCGCGCGACGCAATCACGACAAGGTGTACATGGCGGATCTCGAGGAGGCGAAGGACAAAGTGCTCCTCGGCGCCGAGCGGAAGTCGATGGTGATGAAAGACGAGGAGCGCAGGCTTACGGCCTATCACGAGGCCGGCCACAGCATTTGCGCGATCAAGGTTCCAGGGAACGATCCGCTGCACAAGGTCACGATCGTTCCGCGCGGGCGCGCGCTGGGCGTCGCGTTCACGCTCCCCGAGGACGATCGCGTGTCGGTCACGCGCCAGCAGCTCGAGGCGAATCTGGTGATGGCGTACGGCGGCCGGGTCGCGGAAGAATTGATCTTCGGCCGCGATCGCGTCACCACCGGTGCGGCCAGCGACATTCAGCAGGCCACGGCGATCGCGCGGCGATACGTGTCGCAATGGGGTCTGTCGGATGTGATCGGACCGGTGCTCGTCGGCGACAACGAGCAGGAGCTCTTCCTCGGACGCGAGCTGCAGCATCGCCGCGAGGTCTCCGAGAAGACGGCTCAGCTCGTGGATCAGGAAGTGTCGCGCGTGATCCAGGAGGCATATGGTCGCGCGAAGGATGTCCTGAGCGAGAATCTCGATCTGCTGCACGCGGTGGCGGCGGCGCTGCTGGAGCGCGAGACGCTTTCAGGTGAGGAGATTGCGATTTTGGATCGCGGCGAGCAGCTGCCGCCGATGCGCAGCGGCACTCCGACGCCGCCGACGTCGACCAGCGCCGCGCCCGCGCACGCGTCGGAGCCGCGTCGCGTTCCGCCGATCCTCGGTGGACCGGAGGTGGCGCCGGCGTGAGCATCGAGATTCGAGATTCGAGATTCGAGATTCGGGACTGCGGATTCGGACCTCGTGCGGTGTGCCCTTCCGAATCTCGAATCTCGAATCTCGAATCTCGATGATCGTCTGGCGCATTCGGGAGCGGGCGCTCCCGCTCGCCCGCCCGATGATCATGGGCGTCGTAAACATTACCCCCGACAGCTTCAGCGACGGGGGTAAGTTTTTTTCGGGCACTGCCGCCGTCGACCACGGCCTCGAGCTGATAGACGAAGGCGCGGACATTCTCGACATCGGCGGCGAATCCACGCGGCCACAGGGCGCGACGCCGGTGAACGTCGACGAGGAGAGGCGGCGAGTCTTGCCGGTCGTCGCAGAATTGAGACAGCGCCTTCCGGGAACGGTCATTTCCGTCGACACGGTCAAGTCAGATGTCGCCGAAGCCGCGCTGCGTGAAGGAGCCGACGTCATCAATGACGTGTCGGCATTCCGCCTGGACGCGCGAATGGCCGGGGTTTGCGCCAGTGCGGGGGCAGGTGTCATTCTCATGCACTCGCGTGGTGTGGTCAGCGACATGGGGACCTACGCGCACGCGCACTATGGCGATGACCCGGTCGGGGACGTGCTCGCCGAGCTCGAGGAGCGGATCACGGCCGCGCGCGAAGCGGGTGTCGAGGAGTCCCGGATTGCGATCGACCCGGGGATCGGGTTTGCCAAGCGGAGCGAGCACTCGATCAAAATCCTATCGGAGCTCGATCGGCTCGTCCTCCGTGGTCTTCCTGTAGTCGTCGGTGTCTCGCGGAAGCGTTTCATCGGCGAGCTCAGCGGTGTGACGGAGCCCGCCGAGCGCGTGGACGGAACCGTTGCGGCGAACATCATGGCGCTCGTCGCCGGAGCACGCATCTTTCGGGTTCACGATGTGAAGGCGAATCGCCGCGCGCTCGATGTGGCGTGGGCGATCTTCGACCAGCAGACGACGCAGGCGCAGAACCGGGCGGGAGCGTAGGTGGACCAGTTTCGAATCCTCGAATTCGGATGGCGAGATGCGGTGGAGATCATCGTCGTCGCCTACGTCATCTACCGCGTGCTGCTACTGATTCACGGCACGCGCGCGGTGCAGATGTTGATAGGCATCGTGGTCCTCGTCCTCGCGTATGCCCTAGCGTGGACATTCAAGCTCACGATGATCACCTACATCCTGGGCCTGGTGTTCACTTACGGCGCGTTCGCCGCGCTGGTGGTCTTCCAGCCGGAGCTTCGCGCGGCGCTCGCTCACCTGGGCCAAACTCCGATGGCGCGCTTCTTCAAGCGCATGGAAGTCGGTGAAGTGGCCGAGGAGATCGCCGAGGCGGTGGAGCGGCTGAGCCGGTCGGGGATCGGCTCGATCATCGCGCTCGAGCGGGAAGTGAATCTCGGCGATTACGTGCAGTCCGGCACCTCCATGCAGGCAAAAGTCTCCTCGGACCTGCTGGCGACAATCTTCACGCCGTATTCGCCGCTGCACGACGGCGCGGTCATCGTGCGCGGCGACACGATCATCGGCGCCGGATGCATTCTACCGTTGACGCAGCAGCCGCTGGAGGACCGCTCGTTAGGCACTCGCCACCGGGCGGCGCTCGGTTTGTCGGACGAGACCGACGCTCTGGTGATCGTCGTCTCGGAGGAGACAGCCACCATCTCGGTGGCGCAGAATGGTCGGCTCATGCGCGGGCTGTCCGCGCCGCAGGTACGCGACATCATCGCCGGGAGGACGCCGCGCACCACGACGGAGATGCCGGTTCTCCAGCTTCGCGCCTAGACGCGGAGACACGGGCGTCCGCGCTCGCCGCACTGCTGGCGGGAGCGCTCCTTCTCGCCATCTACGTCGCCACCCTCGCGCCCGGTCTCACATTCTGGGACTCGGGAGAGCTCATCGCGGCGGTCGAAGTCCTGGGCATTCCGCATCCGCCGGGTGCGCCCCTTTTCGTGCTGTTGGCGCGCGCCTGGAGCGAGCTGCTCGGGTTCCTGCCGACCGCGTACGCGACGAATCTCCTGTCCGCGGTGTGCACGGCTCTCGCGGGGGGCGTGCTCGCCTGGCTCTTCACGCGCTGGCTCGGCGGCGCACCGGTCGTCGTCGGGATCGCCGCGGCGCTCACGGCTGGATCCATGTCGACCGTGTGGCACAATGCCACCGAGACCGAGCTTTACGCGCCGTCGTTGTTGCTGGCGATGTGCATGACGGCAGCCGGTCACCGCGCCGGCCTCACGCGCTCCGGAAAGTGGCTCATTCTCACGGCGTTCACTTTCGCGCTGGCGGTTCCGCTGCATCTCGGCGCGCTGGTCGCCGCGCCCGGCGCTATCGCGTTGGCGGCGATGGATGACGAGAGCCGCATCCGATGGGGTGACGCCGGGCTTCTCTGCGCCGCTCTGGCGCTGGCGTTCGCGGTCGGCCTTGCCTCACCCCTGATGATCGCCGTCGCGTTAGGCATCGTGGCGGCGGTCATCGTTTCGCAGGAGCGACGCCCGCCGTCGCATGCCGTGGGCGGAATGGTCGTCATGCTCGTCGGCTTTTCGATCGTCGGGGTGATGGCGGTGCGCGCCGTTCACGATCCGGCGCTCAACGCGGGGAATGCCGTGACCTGGTCGGCGCTGTGGGATCTCGTCGGCCGCGCGCAGTACGGCGGACATGACTTCCTGCCTCGTCAGGCACCGCTCTGGATCCAGCTGGCCAATTTGCTCGAGTATGGCGACTGGCAGGTCGCGCTGTCGCTCACGCCCACCGTCGAGCCATCGCTCGTGCGTACGCCGATCACGCTGCTCTTCGTCGCGTTAGGCATCACCGGGTCCATCGTGCACAAACGGGCCGACGGCAGGAGCTGGCTTGCGCTGCTGGTGACCTTCGTGGCCGGGAGCGTGGCGCTGGCCATCTATCTGAATTTCAAGGCGGGCGCGTCGTTCGGCGTCGGCGTGCTGCCTGACGACACTCCGCACGAAGCGCGAGAGCGAGACTACTTCTTCGTGCTGGCGATCTGGGTGTGGGGAGCCTGGGCTGGTGTTGGCGCGGTCACGTTGTTCCGTCGTGTGCACCCGCGGCTGGTTCCACTCGGGCTGGCGGTGGCCGCGCTTCCGGTGGCGCTCAACTGGAGCGCGGTAACGCGACGCTCGATCCCCGAGGCGGATCTCCCGCATCTGCTGGGACGCATGCTACTCGAGTCTGCCCCGGCGAACGCGGTGCTGGTCACCGCCGGCGACAACGACTCCTTTCCGCTCTGGTATCTCCAGGAGGTGGAGGGCGTACGGCGCGACGTGACAGTCGTCGTCGCGCCGCTGCTGGGAGCCAGGTGGTACCTGGAGCAGCTTTCGCGGCGCGACTCGCTTCTGGAGCGCAGCGTCGCCCGCGAGTCGTTAGGCGAGGAGTCGCCGATGCTGGCTGCGATCGGAGAACACGCGCGAGCGCGGGGGCGGCCGGTCGCGGTAGCGCTCAGCGCCGGACTCACCCGCGCACGGCTAGCCGGGATCGAAGAGCCCGCGCTCCGCGGCCTCGTTTTGGTCGAAGCCGATGTCGACAAGACAGTCGTGTCGCCGGCGCTCTCGTACGCGGTCGACACCGTCGAGACGGGCCGACTCGCCGGCCGGATCGCGGGTGTACCTCGGGCGATTCGGGCGAGTACCGACCCCACCGCGGAGCACTTCCGTGCGATACTCGAGTGCCCCCGGCAGGCGCTCGAAGAGGTCCGGTTGGAAGCGGCGCCAAATTCTCTTGATTCGCGCTGTAACCCCCGGTAAATTACCAGCTTATGCCTTTTCACGACCTCGCCGCGCGGTTGGCTGACGTGCGGCAGAGGATCGCCGCGGCCGCGACCCGCGGGCAGGGGCAAGAGGTGCGGATCGTCGCCGTGACCAAGACTCACGGAATCGACGCGGTTCGAGCGGCGTGGGAGGCGGGGATTCGCGACATTGGCGAGAACCGCGTGCAGGAAGCGCTGCAAAAGATCGATGCGAGCGATGTCCCGGTGGCGTGGCACCTTATCGGCCACCTACAGCGGAACAAGGTGAAGTCGCTCGATCGTTTCTCGCTGGTGCATTCGATCGACACTGTCCGGCTCGCGGATGCGGTCGACCAGTATGGAGAGGCGCGCGGCCGCGCTGTCGATGCGCTGATCCAGGTCAATGTCTCGAGTGAGGAGACGAAGGGCGGCTACGCGCCGAAGGATATTCCGGCGGAAGCCGAGCGGCTGGCCGGACATTCCGGGATCCGTGTGCTGGGCGTCATGACGATGGCGCCCTTTGGCGCCGAAGAGCGTGTATTACGGGAAGTGTTCATCGGCGCTCGACGTGCGCGTGAGGTGATGGCGAGCGCGGGACATCCGGCAACGGAGCTGTCGATGGGGATGTCCGACGACTACGAGGTCGCGGTCGAAGAGGGCGCGACGATGGTGCGGCTGGGCACCGTCTTGTTTGGAAGGAGGCCGGGATGACGGACGAAGGCTTCAAGCTGACACCAATCGACGTGCGCCGATGGGATTTCGGCAGCGCGCTGCGCGGTTACGATCGCGCCATGGTCGATGAATTCCGCGAGCGCGTGGCCGAGGAGCTCGAGCGGCTGACGCGAGCGCACATGGACCTCGAGGGAAAGGCAAAGAATTTTCACGAACAGCTCCGCGCCTTTCGCGAGCGTGACAAGGCGCTGAACGACGCGCTCATCTCGGCGCAGCAGCTGCGGGCCGAGACGCGCGAGCAAGCCGAGCGCGAAGCGCAGCTCATTTTGCGCGAGGCCCGCGCCGAGGGCGAGCGCATCATCGAGGCCGCGCGCGGCGAAGCGCGCAAGATCGAGGTCGAGCTCACGCAGCTCGACAAGTCGCGCCGGGCGTTCCTCACTCAGCTGCGGTCGATGATCGAGCGGCAGCTGGCGGAGCTTCAAGCAGCCGAGGCGGGCGCGACGCCGCCGGGTGGGGTGCCGGCTCAGCCGGCGGCGCCCGATCATTCGCGTCAGGTGCCCCGCGACGCGGCGCGCGACGAGCACGACTCCGGGCCCCGTAACGTGCTCAAGACTCCCGCCTGGCTGGAGGCGCTGAAGGAATGACCACCGTCCACGGAGGACATGCCGCCTCGCCCACCGCGGACGAGGCGGCGCCGCTGCACTCGCGCCCTGTCATCGAGCGTGCGGCCGCTGTCGTCAGGCAGCGCTTCGGCACGCGGCCCGACGTCGCGATCATCCTGGGCACCGGCCTGGGTGCACTAGCAAAGGAGATCGACGTCCGTACGACAATCGAGTACGGAGACATCCCTGGCTTTCCATTGTCGACGGTGGAATCGCACGCCGGACGGCTCCTGTGCGGGACGCTTGGCGGGAAGACGGTGATTGCGATGCAGGGGCGCTTCCATCGGTACGAGGGCTATTCGCTCCAGCAGGTGACGTTTCCGGTGCGAGTCCTCCGTGCGTTGGGCGCCCAGACGCTGATCGTGTCGAACGCGTGCGGCGGGATGCACCCCCTGTGGAGTCCAGGCGATCTCATGGTGATCGCCGATCAGATCAATCTGCTTGGCGACAACCCGCTGATCGGGCCGAACGACGATTCGTTGGGACCGCGCTTCCCGGACATGTCGGAGCCATTCGACGCGGCGCTTCGCGCGCTGGCGCGAGAGGTGGCAGCCGAGCAACGGATCGTCCTGCGCGAGGGCGTCTACGTCGCGGTGACAGGCCCGAATCTGGAGACGCGTGCCGAGTATCGAATGCTGCGCCTGTTAGGCGCCGACGTGGTCGGGATGTCGACGGTGCCCGAGGTGATCGTTGCGGTGCACGGCGGCATGCGTGTGCTAGGCATCTCCATCATCACCGATCAGTGTCTGCCGGACGCGCTGGTGCCGGCGACCGTCGAGCACATCATCGCCGTGGCGAATGAAGCCGAGCCGCGGCTGACGGCGCTCGTGCGGGGCGTGTTGGAGCGGTTGTGACCGCGATCGATCCCGGCGTGGACCGCTTCGCGCTCCTCCCACCCGACCGGCCGGCGGATGACATCGAGCAGGAGATGCTTCGCCGCTGGGCGGATGAAGATCTCTTCGGCGCGATCGAGCGCGCTCGCGCCGGCGCTCGGGAGTTCGTGTTCTACGAGGGTCCGCCGACGGCGAACGGGAAGCCGGGCATCCATCACGTGTTTTCGCGGACGGTGAAGGATCTCTTCTGCCGCTACCGCGTGATGAAGGGCTATCACGTCACCCGAAAAGCGGGTTGGGACACGCACGGTCTGCCGGTTGAGATCGAAGTCGAGAAGCAGCTCAACATCAGCGGCAAGCAGCAGATCGAGGAGATCGGCGTCGAGCGCTTCAACAAGCTCTCGCGCGAGAGTGTGTGGAAGTACAAGTCGGACTGGGAAAGGCTCAGCGATCGGATCGGCTATCAGCTCGACTACAGCGATCCATACATCACGTACGAGAACGATTACGTCGAAAGCGTGTGGTGGGCGCTGCGCACGCTGTACGATCGCGGCCTGCTCTATCGCGGCCACAAGATTCTTCCGTACTGCCCCCGCTGCGGCACGGCGCTGTCGAGCCACGAAGTGGCGCAGGGATATAAGGACGTGAAGGATCCGAGTGTGTATGTGGCGGTGAAGCTGCGGGAAGCGGGAAGCGCAATGCGGGAAGCGGGAAGCGGGAAGCGGGAAGCGCACGAACAGCGTATCCTCGTGTGGACGACGACGCCCTGGACGCTCGTTTCCAACGTAGCGCTCGCGGTGAATCCAGATCTCGAGTATTTGGAGATCCGTCGGCGCCACGCTCAACCGCCGCAGGCGGTTCCCGCTTCCCGCTTCCCGCTTCCCACTTTGATCCTCGCCTCCTCTCGCGTCGCATCCGTTTTCGGCGACGACTGGACCGATCGGTGGGAGATCGTTAGGCGGATCAAGGGGAGCGAGCTCGCGGGGCGTCGCTACGAGCGGCCGCTCGACTGGGTGCCGTTTACCGATGGAGAAGGGGAGCACGAGCTGATCGTCGCCGAGTCGTTCGTGTCGGCTGAGGATGGCACCGGCGTCGTGCACATGGCACCGGCATTTGGCGCCGATGACTACGCGGCAGGCCAGCGACACGGGCTCGCGTTTCTGCAGCCGGTCAACGCGCGCGGAGAATTTCCCGCGGACATGCCGGTCGTGGGTGGCAAATTCGTGAAGGCCGCCGACCCGCTCATCATCGAGGAGCTCAAGCGCCGCGGCGTACTCCAGAAAGCGGGTACGATCGAGCACAGCTATCCCCACTGTTGGCGGTGCGGCACACCGCTCCTGTACTACGCACGCGGCTCCTGGTTCGTGCGCACCACCGCGTATCGCGACCAGATGCTGTCGCGCAACGCGCGAGTCGACTGGCATCCGGAGGAGGTCGGCACTGGCCGCTTCGGCGAGTGGCTGGTCAACAACGTCGACTGGGCGCTGTCGCGCGACCGCTACTGGGGCACGCCACTCCCAGTATGGTTATGCGAGCGCGACGACTCACACATCGATGTAATCGGCAGCTACGCCGAGCTCGCGGCCAAGCTCGGCGGATCGCTGCCTAACGAGTTCGATCCGCACAAGCCGGGGGTGGATAGGCTGACGTGGGAGTGTGAAAGCTGTCGAGATTCGAGATTCGAGATTCGAGATTCGGAGGCCAACGAAAGATCGACCGACACCACCGGCGAATCTCGAATCTCGAATCTCGAATCTCGCGCGCGAATGCACCGCGTCCCCGAAGTCATCGACACCTGGTTCGACTCGGGCTCGATGCCGTTCGCGCAGTGGCACTATCCGTTCGAGGGTAAGGCCGAGGTCGAGCGACTGTATCCGGCGGATTTCATCGCCGAGGGTGTCGACCAGACGAGGGGATGGTTTTACTCGCTGCTGGCCATCGCCACCGGATTGGGTGATGCGCTGCCGAACAACAGCGGTGATGGCGGGCTTGCCGCGACCAACGCGTTCGCGGCGCCGTACCGGGCCGTCGTCGTGAACGATCTGGTGCTCGACGCGGCGGGACAGAAGATGTCGAAGAGCGCCGGCAACGTCGTCGATCCGTGGAGCGTGATCCCTCGATACGGGGCCGATGCCGTGCGGCTTTTTCTCATCACGTCCAGCCAGATCTGGGTGCCGCGCCGATTCGACGAACGTGGCATCAGGGACACGGCAGGACAGTTCCTCGTTACGCTCAAAAACATCTATTCGGGGATGTTCGCGCAGTTGGCCAACTTCGGCTGGACGCCGTCCAACGAAGATCCGGAGCCGGCCGCCAGGCCACCGATCGACCGTTGGATACTCGGTCGCTTGGCGCGCGTCGCGGTGGAAGTCGATGGTGCCATGGCGGCATACGATGCATACCTCGCCGCGCGGTCCGTCATGCGCTTCGTCACCGACGACGTTTCCAACTGGTACGTTCGTCTCAACCGCGAGCGCTTCTACGACGTCACCAGCGCGGACAATCGTGCCGCTTTCGCCACGCTGCACGAGGTACTCACCGGCGTGACGCGCCTGTTGGCCCCGTTCTCACCGTTCGTGACCGATTGGATGCACCGGCAGCTCACGGGAACCTCCGTGCATCTGGCGCCTTATGTCACCGAGACACGAATGCGTCCCGAGGCGGATCTGGAGGCGGGCATGGAGCAGGTGCGGACGCTCGCGCGGCTGGGTCGAGCGGCGCGCGAGGAGGCCGATCTGAAAGTGCGGCAGCCGTTGGCCCGCGTGGTATGCGTTGTGCCCGGTGGCGACCCGGAGATTCTGGCGCTGCTGGAGCCACTACTGCGCGCCGAGCTCAACGTGAAGCGAGTGGAGATGGCGTCGAGCGGCGATGCACTGGTGCGGCTCGAGGGGAAGCCGAATTTCCGCGCGCTCGGCAAACGATTCGGGAAGTCGACGAAGGCCGCGGCCGAAGCAGTCGAGGCGTTGTCCGATTCCGCGCTGCACGCGTTCCAACGCGGAGAGCCGGTCGTCATCTCGGTCGGCGGATCGTCACATGTGTTGCAACCAGACGACCTGACCGTCGTTCACCGAGCGGCGGGCGATCTGGTCGTGAAGGAGGAAGGCGGATACTTTGCGGCGGTCGATCCGACGCTCACGCCGGAGCTCGTCGCCGAAGGTGTCGCGCGAGAGCTGGTGAGTCGGATCCAGCGTCTACGGAAGGACGCGGGCTTCGCGGTCAGCGATCGCATCAAATTGCAGGTGAAAGGGAACGTCGAAGTCGAAAACGTGGTACGAATGTTCGGCGATTACATCACCGGCGAGGTGCTCGCGGTCGAGCTCATCGTCGGTGACGCAATCGTTGGAACGCCAGACGCGACGCAGACGATGGACCTTGATGGTCGTGCCGTCGATGTCGCCCTAACGAGAGTGTAAACAGCATGCCGTCTTCAGCGAGCGCCAAGAAGCCCAAGCCCATGAACAAGAAAATGCTCGCGCACTTCGAGAAACGACTACTCGAAGAGCGCCGGCGCGTGCTCAAGGAGCTGGGACAGTACAGCGAGACGTTCAACGCGACGCCGCAGGCCTCGGACGGCGATCTCAGCTCGTATTCCTTCCATATGGCTGACCAGGGCACCGACGCGATGGAGCGCGAGAAGGCGTTTCTTTTCGCCAGCCAAGAGGGTCGTTTCCTCTGGCACATCGACGAGGCATTGCGCCGCCTCTACCGGTCACCAGAGACGTTCGGCAAGTGCCACAATTGCGGTCAGGACATCGACTTCGACCGGCTCGACGCACTTCCCCACGCACGCCTGTGCATCAGCTGCAAACAGCGCGAGGAAGATGGAAAGAAGCAGTCGTAAGGCACTGCTGTTCTGGTCGCTGATCGGGGGGATCGTCACCCTCGATGTGATCACGAAGCTGATCGCCGTCGATGCACTGCGCCCCATGCGCGTGCCTCGCGAGGTCATCGGCGAGTGGGTCCGCCTAACGCTGGTGTACAACCGCGGCGCGGCCTTTGGTCTCCACCTCGGACCGTATTCGCGGTGGATCTTCCTGCTGCTGACGATCGTTGCGCTGGTGATTCTCGGCCGACTCTATCGCGCTGCTCGGGAAAACGACACGCTCCGCATCACGGCGCTCGGACTCGTGTGCGCCGGCGCGGTCGGAAATCTCATCGACCGCATTCGCTCGCCGCTCGGCGTCGTGGATTTTCTCGACATGGGGTTCGGAGACCTTCGGTGGCCGACGTTCAACGTGGCCGACATCGCGGTGAGCTTCGGCGCCATTCTGCTGGCCTGGTCGCTGTGGGGCGAGGAGCGCGAGGAGGCGGCGCGTGCGGCACCCGCGGCGGTGAAGGCGAGCGAGGGTGCGTGAGCCGCCGATGCGCGACGGCGGGCTGAGCGACAGCGACGCGCGCTCCACGATACACGAGCTCGAGATCGAGGCGGATAGCGATGTCCGCCTCGATTTGTTTATCGCCCGCCAGCTGGACCTGTCGCGCACGCAAGCGGCGACACTCATCGCCAATGGCAACGTCACCGTGAACGGGAGGCGGGAGCGCTCGAGCTATAGGCCACGCTCCGGCGAGCGGATCCGCGTCGTAATCCCACCGCCGACGGTGCGCGAGATCGAGGCCGAGCAGATTCCGTTGTCGATCATGTTCGAGGACGACGACCTGCTCGTCGTCGACAAGCCCGCCGGCATGGTCGTCCATCCAGCCCCCGGAAATTGGTCCGGAACCCTTGTAAACGCTCTCAAAGGGCGCGGAGGGGAGCTTTCCGCATCCGGCGGGGAGGACCGCGAGGGGATCGTCCACCGGCTCGACAAGGACACCTCAGGGCTCCTTCTGGTGGCGAAGACCGACCGGGCTCACCGAAGCCTCGGAGCCGCCATCGCGGCGCGGCGCGTCACACGTCGGTACGCGGCGCTTTCGTGGGGACATCTGAACACCGACAAAGTGACGGTAGACCGCCCACTTGGACGCGATCCGCGAGACCGAAAGCGCATGGCAATCGTCAGTAGCGGAAGGGCGGCGAAGACGGATTTCATCCGGCTCGCTCGCTTCGATGCGACTGACCTTTTGCGTGCGCACCTGCACACCGGACGCACGCATCAGATTCGCGTTCATCTCGCGTCGATCGGGCATCCGGTGGTCGGTGACGACACGTACGGCGGTGGAGGCGGGCGGCGCCTGCTCGAGCTTCCACCCCGTCGGCATTTCCTCCACGCCGCCTGGATGGTGTTCCCGCATCCTGCGACGGGGGTAGCAGTCGACCTTCGCTCGCCGTTGCCAGCGGACCTAGTGCGGTCGCTCGTCGCCGCGTCGGGGATGCGGGAGCTCGTTGAGCACCCCGATCCGTTGGACTTCCTTGGCTTCTACCGAAACGATCTCTGACGTTCCGACGCGCCAGCTGGTGATGTTCCGGCTGGGCGAGCGGCCGTACGCGATCCAGCTCAGTGTGGTGCGGGAGATCATTCCGCATCGCGCGGGCACGCGCGTGCCGGGCGCTCCGTCGTTCGTGCCCGGACTGATCAACGTGCGCGGAACGATCATCACGGTGGTCGACCTCGGCATGCGCCTGCACGGCGAGTCGTCGTCGCGCGCCGAGGGCTCGATCGTGCTGATCGAGCGTGGATCGCGGGTGGTGGGGATGGCGGTCGATGAAGTGCTCGATGTGGTGCGCGTCGCGGAGTCGGAGCTCGAGCCACCGGCGCCCGGGACGGAGAGTGTACAGGCCGCGGCGCGCGTAGGCGGCGCGGTGGTGATGGTATTGAACCTCGAAGAAATCGTTTCGCACGTCCTGCTTTGATCGGGAGGAACCGTTGAGTCACACCGTGCTGGTCTGCGACGACGCCATCTTCATGCGCACAATGATCGCCGACATCCTGACGCAGTCGGGATTCGAGGTGATCGGCGAAGCGGAGACCGGCGTTCAGGCGATCGAGAAGTACAACCAACTGCGTCCCGATCTGGTGACGATGGACATCGTGATGCCCGACATGGGCGGGATCGACGCGGTCCGCGAGATCACGAAGGTCGATCCGAACGCGAAGATCCTGATGTGCTCGGCCATGGGCCAGCAGGCGCTGGTGGTCGAAGCGATTCAGGCGGGCGCGAAGGATTTCGTGGTGAAGCCCTTCCAGCCGAGCCGCGTGCTGGAAGCGGTGCAGCGGGTGCTCGGATAGCGAGATTCGAGATTCGAGATTCGAGATTCGTAACGGCACACCTAACGAGCTCCATATCCGCCGTCACGAATCTCGAATCTCGAATCTCGAAGGAATCCCATGGACCTGAGCAAATACGCCGACCTCTTCCTCACCGAGAGCCGCGAGCATCTCTCGGCGATCAACGCGCAGCTGCTCGAGCTGGAGCGCACGCCGGACGCGAGCGAGCCGGTGGCGGCCATCTTCCGTTCGGTGCACACCATCAAGGGCATGAGCGCGACGATGGGGTACACCAACGTCACCGAGCTGACGCACGAGTTGGAGACGCTGCTCGAGCGCATGCGCCGCGGCGAGCAGCCCGCGACGCCGGAGGTGATGGATCTTCTTTTCCGCGCCGCCGACGTGCTCGAACTGGCGATCGAAGCCGTCGTCAAAGGCGAGGAGGCGGGCGACGTCACGCGTCTCATCGAGCGCCTGAAGTCGGTGGCCGGCGCGAAATCGGGCAAGGCTGGAACGCGCGCCGCGCGCCGCGCGACGACTGTCGTGCCGCGCCCGATGGAAGCGCCGCAGGTGCCGCGGCACGCGCGCATCGAGCTCAAACGCCTCGACTCGCTCATGAATCTCGTGGGTGAGCTCGTGATCGCGCGCGGCCGATTGCAGAGCCTGACGAGCGGCACCAGCGACCCGGCGCTCGACGAAACGGTTGCGCAGGCGGGCAAGCTCATCGCCGAGCTCCAGGACGAGATCATGACGGCGCGCATGGTACCGGTGGCGCAGATCTTCGACCGATTCCCGCGTCTGGTGCGTGATGGAGCTCGCGCCCTCGGAAAGGAGATCGACCTGGCGCTCGAGGGAAAGGAGATCGAGCTCGACCGCTCGATGCTCGATGAGATCGGCGATCCGATCGTGCACCTGCTTCGAAACGCCATCGATCACGGTATCGAGCTGCCTGACGAGCGTGAGGCCGCCGGAAAGCCGCGCAGCGGCCGGCTGGTGCTGAGCGCGGCACGCGAGCGCTCGTCGGTAACGATCCGCGTGTCCGATGACGGCCGCGGCATCGACCGCCACCGCGTCCTCCGCAAAGCGGCCGAGCTCGGATTGATCGACGATCCGACGCGCGAGGTCGGCGAGGAGGAGCTCATTCGAATCATCGCCCGTCCGGGATTCTCCACGGCCGAAATGGTCACCGATCTCTCGGGTCGAGGCGTGGGGGTCGACGCCGTGTACACGCGCGTTCGCTCGTTAGGCGGCGGCGTCGAGATTCGGAGTACGCCGGGACAGGGGACGACGGTCACCGTGCGCCTGCCCGTGACGCTGGCGATCGTGCGCGCGCTCTTGGCGCGCGTGGACCGGGAGATGTACGCGGTGCCGCTCACGCACGTGAGCGAGACGGCCGAGCTCCAGCCCGAGGCGCTCCGTCGCGTGAAGGGACACGATGTACTGGTGATGCGCGACGAAGTGCTTCCCCTGATCCGCTTCAGGAACATCATACGGCTCCCCGAGGAGCCGCGTGCGAAAGCGCAAGTCATCGTTCTCGAGATGGGCGAGCGGCGAGCGGGATTGCTCGTCGATGAGCTCACTGGACAGCAGGACATCGTTGTGAAGCCGTTCGACGCCGTGCAGGACGCAGTTGGGGTGTTCAGCGGCGCCACCATCCTCTCGGATGGCGCGCCCGCATTGATCGTCGACGTCGGTAGCCTCCTCTAAAGGAGTGGCAATGAAGGAGCTTCTGGAGCTGAAAGAGCTGCAGCTCGATGCGTTGAAAGAGGTGGCGAACATCGGCGCCGGTCACGCGGCCACCGCCATGTCGCAAATGACCGGGAGCACGATCATGATCAGCGTGCCGACGATCACCATCGCGCAGCTCGAAGACGTACCGTCACAAATTCAAGACAACGAGGAGCCGATCGCCGCGGTGCTGATGCAGATGCGCGGTGATCTCACCGGGCGTACGCTGCTCGTCTTTCCGCGGGCCACGGCCGCACGCATGGCGGCGCTGATGCTGCGACGCGAAGTACGGGAGCCAGCCGAATTCGGCCCATTGGAGGAGTCGGCGATCAAAGAGGCCGGAAACATCCTCAGCGGCGCATACATGAACGCGCTGAGCGAATTCCTCGGGCTGATGCTGCTGCCGTCGCCGCCCAGCCTGGCGATCGACATGTCGTCGGCGGTGCTCACCACCGCCTACCTGCAGTTCGGCACCGATCGCGATTACGTGTTCGCGGTAGAGACCGAGTTCTTCCTCAGCGACATGGGCGAGGCGCTGCGCGGATTCTTTCTGCTGCTGCCCGACCTAGACTCGCTGCAAGCCATCCTGCGGGCGGTGCGGGTGAGCTGACGTGATCATGCAGGCGTCCCCAACTTCGGAGCGCGATCGCTCGATCTTGCGCTCGTTCGCCCGGCGGATCGATTCGTCGGACGCGGGGGCGCACAACAACCTCGGCGTCCTCTATTACAACAAGGGGCTGTACGAGGAAGCGGTGGGCGCGTTCACCCGCGCCCTCGAGATCGACCCGAAGATGGAAGTGGCACAGCGCAATCTGGAGATTGCGTACTTCAACACGGGTTACTACGAGCGCCGGGTTACCGAGCTCAAGGAGCGTCTTCGACTCGATCCCTCGAACCGCGCGGCGCGTTGGGAGCTGGGGCGGGCATATGCGACGCTGGGCGACAGCAAGGAAGCGATCGCCGAATTCACGGAGCTCCTGAAGTACCACGCCAAGGACGTCGCGTCGATCGTGCAGCTCGGACTCGCCGAGAAGGCCAGCGGCGATCTCGATCGCGCGCAACGCTGGTTCGAGCGCGCCAAGAAGCTGGAGCCGGAGAGCTCACTCTTACACTTCTACATCGGCGAAGTGCTGTACAATCGCGGGCTCAACGATGACGCGCTCGCGGCACTGAAGAAGTCGATCCAGCTGAATCCGGACAACGCCGATGCCCACTACCTGATGGGCTTCGTGTTAGGCGATGCTGGACGGCACGAAGAAGCGCGGGTAGCGACGCGACGCGCCATCGAGCTCAACCCCTCGCTGTCTCGCGCTCAGACGAATCTCTCGCTCGACCGCTACAACAGCTCGCGCTTCCAGGAGATGCTGCCCGAGCGCCAGGAGCGCCGCTCGGCGCGCCTCGAGGTCGCCGACGACAAGCAGCTGGCGCACTACAACCTCGGTCTCGCATTCCGGCAGAAGGGCTACTACAGCGAGGCGCTGCGCGAGTACAAGCTGGCGCTCGAGCGTGGCGAAGATCACGCGCTCGTGATGCAGGCGATGGCAGAGGTGCACCTGCTCACGCGCGACGCGGGGCAGGCGATCGACCTCTACCAGCGCGTGCTGCAGAAGCAGAGCGGGAGCCCGAAGCTCTGGTGCGAGCTCGGGGTCGCGATGCACCAGACGGGCCGTATCGCCGACGCGGTCGACAGCTACAAGAAGGCGCTGGCGCTCGACGACGACTACGCCATCGCGCGCAACAACCTCGGCGTCGCGCTCTACCACGCAGGCGAGACGGAGGACGCGATCGACGAGTTCCGCGCCGCCATCGCAGCGCACGGCACTTTCATCAAGGCGTGGCTCAACCTGGCGTTGCTCTTGTTTCGGGGGAAGCGCCTGCACTTGGCGCTCGAGGCGTATCGTCAGGCGCTGGCGATCGAGGGCGAGCATCCCGTGGCGTGGAACGGTGTCGGTCTGGTGCTGGTGGAGCTCAAGAAGCACGAGGACGCGCGCAACGCCTTCGGACGCGCCATCCAAGCGAAGGCCGACTACGCCGAAGCGCACTACAACCTGAGCTTCACCCTTTCCAACCTCGGCGACTTCGAGGGTGCACTCCGCGCGACCAAGCGCGCCCTGGAGCTCGACCCGTACTACGTGCAGCAGCGCTTTCAGCTCGCGCTCGATGTCGAGTACGAGGATCTCGAGCTCGCCATCGTACCAGACATGACCGGGGAGCGACGTGTCGAAGCGCAGGTCGATGCGTTTTCGTTCGATCCTCGCTCTCTGGACAATCTGTTCGATCAGCTCAAGCAGAGCGCAGCGGCACAGCAGCCCGCGCCACCATCGGATGCTGGCCCATACTCGCTCGCTCGGGACTATCTGTCGAAGGGCCTGTTCGAGCGTGCAGCCACCGAGGTCAGCCGCGCACTTTCGCGCGGCGCTGACCGTGTGGAAGGACTCACCCTACTCGGCGATGCGTTCGCGCGGCAGGGACTCTATGGCGAGGCGCTGGAGCGCTATCGCACCGCGCGAACGATGAACGGCATCGCGCCCCGCGCGCTGGCCGGCGAGACGCGGGCCCTACTCGCCCTTGGCCGTGCCGAGGAAGCGCGGCCGGTCGCCGAGCAGCTTCTGGAAACCGACTCGTCAGGCGTCGAGACGCTGCTGCTGGTCGCATCGGCGAGGGCCGAGGCCGGCGACCCTCGCGGTGCCCTCGAGCTGCTCGAGCGGGCCAGGCGGCTCGAGCCGGCGCGCGCCGACGTCCTCAAGCAGATGGGCGACGTCGCGCGCGCGGCCGGCGACATTCGCGGCGCGATTTCGGCCTATCGTAACGCGCTCGACCTCGACCGTCATTTCGCCGTGGTCCACTACGAGCTCGCCCGCTTGTTAGGCACCGTGGGGCAGTACAATGAGGCGGAGACCGCGCTGCTGGCGGCACTGGAGGCGGTACCGACGTACGCCGAGGCGATTCTCGAGCTCGCCAGCGTGCGCCGAAAGCTCACCCGCACGCGCGACGCGCTCGATCCGCTCATCTCGCTGCTCAAGCAGGATCCGTATCACCTCAAGGCCCTGGTGGCGCTCACCGAGACGCTGATCGAGCTCGAGCGGCACGACGATGCCGCCACCTCGGTGCAGCGCATCCTCCGCTTCGATCCGCAGCACACGGGCGCGCTGTATCTGGCCGGCGTGCTGTTCTTCGAGCGGCATCGCTACCGCGACGCGATCGCGCGTTGGCAGGAAGTCGTGGAGCTGGAGCCCGATGGCGAGTTCGCTCACCGCGCGCGGCGCGACGCGAAGACCGCCGCCGATCTTCTGCGGATCTTCCGCCCACGCGTGGAGGTCTGAGGCATGTCGATCGAAGGACCGCTTCGCGAGCTCGGAATCCACGATGTCTTCCAACTGCTCGACCTGAGCCGGAAGACCGGAACGCTCACCGTCACGTCGACGATGAGGGACAACCAGGGCACCGTGTACTTCGAGCGCGGGTCGGTCGTGCATGCGGCGATGAAAAACAACCCGCAGCCGTTAGGCGGGCTGCTCCTGCGCGCCGGTAAGATCACGGAGAACGATCTGGTGAGGGCCCGCGAGCTCCAGTCGCGCGATCGCGATCCGCGTCGGCTCGGGGAGATTCTCGTGGCCATGGGCGCGGTCACGCCGAAGGAAGTCGAGCGACAGGTTCGCTTCCAGGTCGAAGAAGTGATCTTCGAGCTCATGAGCTGGCACGAGGGGCATTTCTCCTTCGAGGAAGGTGGCGCGCTCGGCTCCCACTCCGAGGCACCGATCCGCATCTCGACCGAGTCGCTGCTGATGGAAGGCGCGCGGCGCATCGACGAGTGGTCGCGAATCGAAGGCAAGGTCCGCCACGTCGGAATGGTGCCGGTGCTGGCCGATGTGGAGGATGATCACCCGACGTTGCTCGATCTCTTGCCTAGCGAGTGGGAGGTTCTGACCGAGATCGACGGCACGCGTGATCTGCGTGGTATCGCCACCGCTCTCGCCCGTAGCGAGTTCGATGTCGGCAAGGTCGTGTATGGGTTGGCGACCACCGGCGTCATCGAGCTCCGCGATCGCGGCAATGGTCAGAAGATGCCGGTCGTCGCGCCGTCGGAAGCCGCCGCCACTCTCCTCGAGCAGGCTGGCATCTCGCTTCGACGAGGCGAGCTCGACGCCGCGACGGCATCGGCCCGCGCGGCGGTGGAAGCAGATCCGCATTCGGCCGACGCACACCTGCTTCTTGCGCGCGCGCTCCTTCAGCGAGGACTCCGCGATGAGGCCGTCGCGGAGCTCAAGCGGGCGCTCCAGCTCGATGCCGCGCATGCCGCGGTGCATCTGGAGCTCGGATTCTGCGCCGCGGCACGGGGCGATTTCGCCGAAGCCGAAGCGTGTTGGGACCGCTATCTCCGCATGTCACCGGACGCGGCCGACGCCGAGCGAGTGCGCGCGGCGATGGAAACCGCTTCGCGTCTTCGTACTTATTTGACGGAGCATCTGCATGTCTGACGAGATCAGCCGGCTGAGCGACGAGCTGGCTCGCGATCCCGCCAGCCTGGCTTTCCTCGCCCTGGGCGAGGCGCTGCGAAAGCGCGGCGAGCTCGATCTCGCTCTGCGCGTCGCCACGCGCGGACTCGAGCGGCACCCGCACAATCCGGAAGCGCATGACCTTCTCGCGCGCATCTGGGTCGACGAGCAAGAGCTCGATCGGGCCTTCGATGAATGGGACATGGTGATCACGCTGTCGCCCACGCACGTCGGCGCGCACAAGGGACTCGGCTACGTTTGCTTCAAACAGGGACGGCTATCCGACGCCGAGCGCTATTTGACCGCCGCGGCGTCGCACGATGGCGAGGATCCGACGATCGCCACCGCGCTGGCCATGGTGCGGCGGATGCTGACCAGCTCGGCGGCTACCGACGGCGCGCGCGCGATGTCGCCTGGCGAAGAAGCACGGCATCTCTTCGCGGACATTCTGGGCGATGGCGAGCAAACCGCGCTGCTGATCGATGCCAGTGGACTGGTCACGGCGGGAGCATATCTGTCGCCTGACGAGGCCGATGTGGCGCAGGAAGTGGGCGCCGAGCTCTGCGGCGTGCGTGAAGAAGCGCAGCGCGCGACGAAACACCTCGAGCTCGGGGCGTGGTCGTGCGTCGTGTTCGAGACCGAGGTTGCGACTGTCGCGATGGCTCCCGGCGCGGGCGAGTCGCTCGTGCTCGTGGCCGCGGCCAAGACGATTCCACTCGGACTCGTCAGGCGGACACTCGATCGATGCGTGGAGCGCGCGCGTCAGTGGCTGGAGGCGCCGCAATGACCACGCTATTTCGCGATCTGCTCGCGCCGCTCACCCGCCAGCGCGCCGTGCTCGGATGCATGGTCGTCGGCGAGAGCGACGGACTGATCATCGACTCGACGCTACAGGTCGGCGTACATGGCGAGGCCGTCGCGGCATTGGCCGCGTCGCTCTTCCGAAAAGCACGGCTTTCGGCGCAGGCGGCCGGGCTCGGCTCCGTCGGCTTCCTGCGGTTGGAGGCAGCGGATGGACACGTGTGCGCGGCGGGTCGCCACGATCTGGTGATCATCGCCGTGGCCGAGGCGCGTGTGAACATTGGGCTGCTGCGCGCGGCGATGCTGCGTGCGGCGGAGACGCTTTCGTGAGGACGACGGCGGCGGAGGCGTGGGTGGAAGCGCCCGTTCGACAGTTCGTGGACGAGGCGCGAGTCACCTTCGCGCTGCTGTTGCATCCGACGGGCCAGGTGCTGGCGCAGTACGGCTTCACCAGCCCTGTGGACGTGATGTCGGCGTGTGCGCTGGCGTCGGCGATCCACGCGTCGGCGGCGCATCTGGGGCGGCAGCTGGATGGTCGCCCGTTCACGCGGCTCTTTCACGCCGACAACGATCGCCGGCTTTTTCTGGGGGAGACGATCACTCCGCGCGGCGCGCTGGTGTTCCTCACCGTGTTCGGTGCGGAAAGCTCGGCGGGACTGGTGCTGTTCTACTTTCGGGAGCTGGCGCGGCAGCTGGCGGCTGCCGCTCCGCCGCCCGCAACGATGCCGGAAGAGCTGTCTCTCGGTGCGAGCGACGAGTTCGAGCACGATCTGCAGCAAAGTCTGGCGGCGCTCTTTGGACCGGAGCCCGTTCCGTCGTCACGCGTCAGCGAAGAGCTACTGCCTCCAACCGCCTGAGCCCAGTGTCTCTCGTCAACTACGCGACCCGCGAGATCACCTGTAAGATCGTCTACTACGGCCCTGGGAGGTCGGGGAAGACGACGAACCTACATTACATTTACGAGCAGGTGCCGCAGGACCGGAAAGGGAAGATGGTCTCGCTGGCAACCCAGACGGACCGCACGCTCTTCTTCGATTTTCTCCCGCTCGATCTCGGGTCGATATCGGGATTCAGCACACGCTTCCAGTTGTATACGGTCCCGGGGCAGGTCTACTACCAGGCGACGCGTCGACTCGTGCTGCAAGGCGCCGACGGCGTGGTATTCGTGGCCGACAGCCAATCGCGCCAGCTCGAGGAGAACATCGAGAGCATGCAGGATCTCCACGCGAATCTCGCGGAGCAGGGAGTGGACGTGCGCACGATGCCGATCGTCCTCCAATACAACAAGCAGGATCTCCCGCGCGAGCTGACGCTGAGCGTCGGAGAGCTGGAGGACGCATTGAATTTCCGTGAGGTGCCTTCGTTCACCGCCGACGCGCTGCGTGGGCGCGGCGTGTTCGAGACGCTGCGCGGCATCTCGGAACTGGTACTTCGAAAGCTGAGCGCGCAGAGCGCGCCAGGAGCACGGAGCATGGCGGTCGGAGGCGCGCGCTGACGTGAACATCGATCCACGCTTCCGCTTCGAGAACTACGTGGTGGGTGCCGCCAATCGCTTGGCGGTCGCGGCCGCGCGCGCGGTGGCGCAGTCGCCGGGCTCGGCGTACAACCCGCTCTTCATGTACAGCAGCTCGGGGCTCGGGAAGACGCACCTCATGCTGGCGATCGGCAACCTCGCCAAGCAGCAGCAGCACGATCTGCACGTGATGTTCACCTCGCTCGACGAGTTCGTGGACGGCCTGCATGAAGCGGTGTCCGCCGGGCGCATGGACACGTTCAAGGAGCGGTACTACACGGTCGACATGCTGCTCCTCGACGACGTGCAGTTCATCGCCGGTCGCCGCGAGACGCAGAACGAGCTCATGCGGCTGTTCAATGTGCTCCAGCGGAGCGGGAAGCAGATCGTGCTCACGAGCGATCGGCCTCCGGCCGAGATCGCCGATCTGGACGAACGTTTGATCACGCGCTTGTCAGGCGGTCTCATCGTCGACATCGGGCTGCCTGACTACGAGACGCGCGTGGCCATTCTCCGGAAGAAGTGCGAGGAGCGCGGCGTGACGTTCGGCGAGGGCGTGATCGAATCGCTGGCCAAGCTCGAATACACGAACGTGCGCGAATTGCAGGGCGCACTGAATCGCATGATCGCGCATCAGGCAATCACCGACGAGCCGATTCGCGCCGAGCAGGTGATCGCCGTGCTCGGCGCCCGTCACACGCCGACGCCGGCCTCGTTGCCCGCGATCGCGCGTGCCGCGTCCGCGGCTACCGCCGCGATCGTCGGTCATGGACCGATGCCTGTCGGGACGCCGCCGAGCGTACCGGCATCGCCGCCGACCGTCGGTGCGCCGCCGCCGACCGGCACGGCACACGGCAACGGTGGGGCAAAGCCGCCGACGAGTCCGCCGGTCACGACGGCTCGGCATAACGAGTTTGCGATCGAGACCGATGAGATCGAGATCATCCCGATCACGGAGGAGTTCGACAGCTTCGTCTCCGACCTGGCATCGGCCGTCGCGCAAAACATCGAGCCGTGGCGGATGCGCATCGGCGAGGCGGTCACGTTCTGGATGGAGCTTGGATTCAAGACCACCGAGCTCGAGCGGGCACTGGAGCTTCCGAGTGACCCCGGTGTCGATCAGCTGCTCGCCGGGTTCCAACGCAAGATCGATCAGCTCCAGGAGCTCGGCGCTGAGGCGCGGAAGGTCGATCCGGTCACGGCGTCGAGCGAGCTCTTCTTCGATCCCGAGCGCATCGATGAAGCGAGAGAGGTTGTCGAGAACCTCATCAATGGACTGGAGCCGCCGCCGGCGCCGGATCCGCAGTTCACGCGTGCGACGTACGAAGTGAGCGCCGCCAATCAGTTCGCGGTGCACGCCTCGGACGCGGTCATCGAGGAGCCGGGGAAGCGATACAACCCGCTCTTCTTGCACGGGCCGGCCGGGACCGGCAAGACGCATCTGCTGCACGCCATCGGCAACGAGCTGGCGTCGTTGAGCGGGGGCGCCGCGCGCGTCGCCGTGATCGACGTCCGCGAGTTTGCCAATGATTTGATCACCGCGATCCAGCAGGGATCCATCGAGCGATTCCGCGCGCGGTATCGCGGCGTAGATGCGCTGCTGCTCGACAACGTGCAGGTGTGTGACGGCACGGAGCGTACGCAGGAAGAGCTCTTCCACGTCTTCAACGCCGTCTTCGATCAGGGAAAGCAGATCATTCTGTCGAGCGACCGCGAGCCCAAGGCGCTCACCAATCTTGCCGAGCGGCTGCGGTCGCGCTTCGAGGGTGGACTGGTTGTGGAGCTGCAACCGGCGGATCGGATGCTGCGCGAGAAGCTTTACGCACGTTATCTCGACGCCGCCGGCGTTCGCGCGGACGCGCAACTGGTCAGCTATCTCGCGGACACGTCGACGTTCGATGCGCCGTCGATCCGGGCGATGGTTCAGCGCCTGGTCACGGTGGCTGTGCAGCAATCGCGGCCTTTGACGCTCGGCCTCGCCCGCCGCGAGATCGAAGGCGTGACGCCGAGCACGGCGGCCGAAGGTCTGGTGGCGGCACGCAAGGGTGATCCGCTCTTCATCTCCGACGAGAAAATCCTCTGGGAGTGGCAGGACGTGGCCGGCCGCGCGATCGAGGATCTCCGCTAATGGCAATCAAAGGCAGTCTCCGCGAAGCCAGTCTGCCCGACGTGCTCCAGCTGTTGGCCATGGGGCAGAAGACGGGATGTCTGAGCGTCACCGACCGCTCGAACTTCGGCTATGTGTACTTCGACCGCGGCCGGATCTCGTACGCGTCGATCGTGAATCGGCGCGATCGCTTGGGCGACATGCTGGTGAAGCACGGGGTGATCACCGGCCGCGAGCTCGACCTCGCCATCGAGGTGCAATCACGCCAGCGCGACAAGCGCATTGGCGAGATCCTGATGGAAAAGAAGATCCTCACCCGTGAGGAGCTGCACCGCTACATCCGGATGCAGATCGAGGAAGCGGTCTATTACCTCTTCACCTGGACGCAGGGAACGTTCTCGTTCGAGGCCGACATGATGCCTGACGAGCGCGACCTGTTGGTGTCGATCAACCCCGAGACGCTGCTCCTGGAGGGAGCGCGTCGGGTGGACGAGTGGGGGCTCATCGAGAAGAAGCTGCCCAGCTTCGACATCATCTTCGATCTCGACCGCGCGCGCCTCGGGGCGAGCGACGCCAAGCTCACGCCGGAGCAGGAGCAGCTCGTTCCACTGATCGACGGCGACCGTGACGTGACCCAGCTCATCGATGCGTCCGGCCTGGGCGAGTTCGAGGTGGGCAAGGCGATCTACGGTCTGGTGACCGCCGGCTTCCTCCATCGCGTTGGCAAGTCGCGCCCGCAAGAGGACGTCGTGAAGGAGGCGCGGGTCGAAGAGCACCGCAACCTCGGCATGGCGTTCTACAAGACGGGGATGTTCGAGGAAGCGACGCGCGAGTTCCGCCGCGTGATCGACCTGCGCGAGCACGACATCCAGGCGCGGTTTTACCTCGGTCTCGTCGCCATGCGCTCGGCCCATTGGGAAGAGGCCGTGCGGCTGTTCCAGCAAGCCGCCGCGCAGCAGGGAGCGCGCGCCGCCGTCTTTCATAATCTTGGCTTCGCATTGGAGCGTACGCAGCGGTACGGCGAGGCGCGCGCGGCGTACGAGGAGGCGGTGCAGCGCGGCGGTGGAGACGATCCGCGGGTCCAGCTCTCGTTAGGCATCCTGTCGCTCAAGGTCGGCGACGTCGAGCACGCCAACGCGATCCTGTCCTCGTCGCGTGCACTGTGGGGCAAGCGTCCGCCCTCCGCCGCCTGGTTCCACTATGCGTCACTCGCCGCGGCGTTAGGCGGGGACCACGAGCGCGCCCTCACGCTGATCAACGAGGGGATCGGCGTGCACTCGCACTCGGCGCCCCTGTTCAACACACTGGCAGTCATTCACGAGCGCCGTGGCGATCTCCAGGCAGCAGTGCACGCGGGAGAGCGCGGTCTTCAGGAGGACCGCTCGCTCCCGCAGCTGCACAAGAACATGGGCGACTGCTACTATCGCGGCGGGAAGCTCGACGAGGCGATGGAAGCCTATCTGCGAGCAGTGAAGCTGAACCCGTCGCTCGGCGACGACGTGTACTTCAAGCTCGGCAACATCCGCTACAAGTGGCAGGACCGGGATCAGGCGGTCGCCTGCTGGGAGCGTGCGTTGGAGCTCAACCCCGGGAACGACCGCATCCGTGCGAACCTCGAGCTCGTACGCAACCTGCCGTCATGACCGCCGCGCAGATCGACCGGGCGTTCGCCGCGCTGACGGCGAAAATCTCGCGCGACCGCGGGTTCGGATGCGCGAGCTACAAGGAGCGGTGTCTCCGCCGCCGGATCGCGGTGCGCATGCGAGCGCGCAACGTCCACACGTACGAAGAGTACGCGTGCCTGCTCGACGCGGACGTGCAGGAGTACGAGCTGCTGCTCGACGCGTTGACGATCAACGTCACGAAGTTCTTCCGGAACTGGGAATCGTTTGCGGCGCTGGAGCGAATTGTCGTTCCGGCGCTCTGGGCACGACGCGAAGAGCAGCTTCGCATCTGGAGCGCGGGGTGTGCATCGGGCGAGGAAGCGTACTCTCTGGCCATCCTCCTTCACCGACACGCCGCGCTCGTAGGAGAGCTTCGCCGACTGTCGCGGGTCAAGATCGTCGCTACCGACATCGACAAGGCGAGCTTGGAGCTCGCCGAGCGCGGGGAATACGGAGAGCCTTCGTTCGCCGATACACCGTTGGACATTCGACGCGCGTACTTCAGCAGCAAAACGCCGTATCGCGTGCACGACGAGGTGCGCCAGCTGGTGCGCTTCCAACACCGCGATTTGTTGAACGAGCCGCCGCCGGGGCAGGAGCTGCATCTGATCGCCTGTCGCAACGTCATCATCTACTTCGACCGCGACAGTCAGGAGGCGCTGTTCAGCCGCTTCCGCGATGCCTTGGCTCCTGGCGGAGTGCTGGTGCTGGGAAAGGTAGAGACGCTGTTGGGCGAGGCACGCAATCTCTTTCAGCCGCTCGAGAGCCGCGAGCGGATCTTTCGCCGACAATGACCGCCATGAGCTTCGTCAGCCCCGCGAGCGAGATTCGCGTGAGGGTCGCCGACTTCGCCGTGGCGACAGATCCGGCCGTGCTCTCCACCGTCGGCGTCGGCTCGTGCGTCGCGATCGCGCTTTTCGATCTGGACAGGCGGGTGGGCGGCTTGGCCCACGTGTTGTTGCCGAGCGAAACGATGGCTCGGGACCGCACGAATCGCGCGAAATTTCCCGCAACGGCAATTCCGCTGTTGCTCGAGCGTATGCGCACGTTGGGCGCTCGCCCGGCCCACGTGGTCGCAAAGATCGCCGGCGGTGCCAGCATGTTCACCAACCTGCTCAACAAGGGCGGGCCGCAGATCGGGGAACGCAACGTCGCCGCGACTCGGCACTCGCTCGAGAAAGCGGGAATCCCGATTCAGGCGCAGGATGTCGGCGGCGACTACGGACGCAGCATCTACTTTCACCTGAGCGACGGGCGTTTGTTCGTGCGATCCGTGATCAAGGGCGATGTCATCCTCTAATCCGCGTCTCTCGCCCGTCACGCCCACCGTCCTGGTGGTGGACGACAGCGCGTTCATGCGAAAGCTCGTCGTCGAGCTGGTGGAGACATCCGGGGAGTTTCGCGTCATCGGTACGGCGCGTAACGGACTCGATGCGCTCAAGAAGTGCCGAGCGCTCGATCCCGACGTGGTGACGCTCGACATCGAGATGCCGCAGCTGGACGGCATCGAAGCGTTAGGCAGAATCATGCGCGAGATGCCGCGGCCGGTGATCATGCTCAGCGCGGCGGCGGCGCTGAACGGGGACGACGCCGCCCTTCGCGCGCTCGAGCTTGGTGCGCTCGAGTTCGTGCGGAAGCCATCGGGTCCCATCAGCCTCGATCTCCCTGTCATTCGGGAGGCGCTTCTCGACGCGTTGCGCGCGGCGGTGAGCGTCGAGCCGCGGGACATCGGGCCGCTGCTCAAACCGACAACTCGCATTCCGACGCCCGCCGCGCCGATGCCGCGCATCTCGCAGCCGGTGGAGACCGCGGCAAAGCGGGCGGTGGTGATCGCGGCGTCGACCGGCGGGCCACGCGCGCTTGCGGACGTGATCCCGGAGCTGCCGGCGGATCTTGGCGCGGCCGTTCTCGTCATCCAACACATGCCGGCCGGCTTCACGAAGAGCCTCGCCGAGCGGTTGGATGCGCAGAGTCAGCTGCGTGTGACCGAGGCGCGAGACGGTGAACCGCTGCGCGCGAACCATGTTTACATCGCGCCGGGTGGATGGCATCTCGGATTGCGCGTCGAGAGTGGAACACCGGCGATAGCGCTCGACGACGCGCCTCCCCTGTGGGGTGTCCGTCCGGCCGCCGATCCGACGTTGCGTGCGGTCGCGCGCGTCTTCGGCAGGTCGGCCGTCGGGGTCATTCTCACGGGGATGGGGCGCGACGGCGCCGCCGGTCTCCGTACGCTGCACGATCGCGGTGGAATCGGGATCGCGCAGGACCGCGACTCCTCGATCATCTACGGTATGCCACAGGCGGCGGTCCTGGAGGGCGGCGTCGACAAAGTCGTGCCCCTGCACGAGGTCGCGGTGGCTGCCGCGCGCGCGGTCGCGGCGATTCGCGAGAGGGAGTCCTCATGAGCGCGCCGACACAGCTCGAAGTGGTCGACAGGTCGGCCGTGTCGCTGCTCATGTTCCGTGTGGCGGACGAGCTGTTCGCTCTCGACTTGGCCACTGTCGAAGAGGCGGTAGAGCTCCCGGAGCTTCATGGGGTGCCCACTCGCGAGCACCATCTGCTCGGTGTGGTCGACTGGCGGGGGCAACTCCTTCCCGTGTATTCGCCGCAGCGCGTACTCGGTCTGGAATGCGCACGCGACGCCGTCACGCTCGTCGTGCGGTCGGGCGCGCGGCTGGTCGGCTTCGCCGTCGACGACGTGGAAGATGTCTTGGAGCTCGAGCCCAGCGACATCCGCCCCGCGCCGGTCCGGGGCGTGACCGAGCCTATCCTCGTCGGACTCGTCAGGCATCACGGCCTGCTGGTGGCCGTGCTCGATCCCGTGGCCTTGGTGCAAGGCTGCGCCATAACATCTCAGGAGGACTCATGAGCACCGCGGTCGCGATGCAGGTCGTCACCTTCCGTCTCGGCGAGGACCGATTCGCGGTAGACATTCAGGTCGTGGAGCGTGTGCTCCGGTATCAGGAGCCGACGGTCGTGCCGAAGCTGCCCGACTGGGTGGAAGGCGTCCTGCACTATCAATCGCGCGTGATTCCCGTGCTCGACCTGCGGCGGCGCTTCAGCGTCGAGGGGCTATCGCCGCGTACGGAGACGCGCATCCTCGTGCTGTCCGCCGGCGAGCAGTGGATCGGGGTGGTCGTCGACTCGGTGATGGGCGTCGAAAGCCTGGGGGCAGACCAGTTGTCGCCGCCTCCCGCGCTCTTTCGCGGGCTGTCGGCAGAGTATCTGCGGGGAATTGCGAAGCATGACGACATCCTGCTGATCGTGCTCGATACCGACCGCTTGCTGACTTCCACGGAGCGCATCGTGTTGGAGCAGATGCAAACGGCAGCGAATGGCTGAGGCCGCAGCGCCGGCTGGGGCACGCGTGACCGCCGGAGCACGGGCATTCCGCGAGCGCCTGGCGGTGCTCGAGGGGCGGTTGGCCGCGAGCGCCAACGGCCCCGACCGTGACGCGCTCAAGGCGGAGATCATCGCGCTCTACAAGGACGTGGAGCGCGAGCTGGCGGAGCTGGGGACGTTCAAGGAGGACATCCGGAAGCTGGCCGAAAAGTGGAAGAGCGCGAGTCAGGCGGCGCCGCCGGAGGCGCCCAATGGCACTCAGCCGGCGCGCGTTCATGCCGATCATCTCAATGCCTCGTCGTTCGTCGAGAAGGGGTGGAACCTCATCTCGTTAGGCGATTACGAAGGCGCGGAGCGCGCACTCACCAAGGCGTTGGAGTTCGCTCCGGATGATCCGCAGACCGAGTCGCTCCTGGGATGGGCGCAGATGCTCCAGGAGAAGTACGACTCGGCGTTGCTCTTCTTCCAGAAAGTGCTCATGCGCCAGCCGGCGAATTCGCTGGCACGCATCAACCTCGGCTACATCTGCCTCAAGAAGCGCATCTTCGGCGAAGCGATCGAGCATCTGTCGAAGGCGATTCGTCTCGACAACGACCGGAAGGCGACGCTCTACGCGCACTTCTATCTGGGGCTGGTGTACCTCGAGCGCGAGATGTACGAGGATGCGCAGAGCTTCTTCAGGAAGACGCTGGCGCTCGGACCGAACCTGATCGAGGCGTATTACGAGTTGGGACGCGCGCTCTGGTTCGAGGGGAAGGAGGAGGAGGCGCGGCAAGCGTGGCGCGACGGTCTCGCGGCGAACAAGTTCAATCCATGGGGGAAGCGCTGCGGGGAGATGCTGAAGCACGTCGAAGAAGGCGGCGCCCCCGCGCGAGCCTCCTAGTCGTCATCGCTCTCATCGCGCTGCTCGGCAGAGCGGCGTGGGCGCAATCCGGTGCGCCCCTTCGGCTCGACGGCGGCCGATTCACCTTCCTCTATCATCCCTCCGAAGCGCAGCTCGCGCGTTCGCTCCTGGCGAGCGCTGTTAGGCGCGACACCTTCCCCGGTCTTCCGCGGCCTAACCGGCACGTCGTCGTCGCGCTGGCTCCTGACGAGCGGCGCTTTCGCCAATGGATCGGACCCTATGCGCCCGAATGGGGCTCCGCGATCGCCTTCCCGGGCGAGCACCGCATCGTAATGCAGGGAAGGCGGGCAGGCTCCGACGCGGGCGATCCGGTTCAGGTTCTTCGTCATGAGCTGGCCCACCTCGCGCTGCACGAGAACCTCGGGGATCTCCCACCGCGGTGGTTCGACGAGGGCTATGCCAGCTATGCGGCCGGCGAGTGGAGCAGGGACGAGGTTTTGACGACAAGCGTATCGCTTCTCATCCACGGTCTGCCGCCGCTCGATTCGCTGGAGAGCGGATTCAACGCCGGCTCGATGCGCGCGCAGGCGGCGTACGCGCTCGGCTATCGCGCGGTCGCCGAGCTTGCGGCGCTCGATTCGGAGCGCGGCCTGGCCTTGCTGTTCGATTACTGGAAGAGAGAGCGATCACTCGATCGCGCGATTCGGCTGGCGTACGGATTGACGCTGGTCGGATTCGAGGCGCGGTGGAAGCAGCGCACCATGCGCCGATTTGGTGCGCTTGCGCTCTTGGCCAACGTGTCGCTGGCGGCAGGTATTGTCGCGCTGATCGTCGTGCCGCTCTACATCACGCGGCGACGTCGCCTCCGCGCCAGATTGCAGGCGCTTCGAGCCTCGGAGGAGGCTGCCGAGCGCGCCGCGAAGGAAAGCGCGCTGCAGGAGTTGCTGAAGGGTGCTGCAGCTCCTCCCGTTCTGCCAAATGACACTTCACCAGAGCCACCCGACGGAGCTCCTCCGGCGGCTGACGATTCCCGGACTTCGCCTCACTAGCGGTCGAGACTGGAGCGTGGAAACGTAGGCAGCACCGTTGCTTGACACCCTCGAACGGTCGATCTACACTAAGGACTTATGCCGAAATCGGACAGTTCGCCGCGCTCTCGATCGCTGCTGTGGTGGGGGATCGCTTTGGGGACGATCGCGCTGGGATTCGCCGATCTGGCGCGAGGGGGCGAAACGATCGCACCGATACTTCTGGTTCTCGGCTATTGCGTGCTCGTTCCGCTCGCCATTCTCAAGTAGCACTAGCACGCCGGTTGCTCGGATTCCGGGAGGATGCGGGGCCGGGTCGCCACGGTGGATTCGCTGCTGACGCCGAGTGATGCGATACTACCGAGGGCGAATAGCTCAGTTGGTTAGAGCGCCTGCCTTACACGCAGGAAGTCGGGGGTTCGAGTCCCTCTTCGCCCATAGATTTTGCTGGACCCTGCACGTATCAGCGGGGTACCTGATTTGACACCGGGGAGGTTACGAACGTGAAGGCATTGATTCGTCGCGCGAGTGTGATGGCCGGGTTGGCGTTGGTGGGGGGGACGGGATTCATTCCCGCGCCCATCATCGCACAGACGGTGAGACGGCCGCAGCAAGCACCGCCGCCGGATGCGCCGCGCTTCATGGTTCCCACGCTGGGCGCGCGCGAGAAGAAGCTTGGCGTCGACGCCGGTGACGAGATCCGGAAGCGTATCGAATCGGACATTCCGATTCGGCAATTGTACGTAATCCCGAAGGAGACGATGTGCGCGAACCTGACCGCGTCAGGTTTCCCGTGTGACACCGTCCCCGATCCGGTGACCGCGCGTCTCCTCGCGCAAACGCTGCGCGCGGACGAGTTCCTCGAGGGACAGGTGACGCGGACGCCGGCCGGTGCATACCGCCTCGAGACGCGCATGGTGCTGACGCGCGATGCGAACATGGCACAGCCCCTCCCGGTGGCGGAATCGCCGAAGCTGGGCGACGCAGCGCGCGCGGTGGTCGCGTCGCTTCGCGAGGCGCGGAAGCAGCTGCAACCGGAGCGGTCGTGCGAGGTGTCGCTCGCCGCGGGGAGAGCGCAGGACGCCGTGAATCACGCCCAACAGGCGATCGCTGCTTATCCGAATTCGACGCTCGGCCGCGTGTGCCTGGCGAACGCGTACCTCAATCTCAAGCGTCCAGTCGACTCGATCATCGCGCTGACCTCGAAAGTCACCGAGCTCGATCCTCGCAATCGCCCGGCGCTTCGCATCCTCGCCCAGGCGTACAAGGATGCGGGGAACACCGCGAAGGCGGTGGAGACGTGGACCAAGCTGCTGGCCGCCGATCCGAAGAACACGCGTCTGGCGCAGGAGATCACGGAGCTCATCGCGCAGAGCGGTCAGGCCCAACTCGCCAAGCCGATCATCGTCAAGGCCGTGGAAGAGAATCCCGGTGACCCGGACCTCATTCGGCTGAAGTGGCTCATCCTATTGGCGACGAAGGATTGGAAGGAAGCGATCGCCACGGGCGAAGAGATGGTTCGCAGCGATACGGCGGCAGCCGACACGACCTTCTTCACCCGTCTCGCCGCGGCGTACGCGACGGACAGCCAGCCGCAAAAAGCGTCGGAGACGACGGCGCGCGCGGTTGCGAAGTACCCCAACAACGCGAACCTCTGGTCGCTGCATTCGCAGACGCTCCGGCTAGCCGGACAGACGCAGCAGGCGGTGCAGGCAGCGCAGCGCGCCATCCAGATCAGCCCGAAGGCAGAGCACGCCTATCTGCGGCTGGCTCAAGCGCAGGTGGATCTAGGACAGACCGACGCGGCGATCGAGTCGCTGCGCAAAGCGGCGGAGAACGGCGAAGACAAGGCGATCGTCGGACAGTTCCTGCTGGTGCAGGGGAACAAGAAGATTCAGGACGCGTCCAAGTCGAACGTGCGCGATGATTTCGCAAAGGCGATCACGATTCTGGCGGAGTCGGACAAGGCCGCACCATCGGCAAACGCCAAGTTCCTGATCGGCTTCGCCAACTTCAAGATCGCCGACTCGGCGATCCGCGAGAACCAGCAGACGAAGAGCTGCGAGCTCGCGCGGACGGGTCAGAACGCGCTCACCGAGGCGCAGATCTATCTGCCGCAGGGTGGACAGGCTCAGCCCGATCTCGTCAGGCAGCTGATGGGCGCGGTGCCGCAATACGAGCCCGTCGTCGCCGCGCAGGTCAAGAGGTTCTGCAGGTAGACTTTTGGCCGAGGATGTAGAAAACGCCCGCCTTGACGGCGGGCGTTTTCTTTTTCGTATCGCACATCTGCGATCCTTCAACGCCGCCGTTCCCCCGCCGGCAATGGCGGCAGGTATATCCGCAGATCGCGGGGACGAGATGTGTAGCGCAGCGTCTTCTTCAGTAGCGACTCGCCGTCGAGGTTCACGGTGACCGGCTTCTGCGCGTTGACCGTCAGCGATGGGAGCTGCGCGTAGTGCACGCCCTCTTCACCGAGGTGCTCGCCTTTGCGCATTTTCAACAGGAGCCGTGAGAACTTTCGCAATGGCATCGCCTCGATGATGCAGACATCGAGCAAGCCATCGGTGGTGCGTGCCTGCGGCGCGATGCGTGTACCGCCACCGGTGATGCGGCCGTTCCCGACGGCGAAGATCAGAAACTCGCACTCGAGCGAGAAACCGGGCCCCTGAAATCGTGCCCGTCCCGGTGAGAGGTTGGTGAGCTTTCGGAACCCCGTCACCGCATACGCGAGTGGGCCGAGCGATTCCTTCGCTTCGGGTGGCGTCTCGGCCGTGGCCTCGGCGCCAATCCCGCCGCTCGAGACGTTCAAGAAACGCCGGCCGTCCAACTCCGCGGTGTCGATGCGCACGGGCTTGCGTTGCAGGATAACATCCATGGCATGATCGGTGTCGGACGAAATACCGACCTGCTTGGCGAAGTCGTTCGCCGTTCCAACAGGCACGATGCCGAGTGGGATGTCAGAGCCACTCAAACCATTCACGACCTCATTCACGGTGCCGTCGCCGCCCAATGCCACGACGGCGTCGACGCCACGCTTCACGCCCTCGATGGTAAACCGGGTGCCGTCGCCCTGCTCCCACGTGACGCGAGGATCGACGACATGACCTTTCTCGCGAACCCAGTCGACGAGATGCCGCACGTCGGGCTGCTCGGCGCGCGCGCCGTGCACGACGAAGAGGAATTTTCGAGATTTCGCGCTCGAGCTAGAACGTCGCATCGCGAGTGCAAGCAAGGATTTGCGCACCACTTATTGATGCGCTTGACGGTTCGAACGGGACGACGCTAGAATGCCCTCGCCGCAGGTCTCCGCGTCGCGCTGGGGGAGCGAGTATCACACCCCCGTTCTCGCCGTGGAGGTCCTCGCGCTCGTGCGCGATGCACGCGACGTGCTGGACGGAACGTTGGGCGGTGGAGGTCACTCGCTCGCGCTCCTCGAGCAAGGCGCGATGGTAACCGCGCTCGACCGAGACCCGCAAGCCATCGACGCGGCGCGTGAGCGCCTTCGCGATTACGAATCCGCGGGACGCTTCCGCGCTTTCCTCGCCAACTTCTCCGACATCGACAGCGTTGCCGAGCTCTCTGGCGCGCGGTTCGATGCCATCCTTCTCGACCTCGGCGTCTCCTCACATCAAATCGATGACCCCGCCCGCGGATTCTCGTTCCGCGAAGGCGCTCCGCTCGACATGCGCATGGGCAGCGACGTGCCAGCTGGCGCCGCCGACTTCCTCAACCTGGCGAATGAAAAAGAGCTCCACCGAGTCTTCAGGGAATATGGCGACGAGCCTCGAGCGAATCGGCTCGCCAAGCAGATCGTCCGGCGGCGGTCGACGCGACCCTTCGTCGTCAGCGACGATCTGGTGGGCGCGATCCGCGGTGCTCTGGGGCCCCGCACTGGTCCAGCGGATTTCGCGCGCCTCTTCCAGGCGGTTCGCATCGAGGTCAACGACGAGCTGGCCGGCCTCGCGCGTGCCCTGCCGATCCTCCGGGATCGGCTGCACCCGGGCGGCGTGCTGGCCGTCATCTCGTACCATTCCGGGGAGGATCGCCTCGTGAAGCATGCATTCCGGGAGTGGAGCACCAGCTGCACCTGCCCACCCCGGCAGCCGATCTGCACCTGCGGCGGCCGGGCTCTCGGAGAGACACTCACCAAGCGCGCGCTCACTGCCGGCGCCGAGGAGGTGGCCCGGAATGCGCGTGCACGGAGCGCCCGGCTGCGCGCGTGGCGTAGCGCGTGGCGCGGCGCCGAGTAGCAGCGCGTGGGCGCAGCCTCGTCGCCCTCGCGCTGCTCGGTTTCGTTCTCATTGCAGCGGGCGTCATCTGGCGTAGGGCGGCAGGTTTCTCTCGCGCGCGGGAGCTCCGCGCGCTGGAGCAGCGCCGGCTTCAGCTCGAGTCCGAGCGCGCCAAGCTGGTCAGCGAGATCCGGGACGCGTCGAGCCGCGGACGACTCGCGCCGATCGTCGAGCGTCGCCTGAACATGCACGTCCCGAGTGATACGCAGGTCGTGATTCTCCCGATGCCCTCCCCGTCAGGCACTCCCAGAACAGGCAATCCGTGATGTTCAAGCCAGGCCGCACGGCGCTCATTCACATCTCGCTGCTCATCTTCGCCGCGCTGCTGGTGGCGCGCGCCGCGCAGGTGCAGCTGTGGCAGGGTGCCACGTGGGAGAAGAGGGCGGAGCGCCAGCACTGGGCCAGCGCCGATGTCCCCGCGCCCCGCGGTGAGATCCTCGATGCCGCCGGCGCGCCATTGGCGGAAAATCGCGAGCTCGTCAGGCTGAGCATCGCGCCGAAAGAGATACGCGACGCACGCCGCCTCTCGCGCGAGCTCTCGCGCTCCGGCGTGAGCCGGGAGTGGGTGCGCAAAGCGTCCGACCGGAAGCGTAGTTGGGTCCGGCTCCCCGGGCGCTTTCTCCCGAGCGATGTAGCGCCGCTCACGGCCATGCGCGGCGTCTACGCCGAGCCGGTGTTCGAGCGAGTGTACACGTCGCGTCAGGCAACGCGCAAAGTGGTGGGGCGCGTGGACGCCGATGGGCGCGCCATGGATGGGCTCGAGCTAGCGCTCGATTCGATTCTACGCGGCACGCAGGGCCGCGGCACCGTGGCGCGTGAAGCGCGAGGACGGAACGTCGAGACGCTCATGGACACCGCGCTCGCGCCGCGTCCCGGCGACAACCTCGTCCTCACCATCAATCAGGAGCTCCAAGAGATCGCCGAGCGCGCACTCGGCGACGCGGTCGCGCGAACGAACGCAAGCGGTGGCGACGTCGTCATTCTCGATCCGCACAGTGGCGAAGTGCGCGCCATGTCGAGCCGCCGATCCGATCCTCGCTCGAATGGAAGCTCGGCGCTGGTGGAGACCTTCGAGCCAGGCTCGACGCTCAAGCCGTTCATTGCCGCCGCGCTGTTGGAGCGCGGCCTCGCGCGCACCACCGACGTCGTCGACACGGAGAACGGCGTCTATACGATCGAGGGCCGCACGATCAACGATGTCCACAAGGAAGCATCGATGTCGCTCGCCGACGTGATCCGGTGGTCGAGCAACATCGGCATCGTGAAGTTCGCATCGCGTCTCTCGAAAGCCGAGCAATACGAGGTATTGCGCGATTTCGGCTTTGGAACGCCAACCGGAATTCAATATCCCTCGGAAGCCGGCGGCACGTTGCGCTCGCCGAAATCCTGGTCGCGTCAGTCTGCCGCCTCCTTAGCCATGGGATACGAGATCGGCGTCACACCGATCCAGCTTGCCACCGCGTTTGCCGCGATCGCCAACGGCGGCGAGCTGCTCGAGCCGACGCTCGTGAAGGAAGTTCGCGCGCCGGATGGCACGGTGCGCTACAGACATCAGCGGCGAGTCGTTAGGCGGACGATGCCCAAGGAAGTGGCCGACACCATCCTCCGGCTTCTGGTGGGCGTGGTGCAGGAAGGCACCGCCAGGACGGCGGGACTGGGTCAGTTTGCGATGGCGGGCAAGAGTGGCACCGCGCGGCGGAGTCTTCCGGGCAAGGGCTACGTGCGCGGAGCATATACGGCTTCGTTCGTCGGGCTCTTTCCGGCCGACGCGCCGCAGTACGTGGTTCTGGTGAAGCTGGACGATCCGGTGGGGGATTACTACGGCGGGAAGACGGCGGCGCCGGTCTCCAAGGTCGTCATCGAGGCGGCGATCGCCGCTCGCCACGCCGCGCTCGACCGCGGCGCACTCGCGGCCAACTCGAATCGCCGGCCGGCGTTGGCGCCGGCGCCCGCCAGCCTAACGAGTGATAGCGGTGTGACCGCCAAACCAACCCTCGCGGCGCGGGAGGTCGCGAACGAGCCGCCGGCAATCATCTCGCTTCCCAGCGCGGCTCGTCGCCCGGCGCGACAGCCAGCCGCCAAAACAGTACCGGATGTGCGTGGGATGTCGGTTCGTCAGGCAGTGCACGCACTGCACGCCGCGGGATTCCGCGTCAAGCTCACGGGGCTCGGGACAGTGACGTCGAGCTACCCTGACGGCGGACAGATCGCGCGCGAAGGCGAGCTGGTGCGATTGGTCGGAGGGCGGTGATGGGGTTTCCGGTCGCGCGCATCAGCGAGGCACTTGGCGCCGCCGGGCTTCTGGTCGAGACCCGCGGTGCGCTACCGGAAAGCGCCAGCGACATCACCGATGACAGTCGTGCGGTGACGGAGGGCGCGATCTTCGTCGCCGTGAAGGGCTCCAGCCACGACGGCCACGACTTCCTCGAGGCCGCGCGGGCGAGTGCTGCGTCGATGGCAATCGTCGAGCAGCCGGAGCGCACAATCCTCCCGACGATCATCGTTCGTGACGGACGAAAGGCAAGCGCGGTCGCGGCGGCGGCCGCGTTCGAGCATCCCGCCAAACAGCTCGAGCTCGCGGGCGTCACCGGCACCAATGGCAAGACGACAACCGTCGGCATCCTCCGGCATCTGCTCGATACCGAGGAGACGCCGGCGGCATCGATCGGCACGCTGGGCGTGTTCGTGGGAAGCGCGGGAGAGCCGGTGCCGGGTGGGGCCGGCCTCACGACGCCGGGACCCGTCGAGCTTCAGCGCACGCTACGCGTATTGGCCGATCGGGGTGTACGCCGCGTCGCGATGGAGGTGTCGTCGCACAGCCTCGATCAGCGACGCGTCGAGGGAATCATCTTCCACGCGGCGGTGTTCACCAACTTCACGCGGGACCATCTCGACTATCACGAGTCGATGGAGGCGTACTTCAACGCCAAGGCGCGCCTCATCGCGCAGCTCGCGCCGCGCGGCACCGCGGTCGTGAACTCGGATGATCCGTCCTGGCGATCGCTGCCGCCCGCACCCGATGTGCTCACCTACGGCCTCGGTCCGGAGGCGACGGTGCGCGCCGAGGCGATCAGCTATCATTCGCGAGGAAGCGAATGGCGTCTCACCGATGGGACGCAACGGCATTCGCTGCAACTTCCGCTCATCGGCGACTTCAACATCATGAACACCTTGGCGGCGGCTGCCGCCGCACTGCGATTCGGACACTCGCTGGCGGAGATCGCCGCCCGCCTTCGCACGGTACCGCAGGTGCCTGGGCGCCTCGAGATCATTCACGAGCCACCTACCGTGCTGCGCGACTACGCGCACACGCCGGATGCGCTCGAGCGCGCCCTGTCCGCGGTGCGGCCGTTCGCGCGGCGCAAGCTGATCGTCGTCTTCGGCTGTGGGGGCGATCGTGATCGCGGGAAGCGGCCGATCATGGGCGCGATCGCCGAGCGCATGGCCGATCACGTGATTCTGACCAGCGACAATCCGCGCACCGAAGAGCCGGAAGAGATTCTCGACGACATCGAGCGCGGGATGCGCAAGGCGAATCACGAGCGCATCGAAGACCGCCGGGAAGCGATCGGTAAAGCGCTCTCCTTGGCGGCCCGTACCGATGACGTGATTCTGCTCGCCGGTAAGGGACACGAGACGTATCAGGTGCGCGGCACGACGCGATATCCCTTCGACGAGCAACAGATCGTGAAAGAGCTGATTCCGAAGGGAAAGGTGGCGCGCTAGTGCGGCCTGGATTCTGGACCCTCGACCGCGTAGCCGCGGCGCTACGGCCCCATGCCGTTGGCGCGCTCCCGCGCGGGACTGCGGAGCTGGCGGGCGTATCGACCGACACGCGTACGGTGCGCCAAGGCGAGCTCTTCGTTGCATTGTCAGGCGAGAACTTCAACGCGCACGACTTTCTCGAGCAAGCGGTCGCCAAGGGCGCCTCCGCCGTCGTCATCTCGCGCGCGGAGCGAGCTTCGGGCCTCGGGGTTCCGGCATACATAGTGGGTGACACGCTCGAAGCGTTAGGCGCGCTTGGCGCGTACCGCCGCGCGGCGTGGGGCAAGAGCGTGATCGCCGTCGCCGGCTCGAACGGCAAGACGACAACGAAGGACCTCATTGGTGCGGCGTTGGCGAGCCGGCTCGATGTGCACGCGACGACCGGGAATCTCAACAATCTGGTCGGCGTGCCACTGACTTTGCTCGCGATCCGCGACGAGGCGGACGTCGCCGTCATCGAGCTCGGAACGAACGTGCCCGGCGAAGTGCCGCGCCTTCGTTCTCTCGTGGAACCGGATCTGTCGGTCGTCACATCGGTCGGAGAAGAACATCTCGAAGGCCTCGGCAGCCTGGACCAAATTCTTCGCGAAGAATGCTCGGTGTATGACGGCGTCGAGGTAGCCGTTGCGCCGGCTGGTCAGCCCGACGTGGTGAAGGAAGCTCGCGCCCGCGCGCGACACGTCGTCTCGGCGGGCCTCGATGAGGGTGATCTACGGGCCGCCCGCTGGTCGATCGACGGCGACGCGCGCGGAGAGATCGAGATCGATGGCGTGACCGTGCGTCCGCCGATCCGCGGCGAGCACAACCTGCGAAATACGATGCTGGCACTCGCGGTGGCTCGCGCGTGCGGGGTCGAGATTGCCGACGCGGCACGGGGCATCGCGACGGTGCCTCAGCCGGCGATGCGGACGGCGTGGCAGACACTCGGCAGCGCGACGATGATCAACGACGCATACAACGCCAATCCAGCATCGATGCGTGCCGCGCTCGATCTCCTGTCGAAAGCCGACAGTAGCCGCCAACGGGTGGCAATTCTGGGGACGATGCGCGAGCTGGGCACGCACGCGCCGCGGCTGCACGACGAGATCGCACGATATGCGCTGGCGACGCCGATCGACATCGTGGCCGGCGTCGGAGAGATGGGGGATGCGCTTCGCAGCGCGGCCGGTACCGTCAACGGTGGGAAGCGCGTGGTGACGGCGCCCGACATCGAGGAGCTCTGGGCCGCGCTCGCGCCGCGGCTCGATCGCAAAGCGGTCATCCTGCTCAAAGCATCACGCGGCGTGAAGCTCGAGCGACTCGTTCCGTACCTCACCGACTGGGCCGCCAGCTAGTGCTCTACGAGATCCTCACGCGCCTGACGAAGTACTGGAGCGCGTTCAACGTCTTCAACTACATCTCCTTTCGCGCCGCCGGCGCCGCCGTCACAGCGATCCTCCTCGCGTTCGTGGTCGGTCCGGGTGTCATCCGGCGGCTCCGCGCGATGCGAGTGCGCCAGGTCATCCGTGCCGGAACGCCGGACTCGCACCAGGAGAAGAAGCAGACGCCGACCATGGGCGGCCTGATCATCCTGATTGCCACGATCATCCCCACGCTGCTCTGGGCGCGCCTGACGAACCGGTACGTTTGGCTGGCGCTGTTCGTGACGGCGTGGATGGGAGGGCTCGGTTTTCTCGACGATTATCTCAAGCTCCGACAGCGAAGAGAAGGGAAGAAAAACGAGGGGCTCGTAGAGCGATACAAGTTGGCCGGGCAGCTCACACTAGGCGTTCTGCTCGGCGTGTACCTTTGGCAGTTCCCACTCTCCACCCTGCCTGGCGAGTCGACGACGCTGCCGTTCTACAAGTACGTGCTAGTCGTTCCGCTCTTCGCGTGGCTCTACGTACCGTGGGTCGCGTTCATTCTGACGGGCACCAGTAACGCGGTGAATCTGACCGACGGACTCGACGGCTTGGCAGCGGGTCTCACCGGGATCGCCGCGGCGACCTTTGCGCTGTTCGCGTACGTCATAGGGCGCATCGACACGGCCGAGTATCTCCAGATTTATTACTTGCGGGGCGCAGGCGAGCTCACGGTGTTCTGCTCCGCATTGTTTGGAGCAGTCGTCGGATTTCTCTGGTACAATGCACACCCGGCCGACGTCTTCATGGGGGACACGGGTTCGCTGGCGATCGGCGGCGCACTGGGCGCGGTCGCCATCCTCCTAAAATCCGAATTCTTGCTCCTGCTGATCGGCGGCGTGTTCGTCGCCGAGACCATGTCGGTGATCCTGCAGCGCCTCGTGTTCAAGTGGCGAAAGCGGCGCCAAGGACTCGAGTACGCGCAAACACACCGACTGTTCTTGCGAGCGCCGCTTCACCATCACTTCGAGCTCAAAGGGTGGCCGGAAAGTAAGGTAGTGATTCGTTTCTGGATCCTCGGGATCTTTTGCGCGTTCATCGCATTCACGACGCTCAAGCTGCGATGATTCCCGCGGAGTGGCGCACCGGTGAAGTGGCGGTGATCGGTCTGGGGAAGAGCGGCCGCGGCGCCGCGCGGCTGCTGGAGCGAGATCACGTGATGGTGTACGTGTCGGACGCCGCCGATTCCGAGGCGCTCCGCGAGGCAGCCCGCGCGCTGGCGCGCGTGCGCATCGCCGTCGATGTCGGGCAGCACGATCTGGAGCGGATCGCGCGCGCACGAGCCGTCGTCGTCAGTCCGGGAGTGCCTCCAGAAGCGCCGCCACTCACCGTCGCCCGAGCTGCGGGTGTGCCGATCCTCAGCGAGATCGAGATCGGTCTCCTGGCGATGCCCGACACACGGGTAATCGCGGTGACCGGAACCAATGGCAAGACGACAACGACGGCACTGGTCGGGCATCTGTTGCGCGCGCTGGGGGAGGATGCGGTGGACGGTGGCAACATCGGCACCCCGCTCACCGAGATAGCGCTTCGCGATCGTCATCCGTCGTGGATCGCGCTGGAGATGAGCTCGTTCCAACTGCACGACACGCCGGCAATCGCGCCGGCCGTCGGCGTCGTCACCAATCTCAGCCCCGATCACCTCGACCGGTACGCGAGCGTCGAACAATACTATGCGGACAAGGCGCTCCTCTTCCGCAATGCCACCAACGAGTCACGGTGGGTGTTGAACGCAGACGATCCCGAGACCCTACGTCTGCACCAGCGCGCGGGTCTTTCCCGTCTTCCTGGAACGACGTTCACGTTTTCACTGCGCGAGCGGGCCGATGCGTGGTACGATCGCGCGCGAGGTCAGCTCGTGGTGCTCGACCAGCCAATCCTCTCTCGCGCCGAGCTGTCGCTTCTTGGCGACCACAACGTCGCCAACGCGTTGGCGGCATCGCTCGCGGTTGCGGTTGCGCAGGGAAGGGAGCGCATGGACCGAGGTGCGCTGGCGGCCGGCCTCCGATCGTTTCGCGCGCTTGCACATCGCCTGGAGATCGTGGGCGAATTCGCGGGCGTCACGTGGATCAACGACTCGAAGGCGACGAACGTGAGCTCGACGCTCGTCGCGATCGGTGGGATGACGCGTCCGACGGTGTTATTGTTAGGCGGACGGCACAAGGGAGAGCCGTATACGGCCCTGGCGGAGCCATTACGGAAGGTCGGCAAGGCGGTCATCGCGTACGGCGAGGCCGGTCCGCTGATCGCTGACGATCTGGAAGGCGTAGTGCGCGTCGAGCGCCTTGGCAGCTCCTTCGACGAAGTGATGGCTCGCGCACGAGTGCTGGCCGAGCCGGGGGACGTTGTGCTCCTGTCTCCTGCCTGTAGCAGCTACGACATGTTCAACAATTACGAGGAGCGCGGCGCCGCTTTCCGGCGGCTCGCGGCGAACGGACGATGACGGAAGCAGTAGCGGTTCGCGAGCGGTGGCGCATGGGTGTCGATGCACGAGCCCTGCTGATCGTCACCGCGGCGCTCCTGGCCTTCGGGCTGGCGGTGCTGTACAGCGCCAGCGCGCTGCTGGCCATGCGCGAAGGGCATGGCAGCGCCTACTACCTGACTCGTCAGGCAACCGGAGCGATGATGGGCATGATCGTCTTTGCGCTCGCCGCCAAGATCGACGCCGAGCGCTGGCGAGAATGGGCCTGGCCGCTGATGGGAGTCACACTCGTCCTTCTGATCATCCCAATCCTTCCTTTTGCCGCGCCCATCGCACCGCGCATCAACGGCTCCCGGCGCTGGATCAACTTTCCGTTCACCTTCCAGCCGTCCGAGTTCGCCAAGCTCACTGTCGTCGTCTGGACGGCGATGTTGATCATCAAGAAAGGCGACAAGCTCCGCCGCCTGACGAAGGGGCTGCTTCCGTTCCTGGTCGTGCTGGGCGCGCTCAATCTGCTGGTCATTCTCGAGCCCGATCTGTCGACGGCGATGATGTACACGCTGATCATGGGGATCGTGCTTTTTGCCGGCGGAGTCCGCATCGGACACTTCGTCGTGCTCGGCGTCCTTGCCATCCCGCTCCTCTGGCATTGGGCGGAGAAGCTTCAGTACGCGCTGCTGCGCATGACCAGCTTCTTCGACCCGGGCGCCGCTCCCGCGGACGCGAGCTATCAACTCAAGCAGTCGCTCATCGCCGTCGGCTCGGGACGCTTCCTCGGCGTGGGCTTCGGCGAGGGACGGCAGCAGAGCGGCTTCCTCCCGTATCCGTTCAATGACTTCATCGGCAGCAACATTGGCGAGGAGTGGGGATTCGTCGGCATCCTCGGCGTAGTCGTGGCCTTCGGCGCCTATGCCGCCCTGGGCTTCCGAATAGCTCGTCAGGCACGGAGCCCATTTCAGCGATTGGTCGCCATCGGGCTCACGGTCACCACCGTGATCACCGCGTATCTGCACATCGGCGTGGTGATCGGCCTGCTGCCGACCACCGGGCTGACGCTGCCATTCATCTCCTTCGGCCGGTCGAACCTGATCATCTCTCTGCTGATGACCGGCATCCTGGTGAACATCGGCTCGTCCAAGGAGCGAGTCTACGGCAGCGGGTTGAGGCGCGAGGCGGTGGCCTCGGCGTGAGAATTCTGCTCGCGGGTGGCGGGACGGGAGGACATCTCTATCCCGGCCTGGCCATTGCGCGAGCACTCGTTAGGCAGGACCCCGCGGCGCAACCGTTCTTCGTCGGCGCGCGGCGCGGCATTGAGCGCGACGTACTTCCGACGACCGAATTTCCGCACGTCCTTTTGGACCTGCACCCGATCTATCGGTCGCGCCCCTGGCAGAATTGGCGCACGCTCACCGGAATGACCAGCGCCTGGCGAGCGCTTGGCACGCTCGTGAGCGACGAGCAACCGCGGGTTGTCGTGGGCACCGGCGGTTACGCGTCAGGGGCTACGCTCGCCTATGCAGCCACGCACAGGATCCCCCTCGCGCTCCAGGAACAGAACAGTCACCCCGGAATCACCACGCGACTCTTTGCGCGTTACGCGCGCGAGGTCTATCTCGGCTACGCCGAAGCGGCGAAGATGCTCCGCATCAGTCGCTCGGCCTGGATCGGCGAGACTGGGAACCCGATCACGCCACCGCCAAATCCTCGCCCGAAGAAAGAGGAAGCGCGCGCGATCTGGCGCGTCCCGGATGGGGCTCGGGTTCTTCTCATCGTCGGAGGCAGTCAAGGAGCGCGTGCCCTGAACGATGTGGTCGACGGGTGGCTGTCGCGCGGGATCCCGGAGAACCTTTTCGTGATCTGGGCGACTGGCCGGGGAAGTCACGAGCGTCACGCGCCTCACGAGTCGGCCTATGTGCGCGTCGTTCCGTATCTCTCGCCCATTGAGGAGGCGTACGCCGCGTCGGACCTGGCCCTCACTCGCGCCGGCGCGCTCACACTGGCGGAGCTTTGCGCCTGGGGCATCCCGTCGCTCCTAGTGCCGCTGCCGACCGCCGCCGCGGACCATCAGACGTCAAACGCGAAGGCGCTGGCTTCGGCCGGTGCCGCAGTGCTCGTTCCGCAAAGTGCGCTCACCGTGGAGCGGCTCGATCGCACGATCCGAGAGTTGCTCGGCCAGCCTGAACGCTTGTCCCGAATCGCCTCGGCGGCGCGCGCGCGCGGTCGCCCAGATGCAGCGGAGACGATTGCTCGACGGATACTTACGCTGGCCCATCTCAACCAAGTTCAGACTTGAGTGGCACTCCGCGCGCTCACTATATTGACGCGCCCGCCAATGCCTCTCCTCGAGCCAAGTAATCCGCGTCCAGTTCACTTCGTCGGCATCGCCGGTGCCGGCATGAGCGCGCTCGCCGAGCTCCTCGTTCGGCGAGGCGTCAAGGTCACGGGCTGCGACGCCAATCCCGGAAACGTCTCCGACCTCGAGCGCCTCGGCATAGAGGTCCTCACGGGGCACAGCCCGGCGCACCTGACTGGAGCTCGCGCCGTGGTGGTGACGTCGGCCATGCCGCGCGAGCACGCCGAGCTCAAGCGCGCACGCGAGCTCGGCATTCCCGTGATTCGCCGGGCCGAGGCGCTCGGTGAATCCGTCGCGGGCGGCGAGCTGATCGCAATTGCCGGGACGCACGGGAAGACGACGACCACCGTAATGACAACCGAGGCGCTAGCCGCGGCCGGTCTCGAACCGACGGCGCTGGTCGGTGGGCGGGTCGGCAGTTGGGAAGGGAACCTCCGGCACGGTGCGGACAGGCTCTTCGTCGTCGAAGCTGACGAGTACGACCGCTCGTTCCTCGCGCTTTCGCCGACGGTTGCGGTGGTCACGAACATCGAGGCCGATCATCTCGACATCTACGACGATCTGGCGGACATCCGCGACGCGTTTTGCCGATTCATGGCTCCTGCTTCCACCGTGGTGTTGTGCGTCGAGGACGCAGGTGCGGCGACGATCCCCACTCCGTCCGGAGCGCAAACGATTCGCTATGGGATCGAGTCGCCTGACGCGAGGCTGGTTGCGCGCGATCTGAAGTACGATCGCGGGCGCACCGCGTTTTCTGCTGTCTTCGACGGTGAGCGAGTCGCGGACGTCGAGTTGCGGGTCCCGGGTCGGCACAACGTTCTCAACGCACTGGCCGCACTTGGCAGCGGCTTGGCGCTCGGAGCGGACCCGCGCAAGATGGCCGACGGCTTGGCGCGATTCGGCGGCGTCGAACGTCGCTTTCAGCGATTGGGTGACGCCAACGGCGTCACCGTGATCGACGACTACGCGCATCACCCGACGGAAATCCGCGCGACGCTGGCCGCGGCTCGCGCGGCGTACCCGGGGCGACGCGTGGTCGCCGCGTTTCAGCCGCACCTCTTTACGCGCACGCGAGATTTCGCGGAGGACTTTGGCAGCGCATTGGCTGACGCCGATGCGGTATTTCTCACCGAGATCTACCCCGCGCGCGAGCAGCCGATAGACGGTGTGACGGCGTCGCTCATCGAGAGTGCGATGAATCGCTCAGGTGGAACGCTCGCCTGGCGCGGAGAACGGCATGAGCTCGCGGCCGCGCTTCAGCGTGCCGTTCGCAGCGGCGACGTCGTCCTCACGATCGGCGCGGGGGACATCACGCGCACCGGACCCGAGCTTCTCGCGCGGTTGACGGAGGCGGCGTGACACGCGTCCTTACATCCGTCGGCGCGTCGCTCTCCTCGGCGGCGAAGACGATCGGATGGCGGAGCGCGGGACTCTTCGCAGCTGGCGCGTTGCTGATCAGCGCGTGGTGGTGGGCGCCGCCGGTTCTGGGAGAGCTGAGCTATTTCCAGGTGCGTGGCGTGCGTGTCGAAGGTGCACGATACGTCGACGCGCGAGACATCTGGAAGCGGCTTGCTCTGGACTCGGCGATGTCGGTATGGGATGAGCTGGCGCCGCTCGAGCAGCGGATCGCATCACACCCGCAGGTGCGGTCGGTCGACATCGGGCGAAAGCTTCCGGATACATTGGTAATTCGGATTACGGAGAATCAGCCGATTGCCCTCGTGCCGAAGGCGAATGGGATGGAGGTGGTGGATGGCGAGGGGCGCGTTCTACCGATCGATCCGAGCAAGATCATGGTAGACCTGCCGGTGCTCTCTCGGGTCGACACCGCGGCCACGCGCGTGTTGGCCGATCTTCGTCGAGACGATCCGGCGCTCTTCGAGCGCATCAGCGACGTACGCCCGGCGGGGCGAGGCGAGCTGGTATTTCATCTTGGGGACTACGCCGTCCGTGCCATGCGCGACGTGACGGCGGGACGTTTTGCAGACATCATTCCGGTGGAAGCTGACCTCGCGCGTCGCGGAGCCCGCGTCGAGGAGCTCGACATTCGCTTCCGCGAACAAGTCATCGTCAGGGTCCAATGAACCCCGAACGCCTGGTTGCGGGTCTCGACATAGGTTCGGCAAAGACGACGGCGGTGATCGCCGAAGTCGTGGGCGAGCTTCCCAAGCATCCCGGGATCAAGATCCTGGGTGTCGGCCAGGCGCGCACCGGAGGGATGCGTCGCGGCGTCGTGTCGGACATCGAGGAGACGACGCACTCGATTCGGAAGGCGATGCACGACGCCGAGCGCATGGCGGGTGCGAGCGTCGAGCAAGTGTATGCGGGCATCGCGGGCGAGCACGTGCAGGCGATGACGTCGCATGGAGTCGTCGCGGTGAATGGCGAGGAGATCACGAACCCCGACGTCGCACGCGCCAATGAGGTCGCACGCGCTCAGGCGATCCCCGGTGACCGCGAGCTGCTTCATGCCATTCCGCAGGAGTATCGCGTCGACCGCAACGAAGGGATTCGCGATCCGGTGGGAATGATCGGGATGCGCCTCGAGACCGAGATGTATCTGGTGACGATCGGGGCCTCCCCCGCGATGAACCTTCGAAAATCGGTCGAGCGCGCGGGCTACAAGACGCGCGAGCTGGTGCTCGAGCCGCTGGCGAGTGCGCTCTCGGTCTTGACTGAAGACGAGAAGGAGCTCGGCGTCGCGCTCATCGAGATGGGCGCATCGACAACCGATCTCGCAATCTTCCACGAAGGAAAGATCCGTCACATCGGCGTGATTGCGTACGGCGGCAACAACGTGACGAGTGACATCGTCCACGGCCTGGGCGTGACGCAGGCTGACGCGGAGCGCCTGAAGGAGCGCTACGGCTGCGCGTTCGAATCGCTGGTCGACCCGAGCGACGTGATCCAGCTTCCGAGCACCGCGGCGCAAGGTGACCGCGTGATTCCGCGAGAGCTACTGGCGCACATCATCCACATGCGGATGGACGAGATCTTCGACCTGGTGGAGAAAGACATCACCGCGGCCGGCTACACCGGGCGACTGAACGCAGGCATCGTCCTCACCGGTGGGAGCGCCGGAATTCAGGGAGCGTCAGAGCTGGCGGCCGAGGCGTTCGGCACAGGGGTTCGTGTGGGCACGGCGGCCGATCACGTCGGCGGCCTCAGCGATGCGGTCGAGTCGCCTCGCTTCGCCACCGCCGTAGGTCTCGCGATCTACGGTGCGCACCGACTCGCCCTCGGCGCGGGCGCCGTCGCGGGCCGGCGCGGCATGGCGGGAGCGCCCAGTGTGGATAAGTTGGCGCAGCGCGTGAAGACCTGGCTCCAGGACTTCTTCTAACGGTTTGGTTTTTTTCTGGTGCGCTGAACTGCCGTCCGCATTATATTGCCCCCGCAGTTTTTCGGACCCTGGCGTCGCCTCGTCGCCCCACCCTCCACGCCGCCCCGCCGCACGTCGTCGTAATACCCAGAAGTCCCGCCTGCATCAGTCCCCTGGTGCCAATCATCCTTGAGGAGTTCCGCGCCAATGAAGTTTGAGTTCGAGGAAACCCACACCCAAAGCGCCCGGATGAAGGTCGTCGGCGTCGGCGGTGGTGGGGGCAATGCGGTCAATCGGATGATCGAGGAGCATCTCGAAGCGGTCGAGTTCATCTCGGTCAACACCGACGCCCAGGCCCTCCTGAACTCGAGATCGGACGTCAAGATCCAGATCGGCAAGAAGCTCACGCGCGGACTCGGCGCCGGCGCGCGCCCGGAGATCGGGCGCCAGGCGATAGAGGAGAATCGCGAGGAAGTCGGGCGGGTCCTCCTGAACGCCGACCTCGTCTTCGTGACCTGCGGGATGGGAGGCGGAACGGGCACCGGCGCGGCGCCAATCGTCTGTGAGATGTCGCGCGAAGCCGGCGCGCTCACGGTGGGGATCGTGACCAAGCCCTTCCTTTTCGAGGGGCGGAAGCGGATGCGCCAGGCGGAGATGGGGATCGCCGAGATGCGGAAGCACGTCGACACGATGATCATCGTGCCGAACGAACGGTTGCTCGCCGTGGTCGGGAAGGGGATCCCGTTCCAGGACGCGCTCAAGAAGGCCGACGAGGTGCTTCTTCACGCCTGTGCCGGCATCTCGAACCTCATCAGCGTCACGGGACTCGTGAACGTTGACTTCGCCGACGTGCGCACTGTCATGCAGAACGGTGGGTCGGCGTTGATGGGCACCGGCATCGGCCGCGGCGAGAATCGCGCGATGGAGGCCGCGCAGCAAGCGATCTCGAGCCCGCTGCTCGACAACGTCTCCATTTCCGGCGCCATGGGAGTGCTGGTCAACATCACCGGCGGCAGCGACCTCACGCTCGGGGAAGTGCATCAGATCAACGAGATCGTGCACGACGCGGTCGGCGATGATGCCGAGATCATCTTCGGCGCGGTGAACGAGCCGGCGATGCAAGGGGAGATTCGAGTCACGGTGATCGCAACTGGCTTCGACCGCGTTCCCACGACCAACGTCAACGTGCCGCAGCAGGAGATGCACCTGCAGGGGCGCGGAGCGCCGATGACGCCCGTGATCCCGTTCCCCGCGCAGCGGCCTGGTCGCACTACCATCCCGACGGCACAGCGCACGATGACGACGCCCGACGGCGCGCGCCGGACCGTGACGCCCCCTACTCAGCCGATCAAGAGCGATCAGGATCTCAGCGACATGGAGATCCCGACGTTCATTCGCCGGCAGATGGATTGAGCGGCCCGCCAAAGCGAAGCGGCGGTCGTGTCTCTCCCCGCGCCGCCGCGATTCTCGTCATCTCTGCTCTCGCCGTAGCCGCGCTCAGCGTCCGGCTGCCGCAGCTGCACGATCGCCCGGCGGCCGAGGTAGCCCTCCCTGTAGACGTCGACACGACGCCCGCGCACTGGCAGCGCGCCGACACGCTCCGCCGCGGCGAGACGTTGCTCGAGCTGCTGGGGCGGGGCGGCATGTCGGGCCCGCTGGCGACTGGCATCGTGAGCGCCAGCGAGCTCGATGCGCGGCGTGTGCGCGCCGGCTTGGCCATGACGGTGCGAGGCGCGGCCGGCGACTCGCTGCCTAACGAGATCCGCTTCGAGCTCGACGCCGACCGCATCCTCACCGTGCGGCGCACCGCTGACGGATGGGCAGCCGAGGAGACGCGCATTCCGTGGGTGACCGACACCATCGTCGTAGCGGGCACGATTCAATCGTCGCTCTACGAAGCGATCGACGCCGGCGTCGGCGATGCCCTCCCGGCGCGTGCGCGCGCGGAGCTCGCCTGGGCGGTGGCCGACGTCTACGAATACCGCGTCGACATGAGCCGCGAGCTCCAGCCTAACGACGCGTTCCGTGTTCTCGCCGAGCGATCGGTTAGCCCGAGCGGCGCGGTGCGAATCGGTGAGATCCTGGCCACTCGGTTCGAGTTGTCAGGCGCAACTGTGGAAGCGGTTCGCTTCGAGCGGAATGGAAAGACCGAGTACTTCGATCAGAACGGCAAGTCGATGCGCGCGGCGTTCCTTCGGGCACCGCTCGCATTTCGTCGTGTGTCCAGCAATTTTGGAATGCGGAAGCATCCGATCCTTGGTGTGTGGAGGAAGCACACCGGCACGGATTACGCGGCGAGCAGTGGCACTCCGGTCCGCGCCATCGGTGATGGCACCGTCATCTACGCCGGTCGAAAAGGCGGCTACGGGAACGCGATCGAGATTCGGCATCCCAACGGCTTCGTGAGCCGTTACGGTCACCTGCGCGCGTTCGGCAAAGGCGTGCGTGCGAGGCGGCGTGTGGGCATCGGCGAAACGATCGGTTACGTGGGAATGACGGGCTTGGCCACCGCACCGCACCTTCACTTCGAAGTGCTGGTGAACGGCGTGCACCGCGATCCCCGCCGTTCGCTCGATCACAAGAGCGGCCAGCCGGTCGCCGCTGCGGACCGCGCGCGCTTCGAGGAAACGAGAGCACTGCTGGTTCCGCAACTCGACTCCAGCAACGGGCGTCTGGCCCTCGGAGCGAACTGACGGTCCCCAGCCTGGGTGCTCGCGCCAGCACCGGGCGTTAGCTTTCTGCCATGATCGCCTGGATCGTCGCGGCGAGCGCGGGTGTAGCGCTCGCCGTTCTCGTGTATCGATGGCGCGAGCCGGGTGCACTGGGCACGCTGCTTCCGTTCGCCGCGCTGAGGGCCCTGGCGCTCACGCTCGTGGCGGCGCTACTGCTCGACGCACCCGCGGGCCGCCGGCGGCCCGCACCGCCGCTGGTGGCGCTCGATGTATCGGAGAGTTGGACGCGAGCCAACGACGGTGCGGCGTGGCGAGATGCGCGGGCGCGTGCCCGCGCGCTCACCAGCGATTCGCTCCTGCTCATGGGCGACTCGGTGCGGCCCGGAGCCCCGCCTGATCGAGCGGGTGATCTCGCGTCGCGACTTCAGCCACTCGCCGAGCGCGCGTTAGGCGCGGGTCGGCCGCTTGTGCTCATTACCGACGGCGAGGTCGACGACCCCGCCTCCGCGAGAAATCTTCCGGCCGGCTCGCGGGTCGACGTGCGACCGGTATCGGCCGCGATGGACGTCGCCATCGTGTCGCTGGAAGCGCCGCGCGCAGTGGTTGCCGGCGATACCGTGGAGCTCCGCGCGACGTTGCGTGCCGGCGCCGCCCCGGCGCCAGCAGGGCCGCTCTTGGTTTCGGTGAATGGCCGCGCACTGGCAACGGTCGAGATCGCCGCGTTAGGCGCGCGCGCGGAACGGACGGAGACCGTGCGCGTCCCGATCACGGGTCAGCAGGGGCCGGCAGTGCTCGAGGTCGCGGTGCGCATCCCGGCGGATGCGGAGCAGCGCAACGACGTGGTCGCGTTGCCCATCGACGTAGCCCGCGCGGCGGGTGCCGTATTGGTATCGAGCTCGCCTGACTACGACTCGCGTTATCTGTTGCCGGTGCTTCGCGGCGCGGTATCGCTCCCGACGCGTGGCTACTATCGAGTATCGCCGGCGCAATGGCGACAGGATGGAACACTCACGCCCGTCAGCGAATCGGAAGTTCGTCGTGCGCTGCGCGAAGCACCGCTCGCCATCATCCACGGCGACACTGCGATCTTCGGCGCGCCGCGTGCCGCCGCGCCGGGCTCACTCGCGCTCTTCGCGCCGCCGCCGGCGAGTGGCGACGAATGGTACGCGGTGGCCGCGCCGCCTTCGCCGGTTACAGCGGCGCTGTCCGGGATCATGTGGGACAGCTTGCCTCCGATCGATGTCGCGTCATCCATCGGCACGAACGGGTGGCAAGGACTGGCGGTTGCGCGCGGCCGGCAATACGAGCGCCGGCCGGCGATCGTCGGCAGCGAAAGTGGCCGCCGGGTCATCATCATTGGCGCGTCCGGACTCTGGCGCTGGTCGTTTCGCGGGGGTACCAGCGCCGACGCGTACGCGGCACTGTGGGGAAGTATATTTGATTGGTTGAGCGCGGAGCGGCTGGACGCGCGAGGCGCGATCCCTGCCGAAGGACTGGTGCGCGCCGGCGAACGGATCCGTTGGCGGCGCGGCGGCGTGCCGTCGGGCGCCGATTCAGTAGTGACGGCGGTTCTCACGCGCCGAGGCGCGCCCGCCGACGAAGATTCGGTGACGCTGCGCTTCGGCGTCGGCGGGACCGTGGCCGAAAGCGATCCGCTAGCCGCCGGCATTTACGATGTGCGCGTACCGGGCGGCTCCGCGGTGCTGGCGGTGAACGCGTCGCACGAGCTCTTGCCGCGCGCGGCCACGCTCTCGTCAGGCAACGTCGGCGGTGCGGCCACCGTCGGCGATCGTCCTCGGCTGCGCGATCGCTGGTGGCCGTACATCGTGGTCGTCGTTGCGCTGTGCGCCGAGTGGCTGCTTCGCCGCCGGCGGGGCCTGCGCTGATCCCATTGCAATCGTAAACCCACGACTTCCCTTATTTGATGGCTCGTATTCTTCGCCGTGCGGAAGACGTTCCTCGCCGCTCGCTCTGGCAGCGGATCAAGGACGTTGCGCTCATGGACGTCGGCGTCGCCGTGCGTGGCGGCGTCAGTCCGGGATCGCTCGAGCGCCTGGAGGAGATTCTGCTGGAATCCGATTTCGGCGTGGGTGCGACATTGCGCCTGGTCGCCGACGTCGAGCAGCTGGCGAGCCGTGGGCTCATCCGGAGTCAGGATGAGTTCAACGACGCGCTGCGTGGGGGGATCGAGCAGGCGCTACGCTCCGGAAAGAGCGATCCGACACTGACGTTGGCGAGCACTCCGCCGACTGTCGTGCTCGTTGTCGGCGTCAACGGCGCGGGGAAGACGACCTTCATCGGCAAGCTCGCGTCGCGGCTTCGAAAGTCCGGGAAGAGCGTGCTGGTCGCCGCCGGCGATACGTATCGTGCGGGCGCGATCGACCAGCTGCGTCTCTGGGCTGAGCGTGTCGGCGCGCAGTTCGTCGGCTCGAAGGCGGGCAGCGATCCCGCTGCGGTTGCGTACGACGCTATCGACGCGGCGCTCGCGCGCAACATCGATGTTGTCATCGTCGACACCGCCGGGCGTCTGCACACCCAAGACAATCTCATGAGCGAGCTACAGAAGGTCGCGCGTGTCATTGCCAAGCGGCTCCCCGACGCGCCGCATGAGACACTCTTGGTGCTCGACGGGACGATCGGCCAGAACGCGGTTGCGCAGGCGAAGTCGTTCGCCGAGTCGGTCCCGCTCACTGGCGTGGTGATCACCAAGCTCGACGGTACCGCTCGCGGCGGCATCGTCGTCGCCGTGCACGAGGCGCTGGACATCCCGGTAAAATTCGTCGGCGTCGGAGAGAAAGCCGAGGATCTGGAGGAGTTCGACGCGGGAGAGTACGCGAAAGAGCTCATGGCGTGACATCGCAGACGATGGCTTTCGCACATCTGCGATGTCTCTGACACTCGGTACTCCAGTCACTTACCTGAAAGGCGTCGGTCCACGACGCGCTGAGGCATTCCGCCGCCTCGGCGTCGTGACGGCCGGTCATCTCTTGTATCACCTCCCTCACCGCTACGAAGACGCCAGCACGGTGATGCCCATCGCTTCACTCGAGCCGGGCATCGACGCGACGATCATCGGGCGCGTGATCTCCAAGGGGATCATTCCCACACGGAAAGGCCTGCGAATCTTCCAGGCCGTGGTCCGCGACGACAGTGGAATGATCGAGGTGTCGTGGCCCGGTCAGCCGTATCTCGATCGCTCGATCGGCAAGGACGATCTGCTGCTGCTGAGCGGTCCCGTACGCTTCTTCCACGGACGGCAGCTCCAACCGCGCGAGATGGTAAACCTCGGCGCCGACGATGACGGCACCGCGGGCGGGCGAGTGCTCGCCGTCTATCCCGCGACCGAAGGGCTGTCCTTCAAGGTCATTCGCTCGCTCGTCGACACCCACCTCGACGAGCTCCTCGCGCTGGCCAAAGAGTACCTGCCGCGCGACATGCTCAAGCGCGCGAACGTCCCCTCGTTAGGCAATGCGCTCCGAATGGTGCACCGTCCGGAGTCCGTTGCCGAAGCCATGCGCGGACGATCGCGTTTGGCGTTCGAGGAGCTCTTCTTCGTGCACCTGCTGCACCGCCGCGCGAAAGACATTGCGCGCGAATCGCGGCGCGGCATCACCTTCACCAACCGGCGGCAGCTGACCACGGCGCTGAAGAGCTCGCTCCCCTTCGAGCTCACGGGCGCGCAAGTGCGGGCCACACGCGAGATCGTGGCCGACATGTGCAGCGACCGCCGCATGCACCGGCTGTTGCAGGGCGACGTGGGCAGCGGCAAGACAGTCGTCGCACTCTTCGCGGCACTCCTGGCAGTCGAGAATGGCTACCAGGCGGCGATCATGGCGCCGACCGAGCTCCTCGCCGAGCAGCACGCGCGCACGTTCACCGCGCTCCTCAAGCCGCTCGCCATGCGTCCGGTCATCGTGACGGGAAGCATGAGCGGAGTCGAGCGCCGCGACGCCGCACGAAAGTTGGAGAGCGGCGCGCCCCTCGTCGCCGTCGGTACACACGCGCTGGTGGAGAAGGGAACCACCTTCGGCAAGCTCGGTCTCGCGGTCATCGATGAGCAGCACCGCTTCGGCGTCGAGCAGCGCGCCGCGTTAGGCGAGAAAGGGACTCGCCCCGACGTGCTGCTCTTGAGCGCGACGCCCATTCCGCGTTCTCTCGCGCTCACCCTGTACGGCGATCTGGACATGAGCGTGCTCGACGAGCGGCCGCCCGGCCGCGGGAGCGTGAAAACCGCTCTGCGTCCCGAGTCGTCGCGCGAGCGCATTCTCCAGTTCATCGATCGACAGCTGGCGCAGGGTCGTCAGGCATACGTCGTCTACCCGGTCATCGAGGAATCGGAGAAGACCGACCTCAAGGCAGCGACGACGATGTACGAGGAGCTGGCGTCTGGTGCCTTTTCCGAGCGACGAGTTGCCTTGATCCACGGCCGCCTTCACGCCGACGAGCGCGACGACATCATGCGCCGATTTCGCGATCGGGAGATCGACGTATTGGTCGCCACGACCGTCATCGAAGTCGGTATCGACGTCGCCAACGCCACCATCATGCTGATCGAGCACCCCGAGCGCTTCGGTCTCTCACAGCTGCACCAGCTCCGCGGACGCGTGGGACGTGGGGCCGAGGAGTCGTACTGCATCATGCTGGGGGACGTGAGCCCCGAAGCGGCCGAGCGCCTGCGCGTCGTCGAAGAGACGGACGATGGATTCGAGATCGCCCGCGCGGATCTCCGCCTTCGCGGGATGGGTGACCTGTTCGGCGAGCGGCAGAGCGGAGTGCCGACCTTCCGCGTCGCGGATCCACTGCGCGATGAAGCGCTGAGCTCACTCGCGCGCGAGGAAGCCGAACGTCTCTTGGAGAACGATCCGGAGCTCGCTGCTCCGCAGCAAGCGGGAATCAGGCGCGCGCTTGCCGAGCGGTATTCCCGCGCCATGGAGCTCTTCCGAGTCGGCTGAGCGACTGGCGGTACTTACGGGCGCTCAGCGAGGCGCTTCTTGATTCGCTCGAGCTCGGCGGTGGTTTTCTCCAGCTGCTCCTTGAGCGCCTGATTCTGTTTCTCGAGCTCGATCTCTCGCTCCTTTGCGGTGGCAGCGGAGTCTGCCGTGGTGCGCGCCGTGGCGGTGGCAACCGAAACTGTCGAGCGCCGCAGCGAATCGAGCTCCGTTGCCAGGCGCCGCAGCATCATCGCCTCGCCGCGGTGAGGCGTGAAAGCCAGACTGTCGGTGAGGTATCGCTGGAGCTGTGCCAGCGCCGCCGTGGGATCCCCACCGTCGTTAGCCGGATCGAGCAGGAACATCGCCCGCCAGTAGGATGCCTCTCGCGCCTGAAGCGTCCCGGGATTTCGCTCGGCGAAGAACGACAGCTCCCGATCGGCGGCGTCGTAGCGCCCTTCGGCCGCTGCTTGCTGCGCCGATGCGAGCGCGGCCGGCCAGTCGCGTGTCGCCCAGACATCGATCGACGCCGCCTGATTGACACCGCGTCCACGCACACACGCTGTCACCAGGAGGACGGCACCAACGAAGGCGATGAGCTTCACGCCATCGCTCCAGCCGACTCCGCCGGAACCTGCGCGCTAATCCGGCCGCCGGCCGTGACCGGCAGCGCGATGGTGAACGTCGTCCCGACCCCAACCGTGCTGTCCACCGAGATCGCGCCTCCGTGCGCTACGACGATCTGCTTGGCAATTGCCAGCCCCAGTCCCGTCCCGCCTTGCGTGGCCGATCCCTGATTGTCGGCCTGATAGAACTTCTCGAAGATGCGCGGAAGCTGCTCGGGTGGAATCCCCGCGCCGCTGTCGCGCACGGCGACCTGTACCGTCCCGCTGTCATGGGCAATGCTGAGCTCGACGGAGCCACCGCGACCGGTGAACTTGAAGGCGTTCGACAGGAGATTGCCCAGCACTTCGTTCATGCGCTCCTGGTCCCAGACGACTTCATCGGGGAGTGGCTCCTCCCGAAGAATATTGAAGTTCACGCCGCGCTGCATCGCCAACACTCGGAACGTCCCTTCGAGCTCGTCGAGGAACGGTGCCAGCGCGAACCGACGAAGCTCCAGCTTCCCGCCGCCCGCCTCGAAGCGGCTCACGTCGAGCAACTGATGGGCGAGACGCGCGAGCATCTTGGTCTGATTCTCGAGCGTCAGCAGCACTTCCCGCATGCGCGGCGTCACGGGTCCGTAGACGCCTTCCTCCATCAATTGAAGATATCCGACGATCACGTTGATCGGCGTCTTGAGCTCGTGCGAGGCGATCGAGATGAATTCGGCTCGGAGCTGATCGAGCTGCGCGAGCTGCTGCGCCATCACCTCGTAGCTCTTGGCGAGCTGACCGAACTCGTCACGTCGCTCGGTCGACACCTCGATGCGGTGATCGAACTTGCCACTGGCCACAGCGGCCATCCCTTCCTCGAGGTCACGCACCGGCCGGCTAATGGAACGCCAGAGACCGATGGCAATCCCGAGAGCCAGCACGAGCGCGACCGCCAGCGCGAAGCCAGCCGCTCGCTGGGCATTGCCGGTTTCATCGGCCGCATCGCGAACGCGGTCGGCGGTGCGAAGTCGCAGGGAGCCCTCTGCGGTCCTGATGACCGTCTCCATGTCACGCAACGCCGGGCGCACGTGCCGATTCGAGATCGAGTCGAGCACTTCGATCCGTCCATTCATCGCGGCAGCATACTCGTCACGCGCGTGATTTTCGATGCTGGCCAGCACCGCGGCGACCGCGACGCCGGCGCTGTCCAGTCCGAGCAGCCGAAGTGAGTCGGTCCGCGCCCGAAGCGTGTCGACCTGGCGCTCCATTGCGATACGGCTGGCCGTATCGCGCACGATGGCGACGCGATCCTCGGCTCGTCTGAGCTCCTCGACGCTCGTGCGCAAACGGCCGAGGAGAAGCGACGCCGCGAACTCACCTCGCTGGAGATCGCGCGTCGTGTCGTGCAGTCGCTCGAGAGACCGCAAGGCGAATAGCAGTGGCGCGAGCAGCACCACCACGATGGTGAGCAGCCCGAGCCCCAGCTTCGTGCGGATCTTCACGTCAGGGGATGCGCGAAGAGGGTCACCCGTGTCCTTGGCGAGCGGCTCGACCAGACCTCGCAACGAAAGTCCGAATCTCGCACGCGTGAATGCGGTTTGATGTCAGTTGCAACGACTACGCCGTAGTCCAGCTGCGCAACGTGATGGAAATCACACGTGACACGCCGTTGACAGCGAAGTACGGGTACTCTAGCTTGCCCGGCCACGTAAGCCAAGCCAAATCAATGACATTGCCCTACGCCAGCATCGGCGATCTGCATGGCTTTACCGGCCAGCGCGCGTGCGTTCGGGGGTGGGTCACCCACCTTCGCTCGTCCGGGAAAGTTGCCTTCGTAGTCGTGCGCGATGGAAGTGGGATCATGCAGGCGGTTCTGGCGAAGAGTTCGGTGACGCCGGAAACATGGGAGCGCTTCGCGGCACTGACTACCGAGACATCCCTCATCATCTGTGGGGAGGTGCGGGCCGACGCCCGAGCGCCCGGCGGGTACGAGATGGGCGTCACCGATCTGACGATCATCGGCGCGTCTCCGATCGACTACCCGATCCAGCCCAAGGAACACGGCATCGACTTCCTGCTCGATCACCGCCACCTGTGGCTCCGCAGTCCACGCCAGCGCGCGATCATGCTCGTCAGGCACGAGATCGAGCAGGCGATCCATGATTTCTTCTACGATCGTGGCTTCGTTCGGGTTGACACGCCCATCTTGACCGCCGCGATCGGCGAGCGGTCGGGGCTGTTCTCGACGGAATATTTCGACGAAGGCCAGGCGTATCTCGCGCAGACGGGACAGCTCTATGGCGAGGCGGCCGCCGCCTCGCTCGGCAAGATCTACACGTTCGGTCCGACGTTCCGCGCGGAAAAATCGAAAACACGGCGTCATCTGAGCGAGTTCTGGATGATCGAGCCGGAGGTTGCGTGGAACGACAGCGCCGCGAACATGGTGCTGCAAGAAGAGTTCGTGTCGTACCTCGTCCAGCGGTGCGTCGATCGCCGCGCGGCCGAGCTGAAAGACCTGGAGCGCGATGTGAAGAAGCTCGAGCCGATCGTGCCGCCGTTTCCACGGCTCGACTATTCGGATGCCGTGCCGCTGTTGCAGCAGAAGGGAAGCGCCATCAAATGGGGAGACGACCTCGGCGCCGAGGACGAAGCGCTCATCGTCGCCGATTACGAAAAGCCGGTGTTCGTGATGAACTACCCGAAGGAAGCGAAAGCGTTCTACATGAAGGAGAACCCGGCCGATCCACGCACGGTGCTCTGCGACGATCTCCTCGCCCCCGAGGGCTACGGCGAGATCATCGGCGGCAGCCAGCGCGAAGATGACTACGACAAGCTGCTACATCGCATCCGCGAAGAAAGACTGCCGGAAGATGCGTACGGCTGGTATCTCGACCTTCGGAAATATGGAACCTTCGTCCACGCCGGGTTCGGCCTGGGTCTCGAGCGCACGGTGGCGTGGATTTGTGGAGTCCCGCACTTGAGAGAGACGATAGCTTTTCCGAGGATGATGAACCGGGTCAGGCCGTAAACTGGAGTGCATCTGGGATCTGCTAGCCTTCGAGCCTTTTGATTTCTTCCCATAGCTCGTCCAGCTCCGCCAAGCTTGCCTCTCCCATTATTACCCCTCGCTCCCCGGCCAACTTTTCCACCGCCTCGAACCGCCTAACGAATTTGTCATTGGCCCGATCGAGTGCGAGCGCGGGGTGAACGCCGGCGCGGCGGCAGAGGTTCACGACGGCAAAGAGAAGATCGCCCAGCTCCGACTCGATCTCGCGCTGAACGCCAGCGTCCGCTGGCGCGGCCGCGGCATCGGTGCGAGCGGCTTGCTCGCGAAGAAGGGTGCGCGCCTCTTCCAGCTCCTCGATCACTTTCTGCGCTGGGCCTTCGGTATCGTCCCAATCGAAGCCGACACCGGCCGCGCGATCCTGTAGGCGATGAGCGCGATGCAGCGACGGTAAGCCCGCCGGCAACCCCTCGGCGATCGAGCCGCGCGACTTCGCCTTCATCTTTTCCCAGTTCTCTCGCGGTCCTCCTTCGAACAGGTGCGGATGCCGCCGCTTCATCTTGGCGATGAGCGACGCCGCGACGTCGCGTGCATCGAACTCGCCGCGCTCCTCGGCGATCACCGAATGGAAGAGCACCTGGAGGAGGACGTCGCCCAGCTCCTCTCGCATGGCCGACGAGCCTTCCGCCGACGCACGACGGATCGCGTCGTCCAGCTCGTGCGCCTCCTCGATCAGGTACGGCCGCAGCGACTCGTGCGTCTGCTCGCGATCCCACTCGCACCGAGCTCTGAGGTCGCGCATGAGCGCGAGCGCATCTTCAAGTGTAGGCTTATCTTGCATCGCTCCTCCGGCGCCGGTATACTACCCGCGCACCAAATGACGCGTCAATGCAGAAGCACCTGACACGCGCCTGGGTCGAGATCGACTTGGGCGCGTTGGTTCGCAATGGAGCCGCACTCGCCGCACGGGCTGGAGTGCCGCTCCTCCCGATGCTCAAAGCCGACGCGTACGGAACGGGCGCGGTACGCGCCGCGTTGGCGCTCGAGCGGCTGGAGCCGTGGGGCTACGGTGTTGCGACAGTCGCCGAAGGCGCCGAGCTGCGCCGAGCGGGGATCGAGCGACCCGTCGTGGTCTTCACTCCGCTCGATTCCGCCGACCTTCGTGTCGCTCGCGATGCGCGTGTCACGCCCATACTCAGTCGGAGCGCCGAAATCGTGGACTGGCACTCGATCGGCGGCGGTGCATGGCATCTGGGCGTGGACACCGGAATGAGTCGCGCCGGCGTGCGATGGGATGCTACCGCCCAGCTCCGCGATGCACTGATCACGTCGCCACCAGAAGGTGCGTTCACGCACTTCCACTCGGCCGAGCTCGGCAACGGAAGCATGGAAGAGCAGGAGCGGCTCTTTCGCCAGGCATTGGCGGAGCTTCCGGCAAGGCCAGCATTGCTCAGCACCGAGAACTCCGCCGCGATCGCGCGACGCCGCGGCTCCGAATGGGATGTCGTGAGGCCTGGCGTGTTCCTCTATGGGGTGGGCAGCGGCGGCGGAGCCGCGATCTTCCCCGAGCCCGTCGTCTCGCTGCGCGCATCGGTGGTAGATCTTCGCACCATCCCCGTAGGGGCGAGCGTGAGCTACGACGCAACGTACATCGCGTCCGCTGAGCGCCGCGTGGCCACGCTTGCGATCGGGTACGCCGACGGCTATCCGCGCGCGATGAGTGGACGCGGACGCGCCATCATCAATGGCCGCTTCGTCCCGGTATTGGGCGTGGTGACGATGGACATGACGATGATCGATGTCAGCGACGTCCCGTGCTCGTTAGGCGATCGCGCCACGCTCATCGGCCGGGATGGTGAGCACCTGATCACGGTCGAGGACGTCGCCTCGTTAGGCAACGTGCATCCTTACGAGTTCCTCACCGGGCTCGGAGTTCCTCGTCTTCCCCACGTCTACCAGGAAGCCGGCGCGTGAGGCGAGCCACGATTCTGGTGCTCGACGGCGTCGGCATCGGCGCGGCGCCTGACGCGGGCGCGTACGGCGACGAGGGAAGCGACACCCTCGGCAACCTCGCGCGCGCCATAGGCGGTCTGCGGCTCCCGAACCTCGAGCGTGCCGGGTTGGGCCGCATCAAGCCGCTTCAAGGCGTCTCACCCGCTGCGACTCCGAGCGCCGCCTGGGGTCTCATGCAGCCGAAGTCAGCTGGGAAGGACAGCACCGCGGGGCATTGGGAGATCGCGGGTGTGCATCTCGATACGCCATTTCCGACGTACCCGAACGGCTTCCCCGATCCGGTCGTGCGCGAGTTCTCGCGGCGAACCGGCCGAGCCGTCATCGGTAACGTCGTGGCGAGCGGCACGGCCGTCATCGACCAATACGGGCCCGAGCACCAGCGCTCGGGCGCATGGATCGTCTACACGTCCGCGGATTCGGTTTTTCAGATTGCGGCCCATGAGCAGACAGTTCCACTCGAGGAGCTCTACCGCGCCTGCGAGATTGCGCGGGAGATGCTCCAACCGCCGCACAACCTGTCGCGCGTGATCGCCCGGCCGTTCGTAGGGTCTCCGGGTGCCTACACGCGCACCGGGAATCGCCGCGACTTCTCGATCGAGCCCCCAGGGGAGACGCTGCTCGACGCGCTGGCCGCGGCCGAGATACCCCGCCGTGGTGTCGGTAAGGTAGATGACTTATTCGCCCGTCGGGGAATCACGTCGGAGCACACCCCCGACAATGCGGCCGGCGTAGCCGCCCTTTTGAGAGCCCTCGCTGAGCAGCGCAGTGGGCTCATCTTCGCCAACCTTGTAGATTTCGACCAAGTTTGGGGGCACAGAAACGACGCACCGGGGTTCCATGAGGGGCTTCGGGCGTTCGATCGCGCCCTCCCTGACCTACAGGCCGCACTGCACGAGGACGACCTGCTTTTCCTGACTGCCGATCACGGCAACGACCCCACTACGCCGTCAACGGACCATTCGCGCGAGTGCGTTCCACTCCTCGCGCTGGGACCGCGCGTCCGTCCGCGGGCACTCGGCGAGCGCGACACATTCTCCGATCTCGGAGCAACTGTTGCCGAGTGGTTCGGCGTGTCCTTCCGGGGACGAGGCAGATCGTTCCTCGGCGACCTGGTGAGCGAGTGAGCACTGGCAACAATTCCGACTCGTTGCGTGATGCCGCGTTCCAGGTCATGAACCGCGCCTACGCGCCGTACTCGAACTTCCGCGTGGGTGCGGCTCTTCGCACTCGGAGTGGAAAGACGTACGTGGGTTGCAACGTCGAGAATGCGTCGTACACGGCGGGTATTTGCGCCGAACGCGGGGCGGTGCTCGCTGCCGTCGCCAACGGCGACCGGGAGTTCGAGCGTCTCGTCATCGCGACCGAGGCTATCGTTCCCGCGGCGCCATGCGGCGAGTGCCGTCAGGTGCTGGGCGAGTTTGGGAACGACGTCGACATTCTCAGCTGCACCACCGGAGGGAAGGAGACGCGCTGGACGCTTTTCCAGCTCCTTCCACATCCATTCACCCCTTCCTCCCTGGATCGCTCATGAAGCTCGGCCGCATCGTGGGCACCGTCGTCTCGACGCGGAAGGATCCGTCGCTGGCTTCGCTCAAGCTCCTCGTGGTGGAGAACCTGACGACCACGCTCGACAGGGAAGGCGGGTACGTAGTGGCGGTGGACAGCGTCGGCGCGGGGATGGGTGAAGTGATTCTCTACGCGACGGGAAGCTCGGCGCGACAGACGGCGGTCACAAAGGATCGCCCCGTCGACGCCGTCATCATGGGCATCGTGGACAGCTTTGACGTGGAAGGAAAGAGTGTTCGGCTTGCGTGATTCGGTGCGCGCGCTCGGGCTCACGCTCGGGTGCGTGCTGTTGGTTTCGGCGTGTCAGGAAGACGTGACTGGTGGCGCGGCCTGTCCGGCGCTGTGTCCGGATCAGAACGTCGTGCTGAAGGACACGACAATTTTCCCCGTGTCCGAGGACTCGACGCTCATCGGGTTTCCGCCGCTCGGGACCGAAGGGGAGCTGCTGGTAGCCAGGCGCGGCGATTCGCTGGTGACGGCGGCGGTCATGCGCTACGACACGCTGTCGCCGATCTTCCCCAAGCCCGCCGGCGACACCACCACTCGTCGCATCGTCGCCATCGACAGCGCATTCCTCAATGTGACGCTGGCCGCGACGACGCAGCTCGCTACGGCGCCGGTAACCTTCGAGGTGTACGACGTCGACGCGCCTGGCGTGGCCGATCCCGACACTGCGGCGGTAAGGCAGCTTCTTCGTCCGGACCGGCTGCTCGCCACGAAAACTGTCCGGCAGGATTCGCTGACGGGAAGCGTCCGCATCGAGCTGCCTCGCGCCTTCGTTCAGGCGAGGATCCTCGGCGGGTTGCGCTTGCGCTTCGGCCTTCTCATTCGGAGCGCGGCCACCGCCGAAGTGCGTCTGGTGCAGGGCGAGGCGGGAGTATCCGGACCGCAGCTGATCTACCTCGCTCGCTCCGACCGCGATACGCCGCAGGTCCGCGATACGCTGCGCATCTCGTCGTTCGAGATCTCTCGCTCGCCCGTGCCGGACTTGGAGGACTACACCATTGCGCTCATCGGCACACCGCCAACGCCACCAGCGGTTCTTGCCGTGGGCGGACTACCTGCCAAGCGCGTGTTCCTCCGCTTCGTGATTCCGTCGCAGATCATCGACTCGACTACCATCGTTCGAGCATCGCTCATTCTCACGCAGTTGCCGAATCGCGGCGTCATCGGATCGAACGACACGATCAATGTGTCGCCGCGCATCGTCATCGCGTCGAACCTCGTGGATCCCGGCCGCTCGGCGCTGCTGGCGAACGACCCGTTCTCCTTCGGCGTCGTCATCGATCCTATTCGCACTACGCCTAGCGATTCGGGCCAGCACCGGCTCGACATTCCCTCGCTGCTACGTATCTGGCGAGGAGTCGACGAGACGATCAATCAACGGTCGCTCGTGCTGGTCTCGAGCGAGGAAGCGTCCGATCCGGCTGAGGTGCGTTTCTTCTCCATCGAGGCGCCGGCGGGGCTCCAGCCGCGGCTTCGCATCACATACATCCCACGCGTCGGTCTCGGACTGCCTTGATGCGCGCATTTCGATTTGCAGTGGCCCTCATGCTCTTGGGCGTCGTCCCGGCAACGCTGCACGCGCAGGGAACGCTGAGCTCGCAAGGCTTCGGGTATCCACCAGGTCAGGTGAGCACGCGCGTGTTGAGCACCGGCGGAGCGCTGGCCGAGTTCGACCCGATCACCCCCTTGAATCCAGCGGCGCTCGCGTCATGGGGCCGGTCTGGCATCTACGTGCAATACTCGCCTGAATTTCGAAGGCTCTCGGGCACCGACGGCGATGACGAATCATCGACGTTGATTCGCTTTCCAGTGGTTGCGGCTGCGCTGGCGATCGGGAACAAGGCAACCATCGGTGTTGGTTTTTCGACGTTGTTCGACCGAACGTGGCGGACATCGGTGCGAGATTCCGTCATCCTGCCTGACGACACGGTCACTTATACCGCGAACTTCGGCAGCGAAGGCGCCATCAACGATGTGCGGCTAGGCGTCTCGTACGCGATCACGCCATCCATTATTGTCGGCATCGGCGGGCACGCGTTCACCGGTGAGAATCGTCAAACCGTCGCTGTCACCTTCGACAGTGCCTCGTTCAACGACAGCTCCGTCACGCTGCCATTCCTGGAGACGGGCGCGCTCAGCTATTCGGGCAACGCCATCAGCGGCGGCTTCGAGTTTCGCATCAAGGAACTGTCGGTGGCGGCGTCGGGTCGCGCTGGTGGGCGCGTCCGCGCGCACAGCGGTGACACTCTCCTCCAGGCTGCCAGTGCGCCAAGCCGATTTGGTGGCGGAATTCGTTATACTGGGATCGCCGGAACGACGCTTGCCATCCGCGCCAACTGGGATGAGTGGTCTAAGTTGGGCGGTCTGCTTCGCGCCGGAAGTCCCGTTCAAGCATTCGATGGATGGGACGTTGGCATCGGAGCCGAAGTGAAGGGCCCGGGCTTGCTCGGCCAGGATCTGCCGGTTCGCGCGGGCGTGCGTCGGCGCACACTCCCATTCAGCGTGAGCGGCGATGAGATTCGCGAAACGAACATCGCCGCTGGCTTGGGAATCCCCATGTCTCGCTTCCGGGCCGCAATCGATTTAGCCCTCCAACGCTCCATGCGCCGCACCGACGGCGATGCACGCGAGAACGCCTGGACTTTCAGCATTGGAATAGCCGTCAAACCCTGACCCCGTGACGCAAGCATACGCGTCAGAGAGCGGGCCGACCGCTCCGTTGATCCTCGTCGCCGACGACGTACCGGCGAACGTGGAGCTGCTCAACGATCAACTGTCGACGCTCGGCTACCGAGTGGTAGAGGCCGTCGATGGTCCGAGCGCGCTCGAAGGTGCCTTCGCGCACAATCCCGATCTGTGCATCCTCGACGTATCGATGCCGGCGGGCAACCTGGGGTGCGATGACCGTTCGACGGGCTTCGAGGTGTGCCGGCGGCTCAAGCGTGATCCACGCACGGCGCGCATCCCCGTCATTTTCGTCACCGCGCTCAACGACACCACCGATCGCGTGAAAGCGATCGAGGCCGGCGGCGACGACTTCCTCACCAAACCGCACAACCGCCAGATCCTCTCGGCTCGCGTTCGCAGCCTGCTGCGACTCAAGTTCGCGACCGATGCGCTGGAAGAAAGCTATCGGAAGCTGCGGGAGCTGGAGAAGGTGCGCGATGACCTCATGAAGATGATCGTGCACGATCTGAAAACACCGCTCACCTCCGTGCTCGCCTCACTCGAGATGGTCATCGATGGCGATTTCGGCGCCATCTCCGACAATCAGCGCCGTGCGCTTGGCGATGCGGAAGGAAAGGCCGAGGACCTCCTCGGATTGATCAACGATCTCCTCGAGGTCGCACGGATCGAGGACACGCAGATCCAGCTCGACGTTCAGCCCATCGCGCCGGGCGCGCTCATCACCGAAGTCGTGCACGAGTGGCATGTGCGCTTCCAGCAGGAGAGTGCGTACGCGCACATCGACGTGGCCGAGGACACGCCTGTCTTCCATGCCGACAAGGGATTGATCAAGCGCGTCTTCTCGAATCTCATTCAGAACGCGTTGACGCACTCCTCGAAGGCGGTGGAGCTCGACGTCCTCGCGCGGCGCGACTCGTCAGGCGGCGTGCTCTTCACCGTGAGCGACAACGGGCCGGGAATCCCGCCGCAGTACCACGAGCTCATCTTCCGCAAGTTCGAACGAGTGCGGCAGCCCGAGCTCCCGCGCGTCCGCAGCTCCGGCCTCGGCCTCGCCTTCTGCAAGCTGGCGGTCGAGGCCCACGGCGGGCGGATCTGGGTGCAAAGCGCCGAGGGGCAGGGGAGCCAATTTCATTTCATGCTCCCTGTGCACCCGTCGTCCAAGCCGGCGGCTACCGCCTAACGACGATACTCGCTTCGCTGCGCTACGTTCGGATCGGTTTACGGCGCGTCGCCGAGCAGGCTGCGAAGGTCGAGCGGCATCGTGGTCATGGCCAACGCGCCGTCGGGCGTGCGCGGCCACTGCTCGCGTGGGCGATCCCAGTAGAGCTCGATGCCGTTCTGATCCGGATCGCGGAGATAGAGCGCTTCACTCACGCCATGATCGCTCGCGCCGTCGAGCTGAATCCCGGCGCCCATGAGCCGCTTGAGCGCATCAGCCAGCGCCGCCCGCGTCGGATAGCGAATCGCCACATGGTAAAGTCCGGTCGTTCCCCGACCGGGTGGCTTCCCGCCCGCACTTTCCCAGGTGTTCAGACCGATGTGATGATGGTAGCCGCCGGCCGACACGAATGCCGCCTGCGGGCCGTAGCGCTGCATGAGCTCGAAGCCGAGCACGCCGGAATAGAAATCGAGAGCCCGGCCGAGGTCCGAGACCTTGAGGTGCACATGTCCGATTGACACGCCCGGGTCGATCGGACGCGAAGTGTCTGCCATTCCGGCCTCCGTGCTGGGAATCGATGGGGTCTTCGATGCACAACGCCGGCCGAACGTTACCAGTTCGAATCGAAGCCTCCGCACCCGCACTGTACCGGGCTGGTCGTGCGGTATAACTTTCAGCATGCAAAGGACTTCGCGCGGAACTGTCTACATCGAGACGTACGGCTGCCAGATGAACGTGAGCGATTCCGAGCTCATGTATGGTCATCTGGCCGAGTACGGTTATGCGCCGGCGGAGTCCCCAGAAGGCGCCGACGTCATCCTCGTCAACACCTGCGCCATCCGCGATCACGCCGAGCAACGTGTCATCGGCCGGCTCGGTGAGCTCAAGCGGCACATGGGTGCCGAAACGGTGCTCGGCGTGACGGGGTGCATGGCCCAGCGGCTCGGCCCCAAGCTCCTCGACCGCGCTCGGCACGTCGATCTGGTGATCGGTCCCGATGGCTACCGCGCGCTCCCGGCGCTCATCGAAGGCGCACGTCGCGGTGAACGAGTCGCCAAAGTCGACTTCGATCTCGAAGAGCACTACGAGGACTTTGCCGCGCGGCGGTTTGACGGCGTGCGCGCGTGGATCCCCGTGCAGCGCGGCTGCGATTACAAGTGCACGTACTGCATTGTTCCGATGACGCGCGGGCCGGAGCGCAGCCGTAGGTTGTCCGACGTCGAGCGCGAAACTCGTGAGATCGTCGTCGCCGGGATCACGGAAGTCACCTTGCTCGGTCAGACAGTGAATTCTTATCACGATGGGGAGCACGATTTCGCCGATCTGCTTCGCGCCGTAGGCGCGGTATCCGGCATTCGCCGCGTGCGATTCACGAGCCCGCATCCGAACGACTTCAGCGACCGCGTGCTCGATGCGATGGCAACAACGCCGACGGTCTGTGAGCATGTGCACTTGCCCATGCAGTCGGGATCGACACGCACGCTCAAGCGCATGCTTCGCCGCTACACACGCGAGGAATACCTGAGGTGCGTCGATCGGCTTCGGGCGGCGATTCCCGGCGTCGCGCTGACGACGGACGTGATCGTCGGGTTCCCCGGCGAGACCGATGACGAGTTCGAGGAGACGCTGTCCGCGGTAAAGGAAGTCGGCTTCGAGGATGCCTTCACCTTCAAGTTCTCTCCCCGCGATGGAACGCCAGCCACGAGGCTGCCACCGGAGCTCACGGTGCCTGACGATGTCGCCAGCGAGCGTCTGGCGCGCCTCATCGCCACGGTGCGCGAAGGATCGCGGGCGAAGAACCTTTCGTTACTCGGAACGCGTCACGAAATCCTGGTGGAAAAAGTGTCGCGTCGTGGGACGCTGCTGCAGGGACGCACTCGGCACCACCGCACCGTGTTGGTGCCGGGCGATGAATCGCAGATCGGGTCGTATCAAACCGTCGAGCTCACTGGGACGACCGGCTCGACGTTCACCGGAGCGGTGGTGCGTGAGCGGGTCGCGCTCCCGATGGCCGGATGAAGAATCGCGTCGAGACCATCATCGGCGAGCTGTACGACGAGCTCCGCCGTGCGAACCCGGAGTTCTGTGGGTGCGAGCACTGCCGCGAGGATGTGCTGACCTACACCCTGAACCAGGCCCAGCCGCGGTATAGCGGGACGGCCACTGGCCAGGCGCTCATCTCCGTGGATCTGCAGAGCGATCAGAGACGCGCCGAGCTGTCGGTGATCGTGCTCGATGCCATGCGGCGAGTGGCGGCAAATCCGCGGCACACGAACCCGCGTGCCGCCAAGGAGACAAAGTAGCGCATACGCGGAGGAACGATGCCGCTCGTCGCCATCGCGGTGGCGTCGTACGCCGCCGGACTGCTTCTCGGGTTCGGCGGCTTTGTCATCTGGGGCGTCGGGGCGGCGATCATGCTGCTCGTCGTCGCGCTGGCTCGTCAGGCGTCGGCGGCCGTGGCCGGCGCGGCGTTGCTGGCCAGCGGTCTCATAGTCGCGGCTGCTGAGCTACGGACCGACCGTGGATGCCGCGACGCTCTCGCGCGAGCAAAGAGCTGGACGGTCACGCTCGATGATCCCGCGGCACCGGGCGCATTCGTGAAAGGTCGCGTCTCGGGAAGGCGCTGCAGTCTGCCCGCGACGCTGGCTGTCGTCTCTGGCCGCGCTTCGGGTGGTGATGTCATCCCCGTTTCGGGTGAGGCGCATCCCACGAAGCGCGGCGTCACGATCAAGCGGGCACAGCTTGGAAGAGCTACCGATGTCTCGCTTGCCAGCGCGCTGCGCGCACGTGCCTCAGCGAGAATCGACAGCGTGTTCGGCATCGACGCGCCAATGGCTCGCGCGCTCCTGGTGGCCGACACTCGCGGCGTGGACCCTGCAATTCGCGACCGCTTCGCCGAATCGGGGATCGTGCACATGCTGTCGATCTCGGGTCTCCACGTCGGAATCATCGCGCTCGCTGTGCAGCTGGTCTTCCAGGCGTTGCGCCTGGCGCGCGGCGCGGCGGCTGTCGGAACGATTCTCGTGACGGCGGGCTACGTCATCGTGATCGGCGCGCCGGCGCCCGCGGTTCGCTCGGGCGTGATGCTTGGTATCGCTCTCGTCTCGCGCATGATCCAACGGCCGACATCGCCCTGGGCCGCACTCGCGTTAGGCGCGGCAGTGCCGCTCGTGGAGCCCCGCATGGTTACCGACCTTGGCTACCAGCTCAGCGTCGTCGGCATTGCCGGTCTCATTGCCAGCGGTGCGCTCACGAAGCGCTTGATCACACCGCGACTGAGTGGCTGGCGCGCCACGATCTGCAGAGCCTTGCTCGCTTCCGCCGTCGCCAGCGTCGCTACCGCGCCGCTCGTTGCGTGGAGCTTCGGACGAATCAGCGTCATAGCGCCCCTCACCAATCTGGCGGCCGGCCCCGTCGTCGCCGTGCTTCAGCCTGCGCTCTTTCTGATCCTCCTCATATCGCCGTTGTCAGGCGTCGCCTCGTTTCTCGCCGATGCCGTGCACCCGCTCTTCTCGGTCTTTTCGACGATCGCGTTCCTTGGCTCCTCCGTCCCTCACGCGTCGATCACGATCGCACCGACGTTCACCGGCGCGCTGCTCGCCGCCTGTGCTACCGCCGCCTTGCTCTGGTCCTGCATTGCGACGTTCCCCGGTCGGCCACTGTGCGTCGCACTCGCCGTCTGCGCGGCAGCAGCATGGTCGCCGCTCGCTCCCGCGCGGTTCCAGCAGGCCGAGTTGCACATGATCGACGTCGGCCAAGGGGATGCCATTGCGTTGCGCACGCCGCGAGGCCGGTGGGTGCTCTTCGACGCCGGCCGCGCGTGGCGAGGCGGCGACGCGGGTAGATCGACCGTGATACCGTATCTCAGGCGACGTGGGGGCGATCTGGTGTCCTTCGTCCTGTCGCACCCGCACGCTGATCACGTTGGCGGCGCCGAGAGCGTGCTCCGGGGACTGCGCCCGGCATCATACTGGGATGGCGCATACATCGGCGGCAGCGAGCCATACCGCGAGTCGCTTGCCGAAGCGCTGGGTCGTGGGGTACGATGGCATCGGGTACGAGTCGGGGAGAGTACGCTGGTCGATGGCGTGCGGTTGCGCGTGCTCGCGCCTGACTCGGCATGGATGTCGACACTCGTCGATCCGAACGATGCCAGCGTCGTCGTGATGATCGAGTATGGCCGGCGACGATTCCTACTGATGGGAGATGCGGAGCGCGATGAAGAGCGATGGCTGCTGGCGAACGCACCGGTCTCGTTGCGCGCCGATGTGCTCAAGGTCGGGCATCACGGAAGCGTCACCAGCAGCACTGATCCATTTCTTGACGCCGTGCGACCGCGTGTCGCGCTCGTGTCGGTAGGCGCCGGCAACGGCTATGGGCATCCTAGTCCGCGCGTACTCGCTGCGCTTGCCGCGCGCGGAGCCGAGGTGCTTCGTACCGATCAACTGGGGAGCATTGTCGTCAGGACGGACGGCGATCGCATCGAGATTTCGGCCGAGGGAGATTCGTGGGCACTGTCGCTACCTTGATTGAGAACCTGGTCGGCCGAGCGATGGCGACGCCTCCGCAGCTCGTGCGGCGCCATCCCGAGCTCGCGGCCATTCGCCTCCGCCGCGGTGGGTTCCCGCTGCGCGTCGGTGGCTGGGCGCTCGGGCGCCCGAGCGTTGCGGCGATCACCTTGTGGCGCACGGTGTTCGTCGCCGATCGCGTGCCGCTCGACGCGGACCTGCTCTTGCACGAATTGCGGCACGTGCATCAGTTTCAGGCCAGCGCGACCTTTCCGTTTCAGTATATCTGGGAGACCCTCCGGCACGGGTATCATCGGAACCGATTCGAAGCCGACGCGCGCGCCTACGCCGCAGCGTGTCTTGCTGGGCGGTCCGCTCCGGATTCCACTCGAGGACATGGCTAGTGGTTCAGCATACACCGACGTCTGTCGTCACCATCGAACGCTTCATCATCGAGCAGGAGCGCCTGCACCCGGAGGCCACGGGCGAGCTCTCCGGCGTTCTCTACGACCTGGCGCTCGCCGCCAAGATGATCGCCAACAAAGTGAGAAGCGCTGGTCTCGCCGACATCCTCGGCGCCACGCATAGCGAGAACGTCCAGGGCGAGGTGCAACAGAAGCTCGACGTCCTCGCCAACGAAGTGATCACCAAGGCGATGGACCATGGCGGACGGTTGTGCGGCATGGCGTCGGAAGAAGAGCCCGACATCATCCACATCCCGGAAGGCTTTCGCTGCGGCAAGTACGTCCTGCTCTTCGACCCACTCGATGGCTCGTCGAACATCGACGTCAACGTTCCCGTCGGCACGATCTTCTCCGTCGCCAAAAAGATCTCCACGGGCCGCCGCGCGGAGCTGGAGGACATGCTGCAACCCGGGCGGCGGCAGGTTGCCGCCGGGTATGTGATCTATGGCTCGAGCACGATGCTGGTGTACACCACCGGCCAGGGCGCGCACGGCTTCACGCTCGATCCGTCGATCGGCGAGTTCCTTTTGTCGCATCCCAACATCCGCATTCCCGATCGCGGCCGGTATCTCTCGGTAAACGATTCGTACGAGCAGCATTGGGACGACAACGTGAAGACGCTGATGCGCCGATATCGCGGTCTCGAGGGAGATCGCAAGGCGCTCAATGTGCGCTACGTTGGATCGCTCGTCGCCGACTTCCATCGCAATCTGCTGGGTGGCGGTGTCTTCGCGTATCCGGCGAACAAGCAGAGCCCGCGCGGCAAGCTGCGGTTACTCTATGAGGCGAACCCTCTCGCGTTCGTCGTCGAGCAGGCGGGTGGCGCGGCCAGCGATGGCGCCTCGCGCATCATGGACATCAATCCCACCGAATTGCACCAGCGTACGCCACTCTTCATCGGCAGCAAGGCGGAGGTCGAGCTGGCCCGATCGACGCTGGGTGGCGTGCTCACCGGCGTGGGGGCGTGAGCGCCGGCAACTCTCCTCGGCGCACTCCTTCCGGCATCCCCGTTGACACCGTCTACCGCCCCGAGGATGGGGCGGTCGATTACGCGCGCGACCTGAACGACCCTGGAAAATTTCCGTTCACGCGCGGCGTGCAGCCGACGATGTACACGACGCGTCTTTGGACCATGCGGCAGTACGCGGGGTTCGGCACAGCGTCCGAGACCAACGCGCGGTTCAAGCTACTCCTCGGCGCGGGTCAGACAGGGCTGTCGGTGGCGTTCGATCTGCCGACGCAGATGGGACTCGATTCCGACTCGCCACGCGCGCGCGGCGAGGTCGGTCGCGTCGGCGTGGCGATCGACACGGTCGAGGACATGCACGCATTGCTCGACGGGATCCCGCTCGACCGGGTGTCGACGTCGATGACAATCAACGCGACGGCAGCAATTCTCCTGGCGATGTACATCGTCGTCGCGGAAGAACAGGGGATCGCACGCGACAAACTGAACGGCACGATCCAGAACGACATCCTCAAGGAGTACATCGCGCGGGGCACCTACATCTATCCGCCCGGCCCCAGCCTCGACCTGGTCACGGAGATCTTCCGCTTCTGTGCAGCGGAGGTGCCGAACTGGAATCCGATCTCCATCTCCGGTTACCACATGCGCGAAGCGGGAGC